>NZ_CP170460.1:2500-817500 GCF_042604625.1 Azospirillum sp. A29
TTCGTTGGAGTTGAGATCAAGCGTCTGAAGGGCATCTGGTGGATGCCTTGGCACTGAGAGGCGATGAAGGACGTAGCACGTTGCGATAAGTCACGGGGAGCCGCGAGCAGGCTTTGATCCGTGAATTTCCGAATGGGGAAACCCACCGCGCAAGCGGTATCCCATGCTGAATCCATAGGTATGGGAAGCGAACCCGGCGAACTGAAACATCTAAGTAGCCGGAGGAAAGGACATCAACCGAGACTCCGCTAGTAGTGGCGAGCGAACGCGGACCAGGCCAGTCATTCGATCTACATAACCGGAACCGTCTGGAAAGTCGGGCCATAGCGGGTGATAGCCCCGTACGGATAAACCGGATCGGATGCTCGAGTAGGGCGGGGCACGTGAAACCCTGTCTGAACGTGGGGGGACCACCCTCCAAGCCTAAGTACTCCTCAGTGACCGATAGTGCACCAGTACCGTGAGGGAAAGGTGAAAAGCACCCCGACAAGGGGAGTGAAACAGTTCCTGAAACCGGATGCCTACAAGCAGTCGGAGCCTCCTTGCGGGGTGACGGCGTACCTTTTGTATAATGGGTCAGCGACTTAGAGTATGCAGCGAGCTTAAGCCGGTAGGTGGAGGCGCAGCGAAAGCGAGTCTGAATAGGGCGACCGAGTTGCATGCTTTAGACCCGAAACCTGATGATCTAGCCATGGGCAGGTTGAAGGTGCGGTAACACGCACTGGAGGACCGAACTCACGCCTGTTGAAAAAGTCGGAGATGACCTGTGGCTAGGGGTGAAAGGCCAATCAAATCAGGAAATAGCTGGTTCTCCGCGAAAGCTATTTAGGTAGCGCGTCGGATATCACCTGCGGGGGTAGAGCACTGGATGGGCTAGGGGGGCGCGAGCCTTACCAAACCTAACCAAACTCCGAATACCGCAGAGTGCAGTCCGGCAGACAGACGGTGGGTGCTAAGGTCCATCGTCGAGAGGGAAACAGCCCAGACCGCCAGCTAAGGTCCCCAAATCACGGCTAAGTGGGAAAGGATGTGGGAAGGCCATGACAACCAGGAGGTTGGCTTAGAAGCAGCCATCCTTTAAAGAAAGCGTAATAGCTCACTGGTCTAGTTAAGCCGGCCTGCGCCGAAAATGTATCGGGGCTCAAGCCGTGTACCGAAGCTGCGGATGCGATCTTTGATCGCGTGGTAGCGGAGCGTTCCGTAAGCCTGCGAAGGGTGTCCGTGAGGCCGCCTGGAGGTATCGGAAGTGAGAATGCTGACATGAGTAGCGACAAACAGTGTGAGAAACACTGTCGCCGAAAGTCCAAGGGTTCCTGCGCAAGGTTAATCCACGCAGGGTGAGCCGGCCCCTAAGGCGAGGCCGAAAGGCGTAGTCGATGGGAACCACGTTAATATTCGTGGGCCTGGCGGAGGTGACGGATTGGAAAGCGTGTACGATCTTATCGGATTGATCGTGCTGTGGACCGGTTCCAGGAAATAGCCCCGCCTTACAGACCGTACCCCAAACCGACACAGGTGGACTGGTAGAGTATACCCAGGCGCTTGAGAGAATGGTGTTGAAGGAACTCGGCAAATTGCCCTCGTAACTTCGGAAGAAGAGGGCCCCGTTGTGGCGCAAGCCATGGCGGGGGGCACAGACCAGGGGGTAGCGACTGTTTACTAAAAACACAGGGCTCTGCGAAGCCACACAAGGCGACGTATAGGGTCTGACGCCTGCCCGGTGCCGGAAGGTTAAGAGGAGGAGTGCAAGCTCTGAATTGAAGCCCCGGTAAACGGCGGCCGTAACTATAACGGTCCTAAGGTAGCGAAATTCCTTGTCGGGTAAGTTCCGACCTGCACGAATGGCGTAACGACTTCCCCGCTGTCTCCAACACCAACTCAGCGAAATTGAACTCTCCGTGAAGATGCGGAGTTCCCGCGGTCAGACGGAAAGACCCCGTGCACCTTTACTACAGCTTTGCAGTGGTGCTAGGGACTTCATGTGTAGGATAGGTGGGAGGCTTGGAAACATGGGCGCCAGCTCGTGTGGAGCCAACCTTGAAATACCACCCTTGAAGTCTCTGGCATCTAACCGTGGCCCGTTATCCGGGTCCGGGACCCTGCATGGCGGGTAGTTTGACTGGGGCGGTCGCCTCCCAAAGTGTAACGGAGGCGCGCGATGGTGGGCTCAGAGCGGTCGGAAATCGCTCGACGAGTGCAATGGCATAAGCCCGCCTGACTGCAAGACTGACAAGTCGAGCAGAGACGAAAGTCGGCCATAGTGATCCGGTGGCTCCACGTGGACGGGCCATCGCTCAACGGATAAAAGGTACGCCGGGGATAACAGGCTGATGACTCCCAAGAGTCCATATCGACGGAGTCGTTTGGCACCTCGATGTCGGCTCATCACATCCTGGGGCTGGAGCAGGTCCCAAGGGTTCGGCTGTTCGCCGATTAAAGTGGTACGTGAGCTGGGTTTAGAACGTCGTGAGACAGTTCGGTCCCTATCTGCCGTGGGTGTCGGAGTTTTGCGAGGATCTGTCCCTAGTACGAGAGGACCGGGATGGACATACCTCTGGTGCACCGGTTGTCACGCCAGTGGCATGGCCGGGTAGCTAAGTATGGACGGGATAACCGCTGAAAGCATCTAAGCGGGAAACCCACCTCTAAACCAGAGCTCCCTTGAGAGCCGTGACAGACCATCACGTCGATAGGAGGCATGTGGACGGGCAGCAATGCCTGAAGCTAAGCCTTACTAATCGCTCGATCGGCTTGATCTCGACACCACTAACCGCGCCATGCGCAGCAGCAAGCCTGCTCCAAGCAGTGCTTGACCAGCGCATCGCCGTTCGATACATCCTCAAATCACTTGCACGAACAAGCATATGCGCTTTCGGTAACGATGCGTCGGTCTTGTGCCTCGGTGACCTGGTGGTCATGGCGAGGTGTCAAACACCCGATCCCATCCCGAACTCGGCCGTGAAAAGCCTCCGCGCCAATGGTACTGCGTCTTAAGACGTGGGAGAGTAGGTCGCCGCCAGGTCGCTCAGGCACAAGAGACGCTCAAAGCCAAAGCACAAACGCTTGCATCTTCGCACTGATCGGAAACGCCCCGCCTCGAATGAGACGGGGCGTTTCGCCGTTCGGGCCGCGCTTACTCCGGTGTCAGGCTCTGGCTGGAAACATGAAACGTCGACGCACGGCTGCCGCCAGAGGAATGCAGGGCTGATTGTCAGTCTACCGAATTAGCATGCTCTGCAACCTAAAGAGGGCGGCCGGTCATGATGGACGAAACGGTGGGCGGCAGGCGAAACGGGACGGCCCTTCAGACGGCAGCCGGGACGGAACCCGGCCCGAGGATCTATTTGCAACTTGCCGGGGTCGTCCTGTTCTGGGGCGCCAACTGGCCGCTGATGAAGCTGGCGCTGCTCGACATCGGACCGCTCGCCTTCTGCGCCGTTCGGCTGGTCGGCACCATAGTAAGCCTGGCATTGCTGGCGCCGCTGTTGCGCTTTCCCTTACTGCCCCACCGCGGCGAGCGGCTGATGATCGCGGTCGTCGGCCTGCTGCAGGTCGGCGGCATGATGGGGCTGAGCAACATCGGGTTGCAGTTCGTCTCGCCGGGGCGGGCGTCTGTGCTTGCCTACACCATGCAGATGTGGACGCTGCCGCTCGGCCTGCTGCTGCTTGGCGAGCGCATCTCCAAGCGGCAAGCCGCGGCGGCGCTGCTGACCTTCGCCGGGGTGGTCGTCTTCTTCAACCCGGCGCTGGTGAACTGGAACGATATCAACGCGCTGATCGGCAACGGCTTCCTGATCGGTTGCGCGATCAGTTGGGCATTGGGGGCGACGCTCTACCGCCGACGGCTGTGGCGCACGCCGTTCTGGACCCAGATCTTCTGGCAGGTCGCCGCCAGCGCGGCGGTGATGGTGCCTCTGGCGCTGTTCGCCGAAACGGCGCACCCGATCAACTGGTCGGGTTCGCTGTTGGCGGTCATCGCCTACAATTGCCTGATCGCCACCGGGCTTTGCTATTGGTGGTGGAGCAAGGCGCTGTCGGTGATGCCGGCCAGCCAAGCCGGGCAGATCGTCTGTCTGGTGCCGGTCACGGCTCTGCTGTTGAGCGCGCTCGTCGACAGCGAACCGCTGAGTTTGGGCGTGCTGCTGAGCGTGGCGCTGATCGGCGGCGGCATCGCCCTCTCCGCACGGGCGCGCTGATCGGCTGCGCCAAGCGAACGCAGGCAGGAAATCCTGATTGGCGGGCGGGCTTTCGACCGAAGACGAGCCTCGGTAACGGAGGCGGCCGGTCGCAATCCGTGCGGAGAGCCGTCCTTCATTTTCGAAGTGGCCGCAGGCGCAATCATCAATTACGCTCAAATTTTCTTTGAACCGTTACCTTGCAGCGGTCGATTGTTCCGGAAATGGATTATCCAACAGTCCAGTTCGGAGCAAGTCCCGGTCGAAGTGGCGCTGCCAGTGTGGATACTGAGGCGGGAGAAACGGACCAACACTGGAGAGCACCCGATGGCCGGCATTCAGATCGCCGAGATGGATTTTTCCGCAGGGCTCAAGACCAAGCACATGAAGGTGCCTGCCATGGTCGCGAAGGTGGATCTGAAGGAGGTTCCGAAAGATCTCCAGAAGGCCATCGACAAGGACAAGATCATTGTCCAGAAGCTGATCGAAGCGGCCTATGAGCAGCTCAACAAGTCCAAGAAGGACATCCAGGGGGCTCTCCAGGACTTCGACGCCAACCTTGGCAAGAAGCCGCCGGCCAGCGAGAAGGAACTGGCCGAGCGCGAGAAGACCATCAACGTCATGTGCAAGCAGTTCACCGAGGCACAGTCGGGGCTGGCGCTGAAGGCGGTGGAAAAGGCATGGGACGCCTATGCCAGCAAGAAGTCCGATCTGAAGTCGTTCAAGCTGAAGTTCGCCAAGAGCATGGTGCTGGGGTCGATCAGCATCCTTGCCAGCACCGTGTCGGCCGGCGTCAGCGTCGGTGTCGCGGCGGTGACGGCGGGCGGCGCCACCCCGATGGCGATCATCGGCATCTGCACGACCGTCGCCAGCATCGGCAAGACCGCGGTCACCATGGCGCTCGCCATTCACAATTTCGCCCGCGACATCGAGAAGGCGGAAACCGACATCCGCAAGACCGACGACACGCTGGCGTCGGCCTACAGCAGCGGCGATCTGAATTTCAAGGCCGGCGCGCGCGAGGTGGCGGCGATCCTGGGCGTGCCGTTCGTGAAGTCGGTCGGCGGCATGGAAAAACTGCTGCTCGAATACCACGCCAAGACCGGCAAGATGGAAGAGCAATCCGACAAGCTCTACGATCAGGCCAAGAAGATGATGACCCAGATCGAGAAGCTGGAGAAGGAGAAGCTCTCCAAGCAGGCCGATGCGTTGGTCAAGATTCTCGGCGAGAAGGTCACCTTCACGCTCGACAAGATTCATGAGTTGCAGGCGCGTATCAAGACGAAGGACGTCTTCTACGATCAGATGACCGGCCACCTGGTCTGCTACAAGGATCTGCGCGGCAAGCCGCTGGAGAAGATCGGCGTGACGAAGGAGACGCTCGAGACCATCGTCACCATCGGCTCGACCCTGAAGACCATCGTCTCTACGACGCTTCAGATCGTCAAGCTGGCCGGCGGCTGACGCCTGTGCCTCATCGGAGGCTGTCCGGCGCCTGGAGAGGCACTGGACAGACTCCAGGCTTTATTCCGGGGATGGACCGCAGGAAACGGGAAAAGGAGACGCATCATGGGAATGCAGGCCGTCATGGGCGCGATGACGATGTGCAGCTTCGGCGCCGCACCGTCGAGCCTCATGGTGCTTCCCGCCAGCGCGGTGATGAGTTCCAAAGTGCCCGCCGCCAACATCATGGACAGCAAGCCGTTCGTCAATGTGTTGCCGTTCGGCATGTGCATGAGCATGGCCAACCCGGCGGTGGCCGCCGCGACCGCGGCGGCTTTCGGTGTGCTGACGCCCATGCCCTGCACGCCGATGACCGCTGCCCCCTGGGTGCCCGGCTGCCCGACCGTTCTGGTCGGCAAGATGCCGGCGCTCAACAACAGTTCGAAATGCATATGCAGCTTCGGGGGCGTCATCCAGATCACGCTGCCCGGCCAGTTCACCGAAATGATCCCTTGAGAGTCGATCTCCGGACCGAACCGCCCGACGCTATCGCCCCGGCGGCTTCGGCGCCGGGATCGCGCCGGTTTCCTTCCCGCTCTCCGAGAAGGTCCGCAGCGGCTCCACCAGGACGCCCTGGTGATAGACGCCGCGCTGCATCGGCTTGCCGGAAGGAAAGAAACGCAGGAACTCTCCCTCCAGCAGTCCGTCCTTGAAGAATGCCTGTTCGCTGACCGCTCCGCTCTCGAAAAAGCCTGCCGTCGGGCCGTTCAGACGGTCCGCCGCATAGGTCTCCCGGCGCAGAACCGCACCATGCGGGCTGTAGAAGACCGACTCGCCCTCACGCTTGCCGGCACGGTACTGCACCACGGCCGCCACCGTACCGTTGGTGGCGAAATAGACGGACGGCCCTTCCAGCTCGCCGCCGTGGTAGCTCATGCGGCAGACCAGCCGCGCCTGCATGTAGAAGGTTGAGGTGCCGTGCAGCACGCCATTCACATAGTCGGCGACCTGCACGATGTTGCCGTCATCGTCATAGTGGCGTGTCTCGCCGTGCATGGCGCCGCCACGCATGCGGGCCCGCATCGCCGGCCGGCCGGTTTCCCCATAACGGATGAAATCGCCGTCGAATACCCCGTCCACCAGCCGTCCGGACTGGACGATGCGCCCGTGCGCGTCGCGCTCCTCGACCCTGATCTCGGTGGGGCCCGCGGCGTCGGGACTGTCGGTTGCTGAGTCCATGTCCGTCATCTTAGTTCACCATCACCACGCCGCCCTTGAGCGTCAGCATGCCGCCGCCGCTCACCTCGGCCGTCGCCGACCCCTTGACCGTGCTGGTCAGGCCCTGGGCCGTCAGGGCCAGGCCCGCCTTGAGGTCCAGCGTCGTCCCGCCTTTGAGCGTGGCGCCCATGCCGGCCTTCATGTCCAGGCCCATGCCGGCGTCGATCTCCATGCCGGTCCCGGCCTTCACGGTCATCGCGGTGCCGGATTTGACGTCGAGCGAGGTGCCCGCCTTGATCTCGATGCCGGTCGCCGCCTTGATGCCGATGTCGGCCGAGGTCGCCGTCAGCTTGATCGACTTGCCCTTGATCACGATGTCGCCGGTCACGTCGATGGTCAGGTTGCCCTTGACCGTCAGCGTGTAGTTGTTGTCGACGGTGTGCTCGAAATCGTCGTTGTTGAGGTGCGTTTCCTTGCCCTTGACCGACAGGTCGCGGGTGCCCTTCGAAATCGCGTGCGTCTCGTTGCCTTCGGACACGGTGATCGTATGGTTGTTCTTGACCGTCAGCTTGCGGTCGTTCTTGACGTCGATGGTGCTGTCGTTCTCGATCGTCTCGATCTCGTCGTGCTTGACCAGGCGTGTCAGGTCGTTGAGGACCTTGATGTTCATGTCCTTCTGGGCCTGGACGAAGATCTCCTCGTTGTCGGCCTTGTCCTCGAAGCGGATCTCGTTGAACTTGCCGGTGCCGTTCTTGGAGGTCTGGGTCTTGATTGTGCTCTTCGTGGAATCGTCGGGTAGCGTATAGGGAACGGTCTGGTCGGCGTTGTAGACGGCGCCGGTGACCAGCGGCCGGTCGGGATCGCCGTCTAGGAAGGTGACCACCACCTCCTGCCCGACGCGCGGGAAGAACATGATGCCGTAATTCTTTCCGGCCCAGCCCTGGGCAACCCGGACCCAGCAGGAGCTTTTCTCGTCGCTGGTGCCGAGCCGGTCCCAGTGGAACTGCACCTTGATCCGCCCATACTGGTCGAGCCAGATCTCCTCGCCCGACTTGCCGACAACCTTGGCGGTCTGGGTCGAATGGATCCGCGGCTTCTGGGCGGTGTTGAGCGGGCGGAAGGGGTGGGCCGACGGGAAGCCGGTGAAGGTCGCGACGAAGCGGTTGGTCGCCCCGTCGATGCGCACGGAGTTCAGCACCATCTCCGCGTTGAGCGAGTCCTTGCGGTGGCCGGAGATGGTGATCTTGGTCCCGGCCTCCATCCCGCGGCAGTGTCCGCCGCCGCGGATGCGCTGGCTGGCGAAGGCGAGGGCCTGCTGGCGAACCAGGGCGATCTGCTCGCCGTCGGCGGACACCGTGTGGCGCACCGCATAGTCGTTCATCGTGCCGGTGCCGGCGGTCCCCTCCGCCGTGGCGTAGAGGTCGGTCGCGGGTGTTTCGAAGTGATAGCTGTCCACCCCGACGCTCTTGGTCGTCACCCGCCGCTCGACGCCGAGCTGGGTGATGACGTTGTCCTCGTTGTCGTAGGCCTTGTGCCCGCGATACTCGTAGGTGGAGACCAGCGCGCTGGTGGTGAAGGCGCTGTCGCCGTCGCCCAGGACCAGCTTGTGCTCGCCGTCGGCATGCTCGAAGAAATAGAAGATGCCTTCCTCTTCCAGCAGCCGGGCGATGAAGTTGTAGTCGGTCTCGCGGTACTGCACACAATATTCGCGGGTCGAATAGGTGCCGTTTAGCACCGTCTTGATGGTGCCGGTGGAGCCGATCACCGCCTCGACGATTTCCGGCACCGTCTTTTCCTGGAAGATGCGGCAATCGCCGGAATGGGTCAGCATCCACAGCCAGGGATGCAGCTCCGCCTCGTAATGCGCGGAGGAATCGCGGTCGTCGATGTGCGTCAGCTCGATGCGGCCGACGATGGCGTTGATGTAGCGCTTGGACGTGCCGTCGCCCAGCGTCAGGGTCACCGTCACCGGCTTGCCGACGATCTGGTCGAAGTCGATGTCGTCGTCCGACGAGAGCATGGTCACCCGGTAGGAGAAGAGCGACGACAGCCGCTCCTCGCCCACGATGTTGCGCAGGATCAGCTTGTCGGGTCCGAGCGGAGTCGAGATCGACAGGTGCTGCTGGGCCTGTGAGAAACGCTCGCTCATTCTTCCCTCGTGCTGCCTTCCCTCGTGCTTCCTCGCCCCGTTCCGCCGCCGGTCAGGCCAGCGCCGGTTCCGTGGCTCCAACGGTCACGGTGAAACGCCCGTCGCTGTCGCAATCGACCCGGATCGCCCCCACCGGTTGTCCGGCAGCCACCTGATCAAGGATCCGCATGGCCACTTCGGGCACCACGAACTCCGACAGCAGGGTGTCGATCATACGGGCGCCGGCATCGGAATGCACGGCCCGCCGCACCAGCGCCTCCAGTGCCGCCGGCGCCACGGTCAGCGCTGCCGCACGGTTGCCCTCGGTGCGCTTGCGCAACTTGTCCACCTTCATCATGGCGATGGCGCGGACCTGCTGCTCGCTGAGGGGATAGTAGGGAACCACCGTCAGGCGGCCGAGGAACGACGGCCGGAAGCGCCGCCGCAGCGGATCGGAGATGGCCTCGACACCCTCCTCCAGCGCCTCGCGGATCCCGCCGGCATCGAGCCGCGCCCGGCCCAGTTCCGTCAGCTCCACGTCGCCGAGGTTGCTGGTCAGCAGGATCAGCGTGTTGCGGAAATCGACCTCCACCCCCTCGCCATCCTCCAGCACGCCCTTGTCGAAGACCTGATAGAACATGTCCAGCACGTCCGGGTGGGCCTTCTCCACCTCGTCCATCAGGATGACCGAATGCGGGCGGCGGCGCACCGCCTCGGTCAGCACGCCGCCGCTGCCATAGCCGACATAGCCCGGCGGGGCGCCGCGCAGGGTCGCCACCGCGTGCGACTCCTGGTACTCCGACATGTTGATGGTGATGAGGCTCTGTTCGCCGCCGTTCAGCAGCTCGGCCAGGGCCAGCGAGGTTTCCGTCTTGCCGACTCCGCTGGGACCGCTCAGCAGGAAGACGCCGATGGGGCGGTTGGGCTCGTTCAGGCCGGCGCGGTAGCCGCGCACCGCCCGCGCGATGGCGCGCAGGGCCTGCGGCTGGCCGACGACGCGCGCTTCCATGCGCTCCTCCAGCCCGACGACGACATCGACATCGTCCTTGGACATCGAGCCGACCGGAATGCCGGTCCAGTTCGACACCACCGCGGCGACCACACCGCCGTCGACCCGGTGCGGCACCAGCGCGTCGTCGCCGCGCAGCGCGGCCAGCCGCTCCTCCGCCGCCACCGCGTCGGCCTGCCGCCCTGCGGTCAGCGCCTCGTCGATGGCCTTCAC
Source organism: Azospirillum sp. A29 (assembly GCF_042604625.1). Taxonomy (NCBI): domain Bacteria; kingdom Pseudomonadati; phylum Pseudomonadota; class Alphaproteobacteria; order Rhodospirillales; family Azospirillaceae; genus Azospirillum; species Azospirillum sp. A29. Next base: position 12,687 of record NZ_CP170460.1, read on the forward strand.
CAGTTCGGCCTCGCGGTTCCAGCGCCCGGTCAGCACCGCAAGCTCCTCGGCGACGGCACGGCGGCGGGCGGCGATGCCGGCCAGCCGGGCTTCGTGCGCCGCGCCGGCCTCGCGCTCCAGCCGCTCGGCCTCGCGGGCCAGCATCTGGTCCTCGCGCTCCAGCGTCTCGACGGCTTCGGGTTTGGAGGTGCGAGCAACGGCCACCCGGGCGCAGGCGGTGTCCAGCACGCTGATCGCCTTGTCGGGAAGCTGGCGCGCCGGGATGTAGCGCGCCGACAGCTTCACCGCCGCGGCGATGCCGTCGTCCAGCACGCGCACGCCGTGGTGCTCCTCGAAACGGCGCACCAGCCCGCGCAGCATGGCGGCGGCGGCGGCCTCGTCCGGCTCGGGAACGGAGACCGGCTGGAAACGGCGGGCGAGCGCCGGGTCCTTCTCGAAGTATTTCTTGTACTCGGCCCAGGTGGTGGCGGCGATGGTACGGAACTCGCCGCGGGCGAGCGCCGGCTTCAGCAGGTTGGCGGCGTCACCCTGTCCGGCCGCCCCGCCGGCCCCGATCAGCGCGTGGGCCTCGTCGATGAAGACCACCGTCGGCACGGCGGAGGCCGCCACCTCCTTGATGATCGACTTCAGCCTGTTCTCGAACTCGCCCTTGACGCCGGCGCCCGCCTGGAGAAGGCCGAGGTCCAGCGTGCGGATCGCCGTGCCGCGCAACGGCTCCGGCACGTCGCCCTCGGCGATGCGCAACGCCAGCCCTTCGACGATGGCGGTCTTGCCGACGCCGGGGTCGCCGACCAGGATCGGGTTGTTCTGCCGCCGCCGCATCATCACGTCGACGACTTGGCGTATTTCCCGGTCGCGGCCGATCACCGGATCGATCTTGCCGGCACGCGCCTGCGCCGTCAGGTCGACGGTGTACTGGTCCAGCATGGACTGGCCGGAGGCCAGCGGCGAGGGGGTCGGCGGCGCCTCGCCGCCGAGCGGTGCGGGCGCGGTGGCGGACGCCTCGCCGAGCTTGGCGTCGCTGCGCAGCATGCGCACGAGTTCCGGCAGGTCGGTGGCGGTGCGGTCGCGCGGGATGGCAAGCAGCGACGGTGCGGACTCGCCGACCACCGCGCGCACCGAATCGCAGGCGACCGCTGCCCACAGAAGGGCCGGCACCAAGATCTGCGGGCTGTCCAGATGCGTCACCGAGGTGAGCAGCGCGTTCTCCAGCAGCTCCGGCACCCGCGGTGAGAAGGCGGGGGTGCGGGTGTTGCCGCGGCGGATCTTCTCCAGCGCCGCGTTCAGCTCGGCCTCGACCCGCGCCGAATCGACGTTGTAATGGCGCAGGATGCCGGCCACGACGCCGCTGTTGGCGCGCAGGACACTGAGCAGCAGATGTTCGACCTCGACGTCGTAATGGGTGTTCGACACGCACAGGGCGGCGGCGCGTTCCAGCACCTTGCGGCCGTCGCGGTCGAGCTTTCCGATCAGGGTCTTGATGTCGGCGGTCACGGGCTGCCTCCGGTCGCGGGCTGAAGAGTGAGCTGGCCGGGTGTCCGGCTCGGCGAGTTGGGGAAGCGCAGCCAGGACGTCCAGCCGAGCAGGCTGCCGTCGCGGGCGGAAAGGCGGGTGTGCGGCACCATCGGCGGGCTCAGCACCAGGGAGATCTGGAAATCCATGCCGTCACCGCTGTGGAAGCGGGCGAGGGCGCACAGCGTGGCGTGGTGGCGGCCGCTGGGCAGGAAGTCGCGGTAGCGCTCCAGTGAGTCCATTTTCAGTTCGATGGCGTAGCAGGTCTGCTGGTCCCAGACGCGCCGTCCGACCACCACGTCCTGGCCCAGCCGGTTGTTGCGTCCCCGCCGCCCGGCGCTGACGACGGTCGTCGCCTCTTCGCCCAGGGGAAGCCAGCGGCCGACGAAGCCCTTGACCCGTGCCTCGACCTGGAAGATGGCGCCGATCATCGTCTCCAGCCCGGCGGCGGAACGCACGCGGCAGGACAGGATGCCGGAAAAGGCCAGCAGCATGCGGTCGGGCGCACCCGGCAGCCGTTCCTCCAGATGATCGGTGCCGATGCCCACCAGGGAACGCAGGGCCCGAGCAAGCAGCGACCGCTCCGGATCGCGCTCCAGCAGCGGCAGGCTGCCCTGCCGCGTCCGGTAGAGGATCGACATCAGGCGGTGGTTGAAGATGTCGTAGAAGGCGGCGCCGGCCGTATCGTGGCGGGCCACGCGCTCCAGCATCATCTCGGTGGCGACATAGGGCAGGGGGCCGCCCGTGCCGCCGAGCCCCAGCACCGGCGAGCGCACGACGCCGCGCCCATCCTCGTCCTGCCGCGCCGACACCACGTCGCTGGCCGGAAAGGCGAGGGTGGCGTCATGCTCGATGCGCACGGCCTCGCGGTCGGGATCGATGCCCGACCCCAGCGGCTCGCGGTCCGGTGCGGCGCGTTCCAGCAAGGCGATGGCCTGGAACAGGTCGAACCCCCAGGGCTCGGCCTCCAGCGCCTCGATCAGAGGACGGGCTGATTGCCTGCCAGGCGTGGCCATGTCTTCCAGATCCCCCCTCGTTGCACCGAGCGCAGCCGGAGCTGGGCGAAAGCGTTGACGTTGACGTAGAGGCCGAGGAAGCGGCTCAGCACCCCGCCGAACACCAGCGGACTGGTGCCCACGAAGTTGCGCTCGTCGATGTCGAGCGTCAGTTCCAGCCCGCGCACGAAGCCGCGCCAGGCATCCTGGCCGATGCGGTGCAGGACCGGCCGCGAGAACAGGGCGTTCAGGCCGCGCAGCTGGTTCTGCGCCATCACGTCGTCCGGCGCATAGAGCCCGAGAATGGCCTGGAGCGCCCGCAGACCCTCCGGATCGCCCGTCAGGCTGAGATGGTTGACCGACAGGTGCGAGACCAGCTTCCACGCCGACGTGCCACCGATCGGGGCGGGACGCCCGGCGGTCGGCTTGTTCAGGCAGCGGATGGATGCGATGGGGGCCGCCTCCTCGATCATCAGCACCGCCCCGGCCGGCACCTGCTCCGCCAGACCGCGGTTGGTGCAGGCGACCCGCACCAGCAGCGTCTCGTCCGCCGGCTCCGCCGGATCGAGGTCGAGATGGTGCAGGCTGAGATAGACGTCGGTGCCCGGCATGTCCTCGCGCTGGGTCGGTTCGCGCGCGGCGAGCCAGAAGCCGCGCGGATCGGCATCGGCGCTGGCATGCTGAAAGGAGAACAGCGGCACATAGGTGCGGCGCGCGCCGTCGGCGTCGCGCATGCCCGTGACCTCCAGCACCGAATGGATCTCGGTGGTCCGCTCGCGCATGGCGTCGGCGACGACGCGGTAGGAGGTGCGCTTGTGGTTGAGCCGCACCGGCTCGGCCGAGCGGGTGAACAGGTTGACGATCGGCGTGCAGCCCAGCCGGAAACAGTCGCGGCGCACCGTCAGCCGGTTGGGCAGCGGGCGCGACACCAGGATCAGCACGTCCACCACCGTTCCCGATAGCCGGCCCTGCGGCAGCGCCAGATCGTAGAAGTCGAACTTCTGCGGGAACTCGAAATACTCCTGCAGCAGGCCGTAGGCCGGCTGGGCGTGCCGCGGGTGCGGCAGCACGGTCTGGTCGGGCTCGAAACCGACGGGGCGGAGCAGGTCGTCGCCGCGCAACCGCACCGGCGGCTTGCCGGGCACCAGATAGACGACCTCCACCATGCCGCACAGCAGCAGCTCGTGCAGCGCCGCGTTCAGCACCGGCTCGCCGTTGAGGAACAGCCTCAGGCTCTCGACCGGCAGGTTCTCGAAGACCTGATTGCAGGTTTCCAGCCGCAGGCGCAGGACCGAGGCGGCTTCGCCGCTGTCGATGAAGTCGTAGCGCTCGGTCGGCTCGACCGCGGCCTCGGTCAGGGCCAGCGGCCACAGGGTCACGTCGTAGGCCGTGCGGAAACGGCAGCGCGCCGATCCTTCGGCCAGGGCGTGCAGCGCCGTGCCCCGCGGCACGGTGAAGCCGCCGGTGAGCTGGCCGTTGCCGGCCGCCGGCTCCATCTGGGCGATGCCCATCGGCGGCACCGGCGCCACCAGCTGCGGATGGAGGATGCCGAGCAGCGCTTCGGTGAAGCGCGGAAATTCGCGGTCGAGGTTGAGTTGCAGGCGTCCGGTCAGGAACGCGAAGGACTCGATCAGCCGCTCGACGTTGGGATCGGCCGCCTGGTCGGGTCCGAGCGCCAGGCGCCGGGCGATCTTCGGGTAACTGCGTGCGAACGCCTCGCCCGCCCGGCGGACGTACAGCAGTTCGCGCTCGTAATGTTCGAGGAGATCCTCGCGCCGCATGTCAATCCGTCCCGGCGGCGAGGCCGGCGGTCGGCGCCTGGGATGCAGCGCCGAGATTAACGGAGAAGAACAGCGGCTCGACGACGGTCCCGGCGGCCACCTCGCCGGAGATTTCCACCGTCAGCGTCCCGTTGCCCTTGCCGGGTGTCACGACGACGCGCGGCCGCAGCAGGCGCGGCTCGAAATCAAGGATGGCATGGCGGACCACGGTCTCCACCCGGCGGCGGTCGGTGAAGGAGCGCGGGTGGATCTCGCCGAAGTCCGGCAGTCCGTATTCCATCACGGTGCCGCCGGTGTCGGTCCGGCGTTCGCCCGCGGTGCGGCTGTCCAGCAGGCGCTGGATCTCCCGCTGGATGGACGCGGTCAGGTCGGGCATGGACATGACGGTCATGGACGGATCGTCGGTCGACGGGTTGTCCGGCTCGAAATCGATCAGGCGCTCGAAGAGCAGCGTACGCCCGCCGTTCATCGCCTTGGACTGTGTCATTACCGGCCTTCCGATCCCATGTCGTCCGCGTGCCCGCGGCGTTGCCACGCTTGCCCCTCCCTTGCGGAGCGAGAGAGGGGGCAACCGTTTCCGCCACGGCATGGCCCCGGCGGTTGCCGGGGGCTCATGCCGCAGAGTCTCAGCTCGCGCCGCCGACCGCACCGGTGAGCAGATCGAACGAGACGCCGCCGCCGCCCTGGCTGGTCTGCTTCTCGTCGTACTGCTTGTAGACCCAGGTGATCTTCGTCGCGTTGATCTCCAGGCTCTCCGTGGTGTCGCCCTCGCTGACGCTCAGCGAGTGCTTCGACAGAAGCGGGTTGGTCAGCTCCAGGGTGAGGAACTCGACCCACTGGAACTCGTCGTCGCCCAGCGGCTTGACGCAGTGGATCTTCCAGGTCTCGCCCTTCACGCCGGCCCGCAGCAGCAGGCTGATGAGCTTGGGGGACGCGATGTCCCACTTGCGCTCCAGCGTGATGTTGTTGACCTTCGGCGTGTGGACGGTGCGGCGTGCGTTGGTCGTGACTTCCATCTCGACTTCCATGTCCTGCGCGAGCGATTCGCACAGGATCATGTCGGTGAAGTCGACCTGCTTCGTCTTGACCCGGCACTCGCCCTTGACCTCGGGGATCTCCAGGATGACCATGGACATGGTGATGAACTCCTAAACAGATGGGCGTTGGACGGTCGGGGCCGGGGTCAGGCTTCCGGCGCCGGCAGCTCGGCCACCAGCCGGATCGAAGCCGACAGCTCTTCGAGCTGGAAGTGCGGGCGAAGGAACACGTTGGCGCGGTAAACGCCCGGACGGCCCGGCACCTCGTAGACGTCCACGCGGGCCTCGCGCAGCGGGAAGCGCGCCTTCATGTCCTGGGAGGCGTCGTCATCCAGCAGGATGTAGTTGCCGATCCAGGTGTTCAGGTAGCTCTGCACGTTGCCGCGGGTCGTGAACGAGCCGATCTTGTCGCGCAGCATGACCTTCAGGTAATGCGCGAAACGCGACGACACGAGCATGTAGGGCAGCATCGCCGAGAGCCGCGCGTTCGCGTTGGCTTCGTTGGTGTTGTACACCTTCGGCTTGTTGGCCGTCTGGCCGCCGAAGAACGCCGCATAGTCGGTGTTCTTGCAGTGCACCAGCGAAATGAAGCCGAGGTCGTTCAGCTCCTTTTCACGACGGTCGGTGATGGCGATCTCGGTCGGGCACTTCAGCGCGACATCGCCCTCGTCCGTCTTGAAGGTGTGGGTGGGCAGACCGCCTACCCGGCCGCCGCCCTCGACGCCGCGGATGGCCGCAGTCCAGCCATACTTGGCGAAGGCGTCGGTGATGCGCGCGCCGAGCGCCCACGCGGCGTTGCCCCACAGGTACTTGGAGTGATCGCGGCCGTCCACGTCCTCCACGAAGTTCACGCCTTCGACCGGCACCGTCTTCGGGCCGTAGGGCAGGCGCAGCAGCGTGTGCGGCATGACGAGCGCGACGTAGCGCGAGTCTTCCGACGCGCGGAAGGAACGCCACTTCGTCATCTCGGCGGTTTCGAAGATCTTCGACAGGTCGCGCGGACCGGACAGCTCTGAGAAGCTGTCCATGTCGAACATCTTGGGCGAGGCGGCGGCGATGAAGGGCGCGTGGGCCGCAGCGGCGACGTTCGAGATCTTCTCGATCAGCGACATGTCCTGCGGATGGCGGCCGAACTCGTAGTCGCCGATCAGCACGCTGTAGGGCGTGCCGCCGAGCGTGCCGTACTCGGCCTCGTAGACCATCTTGAACAGCGCGCTCTGGTCGAACTCGACCGCGCTGTCGAGATCCTTCTGCAGGTCCTTGCGCGAGCTGTTCAGCACGCGGATCTTGAGCTGCTTGCCGGTCTCGCTGTTCATGACGAGGTAGTTCAGGCCGCGCCAGGTGGCTTCCAGCTTCTGGAAGTCCTCATGGTGCAGCACCTCGTTGAGCTGAAGGCTGATCAGCTCGTCGATCTGGGCGATGCGGTGGTTGATCGCCTCGACGACATCCACGGCGACGGCGTCGCCGGTCTCGGCGACGACCTGGTCCACGAACTCGGACAGCAGGTCGCGGGCGTAGGGGCGCTGGCCTTCTTCACGCGCCATCTTGCCCTCGACCATCATGCGGTCGAGCAGGCTGGCGCTGGCGGTGCTCTCGACGGACATTTCCGTAGTCACTTGGGCACTCCTGTGAATGCGTTCCGTATCAGCGGAGGGGCGGCCGTCAGGCGGCCGGCGGCTCTTCCGTCGGAACCGGCGCCATGGCCGTTTCCGTGGGGCCGAGGAGCTTCTTCAGCTCGTCCTGCTGTTCGGTGTTGGAGATGACGTCGTTGAGCAGGCCGCTCAGCTCGTCGTTGCCGTCCAGCTTCGCCAGCAGGTCGGAGAGCTTCTGCCGGGCCTCGAACAGGCGGGCCAGCGCCGGCACCTGGTTCAGCACCTGGACCGGCTCGAAATCGCCCATGTCGTCGAAGTTCAGCAGCACGTTGAGCTTGCCGCCGTCGGGCTGGAGCTTGTTGTCGACTTGGAACGCCAGCCGCGGAGCGGCGGAGGCCAGAACGTCGTTGAAATTGTCGCGGTCGACCTCGACGAACTTCCGCTCCTTCAGCTTCGGCAGCGGCTTTTCCGGCTTGCCGCTCAGGTCGGCCAGGACGCCGACGAGGAACGGAAGCTCCTTCATCTCGGTCGCGCCGCCGGTGTGAACCTCGTACGTCAGCTTGACGCGCGGCGGACGGACGCGCTCCAATTTCTTCTGGATGCTCTCGGTCATGACCTCACCACCTCGCAATGAATCCATGCGCGCCCTGCGCCGCGCGTTAGCCCCGCCATCATTCGGAGTGCAATCAATCTTAGCCAGCCGAGATAGGCCCCAATTGGCTGGCATCCCCCGGTAACACCTCCGTTTCGGAGGTATTACCCCGCAGCAGGCCTTTCGGCCTGTTCCATTCCGGCGGGAAGTCCCGCGCCGGTACGGAGTTACCGGCGCAGGTGCCGCAGCAGGAAGTTGCGCGCTTCCACCAGCTGGCTCATCCGTTCCGCGCTCGACAGCAGGCCGGTGTCGGGATGGTAGATCGGCGCCAATGTGCGGAATCGGCTGTTGACCGCCTGCGGATCGAGCCCCCACTCGTGGGTGAATCCCAGCACATAGGTCGCCTGCCAGGGCTTCAGGATCGGCTGCTGGAGCGGACGGAAGGCCAGCGTCTCCAGCGCGGAGGTCAATTGCTCAAGGCGCAGGCGGCAGCGGCTCATCTCGGTTTCCACCGCGGCCAGTTCGCCCGACGTGACCAGACGCGCCCCGTCGGACGCACCGATGGTCGCCGCTGCCCACGCCGCCTTGCGCACCGTCGCATGGTCCAGGCGGACCGGGTAGCGCACCCTCAGCTTCGGCACCACGCGCACCCGCCGGGTGCGTCCGTTCTTCAGCGTCACCCGCCGGTACGACACGTCCACCGGGTTGGGTTCCCCCGGATCCGGCAGGGCCTCCAGCACGTCGGGGCTCATGACCGTCAGGAATGCTCGAATGAGCTGCGAAGTCGTCATGCCGCGGGCGACCGCTGCCGCCTCGACGGCCGACCTCAGGGAATGCTGGCAAGGCACGACGATGGAGGACAAGGGGCGACCCCGAAGTGTGAGTGAATCCATGAATGACCTGTAAGGCTCAGTCCCGCGCCTGCCGGAGCTGGGCGAGCGCATCGCGGATCGCCGCCTCCAGCGCGGCGATCCGGCCGCGTTGCTGTTCGTCGCGCCGAGTGGCGGCCTGTGCGGCGCTGCGCAGGCGGCCGACCTCCTCGATGGGCGACGCGTCCACCCCCCGGCGGTCGAGGTAGAACAGACCGACCTCGATCACCTCCCGCAGCGTCTGGCCGGCCGGCAACAGCCGCTCCAGCGCCGCCAGGGCTGCAATCCGCTCGCCCGCCGCCTCGCTGCCCAGACGCGGCAGCACCGCCCGCAGGCGTTTGTCCCGGCTCAACGCGCCGCCCGGTCAATGCACGGCATGAGGAAGCCGCTGGAACATGCAGAGATAGCCGTGGACCGGAACCGACGCTTCGGTGCGCAGGATCACGTTGTCGATGGTCCTGGCGCGGAACAGGCCGCGCGCGCTGCTTCGCAGATGGTCGAGGCCATGGACGTAACGGCCGCTCGGCGTCAGCCGGTATCCCGGCTCCTCCTGCCGCTCCACGGTGAAAGCGAGCAGCCCGCCCGGTTCCAGCACCCCCGCCGCCGCCCGGAAGACCTCCGTCAGGTCGCCGATGTAGCAAAGCACATCCGCGCTGACGACGGCATCGAAGCGTTCGTCGGTTCCGGTCATGAACTGGACGAGTTCGGCCTGCGCCAGCAGGTCGTAGAGGCTGCGGTCGCGCGCCTTGTCCAGCATGCGCGCCGACAGATCGACCCCGACCAGCCGGGATGCCGCCGGACGCAGGATCGGCCCGCACAGGCCGGTGCCGCAGCCGATGTCGAGGATCCGCGCACTGTCATCCGCCGACAATGCTGCGGGCAGGGCAGCGACCGCGGTGCGTGCGACGATCTCATGCGCCTTGTACTGGAGCGTCTTGACCAGATGCTCGTCGAAACGGTCGGCATAGGAATCGAACACGTTGGCGACATAGGCCTCCGGCGCCTTGGCCGAGGTCGTTCCGGCGATGGCGTGGACGAGGTGGGTCAGAACCGTGTCGTCCGGATTGAGCTCCATCGCCCGGCGGTACACCGCCAGCGCTTCGTCGCGGTGATTGCGGTTCACCAGCAGCGATCCCAGCACGATCAGCGATTCCCGCCGCAACGGGTCGAGCGCCGCCCCGCGGCGCGCGGCGGACAGGGCCTCCGCCGACCGGCCGACGGCATCCAGCGCCTGGGCCTGCACCGCCAGGACTTCCGTGCCCGCCGGATCAAGGGCGAGCGCGGCGCGGCATACGGGCAGGGCCTCCGCCGGCGCCTGGTCCTTGAACAGGGCCATGGCGCGTAGGGCATGCATTGCCGAGTGGTCCGGGCGCAACTTGGCCGCCTGCTCGGCGGCGAGAGCGGCGTCGCGGTAGCGGTTCTGGGCCAGCAGGATGCGGGCGAGGTTGGCGAACGCCTCGGGATAGTCTGGGCGGTGGCGCAGCGCGGCGGCGCAGGCGAGCAGCGCCTCGTCCAACCGGCCCATGCCGCGCAGCGCGACCGCGAGGTTGTTGTAGGGCATCGGCCAGTCGGGTTGCGCGGCGATGGCGTCGCCGAACAAATCGGCGGCCTCGGCGAAGCACCCCTGGCGGAGCAGGGCCGTGCCGTCCTCCACCTTCGCCCGGATTTCGTCCGGGATCTCGCGGGCTTGGAATGAGGGGGGGTGGAGAGACGGGGCATGACGGGGAGAGGGTGTTCCGGCGACACTTGGCTGCGCCATTGCGGGCGCCATTGCGGCGGACGCTTCGTCCATGGCGGTCCCCTCCGAGAAAGACTGATATTCCGGCCTATGCCGTGACAAAGGGCATACCGCACCCCCGATGCCGCCGCAAAAGCAGATCGAACCAACATGGGCCAATCTTCAGGGGCTCCGGCGCCGGAATCCGGCTATAGCCGAACCAGGAGGCCAGCCATGCTCTTCGGTTTCGGGCGCCTTGCATTCGTCCTGTGGCTCTGCGCGGTCGGCGGTCAGGTCTTCACCCTGTTCGCCTTCCACAACGCGGTGGCCGAGGCTCACACCAGCGAGATCGCCGCGCGGCTTTCGGCGTTGACGAACCGCGTCGCCGCGGCCGCCGCGGAACGCGCCACCATCGGAATTCCGCTGGCCCACCAGACCGACCTCCAGCGCCGCATCGAGCTGGCGACCGGCGTCGGCAGCGGCGTGGCGCTGCATGTCGTCGACGCGCGCGGCACGGTGCTTTTCAGCACCGCGCGGGAAATGGTCGGCGCGACGGTTCCGGCCTCGTGGATCGGCATCGTCGCAGCCGCTCCGGCGGATCCGTGGAGCCACGAGGGGCGCGACGGCGTGGTCATCGGCGTGCCGGTGCTCGACGCCCTGGGGGCGGTGGGCGGCGCCATTCTCGGCCATGCGGCGCAGGAGGATGCGCGGGTCGAGGTGCTGACGGCGCTGCGCGAGACGGCGACGGTCACCCTTGTGTTCCTGATGCTGGTCGCCGTGCTGGCGGCGCTGGGCACCCGCCTGCTGGTCGGGGAGACCCATCGTTCCGTTTTGAAGCTAAAGGCGTTCTACGAGGCGCAGTGCCAGAGGCTGATGGGGGCGGAGCCCGCCAACGCCGAGACGCGCCCGGCGGGGCAGGCCCTGGGCGTGGTGCTGCACGGTCTGGAGCAGGCCGAGGAACAGGCGGCGCGCATCGACGATGCGCCACCCCGCGGCACATCGGGAGCATAACCAATGCTGTTTGGATCCGAGCACCCGGTCCGCCGCTTCGTGCCCCTGCTGGTTGCGGTCGTCGTCATTCCGTGGATCGCCACGCTGGCGGCGGCGCTGGTCGGCGCCGCCAATCTGGCCGACCGCGGCACGGCGACGCGCACCGACATCGTCGGCCAGGCCCTGGTGCAGGACCTCGAAAAGGCGCTCGGCCTCGGGCTGCCGCTCAACCGTCTGGCCGGCATGGACGATTACCTGGAGGAACTCTCCGACATCGTTCCCGAGATCGAGCTGGTGCTGATCGCCGACGCCGATGGGAAGACGCTGTTCCAGAAGGCGACCACCGGTCGGCCGGACCTGTCGGCGCGCCTGTCCCCGGCCGAGACCGACTGGTCGGCCTTCCACCTGTCGGTGCAGCGTTATCCCCTGCGGACCGGGGCGACGCAGTCCGGCGAGGTGATCCTCGGCCGGAAGGCCCTGGCGCAGCCGGCGAACACCCGGCGCATCCTCATCGATTTCGCGGTGGCGCTGACCATCGCGCTGACGGGCGGGTCTCTGCTTCTCCGCATGCTCGTGCACACGCAGCTGGTCGCGCCGCTCGGCTATGCTAGCGGGCTCGACGCGGTGGTGGCCCGGCGCGTCTATGACCGGATCGCTCCGCCGGTGGACCAAAGCCTGATCGGCGGCCTGCTGGCGGAAATGAACCGGCTGGTGATCGGCGTCAACGACCGCTTCGCCCGCGCGCACGCCTACCTGACCGAGGTGCGGGACCTCAGCTTCAATCCGGATGCGGCGGCGGAGGTCGAGCCCCTGATCGTCCGCATCGAGCGGCTGGGCCACTTCTCGCCCGACCGGCTCGCGGCGCTGCCGCCCGTCGCGGGCAACCCGCTGCCGCATGCCGTTGTCTTCTTCGCCGCGGTGGCCCTGTCCATCCTCGCCGGCGTCGCCGCCCAGCGCCTGCCCCTCGATACCGCTCTGGCCGCCACGGCGCTGGGCATCGCCCTGGCGGCCCCCTTCGCCCGCATCGTCGGGCGGTACGGGCTGGCGGTGACGCTCGCCGCGCTGGTGGCCTGGGGTGTGACCACCCTGTCGGACCCCGGCCGCGACCTGCTGCTCGCCGCGGCGGTTCTGGGCGGCATCGGCGCCGGCCTGTCGGTCCAGACCATCCGCCCGATCCTCGACACGCTCGGCGCCGACCTTGGGGTGTCGGCCACCGGGGGGCTGGTCGCCGGGGCGGGAATTTCCATCCTGTGCACCGCGAGCATCGGCACCGGACCGGTCATGGGCATCGGCGCCCTGTCGGCCGCCATCGGCCTGCTGGTCGCCCTGCGCGTGGAACGCGTCGCGTCGGCGCGCCGGGCTCCCCTGATTCTGCGCCAGATCTTCACCCTCGACCGTTGGTGGAGCGGCGGACGGCCCGCGCCGAAGGGCTGGGCGCTGTGGCTGGTCACCGGCCTTGCCCTGACCTACGCCGCCATGCCGCAGGTGGCCGGCACCCCCGGTGTCCGCCAGGGCGCGGAGTTCATCTGGTTCCACGGCGGTGCCGCGTGGCTGGCGGCGATTGCGGTGGTGGCGCTCTCGCCCCGGCCGGCGGCCGCCGTGCTGCTGTCCTTGTCCGCCACCGCCCTGGCGGCCGGCGCGTTGGCGTTGGGGGCCGCCGCGGCCGGGCCGGGCTCGGCGCTGGCCGTCGCCGCGGCGCTCGGTGCCGGGCATGCCGCGCTGGCGGCGAGTGGCGAGAATGGCGGTCTGGTCGCGCTGCGCGGAGCGATGGCGCTTCTGGCCGGAATGGGGCTGCCGCTGCTGCTCGGTGGCAATGCCGGCGTCGCCGCGGCCTCGGCCGGGCTGGTGGTGACGGTCGCCCTGCTGCCGCCCATCGCGCTTGCGCTGCGGCGCGTCCTGCTGGACCGCCGGACCGTGCCGGCCGCCGCGGCGGAGGGGAGTGCGGCGGCATGAGAACGAACATTATGGGAGCTGGTTTGGGCGGGCGGATGTTCGTCTTCGCCGCCGGTGCGGTGCTGGCGGTGCTTGCCACGGCGGTCCTGTTCTCCGTGCTGTGGGGCGACCGCACCGCGGAGCGCCGTGTGGCGGAGGAGACCCGTGTCGCCCAGCGGCTTTGGGAAAGCCTGATGGAGGAGGAGGCCGTCGTCATGCAGCGGGCGGCCGCCGACCCGCTGCTGGTCGCGGCGATGGACCGCAACAACGGCCAGGCCGCAGCGGCCCGGTTGCCGTTGCTTGGCTTTTCCTCAGCGGCGCTGGTCAACAGCGTCGGGCAGCCGCTGATATCGGTGCCGGCGCCGACCGACATGCGCCTCATCGACGAACGGCGGGTCGCCCAGGTGCTGGCGCAGAACGATGCCTACACCGGCCTCGTCGTCGTCGGTGGTGCCGTGCAGCACATGGTGGCAGCACCCTTCGGCGAGGCCCGGCCGGCCGACCGTGTCGTCCTCGCGCTGCGCACCGTGCAGCCGAGCCTGACGGTCCTTGCCCGCGTCCTCGGCGGCTCAGCCTATCTGGTCGACGGCAACGGCGCGCTTTACGACCGCGCCGGGGCCCTGCCCTGGGAGGACATCCAGCCGTCCCTGGGTGGCGGCGGGGACCACGCCAAGGTCCACCGATCCGGCCGCAGTTTCGAGGTCCGCACTCTTCGCCTCGCCGATCCTGCCGGCGGCAACACGCTGGCACTGGTCGTGGCGCGTGAATCCACGCTGGAGGACATGGCGACCAGCCTGTTCGACACCAGCGCCATCCTGGTGCTGATGACCGTGCTGGCGGCCAGCCTGTTCGGGCTGGAGTGGTTTTTCCGCCGCTCCCTGGCGCCGATCCACGCGTCGCTTTCCGCGCTGTCGGCGCTGGCCGACGGCAACACCAACGTGGCGGTGCTGGGCGCCGAGCGCAACGACGAGGCGGGTCGGCTCGCCCGCACGGTGGAGGTGTTCCGCAACCGCAGCCGCGCCCTTCAGGATGCCGAGGCGCGGCGTGGCCGCCATTGGCTGCGTCAGCAGTCCTTCATTCGCAAGCAGATGCTGCGCATGGCCGAAACCCTGCCCGACCAGGGCCGGGTGGAACTGCTGGGGGATCTGGACCGCATCGAGTCCGTCACCGGCCGCGGCGATGGGGCGGGCGGTCTGGCGGTCGCCTTCGAGGTGATGGCCGAGCGCGTGCGCAGCCAGCACGCCGCCCTGGACGGCATGGTGGTGCAGCTTCGCGCCTCGCTCGACACCAAGACCGAACTGGTGGAACTGCAAAAGCAGTTCGAGATCGCCCGCCGCATGCAGGAGGCGATCCTGCCTGCCGGCCTGCCGGCCCGCCCCGATCTGGCGGCGGCCGGGCTGCTGCTGCCGGCGGCGGAGTTCGACGGGAGCTTCTACGACTTCTTCCTGGCCGACGACGACACGCTGGTGGTCCTGCTGGGCCAGGTATCGGGTGGTGGTCTGGCCGGCGGCTTTATGACGGTGACCGCCCGCACCGCCGTGCGCGCGCTGGCCTCCGCCGGGCTCGGTCCGGGGGCCTGCCTGACCGGCGCCAACCGCCTTCTCGCCGCCGACAATGCGGCGGGGCTGCGGATCGGGCTGGCGATGGGCGTGGTGACCCTGCGCAATCGCCGCTTCGTCTTCGCCGGTGCCGGCGTGCCGGCCCCCTTCCTGGCCCGCCGTCTGGGCGACGTTGTCGACCTGCCGGTGGCGGAGAACCTGCCGTTGGGGCTGGATGCCGGCCTGACGGTCGCCGAGACCGCATTCGACCTGCCGGTGCCGAGCACGCTGGTTCTGTGCGGCTCGGGTCTGCTCGACGGCACCAACCGCTTCGACGTGCCGTTCGGCCGCACCCACATGGGCGATGTGCTGAGCGGTCTCGACGATCTTTCGGCCGACAGCACGGTCGCCGCCGTGCAGGCGGCGCTGTTCGAGCATGCAGGCGGCCGCACCGTTCCGATGGCGCGCGACCGCACCTGCCTCGCCGTACGGGTGCGGGCATGACGGCCGGCATGCTTGCCCGAGCCGCAGCGGCGGCGCTCGCCCTTCTCGTGCTGCTCGCTCTCCCTGGGGCCGCGCGGGCGCAGCACCCATGCGAGAGCTACTTCGCGGCGAACGAGGCGGCCTATGGCATCCCCACCGGCATCCTGCACGCCATCGGCATGACCGAGTCCGGCCGCGGCGGCGCGACCTGGCCCTGGGCGCTGAACCTGGGCGGCGCCCCGGCCTTTCCGGCAAGCCGAGGCGAGGCGCTGGCGCTGATGGGCGACGGGGCAGGGTCGTTGCGCCTCGACATGGCGGTCGGTTGCATGCAGGTGCACACGCGCTGGCATTCGCACGCCTTCCGCTTCGGCGAGGATATTCTCGACCCGGCGACCAATGTCGCCTATGCGGCGGCCTTCCTGCGCCTGCTCTATGACCGCCATGGCTCCTGGACCGAGGCGGTGCGCCGTTACCATGCCGGTGCCGGCAACACCCAGGCGCAGGACGTCTACCTGTGCCGGGTGCTGGGCTGGCGGGTCCGTCTCGGCTACCAGCGCGAGACCTCGGCGATGGACGGCCTGTGCGCCGCTGCCCGGACCGTCTCGGCGGAGGGGCGATGAAGAAGGTCCTCCTCGCCGTGCTGGTCCTGCTGCTGTTGGTGGTGGCGTTCGGTGGCGGTTACTATCTGGCCGGCGGCGGGCTTCCGGGTGTCACCGCCCAAGCCGCCAAGGACGCTTCGGCGCCGGCAGGAGGTGCCGCAGGGGCGGCCAACGGCATTGCTCCGGCCGGCGCCCCGGCCGAAGCGAAGAGCGCGGACGGGAAAGACGCCAAGGATGCGAAGGGCGCTCCCAAGGAGACCTCGCCGCCCGACATCCCGGTGAGGCCCGCGGCGGCAACGGCCAAGGGCGGCACGGTCTACGCCGTCGAACTGGGTGTCTTCCGCTCGCCCGACAATGCGAAGGCCTTTGCCGGCGTGATGCAGGAGCGCGGTCTGCCCGTGTCCATCGTCGAGACGCTCGACGCCGGCGGACGGCCCTGGCTGCGCGTGCGCGCCGGCAGCTTCGCCGACCTGTGGCAGGCGGAGGCGCGCCGGCCGGAGTATGAGCGGGTGGCGGGGATCGGCGGCGTGGTGGTCGGCGAGACATCCCCTGCCGCTGCCGCCGCCCCGCCGTGACCGGCGGCCGTTCGCGACCTGTCGCGGAAGTTGAATGCTCCACATTGGATGTATGCCTCAACCCCGCGGAAACGCATGGGATGCGGACTTTCGCCCATGCCGGAAATAGGCCTTCGGGACAGCGTCCCGTCCACCCCTGCGGACTACGCCAGAACGAACCAGACAGAGGGCGTGATTCCGGCGGCTTGATGCTTCAATTGCCACGATCCGGGCCGACGGGCTCTCGGAACAGGATTTCGCTCGGGATGCGATGGCGATGACGACGATTACGCTGGGGCGGGGACAGGTGGCCGGGCTGGCCATCGGCGTTGTCGTGCTCATGGTTGTCGCCGTGCTGCTGGGCGTCGGGATCGCCGTGGCGACGATGGGGCCGGGGCCGGCCACGCAGGTCGCCGCCGGCCCCGGTGCCGCGCCGGGTGCCGCCCCTGCTGGCGAAGGCCGGTTTGCCGGCGTCGCCGACACCGTCGGAATGAGCGCCATCTCTCGCCGGTTCGAGACCGAACAGGCGGTCAAGGCCACCGCCGACCGCGCCGCGGACACCGTCTCGGGCGTGGCGGAGAGTGTGCTGGACCCGGTCGCCCACGGCACGCTCGCCGCCGCCGGCCGCTTCCTTCCGTCCTGGATGGCCGCTCCGATGGCCAAGTCGGTGAACCGCGCCTCCTTCCAGGCGCGCAGCAAGCTGTCCTACGGCGTCGAGAACAGCGTCGAGGAGCGTCTCTTCAACGGGCTCGATCAGGTGTCCGGGCAAGGACAAGGGGGGCAAGGAACGAAGGCGGGCGACCCGGCCCCCGTCCGCAGCTTCGCGGTCGAGCTGGGCCGCTTCGCCAATCAGGTCAATGCCGAGAGCTTCGCCGATGCCGCCGGCCAGCGGGGCGTTTCCGCCGCCGTCTCCTACGCGCCCGACGGCGGGGCCACGACGCCCTACGCCGTGCGCAGCGGCCGTTTCGCCACCACCGACGAGGCGACCGCCGCCGCGGACGCCATCAAGCGGTCCAGCGGCGTCGCCGGAACAGTCGTCACCCTAGCCGAGCCGGGAGGACGGTCCTGATGTCCCTTCGACGTTCCCATGCTGCCCTCGCCATCCCCCTGGCCCTTCTTCTGCTTCTCGGCGCCTGTGCCGACAAGCCGGCGGCCTGGCTGAACACCGTGTCTTTCACCGTGGCACCCGCCGCCAACGACAGCACGCCGGTCGCCATCGACGTGGTGTCGATCCGCGACAAGGCTCTGGTCGATCAGCTCACCGCCCTCACCGCCGCCGACTGGTTCGCCAAGCGCGAGCAGTACCGGCGCGACCATCCCTCGACCCTGGACATCGCAAGCTGGGAACTGGTGCCCGGCCAGAAGCTCGACGCCCAGCTTCCGTCGGACCGCGAGGCGGCCTGGGCGATCCTTGTCTATGCCAACTACGCCACCCCCGGACCGCACCGCCTGCGCGTGCCCGACACGCGCACGCTTTCCCTTTCCGTCGGCGACAAGGATGTCGAACTTGCTCCCTGACGTATCCGCCATTCACCGGAGGCCGGCATGACCGAGGCACGCGACATTCCCGAGGCCATCGCCTGGCACGACGGCATGCTGCTGGCCCCGCAGCATTTCCAGCAGCAGGCTCTGCGCAACGAGCGGCTGCTGACCTACCACGCCGGCCATGCCCGTCCCTTCCACTGGGGCGTCGTGCATTTCCAGGTGGACCGCGTCAATCTGGTGTCCGGTCTGGTGCGCATCCGCGAGCTTGAGGCGATCATGCCCGACGGGCTGATCGTCCATCATGCCGGCGACAGCACCGAGCCGCTGGAGGTGGACATCTCCGCCTATGCCGACCCGGTCGGCCAGACGCAGATCACCATCCATCTGGTCATCCCGCAGGCGCTGGCGGACCGGGCCCCCGGTCCCGGCGAGATCTCCCGCTTCCTCTCGGTGGAGGGGCGTCCGGTCCCCGACCTGAACGGCGGCGAGGAGGTAGCCATCGCCCGCCTGCGCCCGCGCCTGGGACTGTTCGCCACCACCGGTCCGAACCAGAAGCCGCCGCAGAAATTCGTGTCGATGCCGGTGGCCCAGGCGACCTTCCGCAACGACGCCTTCGTGCTGACCGACTTCGTGCCGCCGACGCTGTCGGTGACCGCCAACTCGGCGCTCGGCCGCCTGGGCGGCGAGATCGTGCGGCGCGTGCGCGAGAAGGCGCTGTTCCTGGCTGAACGCTCCGGCGTCGGCACCGGCAACGCCGCGACCGAGCTGGCCGATGCCGCCCGTACGGAAATCCGCAGCCTCGTCACCGGACTGCCGCCGCTGGAGGCGCAGCTCGCCGTCGGCGTCTGCCATCCCTTCGATGTCTATCTCTCGCTGTGCACGCTGGCCGGCCACCTCTCGGCCTTCGCCAACGGCGCCGTGCCGGCCAAGCTGTCGCGCTACGACCATGACGACCCGATGTCGGCCTATGGCGAGGTGCGCGACTTCATCCTGCGCATGATCGACCGCGTCAAGGAGGGTGTCGCCCGCATCCCCTTCACCTTCGAGGCCGGGATGTTCGGTCTGGTGATGGAGGAGGCCTGGCTGAAGGGACGTCTGGTCATCGGCGTGCGCGGCCCTGCCGCCGCGACCGTGGGCGAGGTCGCGGCCTGGATGGAGAACTGCATCGTCGCCTCCCATTCCAAGCTGGAGACGCTTTCCGGCCTGCGGGTGAAGGGAGCCGACCGCATCGCGCTCGACGACAGCGGCGAATCCGGCGTCGCCGCACCGCGCGGCGTCGTGCCGTTCGAGGTGGTGGTGGACCCCCGCTACATCGTCCCCGGCGAGCGGCTGGAAATCTGGAACCCTGACAGCATCGGCAGCCGGTTCCGGCCCGCCGAGATCACGCTGTTCGTCACGGCCTGAGCTGAGGATTGGCACGATGCTTCACCGCCGGGATCTGGTCGATCACTTCCTCGCCTTCGCCCGCGAGATCCAGCAGCACCGTGCGGCGATCCGCGCCGGCCGCCCGGCTGCCGCTGCCGCCGCCGGTTCCGGGGCGGAGGCGACTGAAAGCCTGCCGGCCTTCCTGAACGAGGACGTGCTTGCCCTGTCGGCCATGCATGCGCCTGCCGGCTTCGCGGCCCGGCCGGGGATGGGCGCGGCCCCGCCGGCGCTGTCCCTCGAACCCGATGCGGAGATCGTCATCCGCCGCCTCCAGGATTTTCTGGAAGCCCAGGCGGCGCAGGTCGCGCGCACCGGCACCGAACTGATGATCAGCCAGTACCGCGAGGCGCAATACGCCATGGCGGCGCTGGCCGACGACCTGTTCATCCACGACGTGGAGTGGAACGGGCGGGAGGTCTGGCGTTCCGCGCTGCTGGAGCAGGCGCTGTTCCGCACCCGGCTTGCCGGCGAGCGCGTGTTCGACCGCATGGAGGCGCTGCTGGCCAGCAATGATCGCCGGCTGTCGCAGCTCGCCGCGGTTTACCTGCTGCTGCTGGGGCTGGGCTTCAAGGGCCGTTACCGCGAGCCCGGCGGTGCCGTGCAGCTGCGCAGCATCTCCGCCCGCCTTTTCGAGTTCATCGCCGGACGTGAGTCCGAGCTTGCGCCCGGCCTGCTGCCGGCCGGGCGCACGCTGATCCCGTCCGCCTACGCCCACACCATGACCGACGGGCAGATGCGCACGCTGGCGCGCGGCGTCCGCTGGCCGGTCGTGCTGGCCGCCCTGGCCGGGGCGTGGCTGGTCGTCGGTCAGGCGATGTGGTGGGTGACGACCGCGAACCTGTCGAGTGCGGCGGACGCGGTGATGCAGGCGTCCGTCCGCGTGACGCGCTGAGCCGGGGCTGGGAGAGGGACCATGGATATTCTCGGCACCGTCCTGACGGGCATCGCGCAGAACCAGCTGTGGTTCTTCGCAGCGCTTCTGCTGGTCGTCCTCGTCATCATCGCCGTCATGGCGGTGATCCTGCTGCGCGCCGGCCGCCGGCCGGCGGAGCCGCCGCCCGAGGTGAAGGCCCTGCCGGCGCCCGAGAGCGCCGATCCCGCCGGGGCGCCCGGTACGCCGGGAGTGCCCGCGGCGCTGCCCATCGTCGGCGGGCGCGACCTCCGCCGCCTGTTCCGCGAAGGCCTCGCCGCCTATCGTGAAACCCTGTCGCGCAACGTCTATCTGGTGCCGTGGTACCTGCGCACCGGCGTCGTTCCCGGCGACGACGGCGGCCTGCTGACCTGCGCCGAGGAGGTGCGGCCGCCGGTGGAGTCCAAGGACCGGCCCTTCGGCTTCCACTGGCGCTTCTACGACCGGGCGGTGGTGATCGACATCGACGACGCGCGGGTGGCGTGGAAGGGCGTGCTCGACCAGCTCGCCCGCCATCGGGTCATGATGCCGGCCGACGGCGTGATCCTGACCATCCCGCTGGAGGAGCTTGAGGACGTGCGCCGCGCCGCGGCGCGCGGCACCGAGCTTTACGCCCGCCTGTGGGAGATCCAGCGCACGCTCGGGCTTGCGCTGCCGGTCTATGTGGTGGTCACCGGCTGCGACACCATTCCCGGCTTCCCGCTGCTGGCCGATGCGCTGCCCGAGCCCCTGCGCGACGGCATGCTCGGCTGGTCGTCGCCCTACGCGCTTGAGACGGTGTTCACCCCCGACGTCGTCGGCGAGGCGCTCCAGTCCGTCGCCGCCGGCATGCTGGCCCTCCAGCTCGAAGTCTTCGGCGCGGCAGCGCGGGAGGACGGGGCGCAGATCGTGGCGCTGACCGACCGGCTGACCGGGACGGAGGCGGCCCTGCGCGCCATGCTCGGCACCGCCTTCAAGCGCACCGCCTATCAGGAAACCCTGTATGTCCGCGGTCTTTATTTCGTCGGCCAGACGGCGCCGGAGACGCCGGCCGTCTTCGGCCGCGACCTGCTGAACCGCAAGATCTTCCCCGAGGCGGGCCTGCCCAAGCCGACCCGCGCCTTCGCCGCGACCCGAACCCTGCGTCGCCATGCCTGGCCGGTCGGCACCGCCGTCGCCTCCGCCGCTGCGATCCTGCTGCTGTGGATGGGTGTGCACCGGGTGAACACGCTGTCGGATCAGCTGGTGCCGATCCTGTCGGACATCCCGGCGAACCTTCAGCAGCTTTCCGACCAGCGCGCCGCCAATCAGGCCGGCGCGCCGCTGCCGCCGACCTATGCCGATGCCGCTGCGCGGTTCGTCCAGGGCATGGCGACCCTGCCCCAGGATCCGCCCTTCAACCCGCTGCCGGCCGCCTGGATCAGCGGCGTGCCCGACGAGGTGTCCCGCGCGCTGGCGGTCGGCTATCGCCGGCTGACGCTGGCGACCATGCGCGACGTCGCCGAAGACCGGCTGCGCCGGCTGGCCCGCGACCCGCTCCGCGTCCAGATCGGTGCCGGCGAGTTCGACCGCCTGCGCGCCTTCGCCGCCGAGGTGGGCATCGCCGAAGGACTGGCCAGGGCCTACAACACCGTCGATTCCCGCGACGCCAACATGCCGCTCGACGAGGCGCTGGAATTCTCGCTGGGCTCCGCCGGAGCGCGCGGCTTCTCCGCAAGGCTGCATGGCTGGAGCGTCGACGTGCCGCCGTCGGGCGGTGCGATCCCGGCCCCCGGTCCCGGCGCGCAGCGGCCGATCGACCTGTCCGCCTATCGCGGCGACGTGACGCGCCGCTTCCGCCAGTTCGCCGACGCCTATCTGCGCGAACTCGCCATGAGCGGCCTCGCCGTGGCCCGCCTGTCGGTCGCCGCCAACGAGCTTGAACTGCTCGCCGGGGGAGCCCGCACCGGTGCCGATGCCGCGACCTCCTACGCCGAGGTGCTGGGAAGCCTGGACGAGGCCGCACGCGGCCTGAACATGGAGCGCGGCGCCTGGATCGGCACCGATGGCCCGGTGCTGCCGCCAGAGTTCGACACCCTTCTCACCCGACTGGAGAAATCGGAGCTGTTCGGGCCGTCGTTGCGCGCCGACATCATGGAGTTGGCCCAGCGCCGCTATGACGAGGCCGGATCGGGCGGAAAGTCGCTGGACTCGGTGATCGGCCGGCTGCTGGTCCAGGGCCCCAACGGCGCCCCGCGTCTGTCGCCGACGGCGGAAAGCCTCCGCCAGACTCTCACCGTCTGGTCGGCGCGCCACTTCATGCGCTCCGGCGAGGCGTCGGGCACCACGGCGGCCTCTGCGGCTGCTCCGACCAACCGCGCCGGCTGGGACCGTGCGGCGCTGGAGACGATCCCGCCGTTGCTGGAAGATTACCTGCTGTTCGATGCCAAGGAGGTGCCGCAGGCCCCGCAGATCCTGCGCGCCTCGATGCGCGCCGCGGCGCAGCACCAGCTCCGCCGCGGTGTCGAGCAGGTTCTTGCCCGCGCCCTGTCCGGCACGCCGGCCGGCGGGACCATCGACCGTGCCGGCGGGCTGACGCAGCTTCGGGAGTCTGCGCGCTCGCTGCGCCTCGCCTTCCCGGTGCTGGCCGAGACGATGCAGAGCTTCCGGCAGATCGGCCTCGCCACGCCGGCCGACGCCATCCGCGACATCGTCGCGCGGCAGGCCAACGCCGTGCTCGCCCAGGCCGACCGCATGCTGGAGGAGGATCAGCTCTACCGCCCCGATGCGCGGTCGCTGAACGCCTGGATCGACGGGCCGCTTGTTCCCGCCCAACTGTTCGGCCAGCAGAGCCCGACGGCGCTGGCCCTCTATCTCGGCAATGCGCGGCAGGAGGTGATGGCGCTGACCCGCGAGGTCGCGGCCCCGGTGGTCGAAATCCTGGAGAAGCCCGTCATGGGCGGTGGCGCGGCCTCCGGTCTCTCGGCCAAATGGTCGCGCATCGTCGCCGAGTTCGACCGTTATGAGGGCGGCCGTCCGAACAGCACGCTGGCCGCCCTGGAAAAGTTCGTCACCACCGACGTGGCCGCCATCGACGCAGCCAACTGTTGGGATAAGGCGCAGCTCGACCCGCAGGCCGGCGATTTCTTCGCCAGCCGCCTGAACGAGCTGAAGCAGTCCATCGCCGACCGCTGCCGCCTGATGGTCGACCAGCGCGTCTATCTGGGCTATGCCGAGCTTGCGACCGCCTTCAACGTCTCGCTGGCCGGCCGCTTCCCATTCGGTCCGGTCGGAGAGAACCAGGCCGACGTCGCCATGGTGCGGGCCTTCTATGACGCCTTCGATGCCCGCCAGGGCTATGTGATCGAGGGGTTGCGCCGCTCGACCCGCCTCGGCACCGCCGGTCACGACGCCCTGCGTTTCATGGAAACGATGGCGCTGGCGAAGCCGGCGCTGACGGCCGCCACCGTCACCGACCAGTCCGGCGGACTGCTGCTCGACCCGACCTTCCGCGTCAACCGTGGCCGCGAGACCGGCGGCACAAACATCATCGAGTGGAAGCTGTCCACCCCGGCCGGCACCATCGCCAACATCGGTGCGCGCTCGCCCTTGCGCTGGTACCCTGGCGACCGCGTCGCGGTGTCGCTGCGCTGGGCCAAGGACGGCAAGCTCGTTCCGGTCGCGGGCATCGGTGCATCGTCCAGCGTGGACGAAGCCACGCTGACCTTCGCCTATGAGGGGCCGTGGGCGCTGTTCGCGCTGGTCCGCCAGCACAATGCCGCGCAGCGCGACCGGCCCACCAACGCCGATACGGTCCTCCTGTTCGAGGCGCAGACCAGGCCCGTGTCGGCCGCCAGGGACGGCGAGGGCAGGGAGGTCGAGGACAAGGCCGGACGCGATGCGCCGGTCTCCCTCAGCCCGAGCCTGCGTCCCGGCACGCCGGGCCTGCCCTCCGTGCCCGAGGCGAAACGGCCGGACACGCGGGTCTTCATGGCGCTGGGCGCCAAGCGGACCGTCGTGACCGACGGCAAGCCGCCGCGCGACGAGAAGGTGGCGCTGCCCGAGCTTCCGTCGTCGGCGCCGCTGCTGGCGTCGGCCGGCGCCATGCCGCGGCCGGGCTACCCGCCGGGCTTCCCCCCGAGCTCTTCAGGGACACCGCCGGCGGGGCTGACGGGCTTCCCCTCGGCCGGCTTCGGCGGTCAGCCGGTCAACCCGACCGACCGCGCCTTCTTCGACCTCCAGGCGCCGCCGGGCGTGCCGCCGCTGCTGCGGCCGGCCAACCAGCGCGTCTACTGACGTGTCAACGAACGGATCCCAGTCAACGCCATGACCGACACGCAGACCGCCGAACGCCCTCTCATCGACGTCGACCGGATTCTTATGCCGATCCCGGGAGATCTCCCGGCCGGCGAGGATATCCGCTACGAGCCCGAGTTCGACGCGCTGGTCGAGGCCCGGCGCATGGACGACGACACCGACAAGGGGATCTGGCAGACCGACGACGTCAAGCGGGCCGACTGGAAGGGCGTCGCGGCCGGCGCCACCGATCTGCTGGCGACCCGCTCGAAGGATCTCCAGATCGCCGTCTGGCTGGTCCAGGCGCTGGTGCAGCAGCATGGGCCGTCCGCCATCGCGCCGGGCCTGTCGATGCTCGCCGGCCTTGCCGAAACATTCTGGGACGGGCTCTACCCGCGCATCGACGAGGACGGCGACATGGAGGCGCGCTTCGCGCCCCTGTCGTGGCTGGATGAACGGCTGGCCCGCGATCTGCTGGCGATGCCCATCGCGCTGCCGGAACAGGGCGCCAAGTCGGGACTCCGGCTTCAGGACTGGCAGAATGCCCAGCGCCTGCGCAAGCTGGCAGGCCGCGATGCCCGCGCCTACAAGGCCGCCATCGCCGAAGGCGAGGTGCCGGTGGAGCGCATCGTCAAGGATGTCGAGAAGACGCCTTCGGAGTTCTACGTCGCCCAGCGTGAAAGCCTGAAAGCGGCAGAGGCGGCGGCGCTTGGGCTGGGCACGGTGCTGGACCGGCTCGCCGGCCGCAACGCTCCCGCCCTCTCCCGCATGAAGCGCACGGTCGAGGAGCTGTGCCGGTTCCAGGAGGATGTCTTGCGCAAACGCGGTGTCGCTCTCGAACCGGCGGCACCCGTGGCCGCGCCCGAAGACGCTGCGACCGGCGATGCCGCCGCAGCCCCCGATGTTGCGGCCCGTCCGTCCGGCGCCGGCTGGACCGGCGGGCCGCGCAATCGGGAGGAGGCCTACGGGATGCTCCGGCAGATCGCCGACTATCTGGAAAAGGAGGAGCCGCACAGCCCGACCTCCTATCTGGTGCGCCGCGCGGCCTCCTGGGGTCAGCTCTCGTTGCCGGAACTCTATGCAGACCTGCTCGGCGACCGCGGCGAGGTCGGGCGGATGTTCTCCGTGCTGCGCTTGAAGGACGAGTGACCCCGCGATGCGCATTCTTCTCAAATATCCGGGCATTGCCGGCGATTCGCTGCTCCAGGGCTACAGCAACCTGATCTTCTGCTCGAAGTTCGACATGAAGACCGGCTCCAACGACGCCGGATCCCTGGAATACGGCTCGGCGGTCGAGGACGACGACTACGACGTCTACGGCATCGCGGCGATGCACGACAATTACAGCAATGTGAAGCCGCAGGCGAAGCGGCGCACCGTCGGCATCGACAGCATCGACCTCAGCAAATCCATCGACATGGCTTCGCCGTTGCTGCTGAAGGCGGCGTTCGCCGACCCCGTGCCGGGCGCCGAAGCCACGATCTACTTCCTGCGGCCGATGGACACGCAGGTGTCGGCCAGCCAGTCGGACATCGACGGCGGCAAGATCAGCTTCGACAAGTTCATGACCATCGTGCTGACCGATGTCCACGTCACGTCCTACACGGTCTCCGCCAATGGCAGCGGCGACAACAGCGGCGACGAGACGATCTCGCTGTCCTTCACCAAGCTCAACATGACTTACGTCCATTACAAGAACGGCCAGCCGCAGAACGTTCCGGCTGAAATCAAGGTGGCAAAAAAAGAATGACCCACGCTCATATTACTCCGGCGGAACTCCCGACCGGCACCCCCATCCGGGCCCCCCGCGGACCGGCGAAGCAGGTCGAAC
This sequence comes from Azospirillum sp. A29, assembly GCF_042604625.1. Lineage (NCBI taxonomy): Bacteria > Pseudomonadati > Pseudomonadota > Alphaproteobacteria > Rhodospirillales > Azospirillaceae > Azospirillum > Azospirillum sp. A29. The sequence goes on from NZ_CP170460.1 coordinate 38,783, forward strand.
ATCTGCTCGAACAGGCGATGTTCCAGAGCCGCTGGCTGCTGGCGCCGCTTTACCTCGGGCTGGTCGGCGCGCTCGGCATGATCGGCTGGTGCTTCGCGGTCGAGTTCGTCCACGCATTCCCGAAGCTGGCCAGCGGCAACGAGTCCGAGGTCATCCTGGTCGTCCTGGCGCTGGTCGACCTGACCATGGTCGGCAACCTCGTGCTGATGGTGATCTTCAGCGGTTACGAGAACTTCGTGTCCAAGATCGACGTGGCCGGCCATTCCGACCGTCCGGAATGGATGGGGAAGCTCGATTTCAGCGCCCTGAAGGTGAAGCTGATCGCCTCCATCGTGGCGATCTCGTCGATCCAGGTGCTGAAGACCTTCATGCATGTCGGGACGGTGTCCGACCGCGACCTGATGTGGCTGGTGGCCATCCACTGCACCTTCGTGGTCTCGGGTCTGCTGCTCGCCTTCATGGATTACATGGTCAAGAAGAGCCACGCGCTCGACCACTAACCGAGCCGGAAAGGGGGGCTTGCGATGTTTAGGAACGTGCTGGCGCTCGCGCTTATGCTGTTCGCCGGTCTGTTCGCCATGGCGGCGGACGAAGCGCGTGCCGAGCCGCAGAAGGTGGTCGTGGGGACTTACATCAACCAGATCACCGGACTGAACCTGAAGGAAAAGCAGGTGACGGTGGATTTCTATGTCTGGTTCCGCTGGGATGCCGACGACTTCAATCCGCTCGACTCCTTCGAGGTGATGAACGGCACCATCAGCTCGAAGGAGCCGACACCGCTGCGCAAGATCAAGGACCAGAATTACATCTCGGCCCGCGTGCATGCCGTGCTCAACCAGGCGTGGGACATCAGCCGTTTCCCGCTGGACAAGCAGTCGATCCGCATCGAGATCGAGGACAACGACCGCACCGTCGAAAATCTGGTCTATGTCGCCGACACAGAGAACACCGAGGTCAATCCCGACATCGACGTTGCCGGCTACAACGTGAGCAAGACCACGGCCGGCATCATGGAGAAGACGTACCGGACCAACTACGGCGACATTTCCCTGCCGAAGGCGCACGAGTCGCGCTTCTCGCGCTTCGTGCAGGAAGTGCAGATCGACAGGCCGAACACAGTCTATTATTTCAAGACCTTCTCGACCATCTTCATTTCGTGCCTGGTCGCCTTCCTGGCCTTCCTGGTCAAGCCGGTCGATCTCGACCCCCGCTTCGGTCTCGGCATCGGTGCGCTGTTCGCTGTGGTGGCCAGCTACTTCATCGTCGCCGGCGAGCTTCCGCACAGCACGGGCTTCACCCTGTCCGACAAGATCAACATGGCGTCGATGGGGCTGATCTTCCTCAGCCTGCTGCAGAGTTCGGTGTCGCTGATGATCTACGAGCGGGACGCGGCGAAAGCCGTCAGGCTCGACCGCATCTCGGTCATCGTCTTCCCGATCGCCTACGTGCTTCTCTGCGCCTGGATCACGGTGGGCTAAGGCCCCCGCCGCTCAGGGTGGGCGGCGGACGGGGAGGCCGCAATGCGGCGGGCCTCCCTCCATCGACGTAAAGTCTCCAGCATCAACGCCGCCAGAACAGCAGTCCCTTGCGCTTCTTCGGCGGCTCGGGCTCGGGCTCCGGTTCCTTGGCTTCGGGCTCCTCGTCGAAGGAGAAAGCGTCGGCGCTGACCGTCGGGGTGTCGTCGGCCTCGGCTTCGTCCTCGAAGGCCTTGAACGGGTCCTCGTCTTCAGCCGTCTCGCTCCCGGCTGTCACGTCCTCCGCATCGTCCGCAGCCCCGGCCGTGCTTTGCTCCGTTTCGGACGTATCCTCGTCGGTGTCGAAGGCAGCGAACGGATCGTCGGAACCGAAGGGATCCTCTTCGCCAGGCTCCTTTTCCTTCTCTTCCTCGTCGTCGCTGCTGGAACCGAACGGATCCTCCGCAGCTGTTTCAGCATCGTCATCGTCGCCGAAGCTGAACGGGTCTTTTCCGCTTTCGTCGTCGCCGAAGCTGAAGGGATCGGAACTGCCCCCCTCCTCGTCGTCATCGCCGAAGCTGAACGGGTTTTCGTCCGACGCGGCCTCGTCGTCATCGGTGGCCGACGACCCGCCGGAAGCCCGCATTTCCTCTTTGAATTGGTCCAGTTCGGCGCGGAAGCGCTCCTCCGCCTCGGACCAGCGCGCACGCTCGGCCTCGAGCGCTTCCAGCAATTCCTCTTCGCGGGCACGCGCCTTGGCGCGCTCCTCGTCGAGGGCGCGGATCAGTTCGTCCTGGCGGTCGATCATCGTCTCGTGACGCTCGTCGAGCGTGGCGATGACCTCGCGGACATACTGCTCGAACGCCTGGAACTGAAGGGCGAGGACATCCCGGTCGTCGTCCGCGGCGGCAGCGGCCCGGGCGGCGGCAGCCTTGGCGGCCTTCCCCTTGGGGGCTGGTGCGGGCGTTTCCGCCGGGGTGGATGTCGATTTTGAAACAGAAGCGACCCGGGCCGCCTGCTGTGCCGGGCCATCGCCCAACCAGCGCGCCACCAGGATGTAGGAGACCTGCAACTCCTCGGATATCCGCCGATAGCTCCAGCCCTGCGCCCGCAGGCGCTCGGCCATCTTCTGGCGGTCCATCTCGTCGCGCGAAGTCGGGACTTGGTCGGGGAGCTTGCGGCCAAGGTCGCCGGCCTGATCGGCCGAGGACAGCACGATCAACTCCTTGAATTTCCGATCGCTCATTCAGCCCCCGCGGCCACGCGCTTCAAGATTGTCCGGCCTTCCCGAGTGTCGCGGGTTTGCATCGCGGTTGTCGATGCCCAAACAGTCCTCATTGGTGCGGTCTGCGGACCGCCAAAGGGTCCGTCAGGCCATCAATTGAACGGAGGCGGATTGATGGACTGGATGTGCTCGATGTAGCGGGACATGGCGGCGATCCCCTCTTCGGTCAGTTCGACGAAGACCCGCCGGCCGTCCTGATCGTCCGCCACCCGGCGGATCAGGCCGCAGCCCTTGAGGTTGGAGATGCGGCGCAAGGCGGTCGTCTGCGCAACGCCGGAGGCCATGCACAGCGAGGATACCGAAATCCGCTTGCCCAGCAGGTGGTTGGTCATCAGATCCAGCAGCATGGCCCAGCAGGGATCCTCGAACAGATCCTTCGGGAAGAACTTGTCGCGGGACGCCTGCCACTGCTGGAGCGCACGAAGCGCACGCAACCGCTCATGATCCGATTCGGGGCGGATCGGAACGGGCTTCTTCGCCTTGGTCATGGGGACGACGCTGAGCGCCGGTGCGGACGGCGCGACCGTTCCGGCGAAGGCGTGCTGGGCGGCCGGGTTTTGCCGTTCGCGCAGTGCCTTCACGGCGGCGATCATCGCCATTCCGTGCCGGTAAGCCTCGTCGAGCGCTGCGTCGTGGGGCGGGGCTTCGCGCGTGGTCTGGCTCACGGATAGCGCCCGCACTAGGGCACCGTGCAGCCGGCCGAAATCCTCTGGATCGTCCACGAAGTCCGCTACCTTCAAGTGCATCGCGCGCACCACGTCACCGACCTGCGCACCGGATGCCAGGATGATGAACTGGACGGAACGGCTGCCGATGGAGGACTGCATGCGCTCGACCAGCGCCAGCCCGTCGAAATGCGGCATCACCATCTGGACGACGACGACACCGATGGAGGAGTCGGCCTCCAGCGTGTCGAGCGCCTGGACGATGTCGCTGGTCACCTGGATGCGGTGGCCGTTGCGCAGGAAACTCTCACGCACGCGGTCGGCCGCGGGGAGGTTTTGCCCGACCACCAATATGGAAGGACCCGGCGCAACAAGCTCCGTGCTGGTCTCCACCGGTCGGATCGGCCACGTCAACGGTCGCTCGATTTCGATCCGCATCATCCTACCCTCTGGGTTGCGATGTAGCTATGCCCATAGTAGGTACCACAACGGGCAGCGGCATGAAAAGAAGCGATGTAGCACGGATGGGCATAAACTTCCGTGACCTCCCGAATTTGCGGAAACAATGCTGTGACACGACTCGCGCTTATTCGGATGGTTGATGCAATTACCCCGCAATTGTCATGTTACAGCTTAGAAATATTAGATTGTTCTTGAAGGAAGCGAAGCTATCGCTCAGATTGTAGTAATATCACTTAAGTCGTAAGCGCACGAAATGGATCCCTGCTCCGGCCAGTGCACGCCGGACGCGTCCACTCTGGACCCGTCTCGTCCTCTGGGTCGGTGAATTTGCGTTAAGGTCGGCTGAACCCGAGTTCCAGGCCCGGCAGCAAAGCCGAGCAGACAAATCTGCGATCAGCCAAGCGACCGACCGACAATGCGATTGACCCTGTCGACCAAGATCATGCTCCTGCTTCAGGTGGCGCTGTGCTTCGCGCTCGCCTCCACCGCGGTGCTCTCGTATCTCAAAATGGAGCGCATGGTGGAGGAGACAGTGGCTTCGCGCTTCCGGGTCGTTGCCCATGGGTTGTCGAGCGAGGTCGAAGGTGCGGTGAGCCTCGGCGTGGCGCTGAACGCGTTACGCAACCTCGACGAGATGATCCAGCGCGCCCTGGTGCGTGACCTCCAGATCACCGGACTGATGCTGTTCAACGACCGGGGCGAAGTGCTGGGCGCGGCAGGCGGCAGTGCGGTCCGTGGCACGCTGCCCGACACCTGGCTCGCGGCCTTCCACCGCGACGGCAAAACCGACCGGGGGGCGAAGATCGTCGACGGCGGCTCGCAGGTGCTGCTGCTCAGCATCGGTAACGCCTATGGCGGCGTGGCCGGCGGCGTCGCGCTGACTTATTCCCTCGACGCCTTGCGCGCGGGCATCCGCGGCACGATTCCGGAACTGGCGATCTCCGGCGCGATCAACCTCGCCACCTGCTACGTCATCAGCCTGATCGTCGTCTGGCTGGTGATGCGGCGCCTTCAGCGGTCCCTGCGGGAGGCGGCAGTCATCGTCGAGGCCGCGACCGACGGCGGGCGGCCTGTCGTTCCGCCGGAGATCGCGGCGTTCGCTCCGGGACTTGCCGGTTTCGTGGACCGCGTGTCCGCGCGACGCCGGCAGGGCAGGGACGAGCGCAAGGCGGCGCCGGTGGAGGTCGCGTGATGGAACTCACCTTCATCAAGCGGCTGAACTGGCTGCTCACCGGCCTCGTGTCGGTTCTCATGCTGGTCAGCCTCGTCGTCCAGACCTCTCATTTCAACACGCTCTTCCGTCCCCAGGCGGAGCCGGAACTGGCGCGCAAGGCGGAGGTCGTCGGCAGCTACATCGTCGCGCAGATCGACCGGGCCGTGTCGCTTGGCTTCGAGGTCGAGAAGCTCAACGGGGTCGACGAAATCCTCGCCGACGCCCTCGCGGTCAATCCGGATGTCAACTACATCGCGCTGATGGTCGGCGACCGGATCGCCGCGTTCGCCGGCGCCCCGGATGCGCGTGCCGGCGACGTGCTGGCGGCGCGCGACGCCGATGGCGCGGTGGCCGGGCGTTACATCGATGCCGCCTTGACCGTCGGCGGCGGTGTGCCGGCGCTCCTGCATGTCGGCGTCCCGGCCGGGTCGGTCGAGGCGGCGCTCAACGACATCGTCTTCGATCTCGGGTCGGTGCTGATCGTCGCCATCCTTCTGAACATCGAAATCCTGCTGCTGGTGGTCGGCAGTTCGGTGACGGCACCGCTTCAGCGGGTGGGCGACGTTCTCAAGGAGGGTGCAGAGGGCAGGCTGACCCTGCGGACCGGGCTGCGCGGGCGCGACGAGGTGGGTCATCTCGGCCGCGCCATAGACCGCGCGCTCGATGTCATGCGCGATGCGGATGGGGCCGCCCCGCGGCAGCAGGGGGCAAATGCGGCCGAGGCCCCCGCCGCTGGCGACCGTATCGTGACGATGCAGAGGATCAGCGAGCTGCGTTTCGCCATCTTCGTCTTCGCCCTGGCGGAGGAACTGACCCGCACCTTCCTGTCCGTCTATATCAAGGATCTCTTCGAGCCGGTGCCCGGCCTGAGCAAGGAGCTGGTGATCGGCGCACCCATCGCGCTGTTCATGCTGCTCTGGGCCGTCGCCCAGCCGATTGCCGGCAACGTGTCGGAGCGCCGGGGCCGCCGCACCGTTTTCCTTGCCGGCGCGGTGTTCTCCGCGCTCGGGCTGCTGGGCTCCGGCCTGGCGACGGATCTCATCCAGCTCATCGTCGCCCGCTGCCTGACCGCGGTCGGCTACGCCAGCGTCTTCATCGCCGCGCAGGGCTTCGTCATCGATGCCACCGACCCGCGCCGGCGCGCCGGCGCCATCGCGCTCTATGCCGGCGGCATCCTGACGGCCGGCGTCTGCGGTCCGGCCATCGGCGGTGTCGTCGCCGACCAGATCGGCTTCCGCATGACCTTCATCGTCTCGGCGACGCTGGCCCTGGCGGCGGCCTTGATGGCGTGGCACCTGCTGCCCAGGCATGTCGACAGCGGCAAGGCCAAGACCCGTGGGCTGAGGCTGCGCGACGTCGGCGTTTGCCTGACCAATCCGCGCTTCGTGGCGGTGACCCTGTTCAGCGCCGTACCGGCGAAGTTCGGCTTGACCGCCCTGCTGTTCTTCCTGCTGCCGCTGGCGCTGGACGACAGCGGCGTCAGCCAGTCGTGGATCGGCCGCGTGCTTCTTCTCTATTGGCTGATGATGATCGTGGCGTCGCCGCTGGTGGCGCACCTGTCCGACCGTTCGGGGCGGAGAACCCCGTTCCTGGCGGTCGGCGGCGTGATCGCCGCGGGTGCCGCCTATGTGCTGGCGAATTCCGGGACGCTGCCCATGACCATCACCGGCGTCGCCCTGCTCGGCTTCGCCCATGCGCTGGTCAACACCCCGCAGATGGCGCTTCTGGCGGAATCCTGCGTGCGTGAGCGCTCCACGCTCGGCGAGACCACGGTGATCGGCATGTTCCGGCTGATCGAGCGCATGGGGTCGGTGATCGCGCCGTTCCTGGCCGGCCTGTTCCTCGCCTATTACGGCTACCACGGCGCCATGAAGGGCATCGGCATCGTGCTGGCCGCCTGTGTCGCCGCCCAGCTTCTCCTGCTGGCCGCCACCGGCGGACGGCCCTCCGCTGACCTCCCCCAGAAGGACCCGGCATGACCTCCGTGACCCGACGCTCGCTGCTCCTCGGCTCCGCCGGCGCGCTCCTGGCATCCGGCCCGGCATCGGCCGCCATGACGGGTGCCCCGACGGGAGCCCCGACGCCCAATCCGGCCACGGCCGGGCGTGGCAACCGGCCGGCCAACATCATCGTGCTGACGCCGCGCAAGGATGTCGGCGACGTGCTCGGATTCCGTGATCTGCTCGAATCCATGGGCATGCAGGCGAAGATCGACGTGCGCGAGGTGCAGCAGGCGTCCGCGGTCGCCGGCATGCTGCCGGAGATCCGCGCCGCCCGCCCCGATCTCGTGCTCACCGTCTTCACGCCGCTGACGCTGGCGACCGTCGGCCGCTACGACGATCCCGATCCGTCGAAGTTTCTGACCGATGTGCCGGTGGTCTTCACCTCCGTCACCGACCCGGTCGCCTCGCGCATCGTCCGCTCGCTGGAGCAGCCGGGCCGGGCGGTGACCGGCACCCGCCACATCGCTCCGGTGGCGGTCCAGCTGAAGACGATGCTGGCCTACCGGCGCTGGAAGAAGATCGCGGCCGTCTACAACCCGGCCGAAGAGAACATGGTCGTCGCCGTCCGCGACCTGAAGGAGGAGGCGGCCCGCCAGGGCGTGGAGATCATCGACGGTGCGGTTCCCCGCGATGGAGCCGGCAGGCCGAATGCCGACGCCATTCCCGACCTCATCCGGGACGTGGCGCGGGCCGGGGCGGAACTGGTCTATATCGGCCCGGACACGCTGGTGGCGTCGAACAACAGCCAGGCGGTGGCCGACGCGGCTTTGGCCAACAATGTCGCCACCTTCTGTTCCACCGAACTGCCGATCCGCCGCTCCGGCTTGCTGATGGGGCTGGTGAGCCCGGCGGTCAACGTCGGCCGGTTCGCCGGGCTGAAGGCCTACGACATCCTGAGCGGAGCCAAGCCGGCCACCGCGATACCGGTGGAGACGCTGAACCGCTTCTCCCTGCTGCTGCGCATCAACACCGCCAAGCGCCTCGACCTTTATCCGCCGATGCGCCTGCTCAACATCGCCGAAATCGTCAAGGATGCCTGACATGCCGGTCGTGTCCTTTCCGTCCCAGCCCCTCCACCAAGGCATTCTGAGCCTGTGCAACGGACAGCCTTCCGGCATTCCCTACCGCGTGCGTTTCCTCGACGCCAACGATCTTCCGGCGCTGGAGGAGTTCCGCGCCTTCATCTTCGGCAGCCTTCCGGACATCGACGCCTATTTCCCGGAAACGCCGGAATTCTCCGGCCTGCATATGGCCGAGCGCGGCGTCACGCTCGGCCTGGAGACGCAGGGCGCGCCGGGCGGCGACCGCCTCATCGGCTGCGCCGTTCTCGGCCTGCCGCAACCGGGGATGCCGGCCTTCGCCGATGACCTGCCGGGCGGAGGCCCCGATGTGACGGCCACCGCCCACATGTCGAGCTGCATGGTGCACACCGACTTCCGGGGCAACGGGCTCCAGCGCCTTCTGGTGACCATGCGCACGCTGTACGCCCTGGGAGCCGGCCGTCCGCACCTGCTGAGCCGGGTGGCGCTGTCCAATCCGGTCAGCCTCTCCAACATGCTGGCGTCCGGCTTCACCGCCCGCCGCATCCTGGTGATGCACAGCGGCCGGCTGCGCTACCTGCTGCACCGCGACATGCAGGCGCCGCCGCCGGCCTTCGAGCCCGGAACCGACCGTGCCCTGCGCGTCGCAGACCATGCGGCGCAGAACGCCGCCTTCGAGGCGGGGCTGGTCGGGCGCACCGTCACCTTCTGCGGCGACGAGCCCTTCATGATCTACGCCCGCCCGGCTGCCGCCGCCCGCCGGGCGACCGCTCCTGCCGAACTGGAGGCCATCCCATGAAGACAGCGATCGTCGTCGATCCCTACTCGACCGGACATTTGCTCGCTCCGCGGCTGCGTGCGCGCGGTTACCGCGTCATCGCGGTGCAGAGCAGTCCCGATCTCGCGCCCTCGCTGCTTCTCAGCTACGTTCCCGGCGATTTCGACGAGCTGGTCCTGTTCGACGGCGACCTCCCGGCCCTGGCCGAGCGGATGCGCCCACATCAGCCGTCCTTCGTGCTGCCCGGCAACGAGTCCGCCGTGGAGCTGGCCGACGCGCTCGGCGCGGCGCTGGGCACGCCGGGCAACACGCCCAAGCTGACGGTGGCGCGTCGCAACAAGTACATGATGATCGAGCGTCTGAGCGCCGCCGGTCTGCTGACGGCCCGGCAGACCATGGTGGAGTCGGGTGCGGAGGCGGTGGAATGGGCGGCGGGCGCCGGTTGGCCGGTGGTCGCCAAGCCGCTCGACAGCGCCTCCACCGATCATGTCTATTTCTGCGACGGCGCTCCGGCGCTGCGCGAGGCCGTGGAGTCGATCCTCTCCAGCCGCAATTTCTGCGGCACGCCGAACCGGCGGGCGCTGGTGCAGACCTATCTCGACGGCACCGAATATGTGGTCAACACGGTGAGCCGCAATGGCCGCCACTATGTCTGCGACGTGCTGCAGTCGGCCAAGCGCACGCTGAACGGCTCGCCCTTCGTTTACGACTACTACCGCCTGCTGCCGCCGGACGACGAGCGGTCCGTCCAGCTCATGTCCTACATCCGGCGCACGCTCGACGCGCTGGAGATCACCGACGGCGCCGCCCATGCTGAAGTGCGGCTGACCTCCCGCGGACCGGCGCTGGTGGAGATTGCCGCCCGGGCCATGGGGCCGGCGGGCTCGACAACGGCGATAGGTCACGGCACCGGCCACGATCAGGTGGACCTGCTGGTCGAGGCCTTCGACAGCGGGGTCTGCCCCAGTGGTGCCGATGGGCATTACCGCTTCCTGGCCGACGCCATGGTGCTCTACCTGCCGGTGCTGGTCTCCGGCCGTGTGGAGGCGCTCCCCGACCTCGGCGTGCTGGACCGGTTCGAGAGCGTCCGCGGCTACGGCATCGTGCCGCGCATCGGTGCCCGGATCATCCCGACGCTCGACCTGACACAAGTGCTGGCGAAAGTTTATCTCTCCCATGTCGACCGGGCGGTGTTCGAACGCGATTGGGCGTCAATCCGTGAAATGGAAGAGAGTCTGCAACCGGTGGTAACCCCCTGAAGCAATCGACCCGCAAGGAGGAATAGATGGCGCACACTCCGTACGATCAGCAGTGGGACAAGGCCAAGAAGGAGTTCGAGGCTCTCACCGGCAAGCATAAGCCGAAGGAGAGCAAAGGCATTTTCAATGCCTTCGGCAGCCACACCGGCCTGTCCGGTTCGCTGAAGAAGTGCGAGAAGGCGCTCACCGCCTGCGACACCGCCAACTCGACCGACATCAAGGAAGGCAAGAAGGTCGTTGCCGCGTTCCTGGCCGCGTCGAAGGATTTTTCCAAGGCCAAGAAGGGCTATCTTGAAGTCCTTCAAAAGGAAATCTACGCCGAGTTCGACAAGCGCACGGAAAAGGATTTCAAGACGAACTACGAGAAGGCGTTGAAGTTCCTAGTCAAGGAGCTTGCGGCGCTGGAAGCCACCATCGAGTCCGCCGTGGCGATGTACACCCAGAAGTTCAACGAGGCGGAAAAGGATCTGTCCGTCGAGCAGAAGATGCTCAAGAACTGGGAAAAGAACATCAACGGCGCGCTGGCCCGTGCCGCGGCCGGCGTTGCCAAGGTCAAGGCCAAGCCGACGGCGGAAACCTACAACGAGCTGTTCCCGACGCTGGCCCGTGACATCACCATGCAGCTGGTGTTCGCGCGCAAGATCGAAGGCCTGCTGGCGGATCCCGACTTCTTCAAGAAGAAGCTGGATCCCTGGGCGAACCAGAGCAACGCCAACGAGCCGGTCAAGGTGCCGGCGGATGCCACGCCGAAGGTGATCCTCGACCATATGAAGGAGTTTTCGGCAGCCTGCAAAGGCGTCGTCCAGCTCGTCAACTCGCGCACGAACGCCTGATCTGCCATCGGTTTGTACCGGAGGGTAACTTCGCAGGTCGGAGCAGGGCGGGCATGGCGCCCGCCCGGTCCGACGGATGCAGGTCACCGGACGGAGAGGCCGGATTGGACGGAAGGGCGTCCTTCATGGAACGACAGCCGCGGTCCATTGAAGGGTGACAATTTAACGATCAATAATCGTAAAATACAAGAGTAAACGATGGCAAAAAAATATCTGGAGTCCTGGAAAAAGGCCAAAGCCAAATTCGAGGCCGACACCGGCAAGAAAAAGCCCGATCCGAAGAGCCGATTCGGGAAGATTTTCTCCAAAATCAGTTCCACGGGATTCGAAAAATCTTTGAAGGCGTACGATGCGGCGAAGACCGTCAAGGAGGCGGAGAAGTACGCACGCGCCTTCCAGTCTGCCGCCTCGGACTACATCCCGACGCTGGACGCCGCCGGCAAAGCGGCGCGGCAGGATGGGGACGACGTATACGCTGACGCCTGCGCCGCGATGGTCGCGTCGCTCAACAAGATCGCCGCCAACGTCTTCATGGATCTGGAACGGTTCGGAAGCTGGCCGGACAAGCTCGACAACTTCTTCAAATCGCCATACTGGTACAAGCTCCTGCTGAAGCAGGCAAAAAAGGAATATTCGACCGAGAATATGGAGCTTTTCGGGCTGATCCTGAACAAGAAGGTGAACTCGGAGGCCAACGCCCAGAAGGCCTATGAACTCTATATCCGGGTGGGTTCGGCCAAAGAAGTCAACATGTCCTCAACGACCCGAAAGCTCTGCGATAAATGCGCGCAGGGAGGGACATGGAAGGCGATGCCCTGGGACAAGGTGGAGATGGAAGTCGCTGTGAATCTGGCCGATACCGTCGCAAGGCTGGGCGCGGCAGTGGCCGACGGGACGGCGTAGCGCCGCCGGCAGCGGTCGCATCGGTCTCCCGCCATAGGATGTCCGCCGGATATTGGAGGTGCGGATTGCCGCACTGAGCGGCATACTCGTCGTTGGGTGTCACCTGTCCCGGAAGTAGGCATTCGGAAGCGTCAGGGTCCGGATGCCGCATCTGTGCGTTCCATCTCCGGGAATGACACCGAGGCGAGTGCCATGATGAAGGATCCGAAGCAGATCGCGCGCGTTTGCCTCCAGGCGGCACGCGTCGACTTGGAAGCACACGCGGCCTGTGGGCTGATCACCGCGGACGACGAGTTCGGCCTGCGCTACAAGATCGCTGTCCAGGCATGCGATGTGAACGGCGACGACTGCCGGTTTCCCGCCTGCGCCTGTCCCTGGCCGGACTGTTCCCGGCAAACCCGGAAGCAGTGATCCGCAGTCGGGCTGAAAGTCGGGCTGAGGACGCCGGTGCCGGCACGATGCAAATGCGGGCACCGTCGCCGCCGGCCCTCTGACCGGCGACGACGGCTTCCTTCACGTCGGTTTCCGCCGGAGCGGCGTTACCCGTTTCACACCGTCAGGAACAGCGCCGAGGTCCACACCCGCGACTGGTCGCGCTGGCGTCCGGTGAGGAACAGCGGGTGCTCGCGGCCGGCCGCCAGATCCAGTCCGGCCAGCAGGATGCGGCCGGCAAGGTCGCGGGGCAGCGGCGCCTCGGTGACACGCTCCACCGTCACCTCCAGTTCCGTGCCGGGCAGCAGGCGGCTGACGGCTCCGGTCGGCGAGCGGGCGGCATCCAGCAGCGCGTCGCCGTCGATCTCCAGCACGGCCTCCGGCGCATGCGGGTTGGGCGGCGGGGTCAGCGGGTTGCCGACCTTCACATAGGTGCCGATGTCGAGATGCACCCGGATGCGCGTGCCGGCCAGCCGCGACAACGTCAGTTCCACCCCGTCGGTGTCGCCGTGGGTGACCGTGCGCAGAGCCACCGTGGTGGCGTCCTGCCGCCAGCAGCCCTGTTCGGGATGGTCGAAGCCGAAGGGCTCGACCCGCTGCACCGCCGCCCCGGTGATGGTGATGCCGCCGCTCCAATAGGCACCGCGATAGCGGTCCTTGATGCGGGCGCCGCCCAGCCGCAGCCGGATCCGCCGCTCCGACAGCCCGAGTTCGCGGTGCAGGTCGCGCTCCCACAGCAGAGTCTCGCCGTCGTAGAGCCGCAGGCGTTCCCAGCCGCGGTCGCCGAGCAGCCGGTAATCGAGCCCGTCGCCGTCAGACGTCGTCACCACCTCGCCCATCCAGCGGTCGCCCAGCCGCAGGCTGGCGAAGCTGCGCTCCCCGGTGGTGGCGAAGGTGCGGCGCGAGCGCAGCGCCCGGCCGATGGTGGCGCGGTCGAGCCGGTCGGCCAGCACGCCGGTCAGCCCGCCGCGCGCACCGAACACTGCGGTGGCCGGTGCGCCGCCGCCGCAGCGGCCCTGGTGCTCGTCGCTGCTGGCCGAGGCGCCCAGCCGGTAGCCGCGGGCCAGCGCCTCGGCATAGACCCAGTGGAACTGACCCCAGGCGGAGCCGATCTCGATCAGCCGCTCCAGCTCAGGATGGTGCCAGTCGAGATTGCAGCGCCGTCCGCCGACATGCGGGATCAGCAGATGGCCTTCCGGGTCGTCCTGATAGGCGGCATAGAGGTCGTCGAGCGGCCAAGCGCCCGGGCGCAGCTTGCCGCGCGTTGACTCGTTCCATTCGAAGGAGCGGACCGGCTGCCCCCGGCTGTCGGTGGGGAATTGCGGCACGCCGTCGCGCAGGAACACCACATTGTGGTCGCCGCCGGCCGCCGAGTTGCCGCACCATTCGGTGCCGGGATAGCAGACGAAGCGGCCTGCTTGGTTGAAGCCATCGATCAGCCCGACCGCCTCGCCCCAGGCCTTTTCGGTTACGTTGAAGTCGTTGGCGGTATAACCCAGCACATCCAGCCCGGCGATGTCGCGGCCGTAGGACAGGTTGTAGGCGGTGTCGTTGGTGCCGACCGTGTCGTTGGAATGGACATGCAGGTCGGCGTAGAAGGCGCGCGGCGCGCTCTCTTCGACAGTGACGAAGGCTTCGGCCGGGACCAGCCCGTCGGCGGTGGCGGCAATGCGCCATTCGCCTTCGGTCAGCCCGGCCTGCTGGCGATGGACCAGCCAGCCATAAGCATCGGGGTTGGACGAGAGCGTCAGTTGCTGCGTGGTCTCACCCTGCGGTCCCGTCAGGGTCAGGGCAGTGTCGAGGGGACCCTCGGTGCAGCAGTTGCCCCAGACGTCCTCGGCGCGCAGCAGCAGGCTGGCCGGACCGGGTGCCGTCAGGCGCGGCGCCACCAGACGCAGGGCGGCCGGCGCGCCGGGGACGATGTCGATCACGCAGTCGCCCGGCACTTCGGCATATTTCTGGCTGCCTAGCGGGTCGATGAAGACGCGGAAGCGGAAGCCCTGCTCGACGAAGCTCTGCACCCGCGTGCCCGGCCCGCCGCGCCGCCGGTCGCCCAGCCGGATGACGATGCGGTCGCCGGGGTTGAGATAGCCGTCGATCACGTCGATGACGATGGCCTTCTGATAGGGGCGTTCATGGCCCTTCTGGTCGAAGCGCACCTTCAGCGTCTGGATCGTCGCCGGGCTCTGCCCCGGCACCAGCGGCCCAGCCTCATACTCCGCCGAGACATAGTTGGCCGCCTGCGGCTCGCTGGTCTGGAACAGCGCCCAGTCCGAATAGAACTTCATCGCCAGCTTGATGCCGGCGCCGTCGGCGAGGCCCGACGCCCCGACCTCGTAGACCAGTTGCAGTTCGGTCCATTCGCCGGCGACCAGCCGGCGGTGCGAACAGCTGGTTGACCCCAGGAAGGGGCGGACCTTGTTGCGCTCGTACAGCCCGACGGGGGCGATGTGGCGGACAGGCGGCTGAGCTTCGGACATGGCGGCGGTTCCTCCGGTTTTGCGGGTTATCGGGTCAGGCGAGGTGCCAGTGGCGGTAGCGCCGTTCGATGCGGCGGAAGACGAGGCTTTCGGTGATCCAGGCGGTCATGCCGATGATGGCGACGCCCAGCAGCACCTGGGTGGCGTTGCCGATCTGGCCGCCCATCGCCACCATCCAGCCGATCCCCTGCGATGCGCCCAGCATCTCGGCCGCCACCAGCGCCCGCCACGCCTGGCTGAAGCCGATGCGCAGGGCTGCGGTCAGGAAGGGCAGCGAGGCCGGCAGGTAGACATGGCGGATCAGCTGCCAGCGGCGGGCGCCCATCACGCGGGCGGCGCGCAGGTTGCCGTTGCGGATGGCGAGGAAGCCCTCCTGCACCGTCACCGCCATCGGGAACAGGGCGGCGACCACGATCACCATGGTGATGGCGACATAGCCCAGCCCGAAGAAGATCATCGACAGCGGCGCCCAGGCAATGGGCGGGATCGCCATGAACAGGCCGGTCAGCGGGGCGGAAAAGGCGCGGAAACCCGGCGACAGCGCGCCGGCCAGACCCAGCGCCAGCGCCCCCAGAACGGCCACCGTAAAGCCGCCGGCCTCGCGCAGCAGGCTCGCGCCGACATGGGCGGCGAGCTGGCCGCTGTTCAGCCAGCGCACCGCCTCCGCCGCCACCGCCCAGGGCTGCGGCAGGACATAGGGCGGCAGGTTCCAGGCGGCCGCACTCCACACCAGCAGCAGTGTCGGAAAAGCCGCCCAGCCGTAGAGCCGGGTCCGCATCAGCGGCCCGCCCGGCGCAGATAGGAGCTGTCGATGATGTCCGCCGCCTTCATCGGCGCCGGGATGAAGCCGAGCGCCAGCGAGGTGTCCATCAGCCGCTGGATGAAGGCGAGGTCGCTCTCCTCCAGCCGGTCCGACCAGCCCAGCCGCTTGCGCGCCTCGGCGGCGACAGCGGCCGGGGCGATTTCGCTGCCATCGGCGCGCTTGACCGGTTCCAGCTTGAACGCTTCGGCGATCAGGGCGTCGCCTTCGGCCGGGTGGTCGGACAGCCAGGCAATGGCCTTCGCATGGGCACGCAGCAGCTTCACCACATCGTCCGGCCGCTCCGCCAGCGTCTTCTTCGGCGCCATCACCACGTACCAGGGATAGCCGGGCAGCGCTTGATTGACGTCGAACAGCACATGCGCGCTCCCCCGCAGCACCTGCTGGCTGATGAAGGGTTCCCAGGTGAAGGCGGCGTCCACCGTGCCGCTGTCCAGCGCGGCGTTCATGTTACCGACCGGCATGGAGATCACCGACAGGTCGCGGTCGGGGTCGAGGCCGGCCGCCTCCTTCAGCACGACGCCGCGCAGCAGCACGTCCATTCCGCTGCCGCGCGCCACCCCGGCGACCTTGCGGCCGCGCAGGTCGGACAGCTTGGCGATGGCCGGATTGTTGGCGATCACCGCCGCCTGCCCGTAATTCACCTTGGCCAGGATGCGGCTGTCCAGCCCGCGCGCCGCCCACTGGTAGACCGGCGGCGCGCCGATATAGGCGACGTCCAACTCAACGGCGGCGAGCGCCTGCTGGATGACCGGCCCGTCGCCGAAGGGTTTGGCGTCCACCGTCAGCCCCTCTTCGGCATAGAAGCCCTTGCGGTCGGCGACCAGCGCCGGGGCGTTGGCCATGGCGAAGACCCAGCCGACCCGGAGCGGCCGGTTGTCGCCCGGTGTGGCGGCCCCGGCCGGGGCGATGCCGGCGAGCAGAGCGATGGAGCCGTACAGGGCGACGGACAGTGCCGCGGCGAATATCCGGTTCATGCGCAAAATCCTTCTGGTCGGGGCTGGTCCCGGCTGCGGCTCAGGCCGCGGCGACGATGGCGGAAATCCGCTCCAGCAGCGTGTCGGTCAGGGTGGTGAAGCGGTCCAGCCGCCGGGTCTCGCGCAGGCGGCGCGGGCGGGGCAGGTCGATGGTGAGTTCGCTGTGGATGCCGGCCGGGGCGATGCCGAGCAGCACGACGCGGTCGGCCAGGAACACCGCCTCCTCGACGTCGTGGGTGATGAACAGGACGGTCTGGCCGAGCCGGCCGCACAGGCGCAGCAGCTCCTCGTTCAGGGTGGCGCGGGTGATAGCGTCCAGTGCGGCGAAGGGCTCGTCCATCAGCAGCAGGCGCGGCTCCAGGACCAGCGCGCGGGCCAGCGCCACCCGCTGCTGCATGCCGCCCGACAGCTGGTGGGGAAACTTGCCGGCCGCGGCCTCCAGCCCGACCAGCGCCAGCGCCGCCAGCGCCTTGTCCCGCTGCTCCCCATCCGGCAGCCGGCCGGCCATCCGCAGGCCGAACCGGACATTGTCGAGCACGTCGAGCCAGGGAAACAGCTGCGGCGACTGGAAGACATAGCCGAGCGCCGGCATCTCCGGCGTCACCGTTTCGCCGTCGATGGTGATGCGGCCGGAGTCTGGCGGCAGGAAGCCGGACAGCAGGTTCAGCAGCGTGGTCTTGCCGCAGCCCGACGGGCCGAGCAGCGCCACGAACTCTCCGGGCCGGGCGGACAGCGCCAGCGAGCGGAACACCGGGTGCGCGCCATCATAGGCGAAATCCACGCCATCGACGTGGAAGTCGACACCGCCGGAGCGGTCATTGGAAAAAGCCTCGAAGCGGCTGCTGGAGGAACAGGCCGGATTTCCACAGTCCATGTCCGTCTTATCCCCCCGATCAACCGGTTCAACTCAATAATACATTATAATACATATTATAAAATACGTGACAACTAGGGAATTGAATCGGGATTCACGTGGCCGGCACCGTGGCGGGATAGACGCTTGAGCCGTCCCGTCGCAGGTGGCATCAAGGCGGCCTCGATCCGCTGGCCGGGTCGATCAATCGGGGAGGGAAGCCAGGGTGCCCGTGGTGCGAGACAACGCGACGGCGCTGTACCGGCAGATCGCCGACCGGCTGCGCGACGAGATCGCCGCCCGGCTGTTCGAGCCGTCGGGGCGGCTGCCGACGGAAAGCGAGATCGGGACCCGCTTCGGCGTCAGCCGGGTCACCGTCCGGCTGGCGCTCGACCGGCTGGAGGCGGACGGGCTGATCGAGCGTCGCAAGGGCAAGGGCACCTTCACGGCGGGCAAGCGCGTCCAGCATCCGCTCGACCGCCTGCGCAGTTTTCATGAATCCCTGCGGCTTCAGGGGCTGGACGCCACGATGCGGCCGATCTCGGCGCGGATCGTCGCGACGCCGCCGGACCTGCGGGAGGATTTCGGTCCCCATTGCCTGGAGGTCTGCCGCCTGCATCTGGTGGATGGCGAGCCGGTGGCCCTGGGCCGCAGCCTGCTGCCGCCGGCTCTGGAGCCGGTCGATTGGCAGGCGGCCGGACACAAGCCGATCTACGGCATCCTGCAGGACATCGTCGGCAAGCCGGTCGGCGGCGCCGACATCGAGGTGAAGGCGGCAGCGGCCGATGCGGAGGTGGGGGCGGCGCTCGGCCTGCCGGCGGGCGCGCCGGTGCTGGTGATGGACCGCCGTTCCGTCTTCGTCGGCGGCGGCTGCGCCGACCGTTCGGTGTTCCACATCAGATCCGAGCGCTACAGCTTCATCCTGTCCCACCGCTGGGAAGGGTAAGGGCGGGCGACGGACATCCCGGCTTCATAGCACATGGAATATTTGTTCAATATAATTTTCAATCGCTATCTTTACAGTAGGAATAAATAAGGTCTATGTTCTCCTCAGATGGTGAATGGAGAGCGTTGTACACGATCCCGAACGAGGAGGGATGGCGATCCGCGGCATTCCGTCACTGTCGCCCGGACGGTCGCCGCCGATCCGGACATCCCGCTGCCTCCAACCGATCCGAATTTCAAAATTTGAAAGCCAGATTTTTGAAAGACAGCCCGATGCTCGATCTGATCCTTCGTTCCACCGCCCTGGTCGCCGGCACCCTGTCGCTGCTGGCCGCACTCGGCCTTGCCCAGCCTGCCTTTTCGCGGACCGTGCCTGCCAATCCGGCGACGGTGCCGGTGGCGATGGGTGTCGGCGGGCTGCTGTCGGTCGGCCAATAGCAGTTTTCGCCTCACATCATAGCCCAACGTTCCAGGGCGGCGCGGACTCGAAGGATGACGGAAGGCCAATCGCCCGGCCGATCCTGGCGGAACAGGCGCATGGTCGGATACCAGGGGCTGTCGGACCGGTTGCGCAGCCAGCGCCAGCAGGCATCGTGGCGCGACAGCATCCAGACCGGCCGTCCCAGCGCGCCGGCCAAATGGCACACCGAGGTGTCCACGCTGATGACGAGGTCGAGTTCCGCGACAAGCGCGGCAGTGTCGGCGAAATCCTCGACCTCATCCATCCAGTCGACAAGGTCGAGACCGGATGGCCGCGCTTCGCTCGCCGGCGGGCCTTTTTGCAGGCTGTAGTACCTCACACCCGGAATGCCGGCGAGCGGGGCCAGGGCAGCCAGCGGCAGGCTGCGCCGCCGGTCGACCATATGCGCGACGAACTGCTCGTCATGCGCCGAACCGGCCCAGACCAGACCGACCTTCAGTCCGCCCTCACCGCCGGGGCTCCCGTCGAGCCTCCGTTTCCAGGCGGCACGCTCCTGCCCGGACGGGCGCAGATAGGGGACAGAGGCCGGAATTGTGGCCAGATCGGTGCCGAACACCAAGGGAAGGCTGAGCAGCGGAATGCAGGCATCGCATGCCGGTGGCGGCTCCGTGAGCGACCGGACGGAGGCGATGCCGGGAAGCCCGGACAGCAGCCGGACCAATGCCGGCTGCACCATCAGGTGGACATGGGCGCCGAGTGCCGCCAGCACCGGGGCATAACGGACGAACTGAAGCGTATCTCCCTGCCCCTGTTCGGCCACCAGAAGCAGTGAGCGTCCCGCCGGGTTTCCGCCGGTCCAGCGTGGCGCATGGGCCGGATAGGCCACACGCTCCATCCGCCAGCGGGATTCGTAGAGGCGCCACCCCTTGGCGAAGTCGCCTTCCGCCAGCAGCACCATCGACAGGTTGAAGCGTGCCACGTCGCTTTCGGGCTGAAGCGCCAGGGCGCGCTCGTTACTGCGGCGCGCCGGTTCCGTCATCCCGCTGCCATGTTCAGCCAGGGACAGGTTGATCAGGGCGGCGGGAGAAGCCGGTTGCAGGACAAGAGCGCGGCGGGCCAGCGAGATGGCCGTCGTGAAATCGCCGCGCAGGGTTGCCGCCAGACTGTCGCCGGCCTCGGCATGTCCCTCCAGCGGCGCCAGCCGGCGCAACCGGCCATGCAGGGCCTGCGCGGCGTCAAGGCAACCCGACCTGATCAGGAAGCCGGCATGGTTCACATAGCCGGCCGGCCGGTCGGGCGCCAGCGCAACCGCGCGCCGCACGCAGGCAAGCGGAAGAGCCGGCTCCGCCGTTTCGCCAAGCCCTGCGGCCAGCGCCAGCCACGGCAGCGGGTTGTCCGGAGCCAGCCGCACCGCCCGGCGCAGGACAATCGGCAGGCGCTCCATCGCCCGCCGGTCCAGCAGGATCGAGCCGGCGACCGACCAAGCTTCGGCAAACCCCGGATCGAGAGCCAGCGCCCGCACCGCCGCCCGTGCCGCCGCCTTGAAGCGGCGGCTCTTGAGCAGCAGAGAGGCCAGCCCGGCCCAGGCCTTCGGATAGGCGGGACGCAGCCGCAATGCACGTCGGTAGGCCTGCGCCGCATCGGCAGGTTGGCCCAAGGCACGCCGCGCTTCAGCCAGATTGTGCCAGATGCTTGCCCGATGAGGCGCCAACAGGGCGGCCGTGGTGAAGAGGGAAACGGCAAGCGCGGCCTCCCCCCCGGCCAGGGCGGCGGCGCCTCGGAGGGTGAGAGCGGCGGCCGGGTCGGTGAAACTGTCGGTTGGGTGGGACATAAAGGAATTGCCCTCTGGAACGTATCTGACCGATACGGAGCAGCCTTCGAGATATGTCTATGCGGGTTTGAACGCCGGTCCGATTCGAATGGGTGAAATTCATGGTCCGTTCCGACCTGTGCAATCCCAAATGGTTCCTTAGTCGATATCCTCTCAAGCCATTTCCATCTTTGGATGCGAGTGATTCCCAACTTTAAGGAGATTCCATATTCTCTTATTAATTTAACTTTATTTTACGCGGCATGCGAATAAATCATCCATGATGGGTGGGAACGGACGAGAGGGAACGCTGGATGGCCGCTGAAGAACGATCCCAGCCCATGGCGGCCCGGCCGATGCTGGAAGGTACGCCGAATCTGCCCGACTGGCTGGAGACGACCGGCTGCGCGATTGCCTTTTCGACCTACGAGACCCACAGGCTGTTCTTTCTTGGGTTGGGTGAGGATGGGCGTTTGAAGGCCCATGAGCGAATGGTGCAGCGTTGCCAGGGGCTGCGCGTCGACGGAAGCGCGCTGTGGGTCGGCGGACAGTCCCACCTCTGGCGCTTCGCCAATACGCTGCAGCCATCCGACCGGACGCCGTCGGGCGCAGACCGTCTTTACGTGCCGCGCCTGGGCTACATGACCGGCGATATCGATATCCATGACATCGCGGTCGGGCCCGACGGTGTTCCGGTCTTCGTCAACACGCGCTTCAGCTGTCTTGCCGTTCCCGACGCCGACCGCGGATTCCGTCCGGTCTGGAAGCCCGCCTTCATTTCCGCCCTGCGCAACGAGGACCGCTGCCATCTGAACGGGATGGCGCTCGGCGAGGACGGCCGACCGATCTTCGTGACGGCATTGGGCCGTTGCGATGTCATCGAAGGCTGGCGCGAGCGCCGGACCAATGGCGGCGTGCTGATCGATGTCCCGTCCGGCGAGGTCGCCTGCGCCGGACTGTCGATGCCCCATTCCCCCCGCTGGCACCGGGGCCGGCTGTGGCTGCTCAATTCCGGCACCGGCGAGCTTGGGACGGTGGATGGAACCGGCCGCTTCGAACCGGTCTGCTTCTGCCCCGGCTTCGCGCGCGGACTGGCCTTTCATGGGAAATGGGCGGTTGTCGGGCTGTCACGCCCACGGGGCGGTCATGGAACCCTGAGCGCCTTGCCGCTCGAACCGGCGCTGGAGCGGGCCGGGGTTTCTGCCCAGTGCGGCTTGGCCGTCGTCGACACGGACAGCGGAACCGTGGCGCATATGTTGTGGCTCCATCACACCGTAAACGAACTGTACGACGTCGCCATCCTTCCCGGCGTACGCCGTGCCGAGGCGGTGGGATTGCTCGACGCGCGGGCGCTGGCCGAAGCGGTGGCCACGCCAACGGAAATCCCAAACTGACCGGACGTCCGATGGCGGACGATGAGCGGAATTATTGTCGGCGCTTGTATTTGAGGGGCTGAAATATCGTGATCACTCCCACCTTTACCCTTGTCGGCACCAATTCTTTCGGCCTCAGCGATGTCGGGGATTATTCCGCCCCCGTGTTCCAGGACCTCGACGGCGACGGCGACCTCGATCTTCTGGTCGGCAACGCGCTTGGCGAGACGGTCTATTTTGCCAATGTCGGAACGACGCTGGCACCGACCTATTCCCTGCAAGGCACGAATCTTTTCGGCCTTTCCAGCGCCAACACCTACGCGAAACCGAGCTTCGTCGATATCGATGGAGACGGCGATCTCGATGCGTTCATCGGCAGCAAGGATGGTGGCACGCGGTTCTTCCGCAACAACGGGACATCGTCCTCGCCAACATTCTCCCTTGAGGGCACCAACCTCTTCGGCATCGCCACCGACAGTTACACGGCCCCGACCTTCGCCGACCTGGATGGCGACGGCGACGCCGACCTGCTGATGGGGACCCAGTTCAACGGCCTCCTTTTCTACCGCAACACCGGGACCGCGTCGGTGCCCACCTTTTCGCTGGAGGGAACAAACCTCTTCGGCATGACGCCGGGCGTCAGCCACAGCGCGCCGGTCCTCGTCGATCTCGACGGTGACGGCGATCTCGATCTGGTGAGCAAGGACGTCGTTTCCATCAACGTCGGGACGACATCGTCCCCCACATTCTCGCTCGCCGGGACGGCCGTCTACGGCCTCGTCACCGAATCCTATCCGATGCCGGCGCTGGCTGATCTCGATGGCGACGGCGACCTCGACGCACTCTATGGCATCGCCAACGGCACCCTGAAATATCTCAGGAACATCGCGCCGGTCGTCAGGACCCTGGCCGATACCGGCAACACGCTGACGCTGTCGCAGATCAACACGCTGACCGGCGGCACCGGAACCGACGTCATCACCCTGGGCGACATCGGCGCGACCTTCGGCGTCACCGGCGTCGAAACGCTGACGGGCGGTAGCGGCAGCGACAGCGCAACGCTGGGCACCGCCGGCAACACGATTCTGGTTTCGGGGCTGGAATCCGTGCTCGGCGGCGGCGGCACCGATGTCGTGACGCTCGGCACGGCGGGCAACACTCTCGTGCTCGCGGCCGCCGAGACGCTGCTGGGTGGGACTGGCACCGACTACGTAACTTTCGGTTCCGGCGGAACCACGCTGAGCGTGACCGGCATCGAAACGCTGACCGGCGGCACCGGCACCGATGTCGTGACGCTCAGCGCCGGCGGCAACACGATTCAGCTCTCCCGCATTGAAACGCTGATCGGCGGCACCGGAACCGACATTGCGACGTTCGCGTCCGGCGGCAACACGGCCCTGCTGTCCGAGATCGAAACGCTGATCGGTGGGGTTAGCGTTGATGTCGTTATCTTCGGCACCGCCGGCAACACGATTCAACTCTCCCGCATCGAAACGGTGACTGGAGACAGCGGCACCGACGTCATAACCTTGGGCTCCGCCGGCTCATCGATGAAGGTGCAAGGACTCGAGACGCTGATCGGCGGGGCCGGCACCGATGTCATGACGATCGGCTCCGCCGGCGCCACGCTGCTGATGACCGCCGTTGAAAGCCTCATCGGCGGCACCGGCACGGACGTCGTAACCTTCGGGTCCGCCGGCAGTACGGTCCTGACCTCTGCGCTTGAAACACTGATCGGCGGTGCGGGCACCGATGTCGTCACAGTCAGCGCCTCTGGTATAACGCTCTTTCTTTCCCAGATCGAAACGTTGATCGGTAACTCGGGCAACGAAACCATCTCGCTGGCGGGAGCGGGCAACACCATCCTGCTGTCGAGAATCAATGGGCTGATCGGTGGAACCGGCATCGATGTCGTGACCTTCGGTTCCAACGGAGGCACGGTGTCGGTGTCCGACATCGAAACCTTGACGGGCAGCACCGGCAACGACCTCATCACGCTGGGCACCGCCGGCAATAGCCTGCTGGTTTCGGCCGTCGAAACGGTGACGGGCAATACCGGTATCGATGTGTTGGCGCTGGGTACCGGCGGCAACACCATCGTGGTGAGGCTGCTGGAGACGCTGACCGGCGGTGTCGGCACCGACGTGGTGACGCTTGGCACCGGCGGCAACATGGTGCTGGCAAGCGATGTCGAGACGTTGACCGGCGGGGCCGGTCTGGATGTCGTTACCCTCGGCACCGGCGGCAGTACGATTCAGGTTTTCCGCATCGAAACGCTGACGGGGGACAGCGGCACCGATGTCGTGACGGTGGCATCCGGTGGCGCATCGATCACGGTGGAAGGCATCGAGACGTTGACCGGCGGTATCGGCCTCGAAGTCGTGACGCTGGGTACTTCTGGCAACACGATGTCGATCTCGGCCATCGAGACGCTGACCGGCGGTGCCGGCACCGACGTCCTGATCCTGGGCACCGCGGGCAACACGGTTCTGGTTTCGCTCATCGAAATGCTGACCGGCAGTGCCGGCACCGACATCGTGACGCTCGGCAATGCCGGCAACACGCTGCTGGTCTCGGCTCTCGAAACGCTGACGGGCGGCACCGGCACCGATGCTGTAACGCTGAGGACCGGCGGCAGCACGCTGAGCGTCACCGCCGTCGAGACCCTGACAGGTGGCATCGGCACCGACTTTGTAGCACTGGGCACCGGCGGCAATACCCTGCTGGTGTCGGCGCTGGAAACGCTCACCGGCGGGGTCGGCACCGAGCTAATCACGCTCGGGACCGCCGGCAGCACACTGCTGGTGTCCGACATCGAAACCCTGATCGGCGGTGCCGGTACCGATATCGTCATATTGGGCACGACCGGCAGCACAATATCGGTGTCCGATATCGAGACGGTGACGGGAGACGGCGGCACCGATATCATCACCCTGGGGACCGCCGGCTCAACCCTGAGCGTGCAGGGCCTTGAGACCTTGACCGGTGGCGCCGGCACCGATGCCGTGACGCTGGGAACCACTGGAAACACCGTGCTGGTGGCCGGCATCGAGACGCTTATCGGCGGGGTCGGCACCGACATCGTGACGCTGGGCGTCAGCGGCATCACATTGCTGGTCTCGTCTGTCGAGACGCTGACCGGTGGCACCGGTAGCGACGTCATAACACTCGGCACCGGCGGCAACACGCTGAGTGTCACTGCCGTCGAAACGCTGACGGGTGGCGCCGACACCGACGCTATAACGCTGAGCACCGGCGGCAACACCGTGCTGGTGTCGTCTGTCGAAACACTGACCGGCGGGGCCGGCACCGACGTGGTGACGCTCGGCACCGCCGGGAACACGCTGCTGGTCTCGGCTCACGAAACGCTGACGGGTGGAACCGGTACCGACGTGGTGACGCTGGGCACCGCCGGCAACACGCTGCTGGCCTCTGCACTCGAGACGTTGACCGGCGGCGTCGGCACCGACGTCGTCACACTGGGCAGCGGCGGCTCGACGCTGCTTGTGAGCGGTCTGGAGACGCTGACAGGCGGCGTCGGCACCGACATCGTCACACTGGGCAGCGGCGGCTCGACGCTGCTTATACGGGGGCTGGAGACGCTGACCGGCGGCGTCGGCACCGACGTCGTCACACTTGGTACCGGCGGCTCGACGCTGCTTGTGCGGGGTCTGGAGACGCTGACCGGCACCACGGGCACCAATGTGATCGCGCTGGGCGACATGGCCGGCACCACCATGACGGTGTCGTCGCTCAAAACCCTGTTCGGCGGGACTGGAAACGACGTCATCACGCTGGGTTCGGCGGGCAACACCATGATTGCCTCGCTGGTGGAAACCCTGCTCGGCGGGATTGGAATCGATACTCTCACCCTGGGCTCGACAGGGAACACCGTGTTCTTCTCGGGCGTGGAAACCGTGCTGGGCGGTGCCGCCGTCGATGTCATCCTCCTGAGCGATGTCGGCAATACGACGGCGGTCTATAGCGTCGAAACCATCGTCGGCGGTGCGGGAACGGACTCCATCCTCCTCGGCTCCAATGGCGTACGGTATGCGGTGTCGGGCGTGGAATTCGTCGCTGCGGGCGGCGCGGGCGGCACATCGACTTTGAGTTTGGGGACGCAGGGCAACACCACCACGGTGTCGCTGGTGACGACCATCGTCGGCAATAGCGGCACCGACATAATCACCCTGGGATCGGCCGGCGTCACCACCAGGGTTGCGGAACTGGAGACGCTGACCGGTGGTGTCGGCATCGATGCCGTGACCATCCTGACAGCCGGCGCGACCATGCGGGTTTCCCTGCTGGAAACCCTGACGGGCGGTGTCGGTACCGATGTCCTCACCGTCGGTTCCGGTGGCAGCACCATGTTGGTGAGGCTGCTGGAAACCCTGACCGGCGATGCCGGTACCGACATCGTGACACTCGGCACCGGTGGCAGCACTCTGCTGATCTCGGCCGTCGAGACGTTGACCGGCGGGACCAACGTCGACGTCGTGACGCTCGGCTCTGGTGGCAGCACCATGTTGGTAAGGCTGCTGGAGACGCTGACCGGCGGTGCCGGCACCGAAATCGTGACACTCGGCACCGGTGGCAGCACTCTGCTGATCTCGGCTGTCGAGAAGTTGACCGGAAGCGTTGCCACCGATGCCGTGACGCTCGGCACAGCGGGAAATACTCTGCTGGTGTCCAGAATCGAGACGCTCATCGGCGGGTCTGGGGTCGATGCCGTCCAACTCGGCACCGGCGGCAACACGATTCAGGTTTTCCGCGTCGAAACGCTGACGGGGGACAGTGGCACCGATGTCGTGACGATGGCATCCGGCGGCGCATCGATGACGGTCGAAGGCATCGAGACGCTCATCGGCGGTATCGGCACCGATGTGGTGATGTTGGGCACGTTCGGTAACACGATGTCGGTCTCGGCTGTCGAAGCGCTGACCGGCGGTGCCGGCACCGACATCGTGATGCTCGGTACCGCGGGCAACACGGTTATGGTTTCGCTCATCGAAACGTTGACCGGCGATGCCGGCACCGACATCGTGACGTTGGGCACCGTCGGCAACACACTGCTGATCTCGGCGCTCGAAACGCTGGCGGGTGGAGCCGGCACCGATGCTGTAACACTTGGCACCGTCGGCAACACACTGAGCATCACCGCCATCGAAACGCTGACGGGTGGCGCCGGCACCGACGTTGTAACGCTGAGCGCCGGTGGCAGCACTCTGCTGACTTCGCTCATCGAAACGCTGACCGGCGGAGCCGGCACCGACATCGTGACCTTCGGATCGGCCGGCAACACGGTCTTGATCTCGGCGCTTGAAACGCTCGTCGGTGGTGCTGGCATCGATAGCGTCACGGCCAGTGCCAGCGGCGCCACTCTTCTGGTTTCCCAGATCGAAACGCTGATCGGTGGCTCGGGCCTCGATTCCATCCTGCTGGCGGGAACGGGCAACACTGTCTTAATGTCGAGAATCGATACGCTGACAGGTGGCGCCGGAATCGATGTCGTGACGTTCGGTTCGACCGGAAGCACGACGCTGATGACCGGCATCGAGACGCTGACGGGCAGCACCGGCATCGATCTCGTGACCCTCGGCACCGCCGGCAACACGATGCTGATCTCGGCTGTCGAAACGCTGACGGGTGGGGCCGGCACAGACGTGGCGACGCTGGGCACCGGCGGCAACACGCTGCTGGTCTCGGCTCTCGAAACGCTTGCCGGCAGGGCCGGCACCGACATCGTAACGCTTGGCAACGCCGGCAACACGCTGAGTGTCGTCGCTATCGAGACCCTGACCGGCGGCAGCGCAACCGACATCGTCACGCTCGGTGCCGGCGGCAACACGCTGCTGGTTTCGCTCATCGAAGCGCTGACGGGTGGTACCGACACCGACGTCGTAACGCTGAGCACCGGCGGCAACACCCTGCTGGTGTCGGCGCTGGAAACGCTGACCGGTGGGGTCGGTACCGACATCGTCACGCTCGGCACCGCCGGCAGCACACTGCTGGTGTCCGGTATCGAGACGGTGACGGGAGACAGTGGCACCGACGTCGTCATCCTGGGCGCCGCCGGTTCAACCCTGAGGGTACAAGGCCTTGAAACGCTGACCGGCGGTGCCGACACCGACGTCGCGATACTTGGCACCGCCGGCAACACGCTGCTGGTCTCGGCTCTCGAAACGCTGACGGGTGGAACCGGCACCGACGTTGTAACGCTCAGCGCTGCCGGCAATACCCTGCTGGTGGCCGGCATCGAGACGCTGATCGGTGGGACCGGCACCGACGTCGTGACGCTGGGCGCCGCCGGAAACACCCTGCTGACGACCGGGATCGAAACGCTCATCGGTGGCTCCGGCACCGATGTCGTCGTGATCGGCACCAGCGGGGCGACCATTCACGTCGCCAATATCGAAACCGTCATCGCGACGGGGCAGACCCTTCATCTGAGCGGGCTGGAAACCCTGGTCAGCATTCTCAGTGCCGACATTCTCGTCCTGGACGACGGCGGCAGCACCCTGACCGTCTCCACCCAATACAGGACCATTCTCGGATCGTCGGCATCCGATGTGATCGCGCTTGGAAGCGGCGGCAGCACGGTTCTCGTCGAACGCCTCGAAACGCTGACCGGGTCGAACGGCGGCGATGCGGTGATCGTCGGCACGGCCGGCATCACGCTGCTGGCCACGCTGTTCGAAACGATCATCGGCGGGGCCGGCACCGACATCATCACCCTCGGCGGCGCAGGCGGCACCCTGCTCGTCGACCGGCTGGAGACTTTGAGCGGCGGCAGCGGAGTCGATATCGTCACCCTGGGCACCACCGGCACAACCCTGCTGGTGACTGGCATCGAGACATTGGCAGGGTCGGCAGGCACCGACGTCGTCACATTGGGAGCCGGCGGCAACACGATCCTGGCCGATCTGATCGAGACTCTCGTCGGCGGCACGGGGTCCGATCTGGTCGTCCTCGGCACGTCCGGGTCCACCATCTCCCTCTCGGCCATCGACAGCCTGACCGGCGGATCCGGAACCGATGTCATTATCCTGGGCTCGGCCGGAAACACCCTGCTGTTGCGCGGTATCGAGACGCTGGCCGGTGGCGCCGGCACCGACATCGTCACGCTGGGCGGCACCGGCAATACCCTGCTGGTTTCGGCTCTCGAAACAATCGTCGGCGGTGCGTCTCTCGACTCGATTTCGCTGGGCACCGCGGGCAGCACCCTGTTTGCAATCGCTCTCGAGACGCTGACCGGCGGACTGGGCACCGACGTCGTGGCTCTCGGTTCTGCCGGCAACACCCTGTCCGTTTCGGGTGTCGAGACCATTGCCGGCGGCGATGGTGCCGATGTCGTCGCCCTGGGCACTGCCGGCAACACCCTGCAGATCTCAGGCCTGGAGACGATCACCGGCGGTTTGGGCACCGATGTTGTGACGCTCGGTTCCGCCGGCGGCACCCTGCTTGCCAATCTGCTGGAGACGATTGCCGGCGGCACGGGCTCCGAGCTGATTTTCCTTGGCTCGACCGGCGGCACGGTCCTGGTGTCCGGCCTGGAAATGCTGATCGGCGGTGCCAGCACCGACATCGTCACTCTGGGGCCGGCCGGCAGCACGGTCGTCGTGCGTGGCCTTGAAAGCCTGACCGGCGGTTTGGGCATCGACGCCGTCACCATCGGCGACACCGGCATCACCATGGCGGCCGCGGGCATCGAGACGCTGGTCGGCGGTTCGGGCATCGATGCCATCACCCTGGGCACAGCCGGCGGCACCCTGCTGGTTCGGGCGATGGAGACCCTGACCGGCGGCATCGGCACCGACGTGGTCGCCATCGGGTCTGCCGGCGGCACCCTGCTTGCCGACCTGCTGGAGACGATTGTCGGTGGTGCGGGCTCCGAGTTGATCTTCCTCGGCTCGACCGGTTCGACGGTCACGGTATCGGGCATCGAGATCCTGATCGGTGGGGCCGGCACCGACGTTGTCGCCCTGAACGGTGGCGGCAACACAATGCTGTTGCGCGGCATCGAGACCCTGACCGGCAACAGCGGCACCGATGTGGTGACGCTGGGCGACACCGGCAACACGGCGACGGTGTCGCTGTTCGAAACCATTCTCGGCGGCACCGGTGTCGACAGCATCCTGCTCGGCAACGCCGGCAACACGTTGGCGGTGTCGCAGCTTGAAACGCTGTGGGGCGGGACCGGCCTGGACGTGGTGACGCTGGGGTCCGGCGGCAGCACCTTGGCGACCGTCGCGGTGGAGACGCTGATAGGCGGCAGCGCTCTGGATGTGGTAATGCTGGGCACCGGCGGGACGACGGTGCGGATCGTCGGCATCGAGTCCGTCACCGGCAACAGCGGGCGCGATGTCGTCCATCTGTCGGAGAGCGGCGGCACCTTCGTCGTCAATCTGCTGGAAACGCTGGTCGGCAGTTCCGGCAGCGACGTGGCGGTGGTCGGCGAGCTTGGCGGCGGTTCGACCCTGCTGATCGCCGGGCTGGAGATCCTCGTCGGCAACTCCGGCTCCGACATCGTCACGCTCAGCGACGGCGGCAACACCACGCTGCTGCGCATGCTGGAGACGCTGACCGGCGGCACCGGGCTGGACGCCATCACCATCGGCAACCGTGGCTCGACCATGCTGGCGTCGAACCTCGAGACGCTGATCGGCGGCTTCGCGCTGGATGTGATCGGGCTGGGCACCGGCGGCAACACGCTGCTGGTGTCGCAGCTGGAGACGCTGACCGGCGGGGTCGGGCTGGACATCGTGACGCTCGCCACCGCCGGCTTCGACAGTGTGGCGGACATGAACCGGGTGTCGGGCACCAGCGGCAACACGCTGCTGGTCTCCGGGCTGGAGACGCTGGTCGGATCGAGCGGGACCGACGTGGTCTATCTCGGCTCGGCCGGCAACACGCTGCTGGTGTCGGGGCTGGAGATCCTGGTCGGCGGGGCAGGCAGCGACGCGGTGACGCTGGGCGACGGCGGCAACACGGTGCTGTTGCGCGGCGTCGAGACGCTGACCGGCAGTGCCGGCACCGATCTGCTGTTGCTGGGCGACACCGGCAACACGGCGACGGTGTCGCTGTTCGAGACCATCATCGGCGGCACCGGTATCGACAGCATCCTGCTCGGCAACGCCGGCAACACACTGCTGGCGTCGCAGTTGGAAACGCTGTCGGGCGGGGCAGGGCTCGATGTGGTGATGTTGGGGTCCGCCGGCAGCACCTTGGTGGTGGCCCAGCTTGAGACGCTGCGGGGTGGCGCAGGCCTCGATGTGGTGACGCTCGGCACCGGCGGCACGACGCTGACGGTGTCGGCCATCGAAACCATCACCGGCGGTGCGGCGACCGATGCCGTCACAATCGGGTCGGGCGGCATCACGCTGCAGGCGACCGCGCTCGAAACCATCATCGGCGGCGAAGGGCTGGATCTGGTCTTCCTGGGTGGTTCCGGCAGCACTCTGCTGGCATCGGCGCTCGATATCCTGGTCGGCGGCAGCGGTCGGGATGTCATCGCGCTGGGCTCAGGCGGCAACACGCTGCTGCTGCGCGCGATCGAAACGCTGACCGGCGGGGCGGGCAGCGATGCCGTCACCATCGGCGACACCGGCTCCACCATGCTGGTGGGTGCGGTCGAGACGCTGACCGGCGGGACCGGGCTGGACATCGTCGCGTTGGGTTCGAGCGGCAACACGCTGACCGTGTCGCTCCTCGAAACGCTGACCGGTGGGGCAGGCAGCGACGTGGTCGCGGTCGGCACCCTGGGGGCGACCCTGGTGGCCAATGCCCTTGAAACCCTGCTGGGTGGCACGGCATCCGAACTCATTTTCCTCGGTTCGGGCGGATCGACGATCTCGGCGTCGGGCATCGACACCCTGATCGGCGGCACCGGCACGGATGTCGTGACGCTGGGTTCGGCGGGCAACACCATCCTGCTGCGCGGCATCGAGACCCTGATCGGCAACGGCGGCGTCGACGTGCTGACGCTCGGCGATACCGGCAGCACCTCGACGGTTTCGCTTTTCGAAACGATCGTCGGCGGCCTCGGCAGTGACCTCATCGCCCTCGGCACGGCCGGCAACACGCTGGTGGTCACGGGTGTCGAGACATTGGTCGGCGGGGCCGGCACCGATATCGTGACCATCGGCACCGCCGGCGGCACGCTGCTGGCGTTCGGCATCGAGACGCTGATCGGCGGCACGGGCCTGGAGGTGATCTTCACCGGTTCGGCGGGGGTGACCCTGACCGTCTCGGGCGCGGACTTCGTGATCGGCAACTTCGGCACCGACGTGCTGACCCTGGGGTCGGCGGGCAACACCACCACCATCCGCGGGATCGAGACGCTGATCGGCGGCACCGGCACCGACCTCGTGTTCCTGGGCGACACCGGCAACACGCTGACGCTGGGTTCGGGTGTCGAGATTCTGGTCGGCGGCGCTGCCACCGACATGGTGACCATCGGCGCGGCGGGCGCCACCTTGCTGACCCGCGGTGTCGAGACCCTGATCGGTGCGGCCGGTATCGATGTCATCACCCTCGGCGACAGGCCGAATACGGTCACCGTCACCGGCATCGACAGCCTGACCGGCGGTGCCGGCACCGACGTCGTCTTCATTGGCCCGGCCGGCGTGACGATGACGGTCTCGGGCATCGAGTTCTTGGTCGGCGGTCCCGGTTCGGATGTCGTCACCCTGGGGGCGGGCGGGGCGACCGCCACCGTCCGCGGCATCGACACCCTGTCGGGCGGTGCGGGCAGCGATCTGGTGTTCCTGGGCGATACCGGCGTGACCATGCGGGCCGAGAGCGGGATCGAGATCATCGTCGGCGGTGCCGGCAACGACATCGTCAGCCTTGGCGATGGCGGCAACACGGTCCTGCTGCGCGGCATCGAGACGCTGACCGGCGGCACCGGCAACGACGCGATCACCCTGGGCGACACCCCGAACACGGTCACGGTCAGCGGCATCGACAGCCTGACCGGCGGCGCTGCCACCGACATCGTCCTCACCGGTTCGGCCGGCGTGACGATGACGGCCTCGGGCGTCGAGTTCCTGGTCGGCGGTGCCGGCTCGGATGTCGTGACCCTGGGTGCGGCGGGCAACACCGTCATCACCCGCGGCATCGACACCATGATCGGTGGTGCCGGCAGCGACCTGGTGATCCTGGGCGATACGGGCGTCACCATGCGGGCCGAGAGCGGGATCGAGATCCTGGTCGGCGGCGCCGGTTCCGACATCGTCAGCCTCGGCGATGGCGGCAACACGGTCCTGCTGCGTGGCATCGAGACCCTGACCGGCGGCACCGGCAACGACGTGATCACGCTGGGCAACACCGGCGTGACGATGGCGGTGCAGAACGTCGAGACGCTGGTCGGCGGCACGGGCACCGATGCGATCACGGTGACCGGCGGTTCGGGCATCCGCTTCCAGGCCGGCACGGGCGACAGCCTGAGCCTGGCTTCGGGCAGCGGCACCGACACGGTCGTGTACTCGTCCTTCACCGACATCTCGGCGCTGGGCGCGAACACCGGCTTCGTCTCGGTCTCGAACTTCCAGTCGGGCACCGACAACGTGCAGCTGACCGGTACGGCCCGGACCGCTGCGGACAAGAACGGCGATGCCTCGCTCACGACGGCCTCTGCTGCGACCAACGGCGTGAACATCGGCTCCAACGAACTGGTGAGCCTGACCTCGGTCGTCAGCGGCAGCCTGACGGATGCCGGCCTCGCCAATTTCCGCACGGCCCTGGGGACGCTGACGAACTCGTCGGCCGGTGCAAGCATGCTGGTTCTGGCCAACAACGGCACCAGCTCCGGCCTGTACCAGGTGGTCGACACCAACGGCGACGGTCAGGTGGCCGCCACCGAGGCCCGGCTGCTCGGCATTTACAACAGCACGGTGCTTTCGCTCTCCGACGTCAACCTCGGTTGATGGCCGGATCGGGGCCGGCATTGCGGCTGCACCGGGGGAAGGCGGGTGTTCCTCCTTCCCCAGCCGGCCGCAAATCTGCTATGGCCGCGGAACCGGGTGGACTCTAGCCTTTTGGTTTTCCGTGCGATTCACGCTTCAAGCGATTCCGCTTGAACTGATCGCACTCCATGCCATGCCCGGGTGAAAGGAGTGGGCGCCATGTGGCCCCTTGACTGGATCCGCCGTTCCCTGCCGAGCACCCTGCGCGGCAAGCTGCTTCTGGTTTCGCTCGCCGTGGTGGTTCTCCCCATCTCGCTGACCGGCTATCTGCTGGAGCGGGAGGGGCGGCAGGCACTGGTCCGGGAAAAGTCGGAGAAGCTCTTCGGTCTGACGCGCCTGCTGGATGCTCATCTCGGCCCCGGCTTCGCCCCTTTGCTGGCCGATGCCGGTGTTCCGGCCGGCGACCGCGATGCCGCCATCCGGGTCCTGTCGGGCCGGCTGACCCCCTTCACCGACATGATTGCCGGGGCGAATCCCGGCGTGGGGGTCGGCTATTACAGCAAAGCGCTCAACGCCATCATCACCTATGGGCCGAGCCGGGACTACAGCGCGACGGTCGGCACCACGATACCGCCGGAGCATCCGGGCTGGCATGTGCTGGAAAGCGGCAGGCAGGCCGTCGAGAGCGGCCGGCAGGTGCGCGGCTTCATCCTGAACGCGATGCTGCCCATCCTCCGCGACGGCGGCGTGATCGGCTACATCTGGGCCAATGAGCTTTCCGACGATGTGGAGCGGCAGGCCGCCGCCATGGACCGGGCGGTCCTGACCGTCAGCCTTGGCGGAATACTGCTCGGGCTTGTGCTGACGCAGGTGCTGACGCGCGGGGTCGGCCGCGACATCCGCCAGATCATCGACGGCCTGCTGCGCATGCGGAGCGACCTTGGCGACGCGATCCGGCCGCCGCCGGGCGAGGTCGGCGCCATCGCGGTCGAGGTCAACGCCATGGCCCGCGCCCTGCTGGATGCCAAGTCCCTGACCGAGAACATCCTGCACAGCATCGCCGATGGCGTGATCGCCGTGGATCGGGCCGGGCAGGTCACGGCACTCAATCCGGCTGCCGAGGCGATGATCGGGGTGAGCGCCGCCGAGGTGATCGGCAGACCCTATGAGTCCCTGTTCAAGCCGGATGGCCGCTTCGCCAGCCCGCTGCTCGACACGCTGAAGACCGGCCGGCAGCATGTCGGCGTGGCGCTGGATTTTCCGGGGACCAGACAGACGCTTCATCTCACGGTATCGAGCAGCGTGCTGCGCGACAGCCATGGCGAGGCCATCGGCGCGGTGGTGGTGCTGAAGGATCTGACCGAGCAGCAGCGGCTCCGCACCCAGATCATGCGGGCCGACCGGCTGGCGGCGCTGGGCGAGCTGGTCGCCGGCCTCGCCCACGAGGTGCGCAACCCGCTGACCTCGATCCGCGGCTTCATGCAGTTCCTTGAAAGCTCCGACGATGTCGCCGAGTGGCAGCGCTATGCCCCCTTGATCGTGCGGCAGGTCGACAGCCTGAACCGCCTCGTCACTGAACTGCTGGAATTCGGCCGGCCCCGCCCACCGGCCTTCCTGCCGGTACAGCTGAACGATCTGATCCGCGAGGTGTCCCTGCTGGCCGGGCGCAAGTCGAACGCCCGCATCGCCCTGCATCCCGCCCCCGACCTGCCCCTGGCCGAAGCCGACGGCGAGGCGCTGAAGCAGGTCATGCTCAACCTGATCATCAACGCGGTCCAGGCGACCTCGGAAACCGGAGGCATCGCCATCGCCACCGCCATGGCGGCAGATGGCCGCGAGGCCGTCATCACGGTGAGCGACGACGGCGAAGGAATCGCGCCGGAGAACCTCGACAAGGTGTTCGATCCCTTCTTTTCGACCAAGCCGCAGGGGACCGGGCTCGGGCTGGCGATGGCGCACCGGATCGTCGACGCGCATCATGGAACCATCGCCATCGCCAGCGTGCCGGGTGCCGGCACCACGGTGACCCTGCGGATTCCCATCCTTCACAACCGGGCGGTTGACGCATGACGACCCAGTTTCCTGTCCTGCAGACCATTTCGGCGCCGGCCGTCCTGGTGGTGGACGACGACGAGGCGATCCGCGAGATGCTCGCCGCGGTGCTGACGCGCGACGGGCTGTCGGTGACCACCGCCGCCGACGGCGTGGAGGCGGTCGCCGCCTTCGCCGCACAGCGCCATGCCGTGGTGCTGATGGATGTCCGCATGCCGCGGATGACCGGGTTGCAGGCGCTGGCGGAAATCCGCAAGCTCGACCGCTCCACCGCGGTGATCCTGATGACCGCCTATGCCGAGGTTGGTGCCGCGGTCCAAGCGATCAAGGATGGCGCATTCGACTATGTCATCAAGCCCTTCGACATCGCGGAGATCCTGCTGCAGGTCGGGCGGGCGTTGCAGATGCGCCGGATGCGCGACGACATCGCCACCCTGCACCGCGAACTGTCCAGCAGCTATCGCACCGACCGCATCCTGACCGCCAGCCCGCGCATGAGCGAGCTTCTCCAGACCATCGCCAAGGTCGCCAAGAGCAACGCCACCGTACTGGTGACCGGCGAGAGCGGGACCGGCAAGGAGCTGGTGGCGGCGGCCATCCACTACAACAGCCCGCGCAATGCCGGCCCCTTCGTCAAGGTCAACTGCGCCGCGGTGCCGGAAGGGCTGCTGGAAAGCGAGTTCTTCGGCCACGAGAAGGGGGCCTTCACCGGGGCGCAGGCGCGCCGCCGCGGCCGCTTCGAGCAGGCCGGGCACGGCACCCTGTTCCTCGACGAGATCGGCGACATCTCCCCCAGCTTGCAGGTGAAGCTGCTGCGCGTGCTTCAGGAGCGTGAGTTCGAGCGGGTCGGCGGCGCCGAACTGGTGCGCACGGATGTGCGCGTCATCGTCGCCACCAACCGCAACCTTGAGGAGATGGTCCGCCAGGGGCTGTTCCGGCAAGACCTCTATTTCCGGCTGAATGTCGTAACCCTCAGGACCGTGCCGCTGCGCGAACGCCCGGAGGATGTCCGCCTGCTCGCCAGCCATTTCCTGCAACGCTTCGCCGCCGAGAACCGCATCGAGGTCAGCGGCATCGACGAGCAGGCGATGGAGCGCCTGCTGGCCTACCGCTGGCCGGGCAACATCCGCGAACTGTCCAATGCGATGGAGCGTGCGGTGGTGATGAGCACCGGTGCCATGATCGTCACCGAGGATCTGCCGGAGCAGATCGCCGGGCAGGCCGGGGACAGCGAGGCGGCAGCCGAAAACGACGGTGATGGCGCTGCCGCCCCGTCCGCCGCCGGCAGCCTGCGTGAACAGGTCAGCCGCTTCGAGGCGCGGGTGGTGGCCGAGGCGTTGGCCCGCAACGACGGCAACCGGATGAAGACGGCCCAGCAGTTGGGGATCAGCCGCCGGTCCCTGCTCTACAAGCTACAGGAATACGGCATCTCCTGAACGGCCCGCCTGAGGGGGCTGCTGCGCAAGTTTTTGCGCAGCACGCACAAAGTTGCGCACCGGACGGGGCGGCGGGGCCGGCTTTCTCCCGGTTCCGGCCGGCAGCATTCGCCGAACTCCCAGGTATATGCTGGATTTCTCCGCCATCCGGCCCGGAGCCGGCGATTGGCACATCCATTGCTAGAGTGTGGGTATATCGGCTGGCTTCGACGGTCCACGGCAATGGCCTGGATGTCGCGGGTTCCCCGATCGCAGCGCTATGAAACCAAGAATGAGCGCGCGGTCCACCTCTTAAGGATCCCCGTCCGGGATCCCGGGGCGGGCTCCGCGCCCGCGGGGCTGCCGGCGGAAATCGATCCGTCGCACCCCGACGTCCAAGGGAGACGTCGAATGAGTAAAGTGCGAAAGCTGGAAGAGGCCGTCGCCATGATTCCCGACGGCGCGGTTTTGATGATCGGGGGCTTCATGGGGGTCGGCACGCCGCCCCACCTGATCGATGAATTGCTCCGCCAGGGCAAGCGCGACCTGACGGTCATCGCCAACGACACGGCCCGCCCCACCGTGGGCATCGGCCGGCTGGTCACGGCGAAGGTGGTGCGCAAGGTGATCGCCAGCCACATCGGCACCAATTCCGAGACACAGCGCCAGATGATCGCCGGCGAGACCGTGGTCGAGCTGGTGCCGCAGGGCACGCTGGCCGAGCGGGTGCGGGCCGGCGGCTTCGGTCTGGGTGGCGTGCTGACCCCCACCGGCGTCGGCACGGTGGTCGAGGAGGGCAAACAGCGCATCGAGCTGGACGGCACGGTCTATCTGCTGGAAACGGCGCTGAAGGCCGATTTCGCCCTGATCGCCGCCAAGCGGGCCGATTATCTGGGAAATCTCGAATACGCGCTGACGGCGCGCAACTTCAATCCGCTGATGGCGATGGCCGCCGAAACGGTGATCGCCGAGGCCGAGGACATCGTGCCGGTGGGCGTCATTCCGCCCGACAGCGTCGTCACCCCGAATGTGCTGGTCGACTGCCTGGTCGCCAAGGAGCGTCGCCATGGATGAGAAAACCCTGATCGCCAAGCGCGTCGCGCAGGAACTGCGGCCGGGCAACCTGGTGAATCTCGGCATCGGCCTGCCAACCATGGTCGCCGCCCATCTGCCGGCCGGCGTCAACGTCTTCTTCCAGTCGGAGAACGGCATCATAGGCATGGCCCCGGTCCCCGAACCGGGAGCGGAGAACGAGGATCTGAGCGATGCCGGCGGCAGCCCGATCGGTGCCGTTCCGGGGGCCGCGTCCTTCGACAGCGCGATGTCCTTCGGCCTGATCCGCGGCGGACATCTGGACGTGACCGTGCTGGGCGGCCTCCAGATCGACGAGGAGGGTCGGCTTGCCAACTGGATGGTGCCCGGCAAGATGGTGCCCGGCATGGGCGGTGCGATGGATCTGGTCTCCGGCGCCAAGCGGGTGATCGTCGCCATGCAGCACAGCGCGAAGGGCACGCCCAAGATCGTCAAGCGCTGCGAACTGCCACTGACCTCGGTCCGGCGCGTCGACCTGATCATCACCGAACTGGCGGTGATCGAGCCGACGGACAAGGGGCTGGTGCTGCGGGAGGTCGCGCCCGGCGTCACCGTCGCCGACGTGCTGGCCCAGACCGGGGCCGAGCTGATCGTCCCGTCCGCCGTGCCGACCATGCCGGTCGCTGCCTGACCGTCGCCATCCATGCATCGTCAGCATCGGGGAACCGTCCTCCCCGCGCCGTCCGGCCGTGCAGCCGGCGGCGCGGGAACGGCCCCCCTCGTGCCGGAGACCCGCCATGAGCGTCACCACAGCCCCCCCGCCGGCGCCGGAGACCAGCGCCCGCTTCAACCCGATCACGCCGATTTCCCGTGCCCTGACCTGGCTGGTCAGCCGCTATCTGCCTGACCCGCTGATCTTCGCCATCATCCTGACCGTGCTGACCTTCGGCTTCGCCTGGTGGCTGACGCCGAGCAGTCCGGTCGATCTGGTGCGCATGTGGGGCAACGGCTTCTGGAACCTGCTGGCCTTCTCGATGCAGATGGCGCTGGTGCTGGTCACCGGCCATTCGCTCGCCAGCTCCGAGCCGGTGCGCAACGTCATGGGCCGGGTGGCCTCCATCGCCAGGACGCCGGCCCAGGGCGTCATGCTGGTCTGCTTCGCCGCCGCCGTTACCAACGTCGTCAACTGGGGCTTCGGCCTCGTCGTCGGCGCCATGTTCGCCCGCGAGGTGGCCCGCCGCGTCCCGAAATCGGACTACCGGCTGCTGATCGCCTCGGCCTATATCGGCTTCATGACGTGGCATGGCGGCTTCTCCGCCTCGGTTCCGCTGGTCGCCGCGACCAAGGGCAATCCGATGGAGAAGACGGTCGGCCTGATCCCGATCTCCGACACCATCTTCACCACCTACAATGTCGGCATCACGCTGGCGCTGATCGTCGTCCTGCCGCTGATCTGCTGGATGATGCACCCGAAGCCGCATGAGGTCGTGGCGGTCGATCCGGCCCTGCTGAAGCCGGAACCCTCGACCAAGCGCGTCCTCGGCCCCGACGCCAGCCCGGCTGAAAAGCTGGAGGAGAGCCGCGTCCTCGGCTTCGTCGTCGCCGCACTCGGCATCGGCTACCTGTTCCTGCACTTCCAGGCCAAGGGCTTCGACCTCAACATCAACACGGTCAACCTGATCATGCTGGTGGCCGGACTGATCCTGCACGGCACGCCGATGGCCTATGCCCGCGCCGTCGCCAACGCCGCCCGCGGCACCGCCGGCATCATGGTGCAGTTCCCCTTCTACGCCGGCATCCAGATCATGATGGAGCATTCCGGCCTGGGCGGGCTGATCACCAACCTGTTCGTCGACATCGCCAACAAGGAAACCTTCCCGGTCCTCGCCTTCCTGTCGTCGGGCCTGATCAACTTCGCCGTCCCGTCGGGCGGCGGCCATTGGGTGGTGCAGGGTCCCTTCATCATGCCGGCCGCCCAGCAGCTCGGCGTCGATCTCGGCAAGGCCGCCATGGCCATCGCCTATGGCGAGGAGTGGATGAACATGGCCCAGCCCTTCTGGGCGCTGCCGGCGCTCGCCATCGCCGGGCTGGGGGTGCGCGACATCATGGGCTACTGCGCGACGGCCCTGGTCATCACGCTGCCCATCTTCCTGATCGGCCTTTATTTCTGAGCCTTTGCGACCGACCAGCCGCCGCGCTCCACCGTACGGACGCGGCGGCCTTCCTTCCTGCAAGACATAACGTTCCGGCAAGACACATCGTTCTTAGGAGTCCTCCATGACCGAGATCGTCATCGCCAGCGCGGTCCGCACCGCCATCGGCAGCTTCAACGGCGCGCTGGCGTCCGTCCCCGCCCATGAACTCGGTGCCACCGCGATCCGCGAGGCGCTGTCGCGCGCCCATACCGACGCCGCCGAGGTGTCCGAGGTGGTGCTGGGCCAGGTGCTGACCGCCGGCCAGGGCCAGAACCCCGCCCGTCAGGCCGCGGTGAAGGCCGGCATCCCGGTCGAAAAGACCGCCTTCGGCATCAATCAGGTCTGCGGCTCCGGCCTGCGCTCGGTGGCGCTCGGCTGGCAGGCGATCCGCTGCGGCGACGCCGAGGTGATGGTGGTCGGCGGCCAGGAGAACATGAGCCTGTCGCCCCACCTCATGCATCTGCGCAACGGCACCAAGATGGGCACGGCCGAGATGCTCGACAGCATGATCCGGGACGGGCTGTGGGAGGCGTTCCACAACTACCACATGGGCACCACCGCCGAGAATGTCGCCCGCGCCTGGGACCTGAGCCGCGAACGGCAGGACCAATTCGCGGTTGCCTCGCAGCAGAAGGCGGAGGCCGCGCAGAAGGCCGGCCGCTTCAAGGACGAGATCGTCCCGGTCGCCATCAAGGGCCGCAAGGGAGACACCATCGTCGACAGCGACGAGTATCCCAAGCACGGCACCACGCTGGAGGCGCTGGCCAAGCTGCGCCCGGCCTTCGCCAAGGACGGCACGGTGACCGCCGGCAACGCCTCCGGCCTCAATGACGGCGCCGCCGCGCTGGTGCTGATGACGGCGGAGAACGCCGCCCGGCGCGGGCTGACTCCGCTGGCGCGCATCGCCTCCTGGGCGACGGCCGGCGTCGATCCCAGCATCATGGGCACCGGGCCGATCCCGGCCTCGAAGCAGGCCTTGCAGAAGGCCGGCTGGTCGGTGGACGACCTCGACCTGATCGAGGCGAACGAGGCTTTCGCGGCACAGGCGCTGGCGGTCAATGCCGGGATGGGCTGGGACGAGAGCCGGGTGAACGTGAATGGCGGCGCCATCGCGCTCGGCCATCCCATCGGTGCGTCGGGGGCCCGCATCCTGGTCAGCCTGCTGCATGAGATGGGCCGGCGCGACGCCCGCAAGGGCCTCGCCACCCTGTGCATCGGCGGCGGCATGGGCGTCGCCCTCTGCGTCGAGCGCGCCTGACCTGATCGAGACATGCGGAGCCGCCGATGCCCTCAGATGGCAGCGGCTCCGCGACCATTTGTACCCTTTTGAAGGATAGTAGTATGGCAGAGATTATCGAGGTGTCCGTCACCCTCCACATCGCGGTCGCCGACGCCTCTGACGGGCCGGCCCTCGCCCTGCGGGCGGCGGAACATTTCAGCCATGTCAGTCACGCCCAGATCGCCGCGTTCAACGAGGTGAACCGGGTCCATTCCGCGGACCATGGCACCGTCGAAGCGGTGACCAGCATCGTCGCCGGTGCGGGCCGCGGCTCGTAACGTCGATCCGGCTTCCGGAAGCGGGCCGGAAAGAGGGAAACAGCATCATGCGTTTGTCAGAGCTGCCGCTGCGGTGGCGAATCGGATTCCTCGCGTCGCTGTCGATCATCGCCGCCGGGCTGGTGGCGGCGGTCGGCGGCCATTTCGTCAACCGTGCGCTGGTCGAGCAGCGGATGAACAGCGTCCGCTTCATCGCCGAGAGCGGCGGCAGCATCGCCGCCCGCTTCCACAGGCTGGCGCAGGACGGCGTGATGAGCGAGGAGGATGCGAAGGAGCGCGCCAAAACGGCCATCGGCGCCATGCGCTACGCCGACGGGGAGTATCTGTGGATCTGGACCTCGCAGGTCATCAACGTCATGCATGCCAACCCGGCGCTGATCGGCAAGAGCGGTGCCGAGATCCGCGACCGCAACGGCGTCTATGTCATCCGCGAAGCGGTGCGCGGCGCCCTGACGCCGGTGCCGGAGTTCGTGACCTACGAATGGCCGCGGCCCAACGATCCCAAGGGGCCGACCTACGAGAAGCTCGCCTATTCCGTCCATTTCGAGCCATGGGACTGGGTGATCGGCACCGGCGTCTATACCGACGACCTGCGCTCCGCCTTCGTCGGCATGATGACCGTCTTCGGGCTGGTGGTCGCCGGGCTGTCGGCGCTGGCCCTCCTGCTGGGCTGGGCGGTCGCCCGCAGCGTGACGCGTCCGCTGTCGCGGGTGCATGGCGTCATGCTGCGCCTTGCCGACCATGATCTGGACGCCGAGGTTCCCGAACGCG
The DNA here is from genome assembly GCF_042604625.1 of Azospirillum sp. A29. NCBI lineage: Bacteria > Pseudomonadati > Pseudomonadota > Alphaproteobacteria > Rhodospirillales > Azospirillaceae > Azospirillum > Azospirillum sp. A29. Next base: position 81,717 of record NZ_CP170460.1, read on the forward strand.
GGCGGCGGGACGAGATCGGCGGCATGGCGCGCACGCTGGAGGTCTTCAAGGAGAACATCCTGCGCAACCGTCAGATGGAGCAGGAGCGCCGCAGCGCCGCCGTCCAGGCCGCCGCGGAAAAGCGGGCGGCGGTGGTCGATCTGGCGAACTGGTTCGAAAGCCGGGTCGGCCGCATCGTCGACCAGCTCGGACAGTCGGCCAGCGGTTTCCAGCAAACCGCCTCGCACCTGTCCGGCGCGGTCCGCAAGGCCGAGCAGGACTGCACGTCGGTGGCCTCGGCCTCCGAGCAGGCGTCGGTCAATGTGCAGGCCGTCGCATCCGCTGCCGAGGAGATGTCGACGGCGATCCGCGGCCTGTCGGCGCGGGTGGTGCAGGCGGCCCAACGGTCCAAGGTGACCGCCGAGCGGGCGGAGCAGGCCCGCGGCCATCTGGATGCGCTGTCCGCCGCCATCGAGCAGGTCGATCAGGTCGTCGCGTCGATCAACGCCGTCGCCTCCCAGACCAATCTGCTGGCGCTGAATGCGACCATCGAGGCGGCCCGCGCCGGCGAAGCGGGCAAGGGGTTTGCCGTGGTTGCCAGCGAAGTCAAGAATCTGGCGAGCCAGACCCATGCGATGACCGAGCAGATCGGCCAGCAGATCGGCACCGTGAAGGCGGCGTCGGACCGGACCGTGGAGGCGATGCGCGGCATCATCGGGCAGGTGGAGCAGATCGACCAGTCGGCCGCCGAGATGGCCGCCTCGGTCGAGCAGCAGAGTGCGGCGACCGACGAGATCAGCCGCAACGCCCAGCAGGCCGCCCTCGGCACCAACGAGGTCTCGCACAGCGTGGTCGACATCCAGAAGGCCGAGCGGGAGAGCGGGGTGGCCGCCGGTCAGGTCAAGCAGTCCGCCGACACGCTGGCGACCGACGCGGGCCTGCTGAAACGCGAACTGGACGCGTTCCTGGCGGAGATCCGCGCTGCCTGAGGCCCGTTCGTCATGCAATTGCACGAACGCCCCGGTTTGCAGGAGCCGGGGCGTTCGTGCGTCCAGACTGCCGGCGCTTGTGGTCAGGTGAACCAGTAACGCGTGAGATGGAAGAACAGCGGCGCGGAGAACACGACGGAATCGAGACGGTCGAGGACGCCGCCATGCCCTTCGATCATCGTGCCCCAATCCTTGACGCCGAGGTCGCGCTTCATCGCCGACAGGACGAAGCCGCCGAAGAATCCGGCGATGACGATGAACAGCGACATCGCCGCCGCCTGGAGCGGCGAGAAGGGCGTGATGACGTGCAGGCCGGTGCCGATGGCGATGGCGGTCAGCCCGCCGCCGACCAGCCCCTCCACCGTCTTGGACGGGCTGATGCCGGGCGACAGCCGCGTCTTGCCCCACAGCTTGCCGAACACATACTGGAAGACGTCGCTCAGCTGCGCCACCGTCATCAGATACAGCAGCAGCAGGGCGGGGGGCAGGTTATAGCCGGGGATGTCGAGCCACAGCAGGGCCGGCGCATGGCTGGTGCAGTAGACCGCCAGCATCAGCCCCCACTGCGCCTTGGCGGTGCGGGTCAGGAAGTCGGTGGTGTCGGCGCCCAGCACCGACAGCGACGGCAGCGCCATGAACACATAGACCGGGATGAAGATCGAGAACAGCCCGTACCAGCCGATCCCGACCAGCCAGTATTGCAGCGGCACGACCACGAAGAAGGACAGGAACAGCCCGGCATGGTCGCCGCGCCGGGTGGGCGTCAGCGTGATGAACTCGCGCAGCGCCAGATAGGAGAGCAGGGCGAACAGCACCAGCGTCACCCCGCTGCCCAGCAGCATCGCCGCGGCGAACAGCGCCACCATCACCCACCAAGACCGGATGCGGGCGTTCAGGTTGCGCACCGTGTCGCGCCCGGCCGGCGTCTTCACCCGATAGGCCAGCACGGCGCCGATCAGCGTGGCGACGACCAGCAGGCCGAGGGCGGCGCCCGACAGCCAGAGGAACAGCGGCTCGGTGGTCGTGAAAACAGTCATCACTGAGTTGATCACGCTGCTCATCGGGCGGTCCGTTGGTCGGAAGGTTGGGAGGCGGGTTGGGTATTGGGCTGGGAGGCGGGACGGGACAGCGACACCAGCGCGTCGCGTGCCCGTCCCAGGAATGCCGCCTTGTCCTCGCCTGCGATCCCTTGCAGCGGCGCGCCGAAGCGCATGGTGCAGATCAGCGGCACCAGCAGCGGCATGCCCTTCGGCATCACGCGGTGCAGATTCTCGATGAAGACGGGCACCAGTTCCGCAGACGGCACCCGCTGGGAAAGGTGGTAAAGTCCGCTCTTGAAGGGGGCGACGGTGCCATCGCCGCGCGTGCCCTCGGGAAAGAGGATCAGCGATTGCCCGCTTTCCAGAACCGCCGCCATGGCGTCCATCACCTCCGCCGTCGCCTTGCCGGTGCGGTCGACCAGCAGCGCGTTCAGGCAACCCACCGCCACCGCACGGCGCAGGGCTGAACCGCCCCAATAGTCGAGCGCCGCCACCGGATGGGTGCGCGCCCGCAGCTTCGCCGGCAGGGCCGCCATGACGGCCAGCGTGTCGAGATGGCTGGTGTGGTTGGCGAAATAGATGCGCGGAGTGTCCGTGGGAGCGCTGCCTTCCCAGCTTGCGCGGGCGCCGACCAGAAGGCGGGTCAACCCGAGCAGACCGTGGCGGAGCGCCGGTTGGAACAGAGGGATCATGACCGGACCTCCGGGTGATGGGCTTCCAGATGTTGGGCATTCAGGCGGCGGGCGATGCCGAGCGTGCGCGTCGCGACGGTCAGCAGGCTGCCGGCCATGATGATCCAGGCCGCTGCGAGCAGGCTGTAGCGCGTCCCCCACAGCACATGCTCGACCGCCTGGGCGAGCAGGGCAACGGTCAGGGCGGCCATGCGGCGCTGCTTGGCCATCACGCCGCCGAAATCCTGCGCCAGCCCGAGCGCGCCGCCGAAGGTGCGGACATAGGCGGTCATCATGGCGGCCAGCGCCGCCGCCCAGCCGAGCCAGGGCAGGCCGGCGGCATAGCCCAGCGGCACCAGGAAGGCGGTGTCGGCAACGCGGTCGGGGATTTCGTTGTAGAGCGCGCCGACCGGCGATCCCTTGCCGCCCTCCACCGCGACCATGCCGTCGAGCAGGTTGCAGACGAGGCGCAGCTGGACGCACAGCGCGGCGCCGATCCAGGCCAGCACGCCGCCCTGGAGCAGAAGGGCACCGCCGATTGCCGCCCACACCGCCGACAGCAGCGAGATCTGGTTGGGTGTCACCGGCGTCTTGGTCAGCCACGCCGCCAGCCTCTGCGCCCAGCGGGCCGACCGGGTGGCGATGGGGCGGCGGTCGGCGGCAGCGGTTTTGGCGGCCGCAGCCTTGGCGGCGGTTGCGGAGGTCTCCATCATGCAGGCTCCTTGGCTGCGGCGTCCGCGGCGAACCGCGTCACGGCCGGATAATCGGTCTTGCCGGTGCCCAGCAGCGGGACGGCGTCGATGCGCAGGATGTCGCGCGGAATGGCGATCTCGGGCGCTCCCCTGGCCCGTGCGGCGGCGACCAGCGCATCGCGGGTCAGCACGGTGCCGGTGGTCGCCAGCACGATCCGCTCGCCGCGCTTGGCATCGGGCAGGGCGACGGCGGCATGCGTGGCGTCCGGATCGGCGAGGCTCGCCAGCTCTTCGACGAGGCCGAGCGGGATCATCTCGCCCGCCACCTTGGCGAAGCGCTTGACCCGGCCGACGATGCGGATGAAGCCGTCGGCGTCGATCTCGACGATGTCGCCGGTGTCGTGCCAGCCATCCTGCGGCGGCTGGATCACGCCGGGGCGGTCGGCGTGCAGATACCCCTTCATCACGTTCGGCCCGCGCACCCGCAGCCGCCCGCCGGCATCGACGCCGGGCACCGGCACCAGTTCGGTCTCGATGCCGGGCAGGGCCTGCCCGACGCTGCCGGGACGGAAGCGGGCCGGGGTGTTGACGGCGATCACCGGCGCGGTCTCGGTGGTGCCGTAGCCCTCCAGCAGATGGACACGCAGCCGTTCGGTGTAGACGCGACGCGTCTCATCCTGGAGCCGCTCGGCCCCGGCGAAGACGAGGCGCAGCGAGCGGTAGTCGTAGGGGTCGGCCGACCGCGCCCAGGCGTTCAGAAAGAAGTCGGTGCCGAACAGGACGGTGGCGTTGGTCTGATAGACCAGTTCCGGGATCAGCCGGACATGGCGCGGGTTGGGGTAGAGCACCGTCTTCACCCCGTTCAGGATCGGCAGCAGCATGCCGCCGGTCAGGCCGAAGGAGTGGAAGACGGGTAGGCAGTTGAACACCACGTCCTGACGGTTGAAGTCCACCACAGACGCCACCTGTGCCATGTTGGCGAGCAGGTTGCCATGGCTGAGCGCCACGCCCTTCGGCGGCCCCTCCGATCCGGAGGTGAAGAGGATGGCGGCGATGTCGTCGGCACTGCCCTGCGGCGGCAGCAGCCGTTCCGGCGCCAGCAGAGCCGCCAGGGCGCGCAGCTTGTCGCCCAGCCGCAGCCCGCGCTTGACCTCTTCCAGATGGATGATGGCATGGTCGGCGGCCAGCGCCTCGACCAGCGCGCCGAGGCGGGCCTTCTCGATGAACTGGGCGGAGGTGACGATCCGGCGCACCCTGGCGGCGCGGCAGGCGGCCTTCACCGCGTCCGGCCCGGCGGTGAAGTTCAGCATGGCGGCGGGCCGTCCATGGGCGGCGAGTCCGAAGAACACCGCCGCCGTCGGCGAGGCGGTCGGCAGCAGCACGCCCACCGGCTCGTCCGCTTCCGTGCCGCGCGTCAGGATGCGGCCGAGCACCAGGGCGCGGGCCGCCAGCGCCCGGTAGGACAGGGTGGAGAAATCGCCGTCCTGCACGGCCTCCTCGCGTGCCCCGGCCTTGCGGCGGGCGTCGAGCAGGGCCAGCATCAGCGTCTCCTGCCGCGGGCGGGCGGCGAAGACGCTCTCCGTCATCACGCGCGACAGCCAGGACTTCAGGGCGGCGCGCCGCTTCTTGCCGACCAGACCACCGACATCCGGCGTCCTGACCGGCGGCAGCACGGTGATGGTGATGTGCGGGAACAGGCCGAGCCGCAGCCGGCCCTTCATCCGCGACAGGACCGAGCGCTGGGCGCCTTCGATGCAGACCGGCACCACCGGGCAGAGCGCCTTGTCGGCCAGCATGCCGGGGCCGCCGTTGATCTTCATCAGCGACCCGGTGACGGTGATCCGCCCCTCCGGGAAGACGCAGACCTTGTCGCCCTCGGCAAGGGCGCGGGCCAGGATACGGGTGCCGAGCGGGTTGGTCGGATCGATGGTGACATGGTCGGCGATTGCCAGGAACGGCTTGACCAGCGGGTGCCTGGCGATGTGGGTGTCGACCGCGAAGCGCATGCCCGGCAGGAAGGCGGCGAGGAGCGCGCCGTCGAGGAAGGACTGGTGGTTCGGCGTCACCACGGCGGCGCCATCGAGAGTTGTCAGATGCTCCGCCCCGCGAACCTCGACACGGAAAGCCAGCCGGAACAGGCCGCGGAAGACGGCGCGCATCAGCGCCTGCGCATCGACGGCGAGCGCCATCACGACGGCGACCGCCATGCTGGCGCCGCCCACCGACGCGACGGTCAGCGGCGAGGCTCCCAGCGCCAGCATCCCGGCGGCGACCGCCGAGCCGGCCACCATGTAGAGCGCGTTGACCACATAGGCGGCGGCGATGACGCGGGCTCGGGCCCCCGGTGCGGCGCGATGCTGGATCAGCGCATAGAGCGGAACGGCGAAGGCGCCCCCGGCGGCGGCGATGACGAAGAGGTCGGCCAGCAGCGGCAGCGCCCAGGGCTGGGCCAGCAGGGCCAGCGGCGACAGCGGTACCAAAGCCGGGGCGGCCGGGGTCAGCAGGGGCAGGAGGGCGCCCGCCACGGCGGCGACCAGACCGGCCAGCGCGGCGCGGCCGGCATCGGCGGTGGACGGCGTGCGGTGGCTGAGGCCGGCATACACCGAGCCGGCGGCCACGCCGATGGCGAACACCGCCAGCAGCAGGGTGGCGCCGCCGCTGTCGGTTCCCAGCGTCTCGCGGGCGATGGACGGGAATTGCGCCATCACCACCGCGCCGACGCCCCAGAACACCGAGATGCCATGGATCGCCCGCATCGACGCCCTGTCTCCGGCGACCGAGCGCAGCACCCGCACAGTCACCGACAGCGGGTTGAGCCCGACGGCCACCGCCGGGTCGGCATTGCCGGCGCGCGGGATGAACAGCGACGCGGCCAGACCCAGCAACGCGGAAGCGCCGAGCATGCCCGGCACCGCCCAGGGGTGGAGCAGGGCCAGCGAGCCGCCAGCGATGGTGCCCAGCAGGATGGCGACGAAGGTTCCGGCCTCGACCAGACCGTTGGCGGCGGTCAGTTCGGAGGGGTCGAGCAGGTCGGGCAGCAGGCCGTACTTGACCGGCCCGAACAGCGTCGAATGGGCGCCCATGCCGACCAGCGCGACGATCAGGACGGGCAGGTCGGCGGCGACGATGCCCCAGGAGGCCAGCGCCATCAGGCCGATTTCCGCCAGCTTGACGATGCGGGCGATCACCGTGCGGTCGTAGCGGTCGGCCAACTGGCCGGCGCTGGCGGACAGCAGCAGGAAGGGCAGGGTGAAGGCGCCCGCCGCCAGGGTGGAGATCATTGCCCCGCTCAGCGCGCCCTCGCCGGACACGCCATAGACCGCCAGCACCGCGATGGCGCCGCGCAGGACATTGTCGCCGAAGGCGCCGAGGAACTGGGCGAGGAACAGCGGCAGGAAGCGCCGCGACGCGAGAAGGGATGACGCGTTCATTGTCCGGCTCCTGTCCTGGCGGTGAGGGGGGCGGTGGGGGTTGCGATCCCGGTGAGGATCGCGTCGGCGATCGGGTCGGCGAGGCTGGAGAGCGGCGCCGTCTGCCGGCCGTAAACCTGCGACTGCACGTTCAGCACGATGGCGCCGATGACGATGTGGGACAGCGCATCGCGGTCGGCCGGCACGATGCTGCCCTCCGCGATCCCGTCGGCGACGATGCCGCAGATCACGTCGACCGGCGTTTCCTGGCCCTGGGGCACCAGCGGCAGCGATTCATGCTGCGACAGCAGGAGGAAGCGGGTGCGGTCGGGAGCCGCCTCCGCCAGATGGAAGGCGTGATGGATCACCCGCCGCAGCCGCTCCGGCGCCGGACCCTGGCCCGCCGCCTCGCGCAGGCTCTGCGACATGGCGGTGTATTCCGCCGCGAACAGGTCGGCCGCCAGCTCCTCCTTGCTCGGCCAGTGGCGGTAGAGCGCTCCTTCCGATACCCCTGCCGACCGGGCGATGTCGCGGACCGTCGTCGCCTTCACCCCTTTTTGGGCGAACAGCGCGATGGCGGCATCGCGGACCTTGTGGCGAACGTCGGTGGACATGACGCCTCCGTGTGAATGAATGTTCACTCACAAGGTGACGAGGCCATTTCACGGGCGCAACGACAAATAAGTATAGGGTGCGGCGTTCCCGGCCCAGCTCATGGATATACCACCTATGAGCCGCTGCAGTTCACCCCCAGCCATGCCGATCCGTCCTTGTCGAACGCCCACGAACGATGCAACGCTAGGGGGTAGCGATGCAACGTTGGATGAAGATATGACGCCGGTTCTCCAGTCTCTGACAACCCTTCCGTCATATCTGCTGTTCGCCGTCGTGATGCTGGGGTTCCTGCTGCTGTTCATCCTGGCCTACACTGCCGTCACCCCCTATCGCGATCTGGCCCTGGTCCGTCAGGGGAATACGACCGCGGCCCTGACCCTGGGCGGCGCCATGATCGGCTTCGCCCTGCCGTTAATGAGCGTCGCCTCCCACACCACCAACATCCTCGATCTGGCGGTGTGGGGCGTGATCGCGCTGGTGTCGCAGCTGTTGGTCTATGTCATCGGCTCGCGCGTGCTGCTGCCGGATTTCCGTGCCGGTGTCGAAGCCGACCGCACCGCCTACGGCATCCTGCTCGCCAGCCTGTCCATCGCGGTCGGGCTGCTGAATTACGGCTCGCTGACCTATTGATCTGAGGAAAGGCTTTCCGATGAAGCGCTCGCGCACCGTCGCGGCCCTGTTGCTGGGCGGCATCAGCCCGCTCCTGTTCGCCTGCGGCGAAGACGGCCCAGAGGAGGCGACCGTCTATCCCTCGATCGAGGCCTGCACCGCCGAGAAGCCGGCAAACGACTGTGCCGAGGCCTTTGCCGCCGCCCGCGACGAGCATCTGGCGGGCGCTCCCCGTTTCGCCAGCCGGGAGGCCTGCGAGGCCGAGATGGGCGATGGCGCCTGCACCCCGGCCAACGAGGGCGTCGGAAGCGGCACGGGGAGCATCTTCGTTCCGGCGCTGGTCGGCTTCATGATCGGCCGCAGCCTGACCGGCGGCTACGCCCAGCCGGTCTATTTCGACCGCCAGGGCTACGCCCGCAGCGGCAACACCCGGATCGCCGAGACGCCGCTGCCGCCGCAGCGCCGGGACGAGATTCGCCAGGGCAGCGGGGGCGTGGCCTCCAGTTCCGGGTCCTACTACCGGCCGGGCTCGGGCAATTCGGGCAAGTCCTTCACGGTCACCACCAGCGGGCGTAGCGCCGGCTTCGGCTCGACCGGGTCGTCACGCGGCTTTTCGGGGAGTTGAGACGATGGAGCGTGTACCCACGGCCCCCCGCCCGCAGTGGCAGGCCAAGCTCGACGAGATCGGCTTTCCCTTCCACACCGACGCCGACGGCACGGCCTATTGGGATGAAAGCGCCTATTGGCGCTTCTCCCTCGCCGAAATCGAGACGCTGGAGGCCGCCGCCGAGGAGGTTTACCGGCTCTGCGAGGAGGCGGTCGGCCATGTCGTGTCGCGGGGCCTGTACGAGGCGGTCGGACTTCCCCGTTGGGCGGCTCCCGCCATCGAAGCGAGCTGGAACGAGCGCGAAGGGCGGGACATGCCCCTCTACGCCCGTTTCGACTTCGCCTGGGACGGCAAGGGTGGGCCGCCGAAGGCGCTGGAGCTGAATGCGGAAACGCCGACCTCGCTCTACGAGACCGCCGTCGCCCAATGGTGCTGGCTTCAGGACGTGCATCCGGACGCCGACCAGTTCAACAGCCTGGAAGAAGCCCTGGTCGAGCGCTGGCAGGCGCGGATGCAGGCTTTCCCCGCGCTGGCGTCGCAGGCCGAGGCGGTGCATTTCGCCTGCCTGATGCCGCATCCGGAGGACGAGGCGACCATCGCCTATCTCCAGACCCTGGCCCTGCGGGCCGGCATGACCACCAAGGCAATGCCGATCCAGGCGATCCGCTACGACGACGCCTCCGGCTGCTTCCTGGACGATGCCGGCCTGCCGATCCGGCACCTGATGAAGCTATATCCCTGGGACTGGATGATCCGGGAGGAGACCGGCCGCGAACTGGCGACCGCGGCCGCGGAAGGGCGGATCCGGATGATCGAGCCGGCCTGGAAAATGGTGATGGCGTCGAAGGGGCTGTTCGCCCTGCTGTGGGAGCTGAACCCCGGCCACCCCAACCTGTTGCCGACCTCGCTCGACCGCACCGGCTTTCCGGCGGGAGCCACGGTGGTGGCGAAGCCGCTGCTCGGCCGCGAGGGCAGCAACGTCAGCATCGCCACCCTCGACGCCGCCGGCTTCCCGGTCGGGCAGCCGGTTGCCCAGACCGAAGGGCCCTATGGCGAGGAAGGCTGGGTGTACCAGTCCTTCACGCCGCTGGCGGAGGCCGACGGCAACCATGCCGTCTTCGGCGTCTGGATGGCCGGCGACAGGGCCTGCGGTCTGGGAATCCGCGAGGACCGCGCGCTGATCACCGGCAACACCAGCCGCTTCGTCCCGCACCTGATCGCGCCGGCCTGACGGCGCTTGCGGTCACGCACCGCGGAAGGCAAGCTCATCGGCGATGATGGCGCCGCTCGCCTGCATCAGATACAGCCCGATGTGGTGGGCGACCGCCTGCGGGTGGGCCGCGGTGTCGGGCAGGCCGAGGCCGCGGGCGGTGTCGAGCGGCAAGTCGTAGGTGGAGCAGCCCGGCTCATACACGACGATCTCGCGCAGCGGCCCGGTCATGCCGTGGTTGCGCGCCGACAGCAGGGCCTGCACCGCCTGAAGCACGCAGATGTCGGTGCAGATGCCGTCCACCACCAGCGTCTCGATGCCACTGGCGGCGATCCAGTCGAACAGCCGGTTTTGCCCCGTCGTCAGGTCGGTCGTCCCGACCACGCCGTTGATGCAGTCCTTGCGCATCAGCGTGACGCCGGGGGTGCCGTCCAGCCAGGACAGTTCCTCGACCAGATTTTCCTCGCCGGTGCCGGCCTCGCAATGGGGCGGGTACGGGTATTCGGGCTTGCCCGGCTCATGGGTGTCGAGGAAGACCGCAATTGGATAGCCGGCCGAGAGGAACAGCCGGTTCGTGCGGTCGATCTCGGCGATCATGCGGGAGACCTGGGCATTGGCGACCGGCGGCGCCAGATTGCCGCCGCCGATGGCGGCGAACCCGTTCACCGGATCGACGTCAAGCTTCCCAACCCGCTTGCCGGCCAGCGAGACGACGGTGCTGCGCACCGGCAGGGCGGCGGCGACGACCTCCAGAGCGGCGGCTGGGCTGACGATGGTTTCGGTCATGGCTGTTCTCCTCCGGTTCAGACCAGCACCGGGACGTTGGCGACGCCCTCGGTGCCGAAGATGGCGCGATAGCGGGCGACTTCGGCAGCCGGCCCGGTGGCCTTCTCGTAATTGTCGCTGAGCTTGACCGCCCCCTTCCAGGCGCCATCGACCTCGACCGCTGTCACCTTGCAGACGAGGCTCAGCGGATCGAGCCCCTGGCCGTTGCGCGGGTGGCAGTTCCGGAAGTCCGATGTCAGCAGCGTGCCCCAGCCGTAACCGTCTCGGATGCGGCCGCCGAAGGTCTGGTGAAGCGTCACGATGTCTTCGACATCCAGCCCGTCGCTGAACAGGACGCGCTTCTCGCGGGGATCGCGGCCGTGCCGTTCCAGCCACGCGATGTATTCCTCGCCCGCCGTCACCGGCTCCTTGCTGTCCACCCGCATGCCGGTCCAGTCCGCCACCCAGTCCGGCGCGTCCCGCAGGAACTGGGTCGACCCGAAGGTGTCGGGCAGGAACACCAGCATCGCGCCACCATAGGTCTCCTGCCACAGCCGCAGCACATCGTACTGCGCCACCCGCAGCTCGCCGTCGGTCCGCGCCAGTGCCGCGACCGTCGTCGGCAGCTCGTGCGCGTTGGTGCCGATGGCCTCCAGATCATGCTTCATGGCCAGATGGGTGTTGGAGGTGCCGATGAAGCGCGGGCCGAGTTCGGCCGCCATCGTCTCCACCACATATTCCTGCCAGAGGAAGCTGTGCCGCCGCCGCGTGCCGAAATCCGACAGGCTGAGATCCTCCAGCGGACGCAGCCGCTCGATCTTGTCCCACAGGCGGACCTTGGCGCGGGCATAGAGGATGTCGAGTTCGGTCTCGGTCATGCTGGCGAGCGCGGCGCGCGTCTTCAGTTCGTTGATGACGCTGAGGGCGTAGATCTCCCACATCGTCGTCATCGCCCACGACCCTTCGAAATCCAGGCGCCACTGGCCGTCCTCCTCCGACAGCCGGTAGTCGGGCAGGGCGAAATCCTCGGCGAGCCAGGCGACGAATTCGGGCCGGAAAATCCCGCGCTGACCATAGAAGGTGTTGCCCTGGAGCCAGACCGCCTCGGAGCGCTTCAGGCGCAGCGAGCGCACATTGTCCAACTGGCGGCGCAATTCGGCCTCGTCGATGATCCGGGCCAGCTTCACCGAGCGGGTGCGGTTGATCAGGCTGAAGCGGACCTTCACGTCGCGGAAATGCCGCCAGATGAATTGCAGCATCGCCAGCTTGTACCAGTCGGTGTCGAGCAGCGACCGGACGATGAAGTCGGTGGCGAAATTATGATTGTGGGCGCGGCCGCTGAAATTGACGAGCATGGCTGAAACCTCCTGTTTTCGCTGACCGGGTCACAGCCCGTAATGGTTGGTGACCGGCAGACGCCAGCCCGGCCCGTAGGTCCGTTCGGTGACGACGACGCCCGGAGGGCTCTGGTCGCGCTTGTATTGCGCCCGCGCCGTCATGCGGGCGATGCGCTCGGCATAGGCGGCGGAGATCGGCTGGCCGATGGCGGCGCTCGCCAGTTCGGCGGCACGGTCCGCCCCGTTCAGCCCCTCGACCATGGTGGCGAGCACCGCGTCCAGATGCTCGTAGGCGCCAAGCGCCTGCTCGTCGGTCTGCCCCTCGCGCAGTTCGGCGCTCGGCGGCTTGACGATGATACGGTCCGGCATCACGGCACCCTGCGGGCCGAGCAGCCCTTCGGCCCTGTGCGCGTTGCGCCAGCGCGCCAGCCGGAAGACCACCGTCTTGTAGACGTCCTTCAGCACCGAATAGCCGCCGCACATGTCGCCATAGAGGGTCGCATAGCCCACGCTCATCTCGCTCTTGTTGCCGGTGCTCAGCACCATCAGCCCAAGCCGGTTGGACAGGGCCATCAGGGTCATGCCGCGCGCCCGGGCCTGGACATTCTCGAAGGTGGTGTCCGCCGCCGGCACCGGCAGCCCATCGAAGACCGGGGCGAGCATGCCGTCGAAGGCGGCCATCGCCGGCGCAATCGGCACGGTCAGCAGGCGGGTGCCGAGCAGGGAAGCGGCCCGTTCGGCATCCTCCATGCTCTCCGCCGAAGTGTAGGGCGACGGCATGCGTACCGGCAGCACGCGCCCGGCCCCCAGCGCGTCCACCGCGACCGCGGCCGACAGGGCGCTGTCGATGCCGCCCGACATGCCGAGCACCACGCCGGGGAAGCCGTTCTTGTCGACGTAGTCACGCAGGCCCAGCACCAGCGCCCGATACATCGCCTCGGTCTCGTCGGGGTAGCCGTTCGGCAGCATGCCGAGCACGTCGCCGCGCCGCAGATCGACGCCGCCGTCCTCGCCGCGCTCCAGCGTGATATCGAACTCGCACTCCCGGAATCCGGCCTGGGCGATCACCAGCCCGGCCCGGTCCATCACATAGCTTCCGCCGTCGAACACCAGGCTGTCCTGTCCCCCGACCTGATTGACGTAGAGGACCGGCAGGCCGGTGGCCTTGACCGTGCGCCGGCCGATGGCGAGGCGGACCGCCTGCTTCCCGGTCCTGAAATGCGAGCCGTTCGGCACGATCAGAATCTCGGCCCCTTCGGCCGCCAGCGCCTGGGCGACCTTGCCGTGCCAGAAATCCTCGCAGATGGCGATGCCCAGGCGGAAGCCGCGGAAATCGACGGGCGAGGGCATCGGGCCGGGGGCGAAGACCCGCTTCTCGTCATAGACCTCGTCGTTCGGCAGCGTGTGCTTGAGTACGATCTTCATCGACCCGTCGGTCTCGATGAGGAAGGCGGCGTTGTAGGGCAGGGCGGCGCCGTCGAGCGGACCGCCGACCAGCACCGCCGGCCCGCCGTCGCCCCGCATCTCACCGGCCAGCGCGTCGAGCGCCGCGCGGAAATCGCGCCGGAAGCCGGGACGCAGCACCAGATCCTGAAGCGGATAGCCGCTGCCGAAACACTCGCTGAACACCAAAAGGTCGGCCTTGCCGCGATACTGCGCCCGATGGCGGCGGACGATGTCGAAGTTGCTCTGGAGCGCGCCGACCGTGGGGTTGGCCTGGACGCAGACGATGCGCAAAGTGGAAGAGATGGTGGTAGTGTCGTTGGACATGGCAAAGCTCCTTTGCCGAATGCCGCCGGTCTGTCCGGCGGGCTTGATCGTCGTAGAATGATGCGACCCTGACCATGTGTGCGGATGCCGGCCGGATTCAGCCGTTGGACTGGGCGATCAGGGTCTGGATGATGTGGTAGTGATCCTCGAACATCCGTTCGGGATCGATTTCCGCAATCGGCATCCAGCGGGCCGACTTGGCGTCGTCGCCGCCACGCACCTTGGGAAAGCCTTCGTCGGTGGGCTTGAGCTGGATGAGGAAGGCCTGCGTCACCGTGCGCCCGCGCGTCGAGCGGTAGGGGTGATCGAAGATCTGGCTGGCGCGGATGCCACCCTCCAGGAACCCCGCCGGAATCTTGAGCTTCGTCTCCTCCCGTAACTCCCGGATCATGGCGTCCTTGATCCGCTCATGCTGGCCGACGAAGCCGCCGGGCAGCGCCAGCAGGCCGCGCCCCGGCAGGCCGCGGCGTTCGACCAGCAGGACATGACCGGACAGAACCACCACGGCATCGGCGGTCAGAAATGTGGGAGGGTATGGTGCGTTGGCCCAGCCCGCCCGGTATTTGGCGATATAGGCGCTTTCCTCGGCCAGCCGCTTGTACTCGTCGGTGCGCGCGAACTCCGCCAGGAAGGCGGCGACAGTGGTGGGCAGGGCCTCTTTCCACTCCTCCAGCGCCGCCGCGGCATCGGCGAAATAGGCATCGCGGATCGGCGTCGCCGAAATGCCCTGGAAATTCGCGCACTCCACGGCACCCCATTGCGGGAACATGCGCAGATAATAGCTGCTGTGGTCCTTCGAATGACCGATCAGCCCAACTTTGGGGGGCGAGCCGTCGGCAGGCCGGTGGTGCTGCACGACGACGCCATGCACCGCGGCCTGGACATCGCGGATCCATTCCAGATCGTTGTAGCGGTCGATGAGGGGAAGCACCGTGATGCGCCCGCACTCTTCCGGCGTGAAGGCGCCCTCGATGCAGGAGCGCACCTCTTCGAAGCGGAAGGGATTGCGGTGGCTGCGCGCCTGACGCGACGACCCGACCAGCACGATCAGATGCCGACCCAGCGACAGGGCCCGCCTCACGACGGTGAGATGGCCGAGATGGAAGGGGCGGAAGCGGCCGACGAAGACCAGGAAATCGAAGCTCGAGGCGCTCTGCGCGCTCTCGCTTGAATTGGGGCTTGAGGCGCTTTGCGCGCCGGGAGCCGCGGTCTTCTGCGGCAACGACAGGGTGCCGGACTCGCGTCCGGTAGGAGAGACGATGGTCATGCTCAGCAAGCTCCTTGCTGAAAGAGCGCCGCAGTCTATCTGCGGCACACAAACGATACGGGCTCGGCTGACATTTCTCAAGGCCCCAGGATATGCTCTTTCGGAGCAATGCCGTTGGCCGAGCCGCATGGCTGGCCAAAATCTATCGCCCGCCGGTGCCGCCCATCTTGCGGAACCAGTCGGCATAGGGTGTCGTCCGGATCATGTGCCGGTTCAGGTCCGGCGCGCCGTCGGACCACCAGACGGGTCCCCGCTCGCCGAGCGCCCGTTTGGCCTGATCGACGGCGGCATGCGCCTCCGCTTCCGCGCTGTCGTCGCCGTCCCGCCTTGCGGTCGCCACGGCGCGGCGGGCCCGCATCAGATCGGCAACCAGGCCGGCGCGGGCCTCGTCGGACAAGGCTGGGTTGGCCGTGCGCCACAGACGTCCGCGCACGACGATGTAGCGGCCATCGGGGGTGGTGAGCGGGCTGGGTCTGCTGGACAAGAGAACCTCCGACGCGTCTGCTGCGTGAACAGCGAGAACGTCGAAACGGCGCGTCGATCCGCGGACCGGTCATCGCCTCGTTGCCGGACCTCCCATCATTCGCCGACGGCGATCACGCCGGTTCGGCAACCCGGCCGGCAGGCAGGCGTCGCAGCAGGGGGAGATCGGCCACGGTTTGGCAGCCGAGCAGGGCCATGGTCAGGTCGAGTTCATCCCGCAGGATCGCCAGCGCGTGCTCGGCCCCCGCCTGTCCGCCGGCCGCAAGGCCGAACAGCGGCGCCCGGCCGAGCAGAACCGCGACGGCCCCGGCGGCCAGCAGCTTCGCCGCGTCGCTGCCGCGCCGCACCCCGCTGTCGGCCAGCACTGTCAGCCGGTCGCCGACCGCGTCCATGATCCGCGGCAGAACGGTGAGCGGCGACGGCGCGCAATCGAGATTGCGCCCGCCATGGTTGGACACCACGATGGCGTCGACCCCGGCGGCCATCGCGCGCAGCGCATCCTCCGGCGCCAGCAGGCCCTTGAGAATGATGCGTCCTCGCCAGCGGCGGCGCAGCTCCGCCACATCGTCCCAGTTGACCCGGTCGCACAGCCGGATCGGGTCGTGCGCCGCGGCGTCGGTGATGCGGGTGCGGAACTGCTCGGGATAATGGGCGTAGCCGGGCCAGCCGCCGTTGGCCAGCAGACGGAGCAGAACCCCACCCGCCCAAGCCGGGTGGCGCGCCACGTCCAGGGCGCCGCGCAGGGACGGCGTGACCGGAACACTGAATCCGTTGTGTCGGTTATACTCGCGCTTGGGCGAAACCGCGGTGTCCACCGTCAGGATCAGCGTGTCCACCCCGCAGGCGGCGACGCGGTCGAGCAGGGTGTGGGTCAGGCTGCGGCCGCGCCAGACATAGAGCTGGAACCACAGCTCGGCCCCGGACTCCGCGATGGCCTCGATGCTGGTGATCGACTGGGTCGAGACGGAGAAGGGGATGCCGGCGGCGCGGGCGGCGCGGGCCAGCAGCACCTCGCCGTCATAGCGGACCAGACCGGCGGCGGCGGTCGGCGCGATGACGAAGGGCATCGGGCGGTCGCGGCCGAACAGCGTCACGCCGGTGTGGCGTCCGCTGCAATCGACCAGCACCCGCGGCGTCAGTTCGGCCTGTGCAAAGCTGTCGCGCAGCCGGCGCAGGGAGGTCTCGTCCTCGGTGCCGCGGTCGATGTACTCGAACAGGCCGCGCGGCAGGAAACGGCGGGCGCGCAGCCGCAACTCGTCGATGTTCAGGCATGCCTGGTGGGCCGCCATGGGATCACCGCCTCCCGCGGGGTGGGGCCGCTATCGGGAATAGCTGCCGAATTTGTGGACGGAAATGGAGGCCGCGGCCACCTGGACATGGCGGGCAAGCTCCCGCTCGACCTGTTCCGGCGTCCAGCGCGTGGCCGGGACCGAGATGCTGAGGCCGGCCACGGCGCGGCCATGCTCGTCGGTGATGGCGGCGCCGACCGAGATGTCGCCCATCACCGTCTCGTTGATCAGCAGGGCATAGCCCTTCTCCCCCGCTTCGCGCACGCGGGCCCGCAGCCGGTCGGGATCGCAGACGGTGTAGGGCGTCAGCGGGCGCAGGTCGGTGCGGGCGAGGATCTCCTCCCGCTCCTCCTCCGACAGACGCGACAGGATGGCGGTGCCGGACGCCGTGTAATAGGCGGGCAGGCGGCTGCCGACCATGAATTCGATGTTGACCAGATGCTTGCCGGGGAAACGGGCGACGAAGACGATCTCGGCGCCGTCCAGCTCCTGCAGGTTGGTGGTTTCGCCGACGCTGCGGCTGATGTCGAGAAGATAGGGGAAGGCCTTCTCGATCAGCTCGTTGGCGCGCAGGTAGTTGTAGGAGAATTGCAGCAGCTTCGGCGTCAGCGCATAGTTGCGCGTGCCGTGGACGCGGCGCAGGTAGCCCAGAACCTCAAGCGTGTAGACCAGCCGCTGCGCGGCGCTGCGGTCCAGGTTGGCGGCCCGGGCGATCTCCGACAGCGGCATCTGCCGGTGCGGCCCGTCGAAGGCGTGGAGGATCTGGAAGGTCTTCTCGGTCGAGCCGACGAACAGCGAAGAGTCGCGCGGGTCGGGCTTCCTGGCCTCCGGCTCCGCGCTCAGGCCGGGCGCCGTCATTCCAACCGCCGTCATTTCAGTCGCAGTGCCGCCCGGCTCCGTCACGGCCTGTTCCGCCTTCGGCTTCCGTCCTGCTGTCCGCGTCATCGGCAATTCCCCAAGGCAGTCTCCATCCCGCCGGCCCCTGGTCCCGTGCTTGCGCGCCAGGGGCCGGCATGTCCACGCTAACGCATAGCATCCGGCGAACCGAATGCCACGCGCCGCGCGGTGCAACCCGTCATACCGGCTGGGCGGCCGGCATTCCCTCGTAGGTGACCAGCAGGCGGGACAGCTCGCGCCGCAGCGACTGCTTCAGCGGCTCGGCCGGCTCGCGCAGCGGCGCCAGCATCGCCGGGGCATGCACCCCGATCAGATCCATCACCGCCTTCATCGGGCCGGGGTTGGTCTCGGCGAAGGCGAGATTCATCATCGGGATCAGCGTGCGGTGGATTTCCAGCGCCTTGTCCAGCTTGCCGGTGGAGGCGAGGTCGTGGATCAGCTTCCACGCCCGCGGCAGCAGGTTGGCCGTCACCACGATGCCGCCCCGGGCGCCCGACGCCACATGCAGCGGGAACAGCGTGTCCTCGCCGCTCAGCACCGCGAAGGAGGAGTCCACCCCCGCCACCGTGCGCAGGAAATGGTACATGTCGGTGTTGCAGGCCTTCATGCCTACGATCCGCTCGTGCCGCGACAGCTCGTGCAGGATCTCCGGATCGATGGCGATGCGGGTGCGGTAGGGGATCTCGTAGATCAGGATCGGCACCGGCGATTCGTCGGCATAGCGCAGGAAATAGTCGCGGATGCCGGCCTGCGTCGGGTTGGTGTAGTAGGGGGTCAGCACCAGCAGACCGTCCACACCGGCGGCTGCGAAATCGCAGCCCGCCGACAGCGCGTCGTAATAGCCGGTGTCGAGCACCCCGGCGATCACCGGCCCGCGCTTCTCACCCGCGCCCGCCATCGCCTCGACCGACAGTTCGGCGAAGCGGATGCGCTGGTCCTTCGCCAGCGCCCCATACTCGCCGGTGCCGCCGAGCGGGACCAGCCCGTCGATCCCCTGGCGGAACAGCCAGGAGAACAGCGCCTTGGAGGCCGCGACGTCGATGGTGCCGTCGGCTGTCACCGGCGTCGGGGTGGCGGGCAGGATGCCGCGAATCTTCGTGGCGTTGAGCATGTCGAATCCTTGGAAGAAGCTGGTGGTGAAGGCGGTTGGGGAGCCGGCCTCAGCCGGCGAGGCTGCGGCGGCGCAGACGGTCCGCGACATAGATCAGGGTGGCGACGAACAGCAGCAGCCCGGTCGACACCGCCGCGATGACGGGGGAGACCTGCAGCGTCACCTCGTCCCAGAACTGCTTGGGCAGCGTGGCGCTCAGCCCGCCCGAGGAGAACAGGGAGATGGTCAGCTCGTCGAAGGAGGTGGCGAAGGCGAACAGAAAGGACGACAGCATGCCGGCCCCCAGGATCGGGAAGGTGACGTGCCGCAGCGCCGCCACCGGCCGGGCGCCCAGGCTCTGCGCCGCGAGGTCGAGTCGGGTGTCGTAGTTGCGCAGCACCGCCATCATCGTCATGACCACATAGGGCACGGCGACGACGGTGTGGCCGATGACCAGCCCCAGGATGGTGCCGACCAGACCCATCTGGGCGAAGACATAGAACATGCCGACGGCGATGATCATGCGCGGCACGACGATGGGCGACAGGATGAAGGCCAGCATGGCGCCCTTGCCCCGCATCTGGCTGCGCACCATCAGGAAGGCGGCGGGTACGCCGATGGCCATCGACAGCAGGCCGGTGCCGAACGCCACCACGATGGAGCGCCACAGCGCCTGCATCCAGATCGGCGAGTCCAGCAGCTGCTGGTACCATTGCAGCGTGAAGCCCGACGGCGGCCAGGCGAGCCCGCCCTTGCCGAAGGACAGCGGGATCATCAGGAAGGCGGGCAGGCTGATCAGCACCAGCAGCAGCCAGACGAAGGCGGTCAGCGCCACCGGACGCTCGGACCGGCCGCGGAGCGGATGACGGCGCGGCACCAGGCCGATCAGCGCATCGCTGGCGGAGCCGAGTGCGGCCAGCACACGCCCGCCCAGCCGCCGCATGGCGGTGTCGCGGTTGCGCACCACGGCGCTCTCGCCGGTCAGCGACGCGAAGCCGAAGACGCGGTCGTACAGCAGGAACACCACCAGCACGACCGTCAGCAGCAGGACCGAGATGGCGCCGGCCAGTCCCCAGTTCAGCGTCTGCTGCACCTGATCGATGATCAGCTGGGTGATCATCGTCTCCTTCCGGCCGCCCAGCAGGGCTGGCACGATGAAGAAGCCGATGGCCGACACGAAGACCATGATCGCGGATGCTGCGACGCCGGGAAGCGACAGCGGGAAATAGACGGTCCAGAAGGCGGTGCCGGGCCGGGCGCCCAGCGTGCCGGCGGCGCGCGGCAGGGTGCGGTCGATGTTCTCCATCACCGCCAGCATGGTCATCACCGCCAGCGGCAGCATGGCGTGCACCATGCCGATCAGCACGGCGCCGAAGCCGTAGAGCAGGTCGGCCGGGGTGTCGATGACGCCCAGCGACATCAGCGTGCTGTTGACGACGCCGTTGCGGCCGAGGATGACGACCCAGGCGAAGGCGCGCACTAGGAAGCTGGTCCAGAAGGACAGCAGGACCCAGAAGATCAGCCGGCTCTTCGCCGGGCCCTTGGCGATGGAGATCAGGTAGGCGACCGGATAGGCCGCGATCACCGCGACCACCGTCGTCGCCAGCGAGATCTTCAGCGTGATCCACAGGACGGTGATGTAGAGGCTGGAGGCGAACAGCTGGGCGTAGGGCGCCAGCGTGAAGCCCTGGCCGTTGTAGACGCTGAGCGCCAGCAGCTGCCCGACCGGGAAGACCAGGAAGGCGACGAGCAGCAGGACGAGCGGGGCGCCCATCAGCACCGGCTTGCGCCAGGCGGGCGGGGGCGAGTGGCGTTTGACGCCGGGGGCGTGGGTCATGGTCATGGACTGTCCGCTCATCTCACGCCGTCCCGGCCGCGCGGGCGGTATCGGCGAGCTTGTCGGCGATCACCACGGCGTCCCGGCCGCTCCAGGACAGCGTCAGCACGTCGTCGATGCGCACCGCGTCGTCGTCGTTGCGGGTGGGGAAGGCGGCGACCAGCGGCGGCAGCTTGCCGTCCAGCGGCTCCATATAGACCTTGGTCAGGCTGCCGGTGACCATCACCTCCGACACGCGGCCCTGAAGCCCGTCCGCGGCGCCACCGCCCTTGCGGGCGACCGTCAGGTTCTGCGGCCGCACCATCACGCGCACCTCGGTGCCCGGCGGCAGGTCGTTGCCGTTGGCGAGCGCCCGGCCGGACACCCCCAGCGAGCCGAACCCGATCTCGACCTCGTCGCCGCTGCGGTTGCCCAGGGCGGCGGGCAGGATGTTGGATTCGCCCAGGAAATCGGCGACGAACAGCGAGCGCGGACGGAAATACAGGTCGGCCGGCGTGCCCAGCTGTTCGATCCGCCCGGCATTCATCAGGCAGATGCGGTCGGACATCGTCATCGCCTCTTCCTGATCGTGGGTGACGTAGACGACCGTCGTTCCCAGCTCGCGGTGCAGGCGCTTGATCTCTAGCTGCATGTGCTCGCGCAGCTTCTTGTCGAGCGCGCCCAGCGGCTCGTCCATCAGGATGATCGACGGCTTGTAGACCATGCAGCGGGCCAGCGCGACGCGCTGCTGCTGGCCGCCAGACAGCTCGCGCGGGTAGCGGCCGGCGATGTGCGGCAGATGGACCATCTCCAGCGCCTCAAGCGCGCGCCGCTTGGCTTCGGCCGCCCCGACCTTCCGCATCTTCAGCGGAAAGGCGATGTTCTCCTCGATGGTCATGTGCGGGAACAGGGCGTAGTTCTGGAACACCACGCCGATGTCGCGCTCATAGGGCGGGGCGTAGGTGACGTCCTGCGAGCCGATGCGCACGCTTCCCTCGTCGGGCGGCACCAGCCCGGCCAGCAGGCTGAGCAGCGTCGTCTTGCCGGAGCCCGACGGGCCGAGCAGCGTCAGGAATTCGCCGTCGGCGACGACGAGATCCGTCGGGGCGAGCGCCACGAAGTCGCCGTAGCGCTTGGCAAGACCCTGGACGGAAAGGCTGGAAGAAGACATGCGCGCCTCCTCGCTAAGGGGTGGGGCCGAAGGGGGATGGGGGCGGAAAGGGCGGGGAAGGGAGGCTGCAACGGCGTCCCTTCCCCGCTGTTCCTCAGCTCAGCAGCCAGGCGTTGTAGCGCTCGAGACCCTTCTGCTGGTTCTTCAGCCAGTAGTCGGCGTTGATCTGCACGCCGCGCTCGATGTTGGCCGGGAAGGTCGGGCAGTCGGGAGCGATCTTGGCGTCGATGTGCTTGAAGGCGTCCGGCTGGGTGACGCCGGCCGGGAAATACTTCACCAGCTCGGCCTGACGCTTGGCGTCGGAGGCGAACTTGATGAACTGGCGGCAGGCGTCGGCGTTCGGGGTGCCGGCCAGGATCGCCCAGCTGTCGAGGCCCCAGATGTTCTGGTCCCAGACGATGCCGACCGGCGCACCGGCAGCGATGGCCGCCTGCGGACGCGACACCCAGGTCGGGACCATGTCGACTTCACCCGACAGCAGCATCTGCTCGACCTGCGCGCCGCTGGTCCAGAAGACGGAGACGTCCTTCTTGAGGCGGTCCAGCGCCTTGAAGGCGCGGTCGAAGTCGCAGGGATAGACCTCCGCGTTCGGCACGCCGTCGGCCATCAGCGCCTGTTCGATGGTGTCGAACGGGTGCTTGCGCAGGGCGCGGCGGCCGGGGAAGTTGGCGACATCGTAGAAGTCCTTCCAGGAGGCCGGCGCCTTGCGGCCCTTGAAGGCTTCGGTGCGGTAGGCCAGCACGGTGGTGTAGACGTTGGTGCCGACGCCGTATTCCGACATGTACTGCTTGGGGATCGAGGCGACGGCCGGATCGGCCTCCAGCCCATGCTTCTCCAGCAGCGGCTTGTCGCCGCCGGTCAGCATCAGGATGGCCGGCTGGCTGATCTTCGCCATGTCCCAGGTGTAGGACTTGGCTTCCACCATTGAGCGGATCTGCGCGGTCGGCTCGGCATTGGCCTGGACGCCCACCACTTCGATGCCGGTCGCGGCGGTGAAGGGTTTATAGAAGACCTCGCCATAGGCCTTGGTGTAAATGCCGCCGTCGTCGCGCACGACGATCCGCTTGTTCTGCGCGCGGGCAGGGCTCCAGATCGCCGGCATGGCAAGCGCGGCCGTGCCGGCGGCGCCGGCTTTCAGCAGGGTGCGGCGGGACCAACCGGATTGGCGGATGCTCATGTCGGAACTCCTCGTGGTGGGCCGGAACGGCGGACGGAACGGCAGGAAACGATAAGGAAAGGGCTTAGCCCGGCGGCAGCAGGCGGCCGGGGTTGAACAGATTCTGCGGATCCAGCGCCTGCTTCACCGCGCGCATCAGCGCCAGTTCGGCGGCGGGCTTGTAGCGTGCCATCTCGCCCAGCTGGACGCGGCCGACGCCGTGCTCGGCGCTGAAGGTGCCGTTCAGCCGGGCGGCCTCGTCGTTCACCGCATGGCGGATGGCGGCGGCGAGCGCCTCGCGGTCGGCAACCGCATTCCAGGCGTCGAAGGTGAAGAAGGGAATGAAGTGGACGTTGCCATCGCCGAGATGGGCGACGACGATCGACGGCAGATCCGGCACCAGCGCCCGCACCGCGGCATTGGCGGCGTCGATGAAGGCGGGCACCGCCGACAGCGGCACCGCGCAGTCGGTGGTCAGGCCGACGCCGGCCTTCTTGTTCGCCTCCGACACGCTGTGGCGCACCTCCCACATGGCGTGGCGCTGGGCGTCGCTGGCGGCGAGCGCCGCGTCGGTCAGCAGGCCATCGCCGAAGGCGTCCTCCAGGATCAGCTGAAGTTCCATGTCCAGCGCGTCGCCGTCGCTGTTGTCCGACAGCTCGATCAGCACATGCCAGTCGGCCGAAGTTTCGAGCGGGCTGCGGCGGCCCGGAACCTGCTCCACCACCAGATCGAGCTGGAGGCGGTTGATCATCTCGAAGGCCGACAGCCGGGCGCCGCAGCGCTGCTGCACGCGGGTCAGCAGCGTCAGCGCATCGGCGGGATCCGCCATGCCGACCCAGGCGACGGCATGACGCGTCGGCAGCGGGTGCAGCTTCAGCGTCGCCGCCGTGATAATGCCCAGCGTGCCTTCCGACCCGATGAACAGATGCTTCAGGTCATAGCCGGTGTTGTTCTTGCGCAGGCCGTACAGGCCGGACCAGATCGTGCCGTCGGCCAGCACCACCTCCAGCCCCAGCACATTGTCGCGCGTGTTGCCGTAGCGCAGGACCGAGGTGCCGCCGGCGTTGGTCGCGATGGTCCCGCCGATCTGGCAGGAGCCTTCGGCGCCCAGGCTGACCGGATAGAGCCGCCCGGCCGCTGCCGCCGCTTCCTGCACGGTGGCGAGCACGCAGCCGGCCTCGACCTCCATGGTGCTGTTGACAGGGTCGATGCTGCGCACCGCACGCATGCGGGCCAGATTGAGGATGACCGGGGCGGGGCCGCTTTCCCATGGGGTGGCGCCACCGCACAGGCTGGTGTTGCCGCCCTGCGGCAGCAGCGGAATCCCGTGCCGCGCGCAGCAGCGCACCACCGCCGCGACCTGTTCGGCATTCGCCGGCCGGACGAGGCAGAGGGCCGGCCCGCGGTAGCGCCCGCGCCAGTCTTCCGTCGCCGCGTCCAGGTCGGATTTGGATGTCAGAACGGCGTCGGCGCCGATCAGGCCCGACAGCTCAGCGATCACGTCCACACGCGATCTCCTTGATCTGCATAGTGTTTGTTTGTAATCGCTATTCGATTACAGCAACTGGAATATGATAGCGCGTGATTGGTGAGCCAACAATCCACTTTTTGCATAGAGACCGAATTTTTGGATAGACGACGAAATTTCCGGGATGGAAGCGAATGCCGGTCGGCTCTGGTCCCACCGGGCCGTGGACCATGCGGCGGCGCGCACACTCGACCTGCGGTGGCGACCCTGCCATTATCCTGTGCTTGTGTGGTGCAACGGGGCGGTCCAGCCCCCAGGGCGAGCGTCGATGAGCCTTTCGAGCGATACAGTGCCTACCAGTCCGTCGGCGGGGGCGAAGCCTAGCCAGAGCCGGCCGTCTTCCCGCCGTTTTGTCGTCATCGACTGCGAGACCACCGGTCTGTCGACGGCCGGCGGCGACCGCATGGTCAGCTTCGCCGCCATCGAACTGGCGGATGCGGTCCCGACCGGCCGCAGTCTCAGCCTCATCTTCAATCCGGGGCGCAAGTCGAACCCGCATGCGTTGAGGGTGCACGGGCTGCCGGACCATCTGCTTCGCCACCAGGATCCCTTCCACAACGTCGCCCAGGACATCCTCGGCTTCCTGGAGGACGCGGTGCTGGTCGGCCACAATGTCGGCTTCGACATCGAGTTCCTCCGGCATGAGTTCGAACTCTGTGGCATCCGCTGGATGGCGGGCCAGTCGGTCTGCACCATGCAGCATGCCAGGGCGCAGGTGGCCGGGCGGGCATCGCTCGATGCGGTGGCGACGCTGTTCGGCATCGATGTCGGGATCCGGGCGCGCTTCCACGGCGCCTTCGTCGATGCCGAGATCACCAGCCGCCTGTTCCAGAAGATGATCCTCGGCAGCGCCGAGATGCTGGCGGTTCCCCATCTGGCGCCGACGAACCAGATCGACCCGCCGCCGCTGGTCCGGCAACCGGCCGTTCCCATCACGCATGGCATCGCCGGTTATGCCTTCGCCGTCACCGGCGAGCTGACCGGTCTGTCGCGCGAGGCGGTGATGGCCCGCATCCAGGCTCTGGGCGGACACTGGCATCACAGCGTCCGCAAGGACACCGACTATCTCGTCGTCGGCCATGCCCCCGGCGCCACCAAGCTCGACACCGCCGCCGCCCGGCGCGCCAAGTACGGCAAGCCCGACACCATCGACGAGGCGCAGTTCTTCAACATGGTCGCGGCGTCCGGCACCCGCAGGCGGGCCTGACGCCCGCCCGGCTTTTTTCATCCCGTGCTTAGCGCCGGCCGGCGACGGTGATAGAACTGGGTGACCCCCAGTGTTTCACCCACCGGAGGAACGGCATGGAGCGGTGGCGGCGGTCCACCCGACTCGTTTCCGAAACAATCGAGTGCCGGCGCCGATCATCGCGCCAAAACCTGCCCCCTTGCGGTCGCAGGAGCGGCGGATGGAACAGTGGAACAGGGCCGGAAAACCGTTCCATAGCGTTCCATCCGGCCCGGATGCGGCCGGTCGCGTCAGGCCGCGCGGACCTCTCCGATGAAGGCCTGGATTCGCTCGCGCAGCCGGTCGGAATCGTGCGACAGGCTGTCGGCGGCGCCCAGCACCTCCGAGGCCGCCTGTCCGACCTGCCCAGCGGAGCTGCTGACCTCAGCGATGTTGCCGGTCACCAGCTGGGTTCCCTGGGCCGCCTGCTGGATGTTGCGGCCGATCTCCTGGGTGGCGGCGGTCTGCTGCTCCACCGCCGCGGCGATGGCGCCGGCAATGGAATCGACGTCGTTGATGGTGCGGCCGATGGTCTGGATCGCCGTCACCGTGCCATCGGTCACCGTCTGGATCTCGGCGATCTGGCTGCCGATCTCCTCGGTCGCCTGGGCGGTCTGGGTGGCGAGCGCCTTGACCTCCTGCGCCACGACGGCGAAGCCCTTGCCGGCCTCGCCGGCCCGCGCCGCCTCGATGGTGGCGTTCAGCGCCAGCAGGTTGGTCTGGCTGGCGATGTTCTGGATCAGGCTGACGACATCGCCGATCCGCTGGGCGGCCTCGACCAGCCGGGCGACCAGCGCGTTGGTCCGCTCGCCCTCCTGCACCGCGTTGCGGGCGATGGCGGCGGCGGCGTTGACCTGCCGGCCGATCTCGCCGATGGAGCTTCCCAGCTGTTCCGACGCCGCCGCGACGGTGGCGACATTGGCGGAGGACTGCGCCGTGGTGGCGGCGACGGTCGCCGCCTGTTCCGTCGTCTGCGAGGCGATGGCGGTCATGGTCTCGGCATTGCCGCGCAGATGGCGGGCCGCCGTCGCCACTGCCTGCACCACGTCCTGCACATCGGCGTCGAAGCGGTCGGCCAGCGCCCGCATGCCGGCCTGCCGGTCGCGTTCCGCCTGCAGCTTCTGCGCCTCGCGCTCCTCCTGCAGGCTGCGCATGGCAAGGCCGTTGCTCTTGAACACCAGCAGCGCGCGAGCGAGCAGCCCGATCTCGTCCTTGCGGCCGGCGCCCTGGATGTCGACCGCGAGATTGCCGTCGGCGATGGCGGTCATGTCGGCGACCAGCCGGTGCAGCGGCCGGACGACGAAAGCCACGATGATGGAGGCGAACAGGCCGAAGGCGACCAGCAGGCCGACACCGGTGACACCGTACAGGCGGGTCATGACGCTGGAGGACAGCGCCAGCGCCCGCTCCTCGGCGCGTTTGGTCTCCTCCAGGCTGTGATCCACCCGCTCCGACAGGGCAGCGTTCAGCTTCTGCCGGACCGGGCGGCCGACGTCGATCGACACGCGGATCGCGCTGTCGGTGTCGTAGGCCCGCGCCAGCTCGACCGCTTTCTGCGACACCCGTTCATACTCGCCGACGATGGATTTGATCCCGGAGATCGCCTCGCGGTCGGCCGGGGCGTCGTAGGCCGCGGCCAGCCGGTCGATGGCGGTCAGCGCCTTGCCGATGTTGTCCTTGTAATTCGCGAAGGCGGCGTCGATGCGCTCGCGCGTGCCGGCGACCAGCGCGTTGGATTCCGCGTCCATCGCGTCGCCCATGGCCGACTGGATGGTCAGTGCCGCCGACAGCCGCCCGGCCACCACATCGGTCACCCGGCTCGTGGAGGCGGTCAGGTCGACCAAGGCCGATCTGGCCGTCCAGACCACGCTGCCCATGACGGCAAGCAGCAGGACCGCCGGGATGAGCAGCTTGTGAACCAGTTTCCGATCGGAAAACCAGGCGTGCAGGGCCATGGGATATCTCTTTCCAAGGTCGATGGAGTGGATCGGGGTCTTTCTGCCCAAGGCAACCGGCGGCAACGGGATCAGGAAAACCCGAGCCCAATTAATTGCTATGTGATTGCAATGACTGAAATATGATAGACAATAGTTTGTGTCCAAACAAACGGTTTTTCTTGCCAACCGTGTGCCATAGACAGGACCGCCGCAATCAAAGCGGTAGTGAAATGTTAACCCAACCGGGAGGCAGTAGCGGCAGATTGCCGCTTATCACTGGAAACAGTGTGGACATTCGCTATGATCGCGCGGTCATACCCCTGTGCGATGCCTCACTGAAGCCGAGAATGCCAACCGATACCCCGCCGCCCGATGACGCAGCCATCCCGTCCGCGGCCGCAGCGGAGGAGCCGGCAACCGCGCCGTCCGTGCTGATCGTGGATGACGAGGAAGGCATCCGCAATTTTCTGTCGCGCAGCCTGGAGCGGCGCGGCTGGCGCGTCACCACGACGGGCAGCGCCGAGGACGCCGCGCTTCATCTGGAACGGCACTGTGTCGATCTGATCATCCTCGACATCGCCCTGCCGGGGCAGTCGGGCCTTGACTGGCTGAAGGAGTTGCAGGCGGCCGGCTTCGGCGGCGACGTGATCCTGATCACCGCCTTCGCCGACATCGACACCGCCATCGAGGCGTTGCGGGCCGGGGCGGCCGATCTGATCCTGAAGCCGTTCCGGGTCGAGCAGATCGTCAGCGCCATCGCCCGCTGCATGGAGCGCACCCGGCTCCAGCGCGAGAATTTCGTCCTGCGGAGGCAGTTGGCCAAGCGGCGCGGCACCACCGACGAGATCGTCGGCCGCTCGGCGGCCATCCTGCGCCTGCGGGCGCTCATCGAACGGGTCGCGCCCTCGCCGTCCACCGTGCTGATCGAAGGGGAGTCCGGCGTCGGCAAGGAGCTGGTAGCGCGCGCCCTGCACACCCGCTCGCACCGGGCTGAGCGGCCCTTCGTGGCGCTGAACTGCGCCGCCGTGTCGGCCGATCTGGTGGAGGCCGAGCTGTTCGGCCATCTGCGCGGCGCCTTCACCGGGGCCAAGGAGGCGCGCAAGGGGCTGTTCTACTACGCCCATGGCGGCACGCTGTTTCTGGACGAGATCGGCGAACTGCCGTTGGCGCTGCAATCGAAGCTGCTGCGCGTTCTGGAGGAACGCCGCATCCGTCCGGTCGGCGGCGAGCAGGAGCTTCCGGTGGATGTCCGCGTGGTGGCCGCGACCAACCGCGACTTGAAGGCGGAGGTCGCCGCCGGCCGGTTCCGGGCGGACCTGTTCTACCGGCTCGCCGTGATGACCCTGCGCGTTCCGCCGTTGCGGGAGCGGGGCGACGATGTCGTCGAGCTGGCGCGCCGCTTCATGGGGGTGCTGTCGCTGCGCCTGGGGGTTCCGCCGCTGGACATCGACCCGCCGCTCGAAGCGGCGCTGATCGCCCATGGCTGGCCGGGCAACGTGCGCGAACTGCGCAACCTCGTGGAGCGCGCCCTGCTGTTCGGCGAGTTTCCGCTGGAGGATCTGGGGCTGTCGGTCTGTGTCGCCCCGGAGGGGGGCGGCGCCGACGCAACCGGCGGACAGACGCTGGCCGAGGTCGAAAAGCGTCATATCCTGGCCGTGCTGGCCGATTGCGGCGGAAACCGGGCGCGGGCCGCCGCCCTGCTGGGGGTATCGCGCAAGACGCTCGACCGGAAGTGGGCCGAATGGGGCGTCTGAGCCGCCTGCGCGCCGCGCTGGACGAGCGTCTGACACCCTTCACGGGATCGGTCCGCCACAAGCTGCTGGCGCTGGTCCTGGCGCCGCTGCTGCTGGGCATGCCCGCCCTACTGCTGATCGTCTGGTACTGGGGCACCCAGGGCTACAACCAGCTGCTGATCAACAAGGTCAGCGCCGATCTCGGCACCGCCCGGCAGGTGTTCGACCGCGTGCAGGGCACGGTCGGCGACGGGATGGCGGCGCTCGCCGCTTCCCACCGCTTGGCGCTTGCGCTCGAGCGGCGGGACGGCGGCAGACTGGAAGCGCTGCTGGACGAGACCGCGCACCGGCAGGGTCTGGACTTCCTGCTGCTGCTCGATCCGCAGGGCCGGGTGCGGGCCGGCGGCGGATCGGAAAAGGCCGGATCGGAAGGGGCCGACCGGTCCGGCTGGACGGTGGTGCGCTCGGCCTTGCGGGGCGACGGCACCCACGGGCTCGACGTGCTGGAGCCGGAGCATCTGGCCACCATCGACCCGTCCCTGCCGGCCCGCACCGTCATTCCGCTGGTGCCCACCCGCAACGCGGCCTCCACCGCACGCAGCGTGGAGGACCGTGCGCTGACCATCCACGCCGCAGTGCCGATATTCGGGCTTGATGGCGAGATTCTCGGTGTGCTGGAAGGCGGCATGCTGCTCAACGGCAGCCAGACCATCGTCGACCGCATCAACACCGTCGTCTATCAGGAGGCGTCGCTGCCGCTGGGCAGCCAGGGCACCGCCACGCTGTTCCTCGACGACACCCGCATCGCCACCAATGTCCGCCTGTTCGAAGGGGAGCGTGCGCTCGGCACGCGGGCGTCGGCGGCGGTCTACCGCCGGGTGATGGGCGAGGGGAGGGTGTGGCTGGGCTCCGCCTTCGTGGTGGACGACACCTATGTCTCCGGCTACGAGCCGCTGCTCGACACCGAAGGGCGGCGCATCGGCATGCTCTATGTCGGCTTCCTGGAAGCGCCGTTGCAGGATGCGCTGTACCGCGCCATGACCGGGCTGGTCCTGGCAATTCTGGCGGTTTCCGCGCTAGGAACACTGGCCGACCTGCGCTTCGCCCAGGCCATTTTCCGGCCGCTCGAACGGATGAACCGGGTCATCGCCACCATCGAGGCGGGCGACGAGACGGCGCGCGCCGGGCCAAGCCGGAGCCGGGACGAGCTTGGGCGTCTGTCGCGGGCCTTCGACCAGCTGCTGGACTCGCTGGCGTCCCGCCGGCTGGAATTGCAGCAATCGGCCGAGGATCTCGACCGCAAGGTTGCCGAGCGCACGGCCGAGCTGGAAAGCGCCAATGCCACGCTTCGGCAGGCCAGCCGCCAGCTGGTGCTGAGCGAGAAGCTGGCCGCCATCGGCCAGTTGACCGCCGGGGTCGCCCACGAGATCAACAACCCCGTCGCGGTGATCCAGGGCAACCTCGACCTGCTGGGCGAGGTGCTGGGCGATGCCGCCGCACCGGTGAAGGACGAGATCCGCCTGATCGACGAGCAGACCCGGCGCATCCAGACCATCATCGCCAAGCTGCTCCAGTTCGCCCGGCCGGGCGACTATGCCGGGCAGGCGGAGCCGGTCGACGTCAATGCGGTGGTCCTCGACTGCCTGCTGCTGACCCGCCACACCATGGGGCGCCGCCGCATCGCGGTGGAAACCAGCCTGACAGCGACGGTGCCGGTCGAGATCAGCCGGGGCGAGTTGCAGCAGGTGCTGGTCAACCTGATGGTCAACGCCGTCCAGGCGATGCCGGACGGCGGCACGCTGACCATCGAGACCGCCGACACGCGTTTCCCGGAGGATGGCGAAGCGGGCGTCGTCCTCTCGGTCCACGACACCGGACACGGCATCCCGCCCGACTGTCTCGGCCGCGTCTTCGACCCCTTCTTCACCACCAAGAAGTCCGAGGGGACGGGGCTGGGCCTGTCGATCAGCTTCGCCATCGTCCAGCGCCAGGGCGGCCACATCGCCGTGGAGAGCCGGCCCGGCCTCCGCACCACCTTCACCGTGGCCTTGCGCCGGAAGGCCCGCTTCGCCGGCCGGCCCGGCGAAGCGGCATCCCCATCGGTCCTGTTCGGCGACGAGTGAACCGGTCGCTCATTCCCCCTGGGAAAGGAATGGGTTGCCGCCGATCCGCTGGAATCCCTCGTCGCCGACCAAGATATCGAGGGCGAAGGAGGCGAGGTCGTCGGCCACCGGGTCGAGGCCGGGCGCCTTCTCCATCAGGAACAGCTTCAGATAGCCATTGCAGGATTCGCAGGTTTCGGCACGCGCCGGATCGTTGGACCCGTTGCCGGAATCCTCCCCCGCCTCGATCAGCCGCAAGTCGATCCGGTTGCCTTCGCCGCAGGCCACGCAGGCACTGCGGACATGGTGCCACGCCGTATGGCAGAGGCCGCAATGGAGATAGCGCAGCCCGCCGATCTTGCTCCCGGTGTGGATCACCCCGGCGACCGGCGCTTTTCCGCAAACCGGGCAGTGGCCGGCCACCGCCGAGGCGGAGACCGCACCGGCCTCCAATCCGCCGGCGTGGCGGGTCCAGGCGACCTGAAAGGCGGCGACGATGAAGGGCGCGCCGCCGATGTCCCCCCGGTTCGCCTCGCCGGTCAGCAGCCGCGCGGCCAAGGCGTTCAGCGCCTCCCCGTCGCCCCATGGCAAACCCTCCAGCGCGTTCTCCGCCGCCGCCGGGAGCGTGCCGCGCAGCCGGTGACGCAGCTGTTCGAGGTCGGAAAGCCAGCCCGTCTCAGGCGCCGCCGCGGCTGGGACCGCGGCCAGCGCGTGCTGGACATCGCTCAACTGCGCCATGAAGGCCAACCAGGAGGACAAGCGATGACCGCAGGCAAGGCTGCGAAGACGCATGGCGCGGTGCTGAAACAGCTTACCGGCATCCGGCAGGCGCACGGGGGACGGCGACCGGCCGGGCTCCAGTCCGGCGGCGGCCATGGCTTCGGCCATCGCCCCGCTGACGGGAGTGGATCCTTCGGTAGCAGTGGCGTGGCTGTGCTGGGACATGGAGGGCCGTCTCTTATGAGGTTGTGCCCGCCGTCCGCTGCAATTTCCGTACAAGCCGGCCGAGCCGCCTTTTCGCAGAGGAAAGCGCCAATCGGCCTAACCCTTATGTGGACATTCTGTCCCTCCGATCTGGACAGAATGTCCATAAACACGCTAAGGCCAGACGGAAGGCCACAGGATTTGAGGGCTTTTCCGGACTGGCACGGAACCTGCCTTGGGCGCGCCCAGAACAGCGCCAATCCGGGAGGAACCATGCAGCTCAGTCGTCGGCAATTCATGAAGGCAACGGCGGGGGGAATCGCGGCCTCCAGCGTTGCGGCGCTGGGGTTCCTGCCGGCGACCGCGCTGGCCGAGGTGCGGCAGTTCAAGCTGGCCCGCGCCAAGGAGATTCGCAACACCTGCCCCTATTGTTCGGTCGGCTGCGGCCTGCTGATGTACAGCCTGGGCGATGGCGCCAAGAACGCGAAGGCGGAGATCGTCCATATCGAAGGCGACCCCGACCATCCGGTCAGCCGCGGCTCGCTCTGTCCGAAGGGCGCCGGCCTGCTGGACTTCATCCACAGCCCGAACCGCCTGAAATCCCCGGAGGTGCGCGAGGCCGGCAGCAGCGAATGGAAGCGCATCTCCTGGCATGAGGCGGTCTCGCGCATCGCCCGTCACATGAAGGACGACCGCGACGCCAACATCGTCGTCAGGAACGACCAGGGCGTGACGGTGAACCGCTGGGTGTCGACGGCGATGCTGACCGCCTCGGCCTCGTCGAACGAGACCGGCATCCTGACGCAGAAGTTCATGCGCTCGCTCGGCATCGTCGGCACCGACGCGCAGGCCCGCGTCTGCCACGGCCCGACCGTGTCGGCGCTGGCTTCCACCTTCGGGCGCGGGGCGATGACCAACACCTGGGTGGACATCTCCAACGCCGACTTCATCCTAGTGATGGGCGGCAACCCGGCCGAGGCGCACCCCGTCGGCTTCAAATGGGCCATCGAGGCGAAGAAGAGGGGCGCCCGGATCGTCGTTGTCGATCCGCGCTTCAACCGCTCCGCCGCCGTGGCCGACGAGTATGTCCCGATTCGCGCCGGCTCCGACATCGTCTTCCTGGGTGGCGTCATCAACTGGCTGATCGCCAACGACAAGATCCAGTGGGAGTATGTGAAGGCGTTCACCAACGCCTCCTACATCGTCGACGAGGGTTTCGGCTTCGAGGACGGCCTGTTCTCCGGCTTCGATCCGGCCAAGGGGCAGTACGACCGCAAGAGCTGGAACTACGAGTTCGATAAGGCGGGCAACGCCAGGACCGACCCGGCGCTCCAGCATCCGCGCTGCGTGTGGAACCTGATGAAGGCCCATTACGCGCGCTACACGCCCGACGTGGTGGCCGACCTGACCGGCAGTCCGAAGGACGGCTTCCTGACGGTCTGCCGCTATCTTGGCGCGACGTCGGCGCGCGACAAGGTCGGCACGATCCTCTATGCGCTCGGCTGGACCCAGCATACCGTCGGCGCCCAGAACATCCGCACCATGGCGATGATCCAACTGCTGCTGGGCAACATCGGCATGCCGGGCGGCGGCGTGAACGCGCTGCGCGGCCACTCCAACATCCAGGGCCTGTCCGACCTCGGCCTGCTGTCCACCAGCCTGCCCGGCTATCTGACGCTGCCCAACGAGAAGGCGCACCCGACGCTCGCCGACTATCTCGCCAGGACGACGCCCAAGGCGCAGCAGCCCGGCCAGCTCAATTTCTGGAGCAACACGCCGAAATTCTTCGTCAGCCTGATGAAGTGGTTCTGGGGCGACAACGCCACCCGGGACAATGACTGGGGCTACGACTGGATCCCCAAGTGGGACAAGATGTACGACGTGCTTCAGGTCATGGACCTGATGCACAACGGCAAGGTCAACGGGTTGATCGTCCAGGGATTCAACCCGCTGACCTCCTTCCCCGACGCGCGCAAGACCGCCGCCTGCTTCTCCAAGCTGAAATACATGGTGGTGATCGACCCGATCGCCACGGAGACGGCGTCCTTCTGGCGCAATCACGGCGAGATCAACGATGTCGACACCGCCGCCATCAAGACCGAGGTGTTCCGCCTGCCGTCGACCTGCTTCGCCGAGGAGGACGGCGCCATCGTCAATTCGGCGCGCTGGCTGCAATGGCACTACAAGGGCGCCAATCCGCCGGGCGAGGCCAAGACCGACCAGGAGATCATCGCCGAGCTGTTCGTCGCGCTGCGCGACCTCTACCGCCGGGATGGCGGCACGGCGCCGGAGCCTATCCTCAATCTCTCCTGGCCCTATCGGAACCCGCTGGAACCGACGCCGGAGGAGCTGGCCAAGGAATTGAATGGCCGGGCGCTGGCCGACATCCCCGACCCAAAGGATCCGACGAAGTTCCTGGCCCGCAAGGGTGAGCAGCTTCCCGGCTTCGCCCTAATGCAGGATGACGGCTCCACCCTGTCGGCCTGCTGGATCTTCGCCGGCTGCTGGACCCAGGCGGGCAACCAGATGGCGCGGCGCGACAACTCCGATTCCGGTCTCGGCAACACGCCGGGCTGGGCATGGGCCTGGCCGGCCAACCGCCGCATCATCTACAACCGTGCCTCCTGCGATCCGTCGGGCAAGCCCTGGGATCCGAAGCGCACGCTGATCGCCTGGACCGGCGAACGGTGGGCGGGCGCCGACGTGCCGGACTTCAAGATCGATGCGGCGCCCTCCAGCGGCATGAACCCCTTCATCATGAATCCGGAGGGCGTCGGCCGGCTGTTCGCCACCGACAAGCTGGTGGACGGCCCGTTCCCCGAGCATTACGAGCCGATGGAAAGCCCGCTGGGCACCAACCCGCTCCATCCGAAGGTGGTCACCAGCCCGGCGGTGCGCATCTTCCCCGCCGACAAGGCGCGGCTCGGCACCCATGACCAGTTCCCCTATGTCGGCACCACCTACCGCCTGACCGAGCATTTCCAGTTCTGGACCAAGAGCGTGGCGCTGAACGCCATCGCCCAGCCCGAACAGTTCGTGGAGATCGGCGAGACGCTGGCCGCCGAGAAGGGCATCCGCACCGGCGACACCGTGAAGGTCAGCTCCCGGCGCGGCTTCATCAAGGCGAAGGCGGTGGTGACCAAGCGCGTCAAGGCGCTGACGGTCAGCGGCAAGACGATCCATCAGGTCGGCATTCCGCTGCACTGGGGGTGGGAGACGGTGGCGCGCAAGGGCTACCTGTCCAACACCCTGCCGCCGGCCGTCGGCGACTGCAACACCCAGACGCCGGAATACAAGGCGTTCCTCGTGAACGTCGAGAAGATCGTGGGAGCGTAACGCCATGACCTCGTCATCCCTGGACATCCAGCGCCGCTCGGCGAGCCCGACCGCGGCGGCTGAGGCCCGGAACCCGGCCGAGATCGCTCAGCTCATCGACGTGTCGGTCTGCATCGGCTGCAAGGCCTGTCAGGTCGCCTGTTCCGAATGGAACGAACTGCGCGCCGATGTCGGCACCTGCGTCGGCGTCTACGACAACCCGACCGACCTGTCGTCGCAGGCCTGGACCGTCATGCGCTTCGCCGAGGTGGAGGAGAACGGCAAGCTGGAATGGCTGATCCGCAAGGACGGCTGCATGCATTGCGCCGAGCCCGGCTGCCTCAAGGCCTGCCCGTCGCCGGGCGCCATCGTCCAACACAAGAACGGCATCGTCGACTACAACCAGGATAACTGCATCGGCTGCGGCTATTGCGTGTCCGGC
Source organism: Azospirillum sp. A29 (assembly GCF_042604625.1). Taxonomy (NCBI): domain Bacteria; kingdom Pseudomonadati; phylum Pseudomonadota; class Alphaproteobacteria; order Rhodospirillales; family Azospirillaceae; genus Azospirillum; species Azospirillum sp. A29. The sequence goes on from NZ_CP170460.1 coordinate 117,786, forward strand.
TGCCCGTTCAACGTGCCGCGCCTCAGCCCGAAGGACGGCAAGGCGTACAAGTGCAACATGTGCTCCGACCGCGTGGCGGTCGGGCTGGAGCCGGCCTGCGTCAAGACCTGTCCGACCGGCGCCATCCAGTTCGGTTCAAAGGAGGACATGAAAGAGGTTGCGGCCACCCGCATCGCCGACCTCCAGAGCCGCGGTTTCCAGAATGCCGGCCTCTACGACCCGCCGGGTGTCGGCGGCACGCACACGATGTATGTGCTGCACCATGCCGACAAGCCGGAACAATACTCCGGCCTGCCCAACGATCCGTCGATCAGCACGGCGGTCGGCCTGTGGAAGGGCGCCTTGAAACCGCTGGCAACGGTCGGCATCGCCGCCGCCGGCCTGTTCGGCTTCTTCCATTACATCACGGTCGGTCCCAACCGGGCCGATGACGACGCCCACCACGACGCCCATCACGACGCAAAGGCGGACACCCGCGAGGAGGACCGGTCATGACGGATAAGGCTGAAAATCTGCCCGCGCAAAATCCGGCGAAGGAAAAGCTGATCCAGCGCTACAGCGCCGCCGAGCGGATCAATCACTGGGTCGTCGCGGTCTGCTTCGTGCTGCTGGCGATCTCCGGTCTGGCCTTCTTCTACCCGGCCTTCTTCTGGCTGACCGGCGTGTTCGGCACGCCGGAACTGGCGCGCATCGTCCATCCCTTCGTCGGGGTGGTCATGTTCGTCGCCTTCGGCCGGCAGTTCTTCCGCTACTGGCACCACAACCTGCTGAACCGCGAGGACATCCGCTGGATGGTCGCGGTGAAGGAGGTCATGAAGGGCAACGAGGTCGGCGACATCGGCCGCTACAACGGCGGCCAGAAGGCCATGTTCTGGGTGATGGTGCTGTGCATGGCCGCCCTGCTGGGCTCGGGCGTGATCGCGTGGCGGCCCTATTTCGCCGCCTCCTTCCCGATCCCGGTCATTCGCATCGCCCTGCTGGTCCATGCGACGAGCGCGGTGGTGCTGATCTCCTCGATCATCGTGCATGTCTATGCGGCGCTTTGGGTTCAGGGCACGATCCGCGCGATGGTCGAAGGCGTTGTTACACATGGCTGGGCCAGGAAGCACCATCCGCGCTGGTATCACGAGACCACGGGTAGGAAGGTCTGAGCCTGAGGAGACTGACATGCCGCTCGACATGCTGACCGACCCTTCGGACGGAACCGCCTTTCCAACCGTCCACCGCACCGCCGTCCTGCGGCTGGAGCAGGGGCGGGCGGAGGCCTGCGACGACCTTGTGATCGAGGAGGTCCCGGTCGCGCTGGTCTACAACCGCATTTCCCACGCGGTGATGCTGGCCTCGCCCGAGAATCTGGACGATCTGGGGCTGGGCTTCAGCCTGTCGGAAGGCATCCTGGCCGGTCCGGACGAGCTGTTCGACATCGCCGTCAGGGAAGGCTGCGACGGGCTGGAGGTCCATATGGACATCCCGCTGGAACGCTTCATGGCCCTGAAGGACCGCCGCCGCAGCATGACCGCGCGCACCGGCTGCGGCCTGTGCGGGGTGGAGAAGCTGGAGGCTGTGGCCCGTGTCAAGGACAGGGTGGTGCGCGGCGCACCCGTGCCGGTCGGCGCCGTGATCCGCGCCCTTGCCGACTTCGCCGAGCACCAGCGCCTGCACCGCCTGACGGGCGCCGTCCATGGCGTCGCCTGGGTCGATCGATCGGGTGCCATAAAAGCGATCCGTGAAGATGTCGGCCGGCACAACGCGCTCGATAAACTGATAGGCTGGATGGCGCGCATGGGAATCGACGCCACCGAAGGCTTCATCCTGACCTCCAGCCGGGCCAGCTTCGAAATGGTCCAGAAGGCGGCGGTTGCCGGGGTCGGATGCCTCGTCGCCATCTCCGCTCCGACAGCGCTGGCCGTGCGGCTGGCGGAGGGGTGCGGATTGACGCTGGCAGGCTTCGCGCGTGACGAGCGCATCGTGGTCTACAGCCATCCCGGCCATTTCATCGTGTGAAGGCCAGGGATCGCGATTGCCTGTTCTTGAAATCGACAAGACCGAACGCCCCGGCTCGATGGAGCCGGGACGTTCACATGTCTGGTTTGGTCGGCGAGAGCCGGAAACCCGCCGATCCCATCAGCAGCGACCTGACGACGTTGACGAGTCCGGTTGCCGCCGCATCCGCGATGCCAGCAGCCTGCGCGGAATATGGCGAGCCAGCCCCATGGCGATGCCGGCACCGTGCAGCATCGCGGTGGAGAGAACGAAGCCAAGCCCGTAAAGGAGCAGCTCAGCGGTCTGCGGCATCTCGGTGCCGTGAGCATGGCCATGCAGGACGGCAAAGGCGCCGACCAGGATCGTGGCGGCGGCGACCGGCACCCGCCTGTTCAGCAGCACCAGCAGCCCGAGCACCGCCACCGAGGCGGCGATCCCGGCCTCCACCGCCGGCAGTTCAACCCCCGCCATGCCGAGCGCGGCACCGCCGGACAGCATGGCGATGAAGGCGGCCGGTAGCATCCAGATGGCGCGGCCACCGTTCTGCGCCGCCCAGATGCCGACCGCCACCATGGTCAGCAGATGGTCGATGCCGGTCAGCGGATGAAGCACCCCCTGAAGGAACATCGCGTCGCCGGCATGGCCGGTGTGGGCAGCGGCCGGCAGAGCCAGTGTCGCTGCCAGAACGCCGGCGAGGCCGGCGGATAGCAACCTCTTCATCGGAACGATCTCCTCGTGGGGTTCGGCCGGCCACGTCGCCAATGTCAGGCGAGCAGGGAGGCCTTCAGGTGCCCTCGCCCGGCCTCCGTTTCATCGATCTGGCGAAGCAGGTCGAGGGTGACCCGTGCGTCTGCTTCCTCGACGCGGGAAAGTGCGAAGCCAAGATGGACCAAGACCCATTGGCCGATCTGACCGTTCATGTCGTCGCCCGCTTCGGCGATGCAGGAAAGGTTGATTTCCCGCCTTTCACCCAGGATGTCGGCGACGGCGAGCATCCGCCGGGCATCGGCGATGGCGATGATTCTGGCCGGTACTCCCAGGCACATGGTTGGGCTCCTTCTCGCCGCGGTCACGCCACTTCCAGTTCGACGAGCGTCAGGTCGTCGCCGCCGCGGGGGGACAGGCGCAGGCCGCCGCAGATCGGGCAGGGGGAGAGGCGCGTCTGAACCTCTCTCTCGCTTGAGCAGTCTTCACACCAGACCAAACCGGGCGGCTGCTGAATGTCCACCGCCGCTCCCTCGGCCAACGTATCGCGCCTGACCACGTCGAAGGCGAAGCGAAGGGCCTCCGGATCGACGCAGGCGAACCGCCCGACCGCCAACCGGATCCGCGTGACCCGATGGAAGGCGTGGCGCTGCGATTCCTCCTGCAGCAAGTCGATCAGGCGTTCGCACAACGAGAGTTCATGCATCGTCCCTCTCCACGATGGGAGCCGGAAGTACCGAGCGACAAAAGGCATCGGCTCAAGAGACATCCAAGGCATATCACCGCCACTTGACTGCTGCAAACTATAAATTGGAAAAGCACCTGATTTCATAGAACAAGATTGCTCGATAACGAATTTCTATGGTGCGATAATCAAGATTTATTCGAATATCATCGACGAATATTGATGATGAGCCTGAATGCCACATGTCGTTCTGCGGCGGATTGGTGCAGAATCGGGCAGCGGGCGCTTGGCTGACCTTGCCGCCGGGTTCGATGCTCCAGGGACCGGGCCGCGCCGACGGTAGACCATGACAGACCGTCCAGCCGGCGCCCGCACCTCACCGTCCGCAATTGCCGCCACCGCCAGGGTTTGGGTCCTACCATGGAACAAGCAACCGCCTGTACCTCCCCGCCGTCCGCCGCACTTTCCCTGGGTCGCCCGCTCTCCCACCACGGACTCCGGCGGGTGCAGGCGATTGTCCGCACGGACTCCGGCTTCGACCGACGGGAAGAGAAGATCGTCGACGAGGTGCCGGTCGGGCTCGTCTATGCCGATGATCTCTTCGCCGTCATGCTGGCGACGCCCACCGACCTGGAGGATTTCGCCACCGGCTTTTCCCTCAGCGAGGGAATCGTCGGCAGCGCCGGCGAATTGGCCGTCACCGCCATCGATGAACTGACGGACGGCGTCCGCATCCGCATGCAGCTGCCGGTGGAGCGGCTGGCCGCCCTGCTTCGTCGCAAGCGCAACCTGATGGGTGGGTCCGGCTGCGGCCGTTGCGGTACCGACAGTTTCGCCGAAACCCTGCGGCCGCTCGATCCGGTCCGCTCCGCCGCCTGCATCGAACCGGACGCGATCATCCGTGCCATGGCGGCCTTGCCGGCGGGGCAGAGCCTGAACCGGGAGACCGGCGCCGTCCATGCCGCCGGCTTTGCCCGGCCCGATGGCGGACTGGTGGCGGTGCGCGAGGATGTCGGGCGGCACAATGCGCTCGACAAGTTGATCGGCGCGCTTGCCCGCGCCCGGATCGATCCCACCGGCGGCTTCGTCGTGGTGTCGAGCCGCTGCTCCTTCGAGATGGTCCACAAGACGGCCGCCGCCGGCATCCCGCTGATCGCCGCCATCTCCGCCCCGACCTCGCTGTGCGTGGGCTTCGCCGAAACGGTGGGGGTGGGGGTCGTCGCCTTCGTGCGCCAAGGCCGCCTCACCGCCTACGCCGTTCCGTCGCGGGTCGCGATGCCCACCTGATCGGGTTCGGAAAAGCCTGCGGGCCGGCGATGAACCGGCCCGCAGGCTTTTCTTTTGCGTGTGCCGTATTTTCAGCACGTCGCCGCCGGCTGCCCCATCGACGGCAGCGGCTTTTGCACCGGCAGCGGGGTCAGGCCGCCCAGACCCTTGCGGTAGATCAGCCAATAGATGCCGCCGACGAACACCGATCCGCCGACGATGTTGCCCAGCGTGGCGAACAGCAGGTTGTGCAGGATGCCGCCCGCCGTGATCGTCGACACGTCCAGCCCGGCCGGCACATGGCCCGTCACCTTCAGCACATAGGCCAGCGGCAGGAAATACAGGTTGGCGATGCAGTGCTCGAATCCGGCGGCGACGAAGGCGGCGACCGGCAGGGTCAGCGCCACGATCTTGTCGGTCACCGTGCGGCCGGCATAGGCGAGCCACACGGCGAGGCAGACCAGCAGGTTGCAAAGGATGCCCTTGAAGAAGATCGTCACCGCGTCGGGTACGATCTTGCCGATGGCGAGCTTCAGCACGGCGGCGCCGACCGCACCGTTGTTCATCTCGGTGTGGTGCGACAGATAGATCAGGAACACGAGGCCCATCGCCCCGACCGCGTTGCCGATCCAAATCGTCGCCCAGTTGCGCAACACCTGCGCCGTGCTGATCTGGCCGTTGGCCCGCGCCATCACGATCAGGCAATTGCCGGTGAACAGCTCTGCCCCGCCGACCATGACGATGGCGAGGCCAAGCGAGAAGACCAGCCCGCCCAATATGCGCTGGACGGCGAAGCTCAGAGCGGGATCGGCCAGCACGATGACGAAGAACATGCCGCCCAACCCGATGCCGCCGCCGGCGACCACCGCCAGCATGAAGCTGGGCAGGAAGGGCATCGTCGCCTTCTTCACCCCCAGCTTTTCGACCTTGTCCTGGATCTCGGCGGGCGAATAGGCGTCCATGCCGAGGACCGGCGTGTCTTTCGATGCAGGATCCGCCATGGCGAATTTCCTCCACTTCTCTTGAATTGCCTCGATGTCCGGTTCAGCCGACCGTCTCGTAGGCCTCGAATCCCTCGCCGCGGACCAGCCGGTCATGCACGGCCTCCACGGAGTTGCGGACGGTGATGGTGACCGGTGCGAAGAAGCTGGTGTCCTGTGGCTGGATGCCGAGGAACAGGATCTCCGGGATGGTTTCCCGCAGGCTGTCGATCAGGAAATTCAGCGGGATGGCGTGGGTGGTGACCATGAACTGCTCGGCGACGCTGTCCTGTTCGATCAGGCGGACCTCGCCCGGTGGCAGCTCCATGTCGGCGGCATCGACGATCAGAACCCGGTGCGGTGCCAGCGCGCGGATGTGGTGGGTATGGTTCTCCGGCACATCCTCGCCATCCACCACGATCCAGCCGGGGGCCGGCTGCTCGTCGAGCAGCTGGGCCAGCAACGGGCCGGCGCCATCGTCGCCGCGCAGGACGTTTCCAACGGTGAATACGACATCGGTCATGACAGCCGTCTCCCCATCAGATAGATCGCGGGTTCGCGCCGGATGGCGTCCAGCGCCGTGCGCAGCCGGTCGAGCCACGCGGCAACATCGGGCGGAGCGGTGGGCAGCGCCGCCTCGACCGCCGCCATCAGCGGCCGGATGTGGGTGCTGTCCACCGTGATCTCGCCGAAGCGCAACAGGCCCGACAGCTTGCGGTGCGCCTCCTCGCTGTCCTTCAGCGCGTCGAGAACGCGGTCGAACACCGCGGTGGTGCAGCGGAAGGCCGGCTTGAAGCAGTCGAACACGCCGATGTGATGCCCGATGGCGAGCGAATAATAGACCACCTGTCGGGCATCATCCGGGATGTCCTCCTTGCGCTCCAGCACCTTGGCGTTCAGCTGGTAGAAGACCACCTCCGGTACCACGCCGCGGCCGGCACGCAGGCCGGGGATGGAACTGAGATCGGCCTGTGCGGGCATGCTCATGGCGCTTCTCCCCGGATGGTCTGCTGCACGACGTCGGCCAGCCGGGCGATGATCTCGGCGCGGCGCGGGTCGCGCTCCGTGCCGATGGCCTCCATCATCCGGTCGGGCAGGGTGAAGTTGCCCGGCATGTGCGCATGCCCCTCCAGCAGGACCATGAACTCCTCGGCGATGTCGCCGCCCTGGCGGTAGCCGGCCATCCGCCGCGCCTCGCGCTCCAGCCGGACCCGGAGCGCATAGGGGATGTCGGGATGGGCCAAGGCGGCGGTCTCGCCGGCGGCCTCGACATGGGTCTCGGCCTTCAGCTTCTGTTCCAGCAGGCCGAGCGCCACGGCGAAGCCGTGGATGGTTGCGGCCGGCGTCGGCGGGCAGCCGGGGATGTAGACGTCCACCGGCACGATGTGGTCGGTGCCGCCCCAGACGCAGTAGAGGTCGTGGAAGATGCCGCCAGTACAGCCGCAGGCGCCGTAGGACACCACGATCTTGGGGTCCGGCGCCGCCTCGTAGGCGCGCAGCCCCGGCATCCGCATGGCGCGCGTCACGGCGCCGGTGAACAGCAAGATGTCGGCATGGCGGGGCGAGGCCACCACCTTGATGCCGAAGCGTTCCGCGTCGAACACCGGGGTGATGGACGAGAAGATCTCGATCTCGCACCCGTTGCAGCCGCCGCAATCGACGCGATAGACATAGGCGGAGCGCTGGATGTTCTTCAGCAGCGCCTTCTTCATCGTCGCGATCTGTTCGCTGGTGGAGACCGGCGACATCTCCGCCACCAGGGTCTTGGGGTCTACGGGGACGTTCATGGCGTGGTCTCCAGTTCCTTGACCGGTTTTCCGGCTTCCATCTGCCGGGCGATGCCCATGCCGGCGATGTGGTGGACATCCTGGGCGCGCTTGCAGGCCGGGCAGGTCGAGGCGATCAGGCGCAGCCGATCCGCCTCTTCCGCACTGCGGGCCGACTGGCTCAGCAGGCGGGCGACGTAATCGACCTCCTTGGCCGGGGCGAAGGGCTTGCCGCAGCAGGCGCAGTCGGCCAGCGTGAAGACTGCCTTGCGCGTCAGGTCGGCTTTGCTGCCGACCGCCAATTCGAAATCGTCGGACAGGCGGATGGCGCCGGTCGGACAGGATTCCTCGCAGCGGCCGCAGAAGACGCAGCGCCCGTAATCGATCGACCAGGTGCGGCTGCCGGCGGCGGTGTCGGTTTCCATCCCGATGGCGTTGGCCGGACAGGCGACGGTGCAGGCCGCGCAGGCGATGCAGTCCACCGCATTATGATCCGGCTTGCCGCGGAAGTCCTTGCAGACCGGCATCGGGGCGAAGGGGTATTTGACCGTCGCCTCGCCCGTGCGGAAGATTTCCTTGAGTAGCTTGAGCATCTCTGGCCCCCGTCACTTCAGCGGTGAATCCGTGCGTTCGCGGCAGTAGCGCTCCATCTCCTTGTAGGCGATGGTCTTGGAGCGCTTCTTGCGGACGTCCACCACGGTCACGCGGTCGGTGCAGGAATAGCAGGGGTCGATGCTGCCCACGATCAGCGGGGCATCCGACACCGTATTGCCGCGCAGCATGTAGCGCAGCACCGGCCAGTTGTTGTAGGTCGAGGCGCGGCAGCGCCAGCGGTAGAGCTTCTGGTTGTCGCCGGTCATCGACCAGTGGATGTCCTCGCCGCGCGGCGCCTCGGTGAAGCCCAGCGCGAACTTGTGCGGGACATAGGTGAAATCCTCGGTCAGCACCGGACCGGCGGGCGCCTTGTCCAGCAATTGTTCGATGATCCACAGGCTGTCGAAGAATTCCGCCACCCGCACCAGCGTGCGGGACAGCACGTCGCAGCCCTGCTCCACATGCACCGGCATGTCGAGCAGCTTGTAGCCGCCGAAGGCATGGTCGGCGCGGGTGTCGCGGCGGTGGCCGCTGCCGCGCACCACCGGCCCGACCGGGCTGTAGTCGCGGGCGATCTGCGGGTCGAGCCGGCCGACGCCCTTGACGCGGCCGCTGACGTTGGCGGTGGACAGCAGCACATCGACCAGCCGGGTCACGTCGTCGCGCAGCTCGGCGACCAGTTCGCGGGTCCTGGCCTGCTGGTCGCCCAGGATGTCGCGGCGCACGCCGCCGATCAGGTTCAGCGCATAGGTCTTGCGGGCGCCGGTCAGCAGCTCCGCCAGCGTCATCGCCTTCTCGCGGACGCGGAAGAACTGCATGAAGCCGGTGTCGAAGCCGATGAAATGGCAGACGAGGCCGAGGTTCAGCAGATGGCTGTGCATCCGTTCCGTCTCCAGCAGGATGGAGCGGATGGCTTGCGCCCGCGGCGGCACCTTGATGCCCAGCGCATTCTCGACCGAGTTGGCATAGGCGACGCTGTGGGCGTAGCCGCAGATGCCGCAGACACGGTCTGCCAGGAAGGTCACGTCATTGTAGCCCATCCGCGTCTCGGCCACCTTCTCCATGCCGCGGTGGACGTAGAACATCCGGTAATCGGCGTCGATGATGTCCTCGCCGTCGACGAACAGGCGGAAATGGCCGGGCTCGTCGGAAGTGATGTGCAGCGGACCCAGCGGGACGACGCGGGTCTCCTGCTTGGCCTCGTTGATGAACCGGTAGGTCTCGTCGTCGCTGGTCGGGGCCGGCCTCAGCCGGTAATCCATCGAATCCTTGCGCAGCGGATACAGCTCGTCCGGCCAGTCGTCGGGCAGGACGAGGCGGCGTTCGTCCGGCAACCCGACCGGGCGCAGGCCGAACATGTCGCGCACCTCGCGCTCGCCCCAGACGCAAGCCGGAACCCGCGGGGTGACGGACGGGTATTCCAGCGTGTCGGCCGGCACCTCGCAGCGCACCACCACATGGCACTTGTCCGCGCCCTCCATGGACAGGACATAGTAGACGGCGTAGCCGCCGTTCAGTGGCCGTTCGTCGTTGCCGACGACCACCGACAGCCAGCCATTGTGATCGTAATAGAGGCTGGCGACCACATCGGGCAGCGATTGCGGCTTGACCGTGATGGTAACCTGGGCCCCGGTCTGCCAGGATTCATCGAGGATCGCATGGGGCAGGCTCTCGCGCAGGGAGGCGATATAGCCGCTCCCGACCCGGACCGGAGTGAGGATGTTCATTTGGAAATCTCCGTCTGCGAGAGGCTGCCGGTCACCAGCTGTCCGCCGGCGCGGACCGTGTCGTATGTCTGCCAGGGGGCGGCGACCACCGGGCGGCTGTCGCCGTTCATCACCACCGCGGTCGCCTGCTGCACCAGAGTGGACAGCGGCTGCGGCACGGCGAAGCCCAGCGTCAGCACCAGCACTGCCAGCACGCCCAGCGGGGCCAGCGCCCTCCAGCCGATGTCACCCTTGGCCATCGTCTCGGGGCTCTTGCCCAGCACGCTGTCGGCGACGATCTTCACCAGACCGGCGATGGTGATGCACAGGAACAGCGCGCACAGCGCCATGATCCAGCCATAGCCTTCGTTCAGCCCGGCCATGAAGACCATGAATTCGCTGACGAAGATGTTGAAGGGCGGGAAGCCGGCCAGCGCCAGCGCGCAGCCCATCATCAAGAGGCCGGTGGCAGGGGCCACCCGCAGCACGCCCTTCACCGCCCGCAGGTCGCGGGTGCCGTATTTCATCAGCACATTGCCGGCGCTGCAGAAGAACAGGGCCTTGGTGACGCTGTGGTTGATGGCGTGCAGCAGGGCCGCGGCGATGCCGAGCGGCCCGCCGACGCCGAGCGCCACGACGATCAGCCCGACATTCTCGATGCTGGAATAGGCCAGCTTGCGCTTCAGGTCCTGCTGCACGAAGAACAGCAGGGACGAAACGCCGACCGACAGCAGGCCCAGCGTCAACAGCAGCATCTGCGGGAAAGCGGTGCCGACCGTGCCGACGGTGATGACGTAGAAGCGGATGACGATCAGCAGGGCGCATTTCAGCAGTACGCCCGACAGCAGGCCCGACACCGGGCTCGGCGCCTCGGAATGGGCGTCGGGCAGCCAGGCATGCATCGGGAAGATGCCGGCCTTGGTGCCGAAGCCGATCAGGGCGAAGACGAAGGCCAGCTTGACCAGCATCGGGTCCAGCTCGGCGGCATGGCCGACCAGGGCCGTCCACAGCACCGCCTGATGCGGGTCGGCCAGCACGTCGGCGGCGTTGGAGAAGACCAGCACCGTGCCGTAGAGGCCGAAGGCGACGCCGACCGTGCAGATGATGACGTATTTCCAGGCGGCCTCCAGCGAGGATTTCTGCCCGTACAGCCCGACCAGGAAGGCGGAACCCAGCGTCGTCGCCTCGATGGCCGCCCACATCATGATGATGTTGTTGGCGGTGACCGCCAGCAGCATGGTGAACAGGAACAGGCTGAAGAAGCCGTAGTAGATCCGGACCTTGCCGGCGTCGATGGCGCCGGACTCCAGATCGTGGCGGATGTAGGCGATGGAATAGAGGCCGGTCATCAGCCCGACCACGCCGATCAGCATCATGAAGACGGCGCCGAGCGCGTCGACGAACAGCCAGTCGCCGAAGGCGGAGATCGCTCCGTTTGACAGCACCTGGATCAGGGCCGCGATGCTGAGCAGGAAGACATAGCCGACGGAGCCCAGATGGATGCGCTCCAGCAGCGTCACGCTGTCCCGGTCGGTCGCGAAGGTTTCGGGCAGCGACTCCCGGAACCAGGGCAGGGTCAGCAGGAACACCGCCACCGCCAGCGGACCGATCAGCAGAAGTGGGGGAAGGATCGAGGATACCATGGCGGTCATCCCTTCAGGCTCGTGAGCTGGCGCGCGTCGAGCGTGTGCAGCGTGTCGAAGATCCGCGATCCCAGCGCCGCCATCACCACCACCGCGAAGATGGCGTCGGTGGCGATGCCGATCTCCACCAGTTCCGGCGCGTTGGGGGCCAGCAGGGCCAGGGTCAGGTGCGACCCGTTCTCCATCAGGCAATAGCCGAACACCTGCTTCAGGATGTTCCGCTGCGCCACGATGCAGGCGAGGCCGATGAAGAACAGGGCGAGCGACACCGCCAGTGCCGGCTTTATGGCGTCCGCCGCCGGCAGCGTCACCTTGGAGGCGACGACGAAGCACAGGATGACGGCGACCGCGGCGCCGACGATGGACAGCGCCGTCGGCATCACCGCACCCGACCCGATGGCCGGGTCGCTCAGCCTGCGGAAGGCGCGGTACATGATTGCCGGGACCAGGATCACCTTGGTCAGCAGCGCGGTGAAGGACCAGAGATACAGCTCGCCCGACCCGGTGGCCCCCGCCAGCGCCACGAACAGCATCACCAGGATGAAGCTTTGCAGCGCGTAGAAGCGGGCGGAGTTGGCCGGGTTGCCGGCGAGCGTGACCAGAAGGGAGCTGACGATCAGCAGGCCCGACAGGCCGTTGACGATGAGAAATCCGTTCATGACCGTTCCCTCCCTCAGCCGAGCCACGAGGCGGCGATGGAGCTTGAGACCACCGTCATCGCCACCAGAGCCACCAGCACGAACTTCATGCCGGCCGGCAGCGGCGCTGCCGCAGCCATGGTGGGGGACGGTTTGCCGGGCACCGAATGGCCCAGCCATTTCAGGAACCAGGCGAAGGAGCCGACCGATTCCGCCAGCGCGATGACGACCAGCAGCATCAGCGCCCAGTGATGCGCCCCGACCTCGAACCCGCCGGCGAAGATGGCGAACTTACTGAAGAAGCCGTTGAAGGGCGGCACGCCGGTGATCGCCAGCGCGGCGCAGACGAAGGCGACGCCCAGCAACGGCGACTTGGTGACGATGCCGCGCAGCGACGGCAGCAGCCGGGTGCCGGCGGTGTAGCTCAGCGCGCCGGCGACCAAGAAGAACAGCGTCTTGGCGAAGGCGTGGTTGAAGATGTGGGCGATGGCGCCCTTGAAGGCGAGGTCGGAGCCGAAGACCGACAGCGACAGCGCCAGCAGGATATAGGCGAGCTGCGTGATGGTCGAATAGGCGAGCAGGCGCTTCAAATCGACCTGCGGCAGATACATGAAGAAACCGTAGACCAGGGTCAGCACCGCCATGATCGAGCCGACCCAGCCGACGATCTCCGGCGCGCCGCCGGCCGACATCAGCCCGCGGGCGAAGATGTAGACGCCGACCTTCACCATCGAGGCCGCATGCAGGTAGGCGCTGACTGGGGTCGGCGCCTCCATGGCGTCGGGCAGCCACATGTGGAAGGGCAGCTGGGCCGACTTGCCCCAGGCGGCAACGAGGATCGCCAGCAGTACGACCGCCTTCATGCCCGGCGCCAGATCGGCGATGGCGGTCAGCGCGAAGGTGCCGGTCGACAGGAACAGCAGGGCCGCCGCGACATAGAGGCCGAGCGAGGCGACATGGGTGACGAGCAGCGCCTTCGCCGCCGAGCGCAGCGCCTTGGGCGATTCGTAATAGCCGATCAAGGCCCAGGAGCAGGCGCCCGTCAGCTCGAAGAAGGCGAGCTGGCCGACCACGGTGGAGTTGAACACCAACCCGGTCATGGCGCCGATGAACACCAGCAGGAAGGCGTAGAAGCGCTGCCTGCCGATGTCGGGATGCTCACGGTTGCCGGCATTCAGGTAGGCGGCGGAATAGATCGCCACCAGGAGGCCGATGGAGATCACCGCCAGCGCGATCAACACGCTGACGCTGTCCACCACCAGCCCGAGGATCGAGACCGATCCGAAGGAGATCAGCTCGAAGGTGCCGCCGACCTTGCCGTCGCCGAGCAGCGACATCGCGAGGATGGCAATCACCGCGACGGTGGCGGCCGCGAAGCCCTGGCACAGCCATTTGGCCGATGCCCGTTCCGATGCCGCGATCAGTGCCGCGCCGCCGAAGGGGACGAGGATGGCGGCCAGCGCCAGCAGCCCGAGCGGTTCCGTGGGGAGTGTTATCATGATGCTGCCCCTCGCCGGCTCACAGGCCGACCAGATAGAAGACGAAGGCGAGCGAGGCGGCGCCGACCCCGACCCAGCTGTGCTGGGGGGTCAGGCGGAAGCGGACGCGCGCGACGCTGTTCTCGACCACGCCGACGGCGGCGAAGATCAGGACCAGCTTGATGGCGAAGGCGACCAGCCCGAACAGCAGCCCGAAGAAAGTCATCCCGGGCGCGCTGCCGAAGGGCAGGAAGACGCCGGTGAACCAGGCGACGACGACTGTCTGCTTCAGCGCCATCGCCCACTTGATCAGCGCCAGCGACGGGCCGGAATATTCGGTCAGCGGGCCTTCCTGAAGTTCCTGTTCAGCCTCCGCCATGTCGTAGGGCAGCTTGCCCAGCTCGATGTAGATGGCGTAGGCGAAGGACAGGGCGGCGACGATGGTCGCGGTGACCGAGTGGACATGGCCGTCGGCGATGGCGCTGCCGATGGCGCCGAGGTTGGTCGAGCCGGCCAGCAGGGCCGCCACGAACAGCGACAGCAGCATCACCGGCTCCACCAGCACGCCCATGGTCAGCTCGCGGCTGCCGCCGATGCCGGAGAAGGAGCTGCCGCTGTCGATGCCGGACAGCGAGAAGAAGAAGCGGGCCAGCGCGAACAGGTAGATGACAGTGATCAGGTCGCCGATGGGCGCCACCGGCGTGAAGCGGGTCAGCATCGGGATGCCCATGGCGATGACCAGCACCGTCGTCAGCATCACCGCCGGCATCGCGCGGAAGGCGAAGCCGCTGTTCGGCGGGGTCAAATCCTGGCGGGTCAGCAGCTTGGCGATGTCGCGATAGTCCTGAAGCAGGCCCGGCCCGTGGCGGGTGTGCAGCTTCGCCCGGACCATGCGCGACAGGCCGGAGACCAGCGGCGCCGCGGCAAGCAGGAGGAGAGCCTGGAACAGTCCCAGGATCAGGTGTGAGAAGGTCAGCATGGCGTCCTCCCGTCAGACGGCCAGCGCCAGCAGCGCGATCAGCGCCGCGACGATGTAGAGGCAGTAGATCCGGAAATCGCCGGCCTGGATGATTTGCAGCCACTTGCCGCTGGCATCGACGGCGCCGGCGATCGGGGCGACGATGCTGCGGTCGGCCAGCGGTTCGGTGCGCCGCGCCAGCGTGACCACCCGCTCGAAGCCGAGGGCGATGCCGGTCCAGCGCCCGGCAATCGCGCGGCGCATGGTGTAGAGCGGGGCAAAGAACATGCGGATCGGCTGGGCGAAGCTGCCGGCGCTGGCGGGCATGTGGTGGTCCGGCAGGTAGCCGGCCGCCCAGGGGGCCGCCACCTTGCGGTCGCCGCCGCGCTTGGCGGCAAAGGCAGCCTTCAGCGCGATGGGCAGGAAGGCCATGGCGATCAGCAGGATGGCGATCAGCGGGGTGGACAGCGTCGCCTGCTGGGCATCGCCCGGCAGCAGGGTGGTGCCGACCGCCAGCGTCACCGGAGCGGTGCCGATGGTCGCCGCCGCGATGCGGCCCATCACCGGCGCCACCAGCGGGGCCAGCAGGCCGAGCGCCACGCAGGCGACGGCCAGCACCGCCATGCCGGCGACCATCGCGGCCGGCGCCTCGCGCGCCTCCTCCGCATGATGGCTGCGCGGCGCACCGGCGAACATGATGCCGTAGGCCTTGACGAAGCACATCACCGCCAACGCACCGGTCAGCGCCAGCATGACGGCGGCGATGGGGGCGGCGAACTTCACCAGGGGGGTGCCGTCCAGTGCCGCGGCGAACAGCGCCTGATAGGTGTACCATTCCGACACGAAGCCGTTCAGCGGCGGGATCGCCGAGATCGCCAGCGCGCCGACCAGGAAGGACAAAGCGGTCCATGGCATGTTGCGGGCCAGCCCGCCCATCTCCTCCATGTCCTTGGTGTGCATGCGGAAGATGGTGGAACCGGCGCCCAGGAACAGCAGTCCCTTGAACACCGCATGGTTCAGCAGGTGATAGAGGCCGGCCATCAGGCCCAGCACCGCCAGCACCGGCTGGTGCAGCGCCATGCCGATCATGCCGGTGCCGACGCCCAGCAGGATGATGCCGATATTCTCGACCGAGTGGTAGGCGAGCAGCTTCTTGATGTCGTGCTCGGCCAGGGCATAGACCACGCCCAGCACCGAGGACACGGCGCCGAAGGCCAGCACCAGCAGGCCCCAGCTCAGCATCGCCGGCCCGGCGCTGGCGCCCAGCAGGTCGATGCCGACCTTGACGATCCCGAAGACGCCGATCTTGATCATCACGCCCGACATCAGCGCCGAGGCATGCGACGGGGCGGCCGGATGGGCGCGCGGCAGCCAAATGTGCAGCGGGATCATGCCGGCCTTGGCGCCGAAGCCGGCGAAGGCCAGCAGGAAGGCGACGCTGTCCAGCGGGGCCGGCAGCGGATGGGCGCGGAAGGCGGCGAAATCGAAGCTGCCGGCTTGGTTCGCCATCAGGAAGAAGGCGGCCATGATCAGCACCGAGCCGCCATGGGCGACCAGGAAATAGAGGAAGCCGGCACCCACCGCCTCGTCATCCTGGTCGAAGATGACCAGGAAATAGGAGGCCAGCGACATCATCTCGAAGAAGATGAGGAACCAGAAGGCGTTGTCGGCCGCCACCACCAGCATCATCGAGGCGATGAAGGCGTTCATGAAGAAGCCCATCGCCCCGACGCCGCGCCCGGCATATTCGCGCACATAGGCGAAGCCGTAGATCCAGGCGACCAGCGACAAGAGTGAGATGACCGCGATCATCAGGCCGGCCAGCGGGTCGAGCCGCAGGACGAAATGGGCGAAGGGGTAGGGGCCGGCGGCATCGAGCACGGCCGGCTGCCCGGCCGCGATGGCCGTCAGCCCGGCGCCGAGCCCAGCGAGCGCCGCGGCGATGCCGACACCGCTGCCGCCAAGACGGATGTCCCCCTCCCGATGCTTCAGGAGGAGGCAGAGGATGGCGCCGCCGCAGGACAGCAGCAGCGACATAATGAGCAGGGAGAGTGGAATCATGGGTCCAGCCCCTCCAGCGAGGCGAGCGGCGTTTCAGGACTGACCGGTGCCGCTGCGGCCAGCGTGCGCTTGACGGCGGCAGCCTGGCGGGTGGCATCGGCGTCTGCCGCGTAAAGGGCGGCGGTCGGGCACACGCGCACGCAGGCCGGGCCGTCGCCGGAAAAGGCGCAGAGATCGCATTTCACCGCCACGCTGCGCACGCCGATGTCCCAGGCCAGCAGCGGGTCGAGCACCGCCGAATGGCTGGGTGTCGCGACGGCGATGCCGGCGACCCCGGCGATGCCGGTGCCGCTTGGCGTGATGGCGCCGAAGGGGCAGGCCAGCGCGCACATCTTGCAGCCGATGCAGGTCTGCTCATTCAGCAGGATGGCATCGGCCCCAAAGGTGATGGCGTCGACCGGACAGACGCGGGCACAGGGCGCGTCCTCGCACTGGTGGCAGAGGACCGGGCCGGTGTCGTCGCCGATCCGCATGACGGTCAGCCGGGGATGCGCTTGCAGCCCCTGTTTCTTGTGTGCCTCGGTGCAGGCCGCCATGCAGGTGTTGCACCCGATGCATTTTCTCGGTTCCGCGATAACGAAGCGATTCATATCCAGACCTCCGGCTTCCCGGGCGGGTGCGTCGAATTGGCCGATCCGGTTTCTTTGTTGGAAATCCCGATAAGAAAACCTGATCGGCCAATAAGAAGACAGTATTGGCTCGCGCACGCCCCCACGCCGCCTGTCTTCACAGGCGGTGCGGCAGAAGGAGAGCCAGCTGTTGCGATTTTTGTCAGGAGGGCGGTCTTGCTTTGGATCGCCGTTGACTTCGCTACGCTATTCCTCTGGGTGACGCGATGTCAACTAGACACATAAAAAAAGTGGGTATAAGGTGCGCAACACAAAGACTGGGGGCCTGATGGCGTATTGACTGTCAAATGGCGTCCCGGAAACTCTGATAAGAGAAAGAATGTACTCGATAGGATCGGCTTATCGGCATCGATTACTTTTAAAGATCGGGCGATAAGCGATTTCAATCGGACGTGAAGCCACCGGTGCCCACAGCGGCCAACCGGCGCGCAACGCCAGGGAACAGTGAAGCGATGCCGGGGCGGGGCCGCTCGACGGCCCCCTCCGGCTGCCAACAAGGACGACGGGAATGAACAGATTCGTCACTGCCAACCCGAGCAAGTGCATCGGTTGCCGCACATGCGAGGTCGCCTGTGCGCTTGCCCATTCCGACGGGGCCGGCGTCGAAGGACTGGCGCCGGAAAGCTTCAAGCCGCGCATCCGCATGGTGAAGACGGCCGACGTCAGCACCGCGGTGATGTGCCACCATTGCGAGGACGCGCCCTGCGTCAACTCCTGCCCGAACAACGCCATCGTCTACCGCCAGCACAGCGTGCAGGTGGAGCAGGAGCGCTGCCTGGGCTGCAAGAACTGCGTGCTGGCCTGCCCGTTCGGCGTCATGGACGTGGTGACGGTGCCGGCGGTCCGGCAGTTCGCCGGCATGACGCTGAGCCTCGGCGTCAAGGCGCAGGCGCACAAATGCGACCTGTGCATCGGCCGCGATGCCGGCCCGGCCTGCGTTTCGGTCTGTCCGACCAGCGCCCTGACCCTGATGGACCGGGACGCCATGGACGAGACCCTGCGCCGCCGGCGCGAGCGCGCCGCCCTGGAAGCCGCCGAAGTCGCGGCCTGACCCCACCACTCCCCATCACTGCGGCTGACGCACAGCCGGCACAATCGAGCGAACATCGAGGTCGAGATGGAAAAGCATATGGCGGTCTGCCCGTATTGCGGTACGGGCTGCAAACTGAATCTGCTGGTCGAGGGCGGGAAGGTCGTCGGTGCCGAACCCCTCAACGGCGTCACCAATGAAGGAGAGCTCTGCCTCAAGGGGTATTTCGGCTACGACTTCATCAATGACACCAAGCTCCTGACGCCGCGGCTGCGCAACCCGATGCTGCGCCGCAGCCGCGATGCCGCCTTCGAAGCGGTGTCGTGGGACGAGGCAATCCAGTACGCAGCGAAGAAGCTGGGCGAGATCAAGGCCAAATACGGCCCCGATTCGATCATGACCACCGGCTCGTCGCGCGGAACCGGCAACGAGACCAACTATGTGATGCAGAAATTCACCCGCGCAGTCCTCGGCACCAACAATGTCGACAACTGCGCGCGTGTCTGCCACGGCCCGTCGGTCGCCGGATTGCAGGTGACGCTGGGCAACGGCGCCATGAGCAACTCGATCCCGGAGATCGAGCACACCAAATGCGTCTTGGTCTTCGGCTACAACGTCGCCGACAGCCATCCGGTGATCGCCAAGCGCATCATCAAGGCCAAGGAGCGCGGCGCCAAGATCATCGTCTGCGATCCGCGCAAGATCGAGACCGCCCGTCTGGCCGATCTGTGGCTGCCGCTGAACAACGGCTCCAACATGGCGCTGGTCAACGCCTTCGCCAACGTCCTGATCAATGAAGGGCTCTACGACAAGGAGTATGTCGCCAACCACACCGAAGGCTTCGACGAGTACAGGAGGATCGTCGACAAATACACCCCCGAATACGCCCAGGCGATCACCGGCCTGCCGGCCGAGGATATCCGCGAAGCGATGCGCATCTACGCCGCCGCTCCCTCCGCCACCATCCTGTGGGGCATGGGCGTCACCCAGTGGGGCCAGGGCGTCGACGTAGTGAAGGGGCTGTCGGGGCTGGCGCTGCTGACCGGTAATCTCGGCCGTCCGAATGTCGGTGTCGGCCCGGTGCGCGGCCAGAACAACGTGCAGGGCAGCTGCGACATGGGCGTGCTGCCGACCGAGTTCCCCGGCTACCAGAAGGTCACCGATCCGGAGATTCGCGAGAAGTTCGCCAAGGCCTGGGGCGTCCCGTCGCTGCCCGGCGAGATCGGCTACCGCCTGACCGACGTGCCGCATCTGGCGGAGACCGGCAAGCTGAAGGCCATGTATGTGATGGGAGAGGACCCGGCCCAGACCGAGCCGGACCTGACCCAGGTGCGCAAGGGCTTCGAGGCGATGGAGTTCGTCATCGTCCAGGACATCTTCATGACGAAGACAGCGATGTTCGCCGACCTGATCCTGCCGGCCACCTCCTGGGGCGAGCATGAGGGCGTGTTCAGCGCCGCCGACCGCAGCTTCCAGCGCTTCACCAAGGCAGTGGACGCCAAGGGCGACGTCAAGCACGACTGGGAGATCATCAGCCTGCTCGCCACGGCGATGGGCTATCCCATGCATTACGACAACACCAAGCAGATCTGGAACGAGCTGCGCGAGCTTTGCCCGATCTTCTACGGCGTCACCTACGAAAAGATGGAGGGGCTGGGTGCCGTTCCGTGGCCGTGCCGCGACCTCGACTCGGCCGGCTCCAAGTATTTGTATGAGGGAAACGTCTTCCAGCGGCCGGGCGGCAAGGGCCTGCTGTTCGCCACCGAATGGCGTCCGCCGCAGGACCAGTTGACCGATGAATTCCCGCTGATCCTCTGCACCGTGCGCGAGGTCGGCCATTACTCCTGCCGGTCGATGACCGGCAACTGCGCCGCCTTGCAGACGCTGGCAGACGAGCCGGGCTGTGTCACCATCAACCCCAAGGACGCCAAGGCGCTGGGCATCCGTGACCAGGAGCTGGTCTGGGTGTCGTCGCGCCGCGGCAAGGTGATCAGCCGCGCCAACGTCACCGACCGCACCAACAAGGGGGCCGTCTACATGACCTACCAGTGGTGGATCGGCGCCTGCAACGAACTGACCATCCACGCCGTCGATCCCATCGCCAAGACGCCGGAATATAAATACGCCGCCGTCCGGGTCGAGGCGATTGCCGATCAGGTCTGGGCCGAGAATTACGTCCAGCAGGAATATGCGAAGCTGAAGGGCGGCCTCAGCAACGCGGTAACCGGTGCGGCGAAGAAGGTTCCCGCCTACGCGTAAGGTTTCTCCCTCTCCCGTCCCGGGAGAGGGAAGGGGCGCAAGCATAGCTTGGGAAGGGTGAGGGGTGATCCAAGAAGCCATGCGGTTCAGATTTCTTGGAATGCCCCTCACCCTCCCCACTTCGTGGGTCCCCTCCCTCTCCCGGGGCGGGAGAGGGCAATCGCAGGAGCCAGCCCATGCATGAGATCGCGCTGTGCCAATCCTTGCTTGAACAGGCGATGAGGGCGCGCGAGGCCAATCCCTTCGACCGGGTGGTGCGCGTCATCGTGTCGGTCGGTTGCGCCAGCCGGGTACAGCCCGACGCCTTGCGTCATGCCTTCGACCTGCTGAGCCGCGACACCTTCCTTGAGGGTGCCGATCTGCGGATCGACCGTCCTCCGGGCGAGGCGTTCCGGCTCGTCGAGATGGAGGTGTCGTGAGGATAAAGCTTCGTGGGCCTACGATGCGTCGCATTGCCGCTGCGGCAGCCCGCGCCGAGACGCGGACACGTGGTCGGTATCAATAATGTTGCTCGGGTCGTGATCGATACGTTCCCGGTCCACGCTGCGCAAGACGTGGTGGGAGGAGACCCGGCATGCAGGAAAAACTCGAATTTCTGATCGCGCTGGCGACGGAAAAGCATTTCGGCCGCGCGGCACAGGTCTGCGGGGTGTCGCAGCCCAATCTGTCCGCCGCGATCAAGCAGCTGGAATCGACCATGGGCGTGCCGCTGGTCGACCGTGGCGCACGCTTCATCGGCTTCACCCCGGAAGGGGAGCGGGTGCTGGAATGGGCACGGCGCATCGTCGGCGACTACAAGGCGATGCGCGCCGATGTCGAGACGATGAAGCAGGGGCTGACCGGCACGCTGCGGCTGGTGGTGGTGCCGACGGCGTTGCCGATGGTCCAACGGCTGACCGCCACCGTCTGGTCGATGCATCCCGGCATCAAGATCACCATTGCCTCCCACAGCTCCACCGAGATCCTGTCCAGGCTGGAGAATCTGGAGGCCGAGGCCGGGATCACCTATCTCGACAACGAACCGCTCGGCAATGTCGACGAGGTGCCGCTCTATCACGAGCGCTACCACCTGATCACCTCGGCGGACAGCCCGTTCGGCACGCGCGACAGCGTGACCTGGGAAGAGGCGGCGACCCTGCCGCTCTGCCTGCTGAACACCACCATGCAGAACCGGCGGATCATCGACCGCGCCTTCGCCGAGGCTGGCGTGCATGCCGAACCGATGCTCGAATCCAATTCCATCATCGTGCTGACCAATCATCTCTGCACCGGCATGTGGTCGACGATCATGCCGCGGATCATGGCGGATTCGCTGCTGCTCCCCCCTTCGATCCGTGCCATTCCCATCGTGGCGCCGGAACTGTCGACCCTGATCGGCCTTGTGGTGTGTCGGCGCGACCCTCAGCCGCCGCTGACTGCGGCGCTGATCGCCGACGCACGCCGTCTCGCTCCCGAACTGGCGAATGCCGCCTGAGGGCATCACTCCTCCTGTGAAGGAACGCTCGCAGGAGCGGGGCGGGCGGGCGATTATTTCATTCCAGGCAAGAATGAACTGCGAAAGCCGGGCATTCTCTCAGCGGGGAGTATCCAGCACTCTGGTGATGCGGAACGGGAATTGCCCCGTCCGGCAGATTACCGGAGCTGGACATGAAGCTGTATCATCACCCCCTGTCGGGCCACTCGCATCGCGCCCGTCTGCTCGTATCGCTTCTCGGCCTGCCGCATGAGCTGGTGGAAGTCGACCTCAAGGCCGGTGCGCACAAGAGCCCCGACTTCCTGAAGCTCAATCCCTTCGGCCAGGTGCCGGTCCTGGACGATGCGGGCATCATCGTCGCCGACTCCAATGCGATCCTGGTCTATCTCGCCAAGAAGGCAGGGCGGGGCGACTGGCTGCCGGAAGATGCCGCCGGTGCGGCGGCGGTTCAGCGCTGGCTTTCCGTGGCGGCCGGGGAGGTGGCCTACGGCCCGGCGGCCGCCCGGCTCATCACGGTGTTCGGGGCGGCGTTCAACGCCGACGAGGTCATCGGCCGAGCCCATACCCTGCTGGCCCGGCTCGAAAGCCACCTGAACGCGCAGGATTGGCTGGTCGGCGATCACCCGACAATCGCGGACGTCGCGATCTACAGCTACGTCGCGCAGGCGCCGGAAGGCAATGTCGATCTCTCCGGCTATCCCTCCGTCAAGGCATTCCTCGCCCGCATCGAGCAACTGCCGGGCTTCGTTCCCTTCGTAAAGACGCGGGTCGGGCTGGCTGCCTGATCCATCGGGAAGATCGGGGGCCCGCCCCCACGGCTACATCCCGCTTCCGGACACACCGTCCGACCGCCCCCCAGCATGGGACACCGACGATGACCGCTGCACTGAAAACATTGCCGCCCTGGCATGAGGGTGAGACGTTCATCCAGCGGAAGCTGGGAGTGGCCGAACGGATGGAGGCCGTCGGTCAGCGGGTGATCCGCGACCACATGCCCGACCAGCATCGCGACTTCTATGCCCAGCTTCCCTTCATCGTGTTGGGCAGCGTCGATCCCACGGGCGACCCGTGGGCCACGCTCCTCGTCGGCAAGCCGGGCTTCCTGTCGTCGCCGACGCCGACGAGGCTCGACATCGCTGCCCATGCCGATCCCGGCGATCCGGCGGGGGAGGGCATGCGGGACGGCGATCCCGTCGGCCTCCTGGGGATCGAGATGCACACCCGGCGCCGCAACCGCATGAACGGCGTCGTGACCGCCATCGGCAGCGGATTTCGGGTCGATGTCGACCAGAGCTTCGGGAACTGCCCGCGCTACATCCAGCTTCGCGATGTCGATTATGCACGGGATCCGGCGGAACCGTTCACCGGTGTGGCGGAGGTCCTGCCGCAGCTGGACGAACAGGCGCGGACCATGATCGGCGAGGCGGATGCCTTCTTCGTCGCCACCTATGCGGACCGGGCCGAGCGCCGTCAGGTCGATGTCTCCCATCGTGGCGGCAAGGCGGGCTTCGTCCGTGTCGCGGAGGACGGCACCCTCACGGTGCCCGACTTCAACGGCAACCTCTTCTTCTCCACCCTCGGGAACATCGTTCTCAACGGCAAGGCCGGCCTCATCTTCGTCGATTACGGCAGCGGCGACATGCTGCAAATGACCGGCGATGCGGAGGTGATCCTGGAATCGCCGGAGATTGCAGCCTTCCAGGGAGCCGAGCGGCTGTGGACCTTCAAGCCGCGCCGCATCCTGCGCCGGGCCGGCGCACTGGCGCTGCGCTGGTCGTTCCGCAAGGAGGGCTGGTCGCCCAGTTCGCTGATGACGGGGGATTGGGCGCAGGCGACGGCCCGCATGCAGGCCGGCGAACTGGCGACACGCTGGCGCCCGTACCGGGTGACGAAGATCGTCGACGAAACCCCGGCGATCCGCTCCTTCCATCTCCAGCCGGCCGATGGGGCGGGCCTTCTTCCCCATGCCGCTGGCCAGCACCTGCCGGTCCGCGTGACGGTTCCAGGGTCGGACAAGCCGGTCATCCGCACCTACACGCTGTCGGCCGCGCCGTCTGACGGCCTCTACCGGATCAGCGTCAAGCGGGAAGGGCTGGTGTCGCGCCACCTGCACGACCGCATCCGTGCCGGCGACATCATCGAAGCGCGCGCACCCGACGGTGCCTTCACCATCGACCCCTACGGGACAAGGCCGGCGGTCCTGCTGGCCGGCGGCATCGGGATCACGCCGCTGCTGGCGATGCTGCGCCACGTCGTCTACGAGGGGCTGCGCAAACAGCGGATGCGGCCGATCATCCTCATCCAGGCAGCCCGTTCGATGTCCGAGCGCCCTTTCGAGCGGGAGATCGCCGACTTGGTGAACGCCGCGCAACAGGGGGCAGGGCAGGGGGCCGTCAGATGGATCCGGGTCCTCAGCGATCCCGGCACGGCCAAGGAAGGCGTCGACTACGAGGCGGCCGGCCGCATCGACATGGCGCTGCTGACCCGCTTCCTGCCGTTCGACGACTATGATTTCTACCTGTGCGGCCCCTCAGCATTCACGCAGGCGCTCTATGACGGGTTGCGGAGCCGCAACATCGCCGACGGGCGGATCCATGCCGAGGCATTCGGGCCGTCGTCCTTGCAGCGCACGGCGGACGTCGGGGCCGCACCTCCACTGGCCCGGCCCCTGCCGTCGAGCAAGCCGGTGCCGGTGGCCTTCATGACCTCGCTGAAGGAGGATCGCTGGACGCCGTCGTCCGGCACGTTGCTGGAGTTGGCGGAAGCGCGCGGACTGGAGCCCGAATACAATTGCCGAGAAGGCACCTGCGGTACCTGCCGGACCAAGCTGCTGGAGGGTTCCGTGACCTATATCCGCGAACCGGGCGCCAGCGTCGCCCCCGGCGAGGTCCTGATTTGCAGTGCCGTGCCTGCCGAAACCGGCCCGGATGAGGAAAACCGCATCCAGCTCACCCTGTGAGCCCTTCACCAACCACGTCAACCGGGTGCGGATCGCGCCGCGCCACGCTCTCCCATTACTGCCTGTATCGTTACATCCGCAAGAAGGAGCATGCCATGTCCCGTCCGCCGCTTCCCCCCTTCACCGCAGAATCCGCCGTCGAGAAGGTCCGGCTCGCCGAAGATGGCTGGAACAGCCGCGATCCGGTGAAGGTCACGCTCGCGTATAGCGAGGACAGCCGCTGGCGCAATCGCGCCGAATTCGCGACCGGCCATGCCGAGATCCAAGCCTTTCTCACCCGCAAATGGAACAAGGAGCTTGAATACCGGCTGATCAAGGAACTCTGGGCCTTCACCGGAAACCGCATCGCGGTGCGCTACGCCTACGAATACCGCGACGACAGCGGTCAATGGTATCGCGCCTACGGCAACGAGAATTGGGAGTTTGCCGAGGACGGGCTGATGCGCGCCCGGCATGCCAGCATCAACGAACATCCCATCGTCGAGGCTGACCGCAAGTTCCACTGGCCGCTCGGCCGCCGGCCCGACGACCATCCCGGTCTCAGCCATTTCGGTTTCTGAAGCCGGGTTTTCCGACCCGGAACTCCGATAGGGAAAGGCAACCGATCCCAGACGCGACAAGGCCGTCTATCGTGGCGGCCTCGTTGCCGTTCGTTATTTCCAGCCCTTCGAAGCTGAGGGAAGACTGACATTTTTATGTTGCGAGGGACTGATATTCTGACATTGCGCTTACAGACAAAAACACATAAGTGCCGTTATGGAAATTAAAGTGACTGTCATGCGACGTCGCATGGCCCAAGCCAGAAATGTTGTTCGATGTACCGATCATTGGCAATCGAAGCGTCTTGCGCCAAAATGTACGAACTGGTACGTTTGTTGGTGTCTACGAACCATGCCGCTGCCGAAGGGGCTCCCATGCCGTCCAGCGCCTTTACCTTCAAAAAGTCGATCGCCACCGTCTCGCTGAGCGGCACCCTGCCGGAAAAGCTCGAAGCGGCGGCCGCCATCGGCTTTGACGGGGTCGAGATTTTCGAGAACGACCTGCTGACGTTCGACGGGTCGCCGGCCGATGTCCGCCGCATCGCCGAGGGCTTGGGTCTGGAAATCACCATCTTCCAGCCGTTCCGCGATTTCGAGGCGATGCCGGATCCGATCCGTGCCCGCAACCTTGACCGCGCGGAACGCAAGTTCGACGTGATGCAGGAGTTGGGCACCGACCTCGTACT
This sequence comes from Azospirillum sp. A29, assembly GCF_042604625.1. Classification (NCBI taxonomy): domain Bacteria; kingdom Pseudomonadati; phylum Pseudomonadota; class Alphaproteobacteria; order Rhodospirillales; family Azospirillaceae; genus Azospirillum; species Azospirillum sp. A29. The sequence goes on from NZ_CP170460.1 coordinate 143,825, forward strand.
GGTCTGCTCCAACGTCCAGCCCGCCGCAATCGACGATCCGGCCCGCGCCGCCGCCGACCTCGCCGAAATGGCGGAGCGGGCGCAGCGCCGGAACCTGCGCGTCGGCTACGAGGCGCTGGCCTGGGGCCGGCATGTCAACCGTTGGCGTCAGGCCTGGGACATCGTGCAGCGCGCCGACCATCCGGCGCTGGGGCTGATCGTCGACAGCTTCCACACGCTGGCCCTGAACGACGACCCGTCCAGCATCGCCGACCTGCCGGGCGACCGCATCTTCTTCGTGCAGCTGGCCGACGCCCCGGCGCTGTCGATGGACGTGCTGTCCTGGAGCCGCCATTTCCGCAATTTCCCCGGCCAGGGCCAGTTGCCGGTCCGGCGCTTTCTCGATTCGGTGCTGGCATCGGGCTATCGCGGTCCGCTGTCGCTGGAGATCTTCAACGACGAATTCCGCGCCGCCCCTGCCCGCCTGACCGCCCTCGACGGTTTGCGGTCGCTCATCCATGTGGAAGCCGAGGCTGGCTTCGGTCCAGGCCTGCCGGCTCCGCCGGTCTGCCATGGCGTGGAGTTCCTCGAATTCGCCGTCGACGCGGCGGCACGCGACAAGCTGTCCGCTTTGCTCGGCAGCCTGGGATTCCGCCATGCCGGACGCCACCGCTCCAAGGATGTCGACCTCTACCGCCAGGGCGGCGTCAATCTGGTGCTGAACAGCGAGGAGGATTCCGCGGCGTCGGAGCATTTCCAGATGCATGGACCTTCGGTTTGCGCCATGGCCTTCACGGTGGATGATGCCGCCCGCACGATTGCCCGTGCCGAGGCGTTGCGCTGTGTGTTGTGGCGCGAGCGGGTCGGCGACGGCGAACGCCGGATCCCGGCGCTGCGGGCACCCGACGGCACGCTGATCTATCTGGTCGACGGCAAGGAAGCCCGCCGCAGCATCTGGGAGGACGACTTCCACCTGTTCGCGGAAGAGCCGGTTGGACAGGAGTCCAACACGCCGCCCCCACATGGCTCCCCCCTGCTCGGCATCGACCATGTCGCCCAGGCCCTGCCCTTCGGGCGGATGGACAGCTTCGTCCTGTTCTACCGCACGGTCTTCGGCTTCGTGCCGGAAAGCCTGTGGGAACTGCCCGATCCCTACGGCCTGATCCGCAGCCGGGCGCTGGTCAGCCCCGATGCCGAGCCCGGCCGGGGCGTGCGGCTGCCGCTGAACATCTCGGAAAGCCGACGGACCGCCACCGGCCGTTTCGTCAGCGCCACCTCCGGCGCCGGTGTTCACCACATCGCCTTCGCCACCGCCGATGCCGACGCGCTGGTGACGGACCGTCTTGCCGCCGGCGCGCCCTTCCTGCCGATCCCCGCCAACTATTACGACGATCTGGCGGTCAAGCACCCGCTGGACGATGCGACGCTGGCGACGCTGAAGGACCGCGAGCTGCTCTATGACCGCGACGAGCAGGGCGAGTTCCTGCACGCCTACACCGACAGTTTCGACGACCGCTTCTTCTTCGAGGTGGTGGAGCGGCGTGGCGGCTACCGGCAGTTCGGCGCGGTGAACGCCGCCGTGCGCATGGCGGTGCAGGCCCAACTGCGCGAAGGCGCCCGGCCCGAACTCTATCTCGACTGAAAATGAACGAAACAGTGCGTTTGTTTGGAGACGCCCCACCATGAGCCGCCCGATCCTCGTCCTCAACGGACCGAACCTCAATCTGCTGGGCAAGCGCGAGCCGCACATCTATGGCCACGAGACATTGGCCGATGTCGAGGCCGACTGCCGCCGCACCGGCGAGACGCTGGACCTTGCCGTCGATTTCCGGCAATCCAACGCCGAACATGTGCTGATCGACTGGATCCACGACGCACGGGAGACGATGGCCGGGCTGGTCATCAACCCGGCCGGCCTGAGCCACACCTCGGTGGCGCTGATGGATGCGCTGTCGGCCTGCGCCTTCCCCATCCTGGAGGTCCACATCTCCAACATCCACCAGCGCGAGGAATTCCGTCATTTCTCCTACGTCTCGCGCGTCGCCGCCGGGGTGATCTGCGGCTTCGGCACCCAGGGCTACACGCTGGCCCTCCAGCGCATGGCCCGGCTGCTGGAAAGTGCCGCGAAATGAATGCCCTGTCCCGGCCGGCCCCCGCCGTCGGCAATTCCATTCTCGTCGGCCTGATCGGCGCCGGCATCCAGGCCTCACGCACCCCGGCGATGCACGAGCGGGAGGCCGACGCGCTCGGCCTGCGCTGCATCTACCGGCTGATCGACCTCGACCGCCTTGGCCTCGGCCCCGATGCCCTGCCGGAGCTGCTGTCGGGCGCCGAGCGCATGGGCTTCACCGGGCTGAACGTCACCTACCCGTGCAAGCAGGCGATCATTCCGCTGCTGGACGAGCTTTCGGACGACGCCCGCGCCATTGGGGCGGTCAACACCGTCGTGCTGAAGGACGGCCGGCGGGTCGGCCACAACACCGACTGTTCGGGTTTCGCCGAGGGCTTCCGCCGCGGACTGGCCGGCGTGCCGATGGACCGGGTGGTGCTTATGGGGGCCGGCGGGGCCGGAGCGGCTGTCGCCCATGCCGCCTTCCATCTCGGGACCGGCCGGCTGGACATCTTCGACGCCGACCCGGCGCGGGCGGCGCTGCTGGCGGAGCAGATCAACGCGCGCTTCGGCGGTGAACGGGCGATGGCGATCCCCGACCGGGAGAGCCTGCGCACCGCCGTGGCGGCGGCGGACGGGTTGATCCATGCCACGCCCACCGGCATGGCAAAGTTCCCCGGCCTGCCGCTTCCGGCAGAGATGCTGCACCCGCGGCTTTGGGTGGCGGAGATCGTCTATTTCCCGCTGGAAACCGAGCTGCTGCGCGCCGCGCGGGCCATCGGCTGCCGGACGCTGGATGGCGGCGGCATGGCGGTGTTCCAGGCGGTGGACGCCTTCCGGCTGTTCACTGGGGTTTCCCCCGATGCCGAACGCATCCGTGCCCATTTCGCGTCGATGGACGCCGGCCGATCCGCCGCCTGATACTGGCCCCAATCGAATAGAGATAAGCCGGCTGGGCGCCGGCACCGGGAGGACCGCATGAGACAGCTGGTCGAGGTCTATTTCACCCTCATCAAGATTCTGATGGCGCTGTGCATGGCCGGCATGGTGGTGCTGGTGTTCGGCAATGTGGTGCTGCGTTACGCCTTCAACAGCGGCATCACGGTGTCGGAAGAGTTATCGCGCCTGTTCTTCGTCTGGATGTGCTTCCTCGGCGCCATCCTGGGCCTGCGCGAGCGGGCTCATCTCGGCGTCGATACGCTGGTGGCCCGCCTGCCGCGGACCGGCAAGATGGTCTGTGCGATGCTCAGCTGCGGCCTGATGCTGTGGGTCACCTGGCTGGTGCTGCAGGGAAGCTGGACCCAGACCCTCATCAATTGGAGCGCGCAGGCACCGGCCACCGGCCTGTCGATGGGGCTGCTCTACGGCATCGGCGTGGTGTTCGGCCTGTCGACCGGCGCCATCCTGCTGCACGAGATGTATCTGCTGCTGACCGGAAAGATCTCCGACGACGACCTCGTGATGGTCTCGGAATCGGAGGATCTGCCGGAGGCCACCGCCCATGGCGCCCACACCGGCGGCCACCGGACGCACCAGTCCACCAACCAGGGAGGCACCGACCGGGCGGACGCCCTGCCGCTGCCTTCCCGCACCGTCTCCAGCCGCTGAGGGCGCCGGATCATGACCATCACCATCTTCCTCGGCTCCCTGCTGGGCGCCATGGCCATCGGCATGCCCATCGCCTATGCGCTGCTGCTGTGCGGCGTGGCGCTGATGATCCAGCTCGACCTGTTCGACGCGCAGATCGTGGCGCAGAACCTGATCAACGGTGCCGACAGCTTTCCCCTGATGGCCGTGCCCTTCTTCATGCTGGCCGGCGAGATCATGAACACCGGCGGCCTCGCCAAGCGCATCGTCAACCTCGCCATGGCGATGGTCGGCCACATCCGCGGCGGGCTCGGCTATGTCGCCATCCTGGCGGCGACGGTGATGGCCAGCCTGTCCGGCTCCGCGGTGGCTGATGCGGCGGCGCTGGCGACCCTGCTGGTGCCGATGATGGTGGCGGCCGGCCATGACCGCAACCAGTCGGCCGGTCTGGTCTCGGCCAGTGCCATCATCGCCCCGATCATCCCGCCCTCCATCGGCTTCGTCATCTATGGCGTGGCGGGCAACGTCTCGGTCACCAAGCTGTTCCTGGCCGGCATCTTCCCCGGCATCCTGCTGGCCATCGGCCTCTGCGGCGCCTGGTGGTACGTGTCGCGCAAGGAGAACCTGTCGCCGCCGCCGCGCCGCTCCCTGCGCGAGGTGCTGGCGATCCTGCGCGAGGGCGTGTGGGCGCTGATGCTGCCGGTGATCATCATCGTCGGGCTGAAGTTCGGCGTCTTCACCCCCACCGAAGCCGCCGTGGTCGCCGCCGTCTACTCGCTGTTCGTCGCCGTCTGCGTCTATCGCGAGATGTCGGTGGCCGACATCTACCCGGCCCTGCTGGGTGCGGCGAAGACGACCAGCGTCGTGATGTTCCTGGTCGCAGCGGCTCTGGTGTCGTCCTGGCTGATCACCGTCGCCAACCTGCCGGGGATGGTGACCGATCTGCTGGAGCCGCTGATGGGCAACCAGACCCTGCTGCTGCTGGCGATGATGGCGCTGGTCGTGGCGATCGGCACCGCGATGGACATGACGCCGACCATCCTGATCCTGACGCCGATCCTGGTTCCGGTGTGTAAACAGGCCGGCATCGATCCCGTCTATTTCGGCGTGCTGTTCATCATCAACAACGCCATCGGCCTGATCACCCCGCCCGTCGGCACCGTGCTGAACGTGGTCTGCGGCGTGTCGAAGGTCAGCATGGAGGGTGTCATCAAAGGCGTCTGGCCCTTCATGCTGGTGCAGCTGTTCGTTCTTTTCCTGCTGACCCTGTTCCCGTCGCTGGTGATGGTTCCGGCGGCCTGGCTCAGCCACTGATCCCATTCCGCAAGAAAAAACCCGGAGGAAACCAATGAAGACGCACATGAACTCCCTGCTCGCCGGCCTGCTGTTGCCCGGCCTGCTGTTCGCCGGTGCCGCCGCCGCGGAGTACAAGGACCGTTCGGTCAAATTCGCCTTCCAGAACGTCAAGGAGCACCCGCAGGGCCAGGGCGCGCAGAAGTTCGCCGACATCGTCGAGGCGAAGAGCGGCGGCAAGATCAAGGTGAAGCTGTTCCCCGGCGGCACGCTGGGCGGCGACGTGCAGACCGTTTCGGCGCTGCAGGGCGGCATCGTCGAGATGTCGGTGATGAATGCCGGCATCCTGGTGTCCCAGGCCAAGGAATTCGCGCTGGTCGACCTGCCCTTCCTGTTCAACAGCGCGACCGAGGCCGACGCCCTGCTGGACGGTCCGGTGGGCGAGCAGCTGATGGCGAAGCTGCCGGAAAAGGGTCTGGTCGGGCTCGGTTTCTGGGACCTCGGGTTCCGCAACCTGACCAACAACCGCCGGCCTGTGAAGACCGCCGCCGACATCGCCGGCCTGAAGATCCGCGTCATCCAGACACCGATCTACATCGACATCTTCAAGGCGCTGGGTGCCAACCCGGTACCGCTGGCCTTCCCCGAACTCTACAGCGCGCTTGAGACCGGCACCGTCGACGGGCAGGAGAACCCGGCCAAGACCATCGAACTGACCAAGTTCAACGAAGTCCAGAAATACATGACGATCACGCGGCACATCTACAATCCGCAGTCGCTGATCATCTCCAAGAAGTTCTGGGACACGCTGACTTCCGATGAAAAGGCCTTGTTCCAGAGCGCTGCGGCCGAAGCCACCGTCTTCCAGCGCAAGCTCTCGCGCGAGCAGGAGGCCGATGCGCTGGCGTCGCTGAAGGCGAAGGGCATGACCATCGACGAACTGCCGGCCGACGAACTCGGCAAGATTCGCGAGAAAGTCAAGCCGGTGGTCGACAAGTACAAGGCCGAGATCGGCGATGCACTGGTCACCCAGGCCTATGCCACCATCGAAAAGAAGCGCGCCTCGAACTGACCGGTGAGTTCAAGGTGGAGCGTGTCCGCACGCTCCACCACTCCGGCATTGAGCTTTTTATCATGTTCGTCCATTACCTCCGTTGAAGGCGCTCCCAGCGCCGCATGAAAATGGAACAGGGCATGACGGCGGACGACGCGACCGGAACAACTCCAAAAGCCAAGCCGAGCCGCAAGAACGATCCGGAAGGCACCCGCCAGGACATTCTTGAGGTGGCGACGGAGGAGTTCGCCTCGCTGGGCTTCAGCGGCGGCCGGGTCGATGCCATCGCCGCACGCACCCGCACCACCAAGCGCATGATCTATTATTACTTCGGCGGCAAGGAGGAGCTGTATCTTGCCGTTCTGGAGAAGGTCTATGGCGACATCCGCGCCATCGAAAACCGGCTGAACCTCCAGAATCTGGACCCGGAAGCGGCGATCCGCGCCCTGATCGATTTCACCTTCGACTATCAGGAGCAGCACGAGGACTTCATCCGGCTGGTCAGCATCGAGAACATCCACCGCGCCGAACACATGAAGAAGTCAAAGGCCATCGCCAATTTGAACATCACGGTCATCGATACGCTGGCCCGCATTCTGGAGCGCGGCCGGGCGGCGGGTGTGTTCAAGGCCGACGTCCAGCCCATCGATCTGCATCTGATGATCAGCGCCTTCTGTTTCTTCCGGGTATCGAACCGCCACACCTTCAACCTGATCTTCCATCAGAATCTCGCCGCCACCGACACGCGCACCCGGCACAAGCGGATGATCGCCGACGCCATCGTCAGCCTGCTCAAGTCGGAAGCGGCGGGCACCTGAACCGACCTCGCCGAACAGGTTCACTGCCGCATCAGGCGGCCGGACCGGCGGGGGTGCGAAGTCCGGCGCGGTGCGGAACCGACGCCAGCAGGTCGCGGAACCACCACTGTGCCGGGTGGACGTCGTTGCGGCGGTGCCAGGACAGGGCGAAGTGGATCGGCGGAAGGTCGAGCGGGGCCGGCATGATGCAAAGCCGCTCCGCATGGCCCGAGGCGGCGACCACGCCTTCCATCAGGGTGGCGATCAGGTCCGTTTGCGCCACCAGGGCCGGAGCGGCATAGAGTTGCGGCAGCGTCAGGGCCAGCCGGCGCTTCAATCCCTGCTTGGCCAGGGCCGCATCGACCACCCCGTAGCTTTCATTCTCCGGCGACACCAGAAGGTGCGACTGCCCCAGGAAGCCGCTCAGTTCGAGCGGTGGGCGCACGGTCGGATGCCCCCTGCGGACGACGCAGACGAAGCGCTCCTCGAACAGGATGCGGCTGAGAATCCTTCCGGTGGCGGTCGGCGGCACACCGACCGTCAGATCGACCTCGCCGGAGTCCAGCATGCCGATGGCATCGTCCCGTGCGATGAAGTTGCGGATGCGCAGGGTGACGCCCGGCGCCTGTTCGCGCAGGATTTCCAGCAGGGCCGGCAGCAGGGCAAAGGTCGGGTGGTCCGACAGGCCCAGGGTAAAGCTGGCGGTGGAGGTCGACGGGTCGAAGCTCTGCGTGAACGCCAATGCCTGCTGGAGTTCGGTCAGAGCCCGGCCGATCGGTTGAGCCAGGTCGAGCGCAAGCGGGGTCGGTTGCAACCCATTCGGCCCGCGGACGAACAACTCGTCCTTCAACAGTCCGCGCAGACGGGCAAGCGCGGCGCTCATGGCCGGTTGGGTGCGGCCGATGCGGGCCCCGGCCCGTGTCACGCTGCGCTCGGCCATCAGGGCATCGAAGGCGACGAGCAGGTTCAGATCGATGCCATGCAAATCCATAACATGGATGTTTCCATATATCGAAGATCGATTTCAAGCATGTCCGGCCATCGGGTAGCGTCCCTTCATCGCATCCATGAAAGGAAAAGCCCCATGGCACCGAAGGACGACACAGTGACCGGAACCGGGCTCACGCCGCAGGAACTCCGCGCCGTCGAGACGCTCTACCGCGCTTTCAGCGAAGGCAACCCGGATCTTCTCGACGAGGCAGTGACCGAGGATTGGCAGGACATTCCCCTCAATCCCGGACAGCAGCCGGGCCGTGAGGGAATGAAGCCGCTGATTCGCGGATTTCTCGCCGCGTTCCCGGACACCAAAATCGAGGTCCTGGACATCATCGGTGCGCCCGGCCGCGCCGCCGTGCGGGCGGTGATGACCGGAACCCACAGCGGCGACTGGTTCGGGATCGCACCGACCGGCCGGTCCTTCCGGGTGGCGATCCATGAGTTCCACCGAATCGCCGACGGCAAGCTGACCCACACCTGGCATCTCGAGGACTGGTTCGGCTGGATGAACCAGATCGGAGCCCGCCCCGTTCTGGCGGAGGAGGCCGGACGGTAGCCTCCCAACCCGCTGTCCCTTCCGCCAAGGGACAGTTGGAACGGTTTCCCGCCGCGTTCTTTTCAGTGTCGGCATGAAGGTGCGCTGACCGGGGCGAAGCATCCGCCCGCCGGACTTAGGCCATCGCCGCCATCAGGCGTCCTTCCAGACAGTCCGGTCCGGTTCGGAAGAACCGGATTTCGGATCTGGACAGTTCGCCTCCCACCACGGACAACCGGCGCACCGCACAGACACGGATGCCAAAAGCCGGACTGCGAGGGTATGCTTCCGACACATCAAGAACAGGGAAATCAACCAATGAACCGTCGCAGCTTTCTCACCACGACCGCCGCAACCGCAACCGTCGCCGCCACCGGGGGATTCGCGTTCGCGCCGTCCATCGCGCGGGCGCAGACTCAGGCGATGAAGGTGGCGTTCGTCGGCACGCTGTCCGGTCCGGGGGCGGCGCTGGGCACGCATCTGCGCGACGGCTGGCTGGCGGGGGTGACACGGCTGAACAACCAGCTCGGCGGCCGGGCGGTCGAGACGCTGGTGATCGACGACGAGCTGAAGCCCGACGTGGCGGTGTCCAAGGTCCGCGCCGCGCTCGAACGCGACAAGGTCGATTTCGTGGTCGGCGTCGTGTTCAGCAACATGCTTCAGGCCATCGTCCGCCCAGTGACGGAGAGCAACACCTTCCTCATCACCGCCAACGCCGGCCCCTCCACCCTTGCCGGCAAGGGATGCAGCCCCTTCCTGTTCAGCAGCGCCTACCAGAACGACCAGCCGCACGCGACCATGGGGCAGGCGGCGCAGGATCTGGGTTACAAGCGCGTGTTCATCCTGGTGCCGAACTATCAGGCCGGCAAGGACGCGGTGGCCGGCTTCCGCAGCCGCTACAAGGGCGAGGTGGTCGACGAGATCTATGTGCCGCTGAGCCAGCTCGACTTCTCGACCGAGGTCACCAAGATCGCCGCAGCCAAGCCGGACGCCATCTTCACCTTCATGCCGGGCGCGCTGGGGGTCAATCTGGTGCGGCAGTACCGGCAGGCCGGGCTCGCCAACATCCCCTTCCTGTCCACCTTCACCGTCGACGAATCGACCCTGCCGGCCCAGGGCGAGTCGGCTCTCGACTTCTACACCGCCGCCACCTGGGCGCCCAACTTCGACAATCCGCACAGCCGCCGCTTCGTGCAGGAGTTCGAAGCGGCCTACGGCTATGTCCCGTCGAACTTCGCCGCCCACGCCTATGACGCCGCCCACATGCTGGACGCGGCGATCCGCCGGACCAACGGCGACGTCGCTAATAAGGCGGCACTGCGCACGGCGCTGGAGGCCGGCGACTTCCCGTCGGTCCGGGGCGCGCTGCGGCTGGGGGCCAACCATTTCCCGATCCAGGATTTCTGGCTGTGCAAGGTCGCCAAGCGTGCCGACGGCAAGTTCCAGACGGAAACCGTGCGCAAGGTGCTAAGCGCCGACGCCGACGGCTACGCCGCCTCCTGCAAGATGGGGTGACGGGCGGGACGGGCTGACGGGGGGCTTTCGCGATGTCCATGCTTCTGGTGCAGGCCCTCAACGGCCTGCAGTTCGGGGTGCTGTTGTTCCTGGTGGCGGCCGGACTCAGTCTGGTGTTCGGCGTCATGGACCTGATCAATCTGGCCCATGGCGTCCAATACATGCTGGGGGCCTATGTCGCCGCCACGCTGGGGGTGTGGACCGGCAGCTTCTGGTTGGGGGCCCTGCTGGCTCTGCCGGTGGCGCTGCTGGTCGGGCTGGCGCTGGAATGGCTGGTGTTCCGCCATCTCTACCGCCGCGACCATCTGAGTCAGGTGCTCGCCACCTTCGGCGTGATCCTGACGGTGGAGGAGGCGACGCGGGCGCTGTGGGGCAGCGCCCCGCAGACCGTGCTGGAGCCGTCCTGGCTGACCGGCGGCCCGATGGGCGGGGTGGAGATCGTGCCTGGGCTGCTCTACCCGACCTACCGGCTGGTCATCATCGGCGTCGGCATCGTGGTGCCGCTGCTGCTGTGGTTCCTGGTGGAGCGGACGCGGGCCGGCATGCTGGTGCGGGCGGGGGCGACCCATCCCGCCATGGTGTCGGCGCTGGGGGTGGACATCCGCCGCCTGTTCACTGTCGTCTTCGCCTTCGGCGCCATGCTGGCGGGGTTCGCCGGGGCGCTGGCCAGCCCGATCTTCCCGGTGGCGCCGGGCATGGGCGACACCGTGCTGATCCTGTGCTTCGTGGTGATCGTCATCGGCGGCGTCGGCTCCATCCGCGGCGCCTTCATCGCAGCATTGCTGGTCGGGCTGCTCGACACGGTCGGGCGGGCGATGCTGCCCGACCTGCTGCGGCTGCTGCTCGACCCGTCGTCGGCCCGGCAGACCGGGGCGGCGCTGGCCTCCATGCTGGTCTACATCGTCATGGCCGCCATCCTCTTCTTCCGTCCGGCCGGGCTTTTCCCGGGGGGACGTTCGGCATGACGGCCCCGTTCCACAAGACCCTCCGCAAACATGCGCTGGCCCTGGTCACGCTGCTGGCGCTGGCGGCGGCCCCCTTCCTCGGCTTCGGCGACGGCTTCGCGCTCAGCCTGCTGGCGCGCGCGATGATCCTGGGCATGGCGGCGGTCAGCCTGTCGCTGCTGGTCGGCGGCGCCGGGCTGGTCAGCCTGGGGCACGCCGCGACGATGGGGATCGGCGCCTATGCCGTGGTCGCCTTCGACGCCGCCGGGGTCAGCGAGGGGCTGATCGTCTTCCCCGCCGCCATCGCCGCGGCGGCCGCCTACGCGCTCGTGACGGGAGCGGTGTCGCTGCGCACCAGCGGCGTGCATTTCATCATGATCACGCTGGCCTTCGGCCAGATGGCCTTCTTCACCACCTCCTCCTTCTCCAGCCTGGGCGGCGACGACGGCTACACGCTCTATGCCCGCACCGAGTGGCTGGGAAGCCGGATCCTCGACAACCGGCTGACCTTCCATTTCCTGTGCCTGGGCCTGCTGGCCCTGGTGTGGGTGGGCGGAACCCTGCTGCTGGGTAGCCGGTTCGGCCGGGTGCTGCGGGCGGCGCGGGAGAATCCGCAACGGGCGCTGGCGGTGGGTTTCCAGCCCTACCCCTACCGTCTGGTCGCCTATGTGATGGCGGGGGCGGTCGGCGGCCTGTCGGGCGCCTTGCTGTCCAACGCGACGGAGTTCGTGTCCCCTGCCCTGCTGTCCTGGACGCGGTCGGGGGAACTGCTGTTCATGGTCATCCTCGGCGGCGTCGGCCAGCTCGGCGGCGCGATCCTGGGGGCGCTCGCCATTGTGCTGCTGGAGGAAACGCTGTCGCACCTGCTGGTCTACTGGCGGCTGGTGTTCGGGCCGCTGCTGGTGCTGTCGGTGCTGTTCCTGCCGGACGGGCTGATCGGCGCGCCGCTGCGCCTGCGTGCCGCCTTCCGGTTCGCCTCGCCCAAGCGGAGGAATGCCGATGCCTGATCCGTTGCTGGAACTGCACGGCCTGAGCAAGAATTTCGGCGCGCTAACCGTGACCTCCGACGTGTCGCTGACCGTCCTGCCGGACGAGATCCATGCGGTGATCGGCCCGAACGGGGCAGGCAAGACCACGCTGATCCACCAGATCAGCGGCACCCTGCGTCCGGACCGCGGAACCATCCGCTTCGCCGGCCAGGACGTGACCGCCCTGCCGTTCGAACGCCGCGCCCGGCTGGGGCTGGCCCGCAGCTTCCAGATCACCACCATCGTGCCGGGCTTCACCGCGCTGGAGAACGTCGCGCTGGCGGTGCAGGCCCGCAGCGGCTCCTCCTTCCGCTTCCTGCGCCCGGTGGCCGGCGAGGCCGCGCTGAACGCGGAGGCCCACGCGGCGCTCGACACCGTCGGGCTGGGCCGGGTCGCCGACCGCACCGCCGCCGCCCTCTCGCATGGCGAGAAGCGCCAGCTCGAACTCGCAATCGCCATCGCGATGAACCCCCGCCTGCTGCTGCTCGACGAGCCGCTGGCAGGGGCCGGGCCGGAGGAGACCGAGCGGCTGATCGGCATCCTGCGCGAGCTGCGCAGCCGCTACGGCATCCTGCTGGTCGAGCATGACATGCAGGCGGTGTTCGCCCTGGCCGACCGCATCTCCGTCCTGGTCTATGGCCGCGTCATCGTCACTGGCACGGTGGACGAGATCCGCGGTCACCCCGAGGTCCGCACCGCCTATCTTGGAGAGGACGCGCTGGCGTGATGCTGAAGATCGACAACCTCACGGCGGGTTACGGCCAGAGCCAGGTGCTGTTCGACGTGTCGCTCTCCATCGAGGCCGGGCAGGTGCTGGCGCTGATGGGGCGCAACGGCATGGGCAAGACCACCACCATCTCCGCCGTGATGGGGCTGATTCCGCGCTGGGGCGGCGCTGTCAGCTTCGACGGCCAAGGCATCGGCCGCATGCCGCCGCACCGGGTGGCGCGGCTGGGGGTGGGGCTGGTCCCGGAAGGTCGCCAGATCTTCCCGACCCTGACGGTGGAGGAAAACCTCGTCGCCACTGCCGCCACCCGCGGCGACGGAACTGCGCGCTGGACGCTGGAGGCGGTGTGGGAGCTATTCCCACGCCTGCGCGAACGCCGCCGCAATCTGGGCAATCGCCTGTCGGGCGGCGAGCAGCAGATGTTGGCAATTGGGCGGGCGCTGATGACCAACCCGCGCCTGCTGATTCTGGACGAGGCGACCGAAGGGCTGGCCCCGGTGATCCGCGCCGAAATCTGGACGGTGCTGGAGACGCTGAAGCGCGAAGGCCAGTCCATCCTTCTGGTCGACAAGAACCTGTCGGCGGTGCTGCGCCTCGCCGACGCCTGCGCGGTGATCGAGAAGGGCCGCACGGTGTGGAGCGGCACCAGCGCGGATCTGGGCCGGGCGGCCGACATTCAGGAAACCTACCTGCACATCTGAAGCATCGGGCACCCCCGCACCGCAGGGTATCGGCCGGCCGCTGTCGACGGTGCCATGGCCTCTCGTCCGTCAGCGCACTTCGTTCACATATCTGTGGTCGTCCGTCAGCGTCCTGTGATGACTGACGATGGTCAGGGTTCCGGTCTGGTCGAACGCCTCCTCGTCGATGATCAGAAGCGGCGTCGGGTCGGGGACGCCGAGGTCGGCACGATCCTCGGCAGTGGCGAGCCCGGCCGAGACCCGCTCGCGCACGGCGGAAATGCGGATGCCGTGAACATCGAGCAGGTAGAGGTAGAGCCGCTGCGGCACCAGTGACGGTTCCAGCGGGAAATCGGGCACCCGGCGGGCCACCAGCGCGATCCGGGAGCGCATCACCGCCCGCCCATCCACCCGGCGCAGCCGCGCGATGCGGATCAGCGGCTCCCCCGGTGCCTCGCCCAGCAGGGCGGCCTCGTCTGCGGTGGCCGGGCTTTGCCCGACCTCGGTCACCACCGCCTCCGACGACAGCAGTTGGCCGGCATCGCCATGCAGGCGGTAATATTGGAAGAAGAAGCGCAGGCTGTGCTGCGGCGTGCGTCCGGTGACCACCGTCCCGGTCTTGCGCCGTCGCATCAGCATGCCGTCCGCGGTCAGATCGGCCAGCGCACGGCGCATCGTTCCCACCGCAACCCCATAATCGGCGGCAAGCGCGACCTCACCCGGCAGCACCATGCCGGGCGGCCATTCGCCGAGCAGAATGGCTTCCGCCATGCGGCGCTTGACGTGTTCGTAGAGCGGGATCGGCAGGTCACCCGCCATGTTTGCCGTCTTTTTGTTCACTGCCGCCTCAAAAATTGCCAGAAATTGCTCGAATCTTGACGATTGACAAAGATTTGTGCGCCGGTCACATTTCTTTATAGAATATAGAAAACAGCGAGCCTGTCATGGACAATCGGCACGGAAGCGGCCAGCCCACCGGCGACGACTCCCTCGATGCGGCGATGGCCTGGATCGCGTGCTCGGCGGAACCCGCCCTGGCCGATCTCGCCCGCATGATCGCTGTCGACACGTCCTTTCCTCCCGGTGCCGGCTACGACGCCTTCGCCGACCTGATGGATGAGCTGATCGCCCCGCTGGGCTTCCGTTCCAGCCGGGTCGTCGTTCCCGACGCACTGTGGCGGGTGCCCGGAGGACCGGCGTCCGGCCGGCGCACCAATCTCATCGGCGAACGCGAGACGGGCAAGCCGGTTCTCGGGCTGTATTTCCATGTCGACACCGTGCCCGCCGCCGCCGGCTGGGACAAGGACCCGCTCCGCCTGACTCGCGAGGGCGACCGGCTCTACGGGCTGGGCACCGCCGACATGAAGGGAACCATTGCCGCCGTGCTGCTGGCGTTGCGCGCCGCCGAGGCCTGCCGCCTGCCGCTGGCCTACGACCCGATGCTGCTGTTCTGCACCGACGAGGAGGGCGGGCTCTATCCCGGCGTGCGCTACCTTGCCGAACAGGGGCTGCTGAAGGGGCATATCCTGAACTTCAACGGCAGCGCCGCGCCGCGCATCTGGGCGGGCTGCTTCGGCCTGTTCAACCTGCAGATCCGGCTGCACGGCCACACCGTCCATGCCGGCGAGGGCAACCGCTCCGGCTCCGGCGTCAACGCCATCGAGGCGGCGCTGCCGTTGCTCCAGGCTCTGACCGACCTCAAGCCGGTGGTGGCGCAACGGACCTCGGCCCTGCCGCCGCCGCCGACCGCCTCCGGTCCGCTGGCCGCCCGGCTCGATATCGCCGCCGCCCATGGCGGCATCTGCGGCGGGCAGGTCCCCTCGCTGTTCGAGATCCTGGTCTGCCGCCGCTATGCGCCGGAAGAGGATTATGAGGAGGCGCGGGCGGAGATCGAAACGGCCGTCGCCCGCGCGATGGCCGCGAGCCCCGACATCGCGGTGGATATCCAGCTGGTCGGCCACCTCGCCCCGACCGGCGATCCGACCGGGCCGCACTGGCCACGCTGGCAGGCGGCGCTGTCGGCCGGCTTCGGCTACCGCCCGGACGAGTTCCGCGCCTGGGGGGCAGCCAGCTGCTCCGACTTCGGCTGGGTCCAGCGCACCGGCATGCAGGAGGTGCTGTTGACCGGGCTCGGCCGGCCCGAGAGCAACGTCCATTCCCCCGACGAACACACCACCGTCGCCGACATCGTCGCATTGGCGCAGAGCGTGCTGGCCTATCTGACCGCCGGCTTTGCCCCCGACCTTATTCCCGAAAACACCGATCCGAACGCCGTGCCGACCCCAGGCCGCGGCCCGCAGAAGGAGTCCGACCGATGAGTTCCGTGACCCGCCGCCGCTTCCTCGCCGGGACCGCCGGCCTCGGCGCCCTGCCCGCCTTTAACCTGCTGGGCGCTTTGCCGGCCTTCGCCCAGCAGACCGCCGCGCGCCGCGGCGGCGTCCTGCGCATCTCGGTCGATCAGGCCGCCAGCGTCATCCACCCGCTGCGCACCCGCGTGAATCCTGAATATCTGGTGGCGGAGCTGCTCTATTCCGGCCTGACGCGGCTCGCCGCCGGCATGAAGGTGGAGCCGGACCTCGCCCTATCCTGGTCGCCCGACCAGACACTGACCGAATGGACCTTCGTCCTGCGGCCGGGCCTGACCTTCCATGACGGCTCGCCCTGCACCGCCGCCGACGTGGTCGCCACCTTCACCGCCATCCTCGATCCCAAGACCGCCTCGCCGGGCCGCACCAATGTCGGCCCGATCAAAGAGGTGACGGCCAAGGACGAGCGGACGGTGCTGTTCCGCCTGACCTCGCCCTACGCCGACCTGCCGGTGGCGCTGGCCTACACCAACGCCCGCATCGTCCCGGCCAAGGTGATCGAGACCGACCTCGACAGCCTGTCGCGCAGCGCGGTCGGCACCGGGCCGTTCAAGCTGGTCTCCTTCGAACCCGACCGCAAGATCGTGGTGGAGCGCAATCCCGCCTATTACGACCCGTCGCGCCCCTATCTCGACCGGGTCGAGGTGCTGGTCTATCCCGACCGCACCGCCGAGGCTTCGGCGCTGATCTCCGGCGACATCGACCTGATGCTGGGCACCGCTCCCGGCGAGTACCAGCGGCTGGAGAAGTCCTCCGGCGTCAAGGCGCTGCGCGTGCCGTCGGGCCAGTTCCTGAACGTCAACATGGGCTGCGACCAGAAGCCCTTCTCCGACCCGCGCGTCCGCAAGGCGCTGGCGCTCTCCGTCGACCGCGAGGCGATGGTCGGCTTCGTCGCCGGCGGCTACGGCACCCCCGGCAACGACACGCCGATCAGCCCGGCCTACCGCTTCCACCGCGAGCAGCCGCTGCGCAAGGCCGACCTCGCCCAGGCGAAGAAGCTGCTGGCCGAGGCCGGCTATCCGAACGGCGTCGACCTGACCATGATTGCGTCGGACAAGCCGGGCACCCGCACCGAACTGGCGGTCGCCATCCGCGAGATGGCGAAGCCCGCCGGCTTCCGCATCCAGGTGCAGACCATGCCGCACGCCACCTACCTGGATCAGGTGTGGAAGAAGGGCAATTTCTACGTCGGCTTCTACAACATGCAGGCGACCGCCGACGCGGTCTTCTCGCTGCTCTACACCTCCGACGCCGCCTGGAACGAGACGCGCTGGAACAACAAGGACTTTGACGCCCTGGTCGCCGAGGCGCGGGCCAAGACCGACGAGTCCGAGCGCGCCGCCCTCTACGCCAAGGCGCAGCAGCTGATGCATGACGAGGTGCCGTCGGTCATCCCCGTCTTCTTCGACCTGCTGGCGGCACGGCGCGATTACGTCGAGGGCTATGACCTGCACCCGCGCGGCTCGGTGTTCCGCCTCGACTTCGTCTCGCTCGGGGCGGCGGCGCCCAAGCGGGGTTGAGGCCGTGAGCGCATCCTGGCTCCTGCGGCGGCTGGCGCTGATCCTCTACACGGTCTTCATCGTGTCGGTGCTGGTCTTCGGCATCACCCAGGCGCTGCCGGCCGACGCCGCCGTCACCCTGCTGGGCGAGAACGCCACCGCCGAGGCGCTGAACGCGATCCGCGAGCGCCTCGGCCTCGGCGACCCGATCTGGTGGCAGTATCTGCGCTGGGTCGGCCATGCCGCGACCGGCGATTTCGGCCTGTCGATGCGCACCGGCCAGCCGGTCGGGCCGGAGATGCTGACGGCGCTCGGCCGTTCGCTTCTGCTGGCCGTCGCCGCCATCCTAGTCATGCTGGTGATTGCCGTGCCGCTGGGCATGCTGGCGGCGGTGCGCCAGGGCAAGCTGGCGGACATGGCGACCGGGCTGATTTCCTATCTCGGGGTCTCCTTCCCGGAATTCGTCACCGCGACGCTGCTCGCCATGCTGCTGGCCGACAGCCTGCAATGGCTGCCCGCCACCGGTTACGTCTCGCCGCTGGAGGATTTCGGCGGGGCGCTGCGGCATCTCGCCCTGCCGGTGCTGACCGCCTCGCTGATCCTAGTGGCGCATGTCGCCCGCATGGTGCGGTCGGAAACGCTCGACGTGCTGCACAGCGACTATATCCGCGCCGCCCGGCTGAAGGGGCTGCCGGAACGCACGGTGCTGGTCCGCCACGCCCTGCGCAACGCGCTGCTGCCGGTGGTCACCATCGTGGCGCTGGATGTCGGCTATCTGCTGGGCGGCATCATCGTCATCGAGGAGATCTTCGCCATCCCCGGCATCGGCCGGCAGTTGATGGTGGCGGTCACCGCCCGCGACCTGCCGTCGATCCAGGCCGGCGCCCTCATCATGTCGGCGACCTACGCCGTCGCCAACACGCTGGCCGACGTCGCCTACGCCGTCCTCGACAAGAGGATCCGCTATGACTGACCTGCTGCGCCGCCTGATGCGCACGCCGCAAGGCGCCATCGGCCTGATCCTGCTGGCGGTGCTGGCCGCAGCCTGCCTGTTCGGCCCCTGGCTGGCCCCCCACGACCCGGAGAAGATGGACTTCCTCGGCCGCTTCCGTCCGCTCGGCGCCCAGAACTGGTTCGGCGCCGACCAGTTCGGCCGCGACGTGCTGAGCCGCCTGCTGGTCGGCGCCCGCTCCACCCTGCCGATGGCGCTGGCCGCCACCCTGCTCGGCACCGTCGCAGGAGCCGTGGTCGGCACCGCGTCGGCCTATCTCGGCGGGCGCTGGGACGAGGCGATCATGCGCACCATCGACGCGGTGATGGCGGTGCCGGGCCTGCTGCTCGCCCTGCTGCTGGTCAGCACGCTGGGCAACGGCGCCGGCAACGCGATGATCGCCATCGCCGTCACCTTCGCCCCCGGCATGGCGCGCGTCACCCGCGCGGTGGCGTTGACCGTGCGCGGCCAGGACTATGTCAAGTCGGCCACCGTGCGCGGCGAGAGCGCGTCGTGGATTGTCTTCCGCGAGATGCTGCCCAACGTGATGGCCCCGGTGGTGATCGAGGCGACGATCCGCGTCTCCTTCGCGGTGATGCTGTTCGCCACCCTCAGCTTCCTCGGCCTCGGCGCCCAGCCGCCGGCCTCCGAATGGGGCCTGATGGTGGCGGAGGCGCGCCAGTACGTCCATCAGGCGCCCTGGATCCTCATCGCGCCGTCGCTGGCCATCGCGATGACCGCCATCGCCTTCAACCTGCTCGGCGACGGGCTGCGCGACGCCATGAACCCGCGGGACGAACGATGACCGCAGTCCTTTCCCTGCGCGACTACACGCTCGACTATCTCACCGGCAGCCGGCCCTTGCGGGTCCTGCAGGACATCAGCCTCGACATCGCGCCCGGCGAGGTGCTGGGGCTGGTCGGCGAATCCGGTTCGGGCAAGAGCACGCTGGCCTGGGCGATCATGCGGCACCTGCCGAAGAACGCCCGCGAACTATCGGGTAGCATCCGGCTCGGCGACACCGACCTGCGGAGCCTGCCGCCGCGCGCGTTGACCCGCATCCGCGGCCGGCGCATCGGCATGGTGTTCCAGGATCCCTCGACCGCGCTGAACCCGACGCTGACCGTCGGCCGGCAGGTGACGGAGACGCTGGTCAACAACCGCGGCCTGACCCGGCGCGCCGCCTGGGATCTGGCGCTGGAGCTGCTGGGCCATGTCGAACTGCGCGACCCCGAAGCGCTGATGCGGCGCTATCCGCACGAGATCTCGGGCGGCGAGAAGCAGCGCATTCTCATCGCCACCGCCTTCGGCTGCCGGCCGGAGCTGATCGTCTTCGACGAGCCGACCACCGCGCTCGACGTCATCACCGGCGCCCGCATCCTCGACCTCTTCGCCCGGCTGCGGGCCGAGACCGGGGTGGCGGCGCTCTACATCTCGCACGACCTCGCCTTGGTCTCGCGCGTCGCCGACCGGGTGGCGGTGATGAAGAAGGGCCAGCTGGTGGAAGAGGCGCCGGCCGCCTCGATCTTCGCCCGCCCCGCCCACGAGGAAACCCGCAAGCTGGTGGCGGCGGTGCCGCGCCCGGAGAACCGGCTGGTCCACGACCGGCCCGGGGATCGCGTCCTGCTCGCCGCCGAGGCGGTCTCGGTCCGCTATGCCCGGCCGCGCCTGTTCCGTCCGCCCCCGCCGCCGGCGACCCACGCGGTCGGCTTCGACATCAGGGCCGGCGAGATCCTGGGCATCGTCGGCGAGTCCGGTTCCGGCAAATCCTCCATCGCACGGGCGCTGACCGGTCTGGCCGACTTCTCCGGCGGCATCCGCTTCGACGGTCGGCCGATCGGCTCGGCCCGCGACATGGACGGCGCCTATCGCCGCGCGGTGCAGATCGTCTTCCAGCATCCCGACGGCTCGCTGAACCCGCGCCAGACGGTGGGCGAGATCCTGTCGCGTCCGCTCAAGCTGTTCGGCACCGGCCAAGCCGATCTGAGTGCCGAGATCGGCCGGCTGCTGGAACAGGTGCGGCTGCCGGCCGCCTACGCCACCCGCTGGCCGCACCAACTCTCGGGCGGCGAGAAGCAGCGCGTCGCCATCGCCCGCGCCTTCGCCGCCCGGCCGTCGCTGGTCATCTGCGACGAGATCACCGCCCCGCTCGACGTCTCGGTCCAGGCCTCGATCATCGAGCTGCTGCTGGCGCTGCGGGCCGAGACCGGGACCGCCTATCTCTTCATCACCCACGACATCAACCTGATCCGCCAGATCGCCCACCGCATCGCCGTGATGCGCCGGGGCGAACTGGTCGACCTGCTGCCCATCGACGCGGTCGACGCCGACCATGTCCACCCCTACACGCGCGACCTGATGGCCGCCTCGCCGACGCCCGTCGGTTGAGCTTCCGGGAACATTCCTCATGGACACCGCAGAGATTCTCGCCCGCCTGGATACCGATGCCGCCCTCGCCTTCCTGGCCCGGATGGTCCAGCACAAGAGCTACAGCCAGACCGAGGGCGAGCGCGAGCTGGCCCGCTTCATGGCCGCCTCCATGTCGTCCCTCGGGCTGGAGGCGGAACTGACGCCGGTGCCCGGCGGGCGGGTCAACGCCGTCGGCCGCTGGCGCGGCACCGGCGGCGGCAAAAGCCTGCTGTTCAACGGCCACATCGACACCAACCCGGTGACCGAGGGCTGGACCGTCGATCCCTGGGGCGGAAAGATCGACGACAAGTTCATCTACGGCATCGGCTGTTCCAACATGAAGGCGGGCGATGCCGCCTATTTCTGCGCGGTGAAGACCCTGATGGACGCCGGGGTGAAGCTGCGCGGCGACGTCATCCTGACCTATGTGGTGGGCGAGCTTCAGGGCGGCGTCGGCACGCTGGCGCTGATGGAGCAGGGGCTGCGCGCCGACTGCTTCATCAACAGCGAGCCGACCGACCTCCAGGCGATGACGATGCACGCGGCGGCGCTGAGCTTCGTCATCGAGCTGGTCGGCGACACCCGCCACCTGTCCAAGCGCGAGGAAGCGGTCGACGCCGTCGTCGCCGCCTGCGACCTGATCCCGCGGCTGAACGCGCTGGCCCTATCCGGCGCCAAGTCGCCGGAGCACGCGACGATCAACCGCGTCCATGTCGGCGTCGTCCACGGCGCGCTGGGCAAGGAGCTGCACGAGTGGCGCTCGCCCCAGGTCGCCGACTTCGTACGGATCAAGGGGTCCGCCCGCTACGCCACCGGCCAGAGCGAGGACGGGGCGCTGACCGATTTGCGGCGCGAGCTGGACGCGCTGGAAGCGCGCTTCCCCGGCCTGAAGGCCAGCGTCTTCTCCGAGGACCGTGGCGGCACGCCGACCATGCCGACCTTCGAAGTGGCGAAGGACAGCCAGATCGTCCAGGCGGTGAACCGCGCCTACCGCGCGGTGCGCGGCACCGACCAGCCGACCGGTGCCATCACCCCGCCCGGCTTCTACGGCACCGACGCCGGCCATCTCCAGCATTCCGGCGGCATGGAGGGCGTCGTCTGCGGTCCCGGCGGCCGCTACAACACCATGCCGGACGAGCGCGTCGACATCGACGACTATCTCGACATGATCCGCGTCTACATGCTGACCATCCTGGAGATCTGCGGATGAGCGGCGCAGCGGCCGAGCGTTTCGCGCCGCGGATGGCCCGGCTGCGCGAGGCGATGGCGGCCGGAGGCTGCGACGCCTTCCTGGCCGACCATGCCGAACTGATCGCCTGGATCAGCGGCTACACCGTGTCGGAAACGCTCTACCGTGCCGTCATCGTGCCGATGGAGGGCGAGCCCTGCTTCGTCCTGCGCTCCATCGACGCCGGCCCCTGTCGCTCCGGGGTGTGGTTCGACGAGGTGGCGACCTTCGACGACCACGAGGACCCGCAGGGCGCGGTAGCCAACGCGCTAGCGGCACGCGGCCTTGCCGGCGCGCGGATCGGCGTCGATCCGGTCTCCTACGGCCACACCGTCGCCACCGCGCAGCGCCTTGGCGAGTTGCTCCCCGATGCCCGCTTCGTCCCGCTGCCGGGACTGAGCGACCGTCTACGCGCCTGCAAGTTCGCCGACGAGATCGACGCCATCGCGGCCGCCGCCGCCATCGCCGACCGGTGCATGCTGGGGTTGGAAGACCATGTGCCTCCCGGCCGGACGGTGCGGGAAGTGGCGGCGGCGGCGGCGGCGGCGCAGCTCTGGCTCGGCGCCGACGACGGCGGACCGGGGCCGATCCTGGTGTCGGGTGGCCATGGAACCGGAGGCCACGTCGATTTCCTGCACGGCAGCGGTCTCGACCGGACGCTGATGCCGGGCGACATCGTGCATGTCGAACTGACGCCGCGGGTCGGCAACTACGGTGCCCGGCTGATGCGGCCGGTCTTCGTCGGCGACCCGCCGGCCGGGGCGCGGGAGACCTTCCAACAGCTGGCGGAGCTTCAGGACCGGCAGATCGCCGCCATGCGTCCGGGAGCGAAGGCCCGCGATGTCGATGCCCTGCTGCGGACGGCGGTGCTGGACGCCGGGCTGCGGGCCGACTACGGCAACGTGACCGGCTACGCCATGGGCCTCTACGCCCGCACGCCGCGGCCGAGCGACTTCTCGCAGTCCTTCCACCCGGGTGCCGACTTCCCCCTGGAACCCGGACAGGTCTTCCACATGTACGCGTCGGCGCGCGGCGTCGCCGTGAGCGAGACCGTTCTCGTGACCGACGCCGAACCCCGCCGGCTGACGGTCTGCCCGCGTCGGCCGATGGAAGGCTGAGGCCGCCACAATGTTCAGCTTGGTTCCGTGACATCCCCAAAACGGAAAGCGGCGCGCCGGGCCGGAAATCCCGGGCGCGCCGCTTCGGGGATCAGAACGGCTGCTGGAGCAGTCCGATCAGGCCCTTCACGCCCGATACGAAATTCCCGACGCGCAGGTTTTCGTCGTAGCTGTGCTGGTTGTTGTCGGCATTCACCAGCGGGACGATGACGAAGGGCACCTTCAGCGCCTCGACCGCCGCTCCGGTGGGCACGGTGCCGCCCATCATGCGAATGCGCACCGGGTCCTCGCCGTAGGTCGCCTTGAAGGAGCGGTAGAGCCACTCGCCGACCGGCGCCTGCATGTCGGTCCGCGCCGCGGAACTGGAGGCGGAAACCTCCTCCGAAGCCAGGGAGGCCAGCTTGTCGTACTTGGCCCGGTCCTCGTCCGTCGGGTTGCCCTGGACCAGATGATAGCCCTGGGCCTCGATGTGCTTCTTCAGCATGCCGATCAGCTGCTCCGGCGGCGTCTCCGGAACCGTGCGCAGGTCGAGTTCGGCGACGGCGCTTTCCGGAATGATCGTCCGCGCCTTGGCACCCACGTCGCCCGCCGCCATGCCGCGGACGTTGAGCGACGGGTATTGCAGCGCCTCCTGATAATTCTTACCGACCTTTTCCGCCTGCGCGATGCCCAGCCGCTTGCGCAGCGCCGCTTCGTCATCGGGGACGGCGGCCATGATCTTTTCCGCCGCCGCGTCGATCTTCACGGAGTCGTAATAGCCGGGAATGGTGACCCGACCGTTCTCGTCCTTCATCGACGCCAACAGCTGCGCCAGCCGCATCGCCGGATTGGCCGAATAATTGCCGAAATGGCCGCTGTGCAGGCCCTGCTTGGCGCCGAAGACCGTCAGGGTCGCCTGGGCGACGCCGCGGTTGCCGAACACCAGCGTCGGCTTGTTGCTCTGGTGCATCGGGCCATCGAGCACCAGCAGCGCGTCATTCTTCAGCAGCTCGGCATTCTGCCGGATGACCTCGCCCAGCGACGGCGACCCCTTCTCCTCTTCGGAATCGAGGATGATCTTGACGTTGACGCTGGGCTTCTGGCCGGCCTCCTTCAGCGCGTCGAACGCCGTCAGCAGCATCATGATCGGACCCTTGTCGTCCGACGAAGACCGCGCGAACAGCCGCCAGTCCGGATCGACCTGCTCGCCGTACAGCTTCTCCAGCGGGATCGTCTCCCACTCGCCCTTGTCGGTCTTCTGCTTCAGCGTCGCGTCCCAGGGGCTCTTCTGCTTCCATTGCTGCGGGGTGACCGACTGGCCGTCCAGATGGGCGTAGAACAGGATGGTCTTCTTGGCGGGATCGGCGCCGGGCAGTTCCGCAAACAGCATCGGCTTGCCGTTGTTCGCCAACGCACGCGCCTGGAAGCCGCGCTTCTGGAAGGCCTGCTCCAGCCACGCGACGTTCTTCTGAATGTCAGCCGGAACAACTGCATCGTTGGGAATGGCGAGAAGTTCGACAAATTCCTTGTAATTCGCAGACGCGTGCTTCGCTGCGAGCGTATCCGTGGATGGCGACGCGGCACCCGCCTGGACCGGCAAGAACATGCATGCGCCGATGAGAAGCGCTTGTTTAAGAGATAACTTCTCTATGCCCGACATTTCTTCCCTCTTACGTATTCATGACGCAATTTTTACGAAGGAATTGCGGGCACCGTCAAGTTTACTGCCGATTTTCACGGGGCTGCCCTGTGCGTGACGCGCAGCAGGCGGCCGGGGCGAACGGCCCCGGCAACTCCCGACGGATCGGCGCGCCCTGCCCTCAGCTGCGGGCGACCGGACGGACGGTGATCTCGTTGACCCCGACATCCCGCGGCTGTTCGATGGCGAAAAGAACAGCCCGGCCGATGGCTTCCGGTTCGATAGCGTTGCGGCGGTATTCCACCATCGCGCGGGCAGCCGTCTCGTCGGTGATGGTGTCGGCAAGTTCGGAGCGCGTCACGCCGGGATAGATGCAGGTCGTGCGGATCGTCTCGCTTTCCTGCCGCAATCCGTCGGTGATGGCCCGCACCGCGAATTTGGTTGCGCTGTAGACGGCGGAGGTCGGCACCACCTCGAAACTGCCGACCGAACCGATGTTGACGACGTGCCCGCCTCCCTGTGCCTCCATGACCGGCAGGACGGCCGCGATGCCATGGAGGACGCCGCGGATGTTGACGTCGATCATGCGGTCCCATTCCTCGACCTTCAGGGAGGCGAGCGGGGAGAGCGGCATCACGCCGGCATTGTTGACGAGGACATCGACCCGGCCGAAGCGGTCCCTGGCTTCGGCAACGAAGCCCTCCATGCTGGCGCGGTCGGTCACGTCGAGGGCGCGGGCGGCGGCCCTGCCGCCCTTCGCCTGGATTTCCCGGACAAGCGCGTCGAGCCGCTCCGTCCGCCGCGCCCCCAGCATCAGGGTGGCGCCGGCCCCGGCGAGAATGCGCGCGGTGGCCTCGCCGATGCCGCTGGACGCACCGGTGATGAGAACGACTTGGTCGATGGTCATGACGATTTCCTGTATTTCAATGGATATGGATGTCGACGGTTGCGGCAAGCTATCGGCGGCGGTCACTGCGCCGTGTAGCCACCGTCGACGAAAAGCTGTGCGCCGGTGATGAAGCTGGAAGCTGGCGACGCCAGGAATGCGATTGCCTCGGCAACTTCCTCCGGACGACCGATGCGCCCGACCGGGTGGGCGTCGCCGAAGCTCCGCAGCATCTCCCGGCCGTTCTCGACCACGCCTTCCATGATGTCGGTGTCGATGACGCCGGGCAGGACCACATTGCAGCGGATGCCGCGACGGCCATATTCGACGGCGACGATGCGGGCGAGCTGCGCCGAAGCTGCCTTGGACGAGGCGTAGGCGGCCTGCGTCGGGAAGGCCGTCGTCGCCGACAGCGAGGAGTTGATGACGACGGCACCGCCGCCGCCTTCCTCCATCAGCGGCATCGCCGCGCGGATGGTGACGAAAGCGCCGCGGGCGTTGATCTGGAAGATGCGGTCGTATTCCTCGACCGAGGTTTCGGCCAGCGGCTTGTTCAGGGTCCGTCCGGCATTGCAGACGACGATGTCGAGCCGGCCGAAGCGCTCTCGGGCGAGATCGACCGAACGCCGGGCAAGCTCCTCGTCCGAGACGTCGCCGACCAGCGTGGCGACATCGTCGGCTTCGAGCGACCGGACCTCGTCGGACAGGTCGGTCGCCACGACCCGCGCGCCGCGGGTCCGCAGCAGGTCCAGCACGGCCCGCCCGATGCCGCGACGGGCGCCGGTCACGAGTGCTACCTTGCCGGTCAGATCGTAGGTGTTTGGCAGATTGGTCATTGTGGTCTCCCTCAATCCGGCAGAGCGATGTGTGCGCCCACCGTCCATGCCCAGAAGGTGGCATTCGACCGCTGTCGAGATAACTTGCCAATTGTTGGACGCTGTGGTTAAAACAGCTAACCAATGCAGATCGACCTGAACCTCTTGCCCCTGTTCGCCGCGGTGGCGGAGACCGGCAATTTCCGTGCGGCGGCCGACCGCCTCGGGGTGACGCGCTCGGCCGTCAGCCAGGGCGTCCAGCGCCTGGAGACGGCGCTGGGGCAGGCGCTGTTCCTGCGCACCACCCGCAGCGTGCGGCTGACCGAAGCCGGGGAGCGCTTCCTGGCGCAGGTCTCCACCCCATTGGCCGAAATCGCGAGCGCCATCGATGCGGCGTCCGGCTCGGCGTCGGAACCCCGCGGCCTGCTGCGGATCGCCGTCACCTCGATTGCCGAGCGCTTCCTGTCCGGACCGCTGATCGCCTCCTTCAGCGAGGCCTATCCGGGCGTCACCCTCGACGTGACGGTGACCGATCTGGAATTCGATATCGTCGCTGCCGGCTTCGATGCGGGCGTGCGTCTCGGCGAGGTCATCGAGCGCGACATGATCGCGGTGCCGCTGACGGGCGACCAGCGCCAGATCGCGGTGGCGACACCCGGCTATCTCGCGCGTCACGGGACGCCGGAGCACCCGCGCGACCTCGTCCGTCACCGCTGCGTCGGCTGGCGGCCGCAGCCGGACACGGCCCCCTACCGCTGGGAGTTCGAGAAGGACGGACACGCCTTCGACGTGTCGGTCGAGCCGCAGATCACCACCAACGACATGCTGCTGATGCTTCGCACGGCGCTCGCCGGCGCCGGCATCACCTTCGGGATCGAGGAGACGTTCCAGCCCTATCTTGAGCGCGGTGAACTGGTTACGATCCTCGACGACTGGCTGCCGCCCTTCGCCGGCTTCTTCCTGTATTTTCCGAGCCGGCGGACGGTGACGCCCAAGCTCCGCGCCCTGATCGACCATGTGCGGCGCCACCGCGAGGGAGCGAAATCCGGGTAACCGTCCCGTCACCCCTCGACATAGGCCGCAAGCTCTTCCGGGGTTCCCTGCGGAAATGCCGACTTCAGATGCTCCAGGAAGGCGGAGACGCGCGCGTTGAGCAGCCGTCGCGTCGGGTAGAGCACCCACAACTCCGTCTCGGACCCGACCACATCGCCCCAGCTCACCAGCCTGCCGGCGGCCAGATCCGGGCTGGCGAGCGACAGCGGCAGGCGGGCAGCCCCCACACCCATGCGAACCGCATCGCGGACCATGACGAAGGACGAGAGGCTGAGCATCGGTTCGACCGTGATGGTCGACGGACCCGCCGGTGTCACAATCTCCCACGATCCGGACCCGGGTCCGGCTTGCCCCGGCGATCCGCGGGTGACGACAGGAACGGTGTCGTTGCCCGCGGGGAACGGCAGGTCCGGACTTGCCACCACGACAAGGCGGTCCCGCAGGAAGACGCGCCCGACAAGGCCCGCGTCCGGGTCCGGATTGACGCGGATGACCAGATCATAGGCTTCCTCGACCATGTCGACGGCCCGGTCCTCCGTGACGATCTCAAGCCGGACCTCCGGGTATTTGCGCAGGAATCCGGCTGCCAGCTTGCCGATGGCGGTCTGCGAGAACAGCAAGGGCGCGCTGATCCGCAACCGTCCGCGGGGACTGTGGCCGCCGGATGCAATCGCCTTCGCCGTCTCGTCGAGTTCGGTCAGCAATGCGCCGGTCCGCTCGAACAGCGCCTGGCCCTCCGCAGTCAGCTTGAGTGTCCGGGCGCCGCGCTCGAACAGGCGGAGATCGAGGCTCGCCTCCAACTCCGCGACGCGCCGCGACAAGGTCGCCTTCGGGCGACCGGCCGCGCGCGCCGCCTTTCCGAACCCGCCATGACGGGCGACCAGATTGAAATCGGCCAGGGCAAGCAGGTCCATCCGTTCCACCAATGAGACGATCCGTCCAAATTCGTGGCCTATCGGACCCTGTATGGATCGGTAAAGTCAAGGGCATCAACTGAACCCCAAAGCGGAGTGCCCCCCATGACCATCCTCGTTACCGGAGCCACCGGCCGTGTCGGCCGCCATGTCGTCGACCAGCTGGTCAAGCGCGGCGCCGACGTGCGCGTTCTGACCCGCGACCCGTCGAAAGCCGCTTTCCCCGCCGGTGTGGAGGTCGCCCAGGGCGACATGCTGGACATCGATGCGCTGCGTGCCGCCTTCCGCGGCGTCCGCACCCTGTTCCTGCTGAACGCCGTCACCGGCGACGAATTCACCCAGGCGCTCGTCACCCTGAACATCGCGCGGGAAGCCGGCGTCGAACGGGTCGTCTATCAGTCGGTGTTCGAAGCCGACCGTGCGGTGAACGTGCCGCATTTTGCCGTGAAGTTCGGCGCCGAGCGCATGCTCGACCGTATGGGCTTCAGCGCCACCATCCTGCGTCCGTCCTACTTCATCGACAACGAACTGATGATCAAGGATGCGATCACCGGCCACGGCGTCTACCCGATGCCGATCGGCGGCAAGGGCGTGGCGATGGTCGATGCACGGGACATCGCCGAGGTCGCAGCCATCGAGCTGATCCGTCGTGACCGGGCACCGGGGAAACTGCCGGTGGAAATCATCAACCTCGTCGGCCCCGACGCACTGACGGGTCCGCAGGTCGCGGCGATCTGGTCCGATCTGCTCGGCCGCACCGTGGTCTATGGCGGCGACGATCCCAGCGGGTTCGAGCGGACCATGGCGTCCTTCATGCCGAAATGGACCGCCTATGAGATGCGCCTGATGGCCGAGCGCTACGTCAGCGACGGCATGATCCCCGAAGCCGGCGATGTCGAACGGCTGACCGGACTGCTGGGCCGCCCGCTGCACAGCTACCGCAGCTTCGCCGCCGCGCTCGTTGCGGTCTGAAACCTCACGATCCTTGGGTCGGTTGCAAAGTTCGATGGCAGCTTTGAGGGTAACGGAGACCGTGCCCCTGGCTTGCTGTCGGACTTTGTAACAGAACCTCGCGTATGGTGCCCCGCCCTCAAAGAGGGTGATACTTTGACAAATTTTGCCATACTCTCCATAATGACAGCCGGTCATGACGAGGAGCCACCCATGGCGACGATGAATGTCAGTCTTCCGTCCGAGATGGTCGATTTCGTCGAGCATGAAGTGGCGACAGGTGGGTATGCGTCGTCGAGTGAAGTGGTGCGCGAAGCATTGCGCCTGCTGCAACGGGATCGCGCGCAGGAGCAGGAGAAGATAGCCATCCTGCGGCGCGAGGTCGCTGCCGGGCTTGCGGCGGCGGCGCAAGGCGATTTCTCCTCCCGATCAGCCCTGGATATTGCCGAGCAGGTCGCTCGGGAATGAGCCACCGGCTCACCGCTCCAGCCGAGCGCGACATCCTGGATATCCTGCGCACGACGCGGACACGGTTTGGAACCGCCCAACTGCGCACCTATGCAACGCTGATCGAAAAGGCAATCCAGATGGTTGCCGAGGCCCCTGACCGGCCGGGAATGCTGCCGCGTCCGGAACTTGGTCCAGACGTTCGTCTGTTCCATCTGGAACTGGCAGCAGGCCGGCGCGGTGCTGCCGCGCACTGCCTCTATTACACGACCGGGCTCCTGCCCGATGGGACAATCGGCACGATCATCCTGCGTGTGCTTCATGAAGGCATGGAACCGCGGCGCAAGGTGGCCCGATCCTTGACCGGCCTCTCGTGACCGGCATCGCTCTTCAACAATCGAGATCAGGAGACAATAGGGGATGGACGGCAGGCTTCAGGAACGGTGGGACGCCATCATCTTCGATTTCGACGGCGTGCTGTGCGATTCCAACGACCTGAAGGGTGAAACCTTCGCCACGCTGTATGCCCATGAGGGGCCGGAGGTTCAGGACGCCATCCGCGCCTATCACCGGGACAACGGCGGCATGCCGCGGCGGGAAAAGCTGGCGCGCTTCGAACGCGATATTCTCGGCCGCGCCCTGGACGAAGAGCGACTGGACCGGATGGTCGCCGGTTTCGCCGCCGCGGTGGAGGAGGCGGTGATCGCCTGCGCCGAAATTCCCGGCGCGACGGACTTCCTGGCCACCCATGCCGGCCGGTCCGCCCTGTTCATCATTTCTGCGACGCCGCATGAGGAAATGCTGCGCATCGCCGAGAGACGGGGCATGACCGGCCGGTTCGTGTCCGTCCACGGCAGCCCGCCAAGCAAAGCGGAGACGGCATCCATGCTGATCGCCCGCCACGGCCTGCGTCCCGACCGCGTTGCCTTCGTCGGCGATGCCGTTCAGGACTATGCGGCGGCAACGGCCCTCAATCTGCACTTCGTCGGGGTGCGCGATGCCGACGGCCGCCACCCCTTCCCCGACGGAACGCTGACCATCGCCGATCTGCGTGAATTGCCCGCAGCCCTTGCCACGCTTTGAAACCGCTCGATGGGTGCGGAAGACCGGTTCGCGACCGGTTCTCCGCACCCATCGTCGGGCCGCTGTCGAGCGTTCAGTGCGACGGATGTGCGGGAGCCCGGGCGGCCAGCGGCATGACCGGGATGTCGCCCATCCCCTCCAGGACGCGCTCGGTGCCGGCGCTGCTCTGGTTCAGTTCGCGATGCAGAACCTCACGGTCGCACGCGTCCTCCCAGATCGACACCACGATGCTGACGACGCAGTTGCTGATGATGCTGGTCAGGGCGCGGGCTTCCGACATGAAGCGGTCGATGCCGACCAGCAGCGCGACGCCGGCCACCGGCAGGTCCGGCATCACCGTCAGCGTGGCGACCAGGGCGACGAAGCCACTGCCGGTGACGCCGGCGGCACCCTTGGAGGTCAGCAGCATGACGCCGAGCATGGCGACGATCTGACCGGCCGACAGGTGGATGTCGCAGGCCTGGGCAATGAACAGCGAGGCGAGGGTCAGGTAGATCGCGGTGCCGTCGAGGTTGAAGGAATAGCCCATCGGCAGAACCAGCCCGGAGACGCCCTTCTTGCAGCCCAGCGCTTCCAGCTTCTGCAAGACGCGCGGCAGGACCGGCTCGGAGGAGGAGGTGCCGAGCACGATCAGCAGTTCCTCGCGGAAATAGCGCAGGACCTTCCACAGGCTGAAGCCATGCAGCCGGGCCAGGGTGCCGATGATCGCCACCAGGAAGACGCCGCAGGCGACATAGAAGGTGAGGATCAGCAGGCCGAGCGAGCCGATGCTGTCGATGCCGTATTTGCCGACGGTGAAGGCCATCGCGCCGAAGGCGCCGATCGGGGCCAGCTTCATGATGAAGCCGAAGGCGGCGAACAGCACGTGGGAGAAGGACTCGATACCCTGTACCACCGGCTCGCCGGCCTTGCCGACCCGCGTCAGGCCGAAGCCGACCAGCACGGAGATGAGCAGCACCGGCAGCACCTCGCCCTCGGCGAAGGCGCCGAAGAAGGAATGCGGGATGATGTGCAGCAGGAAGTCGGTGAAGCCGACCGGGGCGGCCTGCTTGGCATAGCGCGCGGCCACCGCCGGGTCGAGCGACGACGGCGACACATGCATGCCGACGCCGGGCTCGATGATCATGACCGCGGCCAGCCCGATGAGCAGCGCCGCCGCCGTCAGCGCGTAGAACAGCGCCATCGACTTGACCAGCGTCTTGCCGATCTCGCGGGTGTCGTTCAGGCTGGTGATGCCACTGACGATGGTGCAGAAGACCACCGGCGCGATCATCATCTTGACCAGCTTGACGAACCCGTCGCCCAACGGCTTCAGGCCCGCGCCGAAATCGGGCCAGAAATGACCGGCCAGGATGCCCAGGGTCAGGCCGACGACGACTTGGAAATAGAGCGCCTTGTAGATGGCCTTGGGCTTGCTCGGCGTCAGGGTATCGGTCCCCGTTTGTGGACGCATGGTGTTTCCTCCTCTCTGATGCTGTGGCGTCAGGCCGCCAAGGCGGTCCGCGACGGGGTCGATGGGCGGGCGAACACGGTTCCCTCGAACAGGCGCCGCGCGGTGCGCAGGATGCTGGCGGTCGGCGCGGATTGCCCGGCGCCAGTCTCCAGGCGAACAGTCAGACGGCCGGCTGGATGTTCGAAGGTGATGTCGCCGGGCATGGTGAACCGCCCCACCAGGGCGGCGGCCACGGTTTCCGGAATGGTGCAGGCGGTGGCGGTGGCGACGGCGCCGGTGATGGCCATCGCCCGATGGCAATCGTGCGGCATGAAATACCGGACGGTCAGTGTGCTGCCGCGCGTCGGCGGGGCCAGCAGGACCGGCTTGGGGATCACCATGCCGGCCGCGTTGGGAAAGCCCATGCGGCGGCCGGCCTCGACGCGCAGCGCCTCCAGCCGGGCCATGAATTCCCGGTCGGACCGGAAGCTGTCCACCGGCTCGTACCCCGTCTTGCTGAGGTCGGCGGCACGAACCAGCATCACCGGGATGGCGGCATCGACGCAGGACACCGGGATCCCGTCGATCAGGTCGACCGGCGATCCGGTGGGCAGCAGCCGGCCGGTGTTGGCGCCGGCGGCGTCGAGAAAGGCAAGATGGATGGGGGCGGCGGTGCCGGGCACGCCGTCGATGACGGCCTCGCCCTCATAAGCCACCTGACCGCCGGGGGTCTGGATGCGGGCCTCGATCAGTTTGCCGGTGTTGACGTTGTGGATGCGCACCACCGTGACGCCATTCGCCGCCGGGACAAGTCCGGACTCGATGGCGAAGGGGCCGACCGCGGCCAGCATGTTGCCGCAGTTGGGCGAGGTGTCGACCACCCCTTCCTGCACCCGCACCTGGGCGAACAGGTAATCCACATCGGCTCCGGCCCTTGTGGCGGGACCGACGATGGCCACCTTGCTGGTCAGCGGGTTGCCGCCGCCGATGCCGTCGATCCCCAGATCGTTCCCCGCCCCCATCACCGAGAGCAGGAGGGCGTCGCGCTCCGCCGGAAGGGCAGGAAGGTCGGACGCCAGAAAGAAGGGGCCGCGAGAGGTCCCGCCGCGCATCATCACGCAGGGAATGCCGATCTGGCGGTTCATCGAATTTGTCATGGCGCTTGGTTTCTCTTGGGTTCGCCGGTGGGCGAAGAAAGCCGATGCGCCGATATTCTGACCGCGAACGATATTTGTGAAATGCATTGATTCGCAGTATTATTCCATTTTACGCATCAATGTGCCGCCAGCGAAGCTGGGCAAAATTCCTGCGGAGCCGGGCATAAATCCTGCGGAGCTGGGCATGAATTTCGAACTGGTCGATCTGAAGGCGTTCATCGCGGTGGCGGAACTGGGCAGCTTCAACCGCGCCGCCGAGCTTCTGAACCTGTCGCAGCCGGCGCTCAGCCGCCGCATTCAAAAGCTGGAGGACACGCTGGGCGTGGCGCTGTTCGAGCGTTCCACCCGCCATGTCGCGCTGACGATGGTGGGGCGTGATTTCATGCCCAAGGTCCGCCGCTTCCTGGATGAGTTCGAAACGTCGCTGCTGGGGATCAGCGATCTCGGCGCACGGAGCGGCGGCCAGATCACCATCGCCTCCGTCCCGACGGCGGTGTTCTATTTCCTCCCCAACGCGATCAGCCGCTTCAGCATCGCGTTCCCGCGGATCCGTATCCGCATCCTCGATCTCGGCGCCAACGAGGGGCTGGAGGCGGTGGCGCGCGGCGAGGCCGATTTCGGCATCAACTTCATCGGCACCTCGCACCCGGACATCGAATTCACGCCGTTGGCCGAGGATCCCTTCGTCGTCGCCTGCCGGCACGATCATCCGCTGGCGGCCCACACGGTGGTGAACTGGGACGAGTTGGCCGCGCACCGGGTCATCACCGTGGGCCGGACCAGCGGCAACCGGGCGCTGATCGACAATGCGCTGGCGCAACACGGCCTGAAGCTCAACTGGTCCTACGAGATCACGCATCTCGCAAGTTCGCTCGGTCTGGTGGAGGCTGGGCTCGGCGTCGCCGTGCTCCCCAAGCTCGCCACGCCGTCCTCCGGCCATCCCATCATCCTGACCCTCCCCCTGGGCCATCCGAAGATCTCCCGGACGATCGGCGTCGTCCGGCGGCATGGCGCCATCCTCTCACCGATGGCGGCGCGCTTTCTCGAAGTCCTGCTCGGCTCCTGGCGGCTGTGACCGGCAGTCCACCGTCACGCCCTGTCCTGCTGCCGTCCGTCCCGCCGCAGCGAGACGACCGATGCGCCGTCAGCGGCGGGCAACGTGTCCGCACCCTCCAGAAGGCCGCCGGACTGTCCGGGCAGAAGCATCTGTGGCTTCATGGTCAGGTAACGCACACAGCTGACCCGCAGGAAGGAGGCGAGGTTCTGCACGGCCCCATGGGCCTCCAGAACCTCGTCGTACAGAGACAGGATCAGCCTGTTCGTCGTCGTCCCCTGTTCCGCGGCGATGTCGGCAAGGACGTTCCAGAACAGGTTCTCCAACCGGATGCTGGTGACCATGCCGTGGATGCGCACCGACCGTGACCGCGCCTCGTACAGGATCGGATCGGCATTGACGAAGATCTGGCACATGCGCCCATCCTTCCTTGAACGCGGTTTCAAACCCGGCTGCCGTTGCTTTGGACGGAGCGGCTTTTACGCCTTTCCGGCGGACGTGCGCTGAATGCCGTGCTGGCTCATTTTCCGATACAGCGTGCTGCGCGAGATGCCGAGGACAGCCGCCGCGTCGGACAGGTTCCCGCCGGTTGCCACAATCACATCTTTGATGGTTCTCTGTTCGGTCTCCGTCAGCGCCATCGCCGTTGGAGGTGACACTGGAGTCGATGCGATGGCGCCGGGCGCCACGATGGGCGGGGCCGGGGATCCCAGCAATGGCCACCCGTCGGCCGCCGCGCAGCCGCAGGCATCGCGCAGTTCGTCCGGCAGGTCGCCGATGTCGATGCTGCCGCTGGTGGACAGCAGGACCGCCCGTTCGACCGCATTGCGCAGCTCCCGGACATTGCCCGGCCAGTCGTAGCGTTGCAGGAGATCCAGCGCCGCCGCGGTGAAGCGGACGGGCGCCCGGCCGTGCCGTTGCGCCAGCAGGCCGTTGAAGTGGGAGATCAGGCGGGGAACATCGCCATGGCGGTCGCGCAGGGGCGGCACGCGCAGGGCGGTCACGGCGAGGCGGTGATATAGGTCGCGGCGGAAGCGGCCGGCGGCGACCTCCTGCCGGAGGTTCCGGTTGGTCATGGCGAGCAGCCGCACCGACACCCGGCGCGGTACGTTGTCGCCGATGCGGTACAGCACGCCTTCCTCCAGAACCCGCAGCAGATAGGGCTGAAGGTCGAGCGGCAACTCGCCGATCTCGTCGAGGCACAGGGTGCCGCCGTCCGCCAGTTCGAAGCGGCCGATGCGCCCTTCCGCCGCCGCGCCGGTGAAGGCACCCCGCACATAGCCGAACAGCTCGCTGCCCAGCATCTCGCGCGAGACGGCACCGCAGTTGAACGGCACGAAGGGGCCGCCTGCCGCAGCACTGTGGCCGTGGACGGCGCGGGCGAACAGCTCCTTGCCGACGCCGGTCTCTCCCTCGATCAGGATGGGGACCGGCAGCGGCGCCAGACGTTCCCCCTGCCCGATCACCATGCGCAGGCTGTCGCTATCGCCGACGATGTCGGCGAAGCGCGAACGGCTGTGGTCGGACTCGTCAGGCACCGCGCGACGGCCGACGGATGGGCGGCCCGATGCCGCAGCGGGGATGACCAGCAGCGTTCCCCGCCGCTCCCCATCCAGAATCAGCGGCCGGACCCAGTCGGCCGGAACCGGCAACCGGTCCCCTGCCCCACCTCCGATTCCAGCCCCGATCCCAGCTATCGGCAGCCTCGTCCCCCGATTCAGCTGCGGCAGATCCGATCCGAAACTGGCCTTCAGCAGATGCGCCGCCTTGCGACTGGCATAAAGCAGGCGCCCGCGAGCATCGAGTGCGATCAGCCCTTCGCCGGAATATTTCTGGCTGTCCTCCAGGCAGGCCTCCAGCAGCCGGACATGTTCGGCCTCGGTCTGGCGGGCGAGGTTCCATTCCACCTGCCGGGCGGCGACCACCGCCAGGGCCAGGGCCTGCCCGGTGAAACTCTGCTTCAGGCCGGAGATGTCGAGCAGGCCGACGACCGATCCGTCGACGGGGTCGTGGATCGGCGCCCCGGCACAGCTCCATCCCTTGATGCCGGCACAATAATGCTCCGCCGCCTGGACAAGCACCGGCTGCTTGGACGCCAATGCCGTGCCGATGCCGTTGGTGCCGGCAAAGGTCTCGCCCCATTGGCCGCCGCAGGCCAGGCTGATATCCCGCGCCACGCTCAAGGTGGCACGGTCGCCGGCCGCCTCCAGCACCACGCCGTTGGCATCGGTGATCAGCATCACCGTGCGGGTGCCGGACAGCAGGTCCGCCGCCTCCGCCAGGGTCGTGGCCGCCGCCTGGAGCAGGTCGCGGTTGTCGCGGCGCAGGGCCTCGATATGATCGCGGCCAACCACCGGGGCTGCATCCGCCCGCGCATCGACCAGGAAGCTTTGACATCGCGCCCAGGATCGGATGACCACGTCGCGCACGGGTAGATTGTCCCGGCGCGAGCCGGAAACGAAATCCTCCCATGCCTTCATCGTGGCCGTTTCGCCATCCACCAGAGCGTGGAGCGCCGGTGCCGGCGAAGCGACGGCCAGACGGCCGGCGCCAGCCTGTTCGTTGGCCAACATTGTCCCTCCCTGCTTCCCGGCGTCTTCTGTGGAATGTTTCCGATGCGCCGATTGTCTTTGGACAAGGGATGCGGAGGCTTACCCGGATACGCTCCGCATCAATGATTGTTTGTATAATAAACCATAAGCCGAACCGAAGCGGGAGCGGTAGTAGCGGATTACTCTATGGCTTTTTTCCTGCCTTTCTCTCCGAAGGGGGAGGTGGGGTGTTACGGCCGAAAAGGATCAGGTCCGCCCGTACCGTTCCATTCCGCCGCCGCGGGCCGGGCCGGCGGTAGGATCGACGTCGTCGGGGATGTCCGCGATCAGGGTGTGGGTGGTCAGCACCAGCTTGGCGACCGACACCGCGTTCAGCAATGCCAACGTGGTGACCTTGACCGGATCGATGATTCCGGCAGCGAACAGGTCGCCGAACCGGCCGCTGCGGGCGTCGAAGCCGGACCCGTCGGGAAGCGTGGCGACGCGCGCGGCGACGCCGGCCCCGTCCAGCCCGCCATTCTCCGCGATGCAGATCAAAGGCTGCACCATCGCCCGTCGCACCAGCCGCACCCCGGCCCTCTCGCCCTCCCCCACATCCTCGGCCAGCCGGTCGAGCAGCGGGGCGACGCGGGCCAGCGCGGTGCCGCCGCCGGGGACCACTCCCTCCGCCAGCGCGGCGCGGGCGGCAGCCAGCGAATCCTCCAGAAGCTGGGCGGTGCGCTTCTGCTCCACCGGCGTGGCGCCGCCGACCTCGATCAAGGCGGTGCCGTGCGTCAGCTTCGCCAGCCGCTGGGACAGCTTGTCCCGCTCGATGTTGGGGGGAGCCTCCTCCCACTGGCGCTGCACCAGGGCGCGGCGGGCCGCCAGCGCGTCCGGATTGCCATGGCCGCGCAGGATGGTGGTCCGGCCGGCGGACACCTCGATGCGCTCGGCGCCCCCCAGATCCTCCGCCGCCACGCTGTCAAGACGTCCGCCCAGGTCGCGGGCGATCACCCGCCCGCCGGTCAGGATCGCAATGTCCTCCATCGTCGCCTGACGCCAGTGGCCGAATTCCGGCGGGTTGATCGCCACCACCGTGGCGCGCCCTTCGCGGCGCAGAGCCATCAGCGCCGCCACCACCTCCGGCGCCACGCTGTCGGCGATGATCAGCAGCGGGCGGTGCCCGGCGGCGATGCGGTCGACCAGACGCAGGATCGGTTCCGGATCGGTGATCTTGTGGTCGGTCATCAGGATATAGGGCCGTTCCAGCACCGCGCTCTGGCCGGTCGGTTCGGTCGCCATATGGTGGGACAGGAACCCGCGGTCGAGCACCATGCCCTCCAGCACATGCAGCGCCGTCGGCGCGCCCGGCTGGCCATATTCGATGTCGATCACCCCTTCCACCCCGACCCGGCGCAGCGCGTCCGCCACCAGCCGGCCGAGTGCGGGATCGGTCGCCGCGACCGTCGCCACCTGCTCCAGTTGGGCATGGCTTTCCAAGGGCCGGGCGATGTGGCGGAGCCGGTCGACGACCAAGCCGCAGGCGCGCTCCATCCCCTCCACCAACTCCACCGAACCATGCCCGTCGGCAAGCACGGCGACACCGTCCTGGATCAGCGCGTCGGCCAGAACGGTGGCTGTGGTGGTGCCGTCGCCGGCCACGTCGTTGGTCTGTTTCGACACCTCGCGCACCACCTGGGCGCCCATATTCTCGAAGCGGCAGGGCAGCTCGATCTCGGCGGCGATGCTGACGCCGTCGCGGGAGATCATCGGCGTGCCGATGGGGCGGTCGATGATCGCGTTGGTTCCCTTCGGCCCCAGCGTGCCGCGCACCGCCAGCGCCAGCTTGCCCACCCCACGGGCAAGCGCGGCCCGCGCTTCGGCACGGTGCAGCATCATCTTCGGCATGGCGTCTTTCCCTCCCATTGTTGATTTTGCGGATTTGAAAAAAGAGGCGGAGCCCGCCGGACCTGAAGCAGGCCCCGCCTTCCCGAGATCATTGGCCCGAGATCATTGGCCGGAGTTCACTGGCCCGAGATCACTCGTAGGCCAGCGCATCGTCCATGTTGCCGAAGAGGACGACGGTGTCCTCGTCGATCATGACCATGCGGCCATAGTGGGTGGAGGTGGAGATCTCGAAGATGTGCGGGGTCATCTCGCGGCCCAGCGCTTCACCGATCTCGCTCATTTTGAACTCGATCTTGCCTTCGCCATCGATGCGGATCATCGCCGGCAGGTAGGTGACGGTGATGCCGGGCTTGCTCTCCATCACCTCGGCGATGCAGCGCGCCTCGACGCTGTCGTTCATCGTCACGCCGCACTGGTGCGAGATGGTGCCGTCCTGGGTGATGTCCTTCAGCGGCTTGAAAAGCTGCTGCACGGTGGTGACGCTCATGGTCTTGTCCTCTTGTGGCGGAAGCTGGCGGAGATGCGGGAAAGCTCACTCGGCCGCAGCGTCGGTGACTGCGGCCGCAGCGGCAGCCGGAGTTGCGTCCTGCCCGACCTCGACCGGCGGCAGGGCCGGCAGGTCGGCGTCGATGCCGATCTCCCGCCCGATGGCGGCGACGCGGCCGCGCGCCCGCTCGAACGCTTCGACGAAGTTGGCCGCCTTGACCCTGGGCAGCGACCACAGCGGCTGAAGCTGCAAGGCCGCCTTCACCGCCAGCCCGCCATGATGGGTGAACCAGCTTTGCAGCATGGTCCGGTTGTCCTCGCCATGGGCCGGATCGCACAGCAGCAGGGCGAACAGTTCAACCGCGTTGGCGAGGTTCCGTTCATAGTCGGCTTCGGCCGCCGAGATGACCGACGGGGTGGAGAAATCGTTCTGCGCCGCGGCCACCTGCATGACGAAGCCGCTACGGAACAGCTCGCCGACCAGCGGTTCGAAGACGAGGTTGACGGCGAAATACTGCTCCAGGAAGTCGGTGGCGGCGCGGATATGCTCCACCGCCTCGCGGCAGGGCTGCCAGATCGGGTCGTCCAGCCAGTGCGCCTTGCCGGCATCCAGGTCGAAACCGCCGATATCGCTGCCGACCTCCGCCAGATAGAGCGTCAGGTCCTGGGCGAAACGCAGCTTGTAGGAGGCGTTGGTCAGGATGGCGTTGTTGACCATCTGGGTGTAGCCGTAGCGCTGCGCCCGCATCAGCGCGGTGCCCAAGCCATATTCGGCATGCTTGAAGGCGCCGACATGGTTCTGGAGCACGGCGACCCAGGCCTTGTCGAAGCGCTGGGGCGCCCCGGCGCGGCGTGCGTTCTCCACCACATTCTGGATCATGCCGACGATGGTGGACTGGCGCTGGTAATGGGTGCGTTCCCATTCCTGGTCGGGCGCCCGGAAGCCGTGCCAGTCCGTGCATTTCAGCGCGGTCCAGTCCTTGGAATAGGTGGGCGTGCCGTCGCCGAAGGAAATGATCCAATTCTGGAGCAGATAGCGCTCCGGATCGGGCTGGACGTCGACCGTCACGTCCTCGTAATGGGTCGCCTTGCGGCCCTTCGGCTCGAAGTAATTGTAGCGGCGGCTGTCGGAGCCCGGAAAGACCTTAGCCCCGGCGGCTGCGGATGCGGTTTCCTGCATGGTCATTGTCGTTCCTCCCGTGTTTGCATAAGCCCGCCTCAGTGGCCCGTCTCAGCGGGTCGCGGGGGTGAATTTGTCGAAATAGACGCGCGCGGAATCGACGCCGGCCATTTGCAGGACCGGCAACACCGCGTCGATCATCGGCGGCGGCCCGCAGGAGAAGACGTCGGCCTCCTCCACCTCATCCATCCCGGACAGGTGCCGGCGCAGCACCTCGTGGATGAAGCCGGTCTCACCGGTCCAGCCGTCGCCCTCCTCGGCATGCGACAGGGCTGGGATAAAGGCGAAGTCCGGCAGGCTGCGGGCGAACTCCTCGAACTGGTCGAGGTGGAACAGGTCCCGGCGGCTGCGGGCGCCGTAGAAGAAACGCACCGGCCGCGTCTCGCCGCTGGCGGCCTGATCGCGCAGGATCGACAGCAGCGGTGCCATGCCCGACCCGCCGCCGACCAGGATCATCGGCCCCTCCCGCCCCTCGCGGCGGAAGCAGCTGCCGTAGGGGCCGCGGACGCTCACCCGGTCGCCGACCGACAGCCCGCCATCGAGCTGGCGGGAGAAGGCGCCGTCCGGGTATTTCTTGATGATGAACTCCAACCGGCTGCCGTCCGCCGGCGGGTTTCCCATCGAGAAGGACCGCGTCAGGCCGATGCCGGGCAGCGTGATGTCGGCATATTGCCCGGCCCAGAACTTCATCGGCTGGTCGAGGTCCAGCGCAATGGCGACGATGTCGTGGGTCAGCGGCGCCACCGCCGCCAGCCGCGCGTTGAAGTCCTTCACCGGAATGGAGCGGGACAGCAGATCCTCGTCATAGTTCAGCAATTCCACCGCCACGTCGCTGTAGGCCAGCGAGCGGCAGAGCAGGATGTGGTTGCTGTCGCGCTCCGGATCGGAGAGCGCGAAGGTGGAGTATTTCAGCATCTCGACGTC
Source organism: Azospirillum sp. A29 (assembly GCF_042604625.1). Taxonomy (NCBI): domain Bacteria; kingdom Pseudomonadati; phylum Pseudomonadota; class Alphaproteobacteria; order Rhodospirillales; family Azospirillaceae; genus Azospirillum; species Azospirillum sp. A29. The sequence goes on from NZ_CP170460.1 coordinate 185,120, forward strand.
GCCGTCGATCAGCAGGCATTTGCAGGCGGAGCATTGCCCCTCCTTGCAGCCATGCATCAGCGAGACGCCCTGGCGGAAGGCGGCGTCGAGGATGGTTTCCCCTTCCGCCACCTCCATTTCGATGCCGACCGGCTCCAGCCGGACGGTGTGGACGGCCGGGCTGTTCTGTAGCGCTTGTGCGGTCATGGTCTGTCGATCTCCGCGGTGATGTCCGCATGGGATCCCCGTTCCCCCTTTCCGTCTGGAAAGGGGGGCGGGCCCGAATGAATAGCCCTGGGATCAGACCCGGCGGATTTTGAAGCCCTTGCGGTATTCCTCGACATGCGCCTGACGCTGTTGCGGCGTCATTTCGCGGAGCGCCAGCAGCGGGCTACGGATGGTGTGGCCGCGCACATGGTCCAGCGTCCACATATCCTTCTCCTCGAAGGACAGATGCGGCTGGGCGATCAGCGTCTTCCCGTCGGGACGGACGAAGCCCATGTCCTGGATGGCGTCGGCGAGGTCCCAGCCGTCATAGACCTCCTCCCACTGGCGCCGGCCGGAGAAGCGGCCCATCGCCGGGGTCGGGCGGCCCTGGTACTCGGCGGCGAACGCCTCCTTGTGGGTCCAGCGGTCGACTTCGGAGGCGTAGGTGAAGAGTTCGCCGTCCACCTCGTCGGTCGTGAAATCCTCGCGGATCACGCAGGGCACCAGGCTCGACCAGCAGCGGTGCGGATAGACATAGCCGGTGTCGGCGAAGGTGATCGGCACGCTGCCGGGCTTGCTCAGCTTGGCGTAATTCTCCCACCAGACGCCGAACTCGTCGTACCAGCCCGGATACTTGCTTTCGAACCATTCGAAGTCGCGTTCGGTCATCGCCTCGATGCGCCAGAAGTTGGCCCACCAGCCGGCGGAGAAGAATTGGGCGATCTTGTGGACGTAGTTCTTCTTGACGATGCTGTCGAAGGCCTCGTGGACGTCGTCGTGGTGGATCTTGATGCCGTACTTCTCCAGCGGCAGCAGGTAGGTGCGGTAGTAATCCTCGAAGATCCAGCGGTGCCACAGTTCGGCGTAGGATTCCTTGTTCTTGTCGCGGTGCTTGGTGCCGTATTCGATGATCGTGCCGATGGCGGCATCGACGATCATGTGGTTCTGCCAGAAGGAATAGCGGATGTCGCGTTCCAGCAGCAGGTGGTTGTCCGGCTCCTTCAGCACCGACATCAGCATGGAATGGCCGTTGCCTATGTGGCGGGATTCGTCGCTCTGCACCGAAAGGAAGACGGTGGGCAGGGCATAGTCGCCGTTGCGCGCTGCCTCCGACGGCATGGCGACGAACAGGGTGTTGGTGAAGGCGGTCTCCGCCACGACCTGCAAATAGATGTTGGACGCGGTGATGGCGTCGCCGGTCAGGAAAGCCTCACCGAACTGCCGGCCGATGGTGGTGGCGTAGCATTTGCCGAACGCCTTCTCGGTGATGTCGAACCCGGCCGGGTCGATGTAGTTCTCCATGTACCATTTCTTGAGGTTCATCTGGATCGTCGAGTGCCGGAACTCGTCGATCATCTGCATGGTGAAGCCGGTGCGCAAATCGTCGCCCGGCGCCAGCTGGCCCAGCGTCGCCATCGACCGCGCCGCCGAGATTTCCGGGAAGGGGATGATCGCCAGGAACAGCTTCATCCACTCGATCCAGCGCGGCTCGACATTGCGGAACATGTCGCCGCGCAGCGCGGCGTCCAGCGCACCATAGACGCGGTTGTCCTTCTCCTCCTGCATCGGGAAGTAGGAGCGCAGGACCTGCTTCATCGGGTCGCGCGGCGCCTTGGAGATCTTGTAGTCGGTCGGGAAGCTCATCGCCTCCTTGACGTAGGACGGTGTCCAGCCGAGATCGGCGACGCGGCGGGCCGCCTCGGTGATGCCGATGCCTTTCTGGCTGGTGATCTTGTTCAGCGTCAATCCATCCGGCATGTCGTCTCTCCCCATGATTTTGATGATGTTGATCCGGGCCTGAAGGATCGCGTCGGCCGCTTATGCCGGATGACGGGACACCGGCAGCCTTATGGGCGGGATCATCGGCTGGACCGGGGCCGCACAGCAGCGCGGCGAAGATGGTCCGCAGCTTCAGGCTTTTTGCGACCGCCGAAGCGGGGCGGCTGCAATGCCCAATCCATAAAGCAACCGGCGTGCCAGAACGCCAGAGGCCGCCGGGCAAGTGATTTTAAAGAATGTTCGCTTAACGCACTGTCTCATCATGGGACGATCTGTCGCACCATGGGTGTCCCATAATGAAACAGTTGGGACAGCCATCCCCCGCGACACCGCACAAAACCCGCCCTTCCCCTTATCGAACGCGGCTTTGCCTAGCGTGGCACGCCCCTTGCTCCAGTCTCATCGACGGTGCCGCACCGGCTGGTCCGAAGTCGCGGCGCCCAAAGGCTTCGGCCAAGATTTCGGCCAAGATTTCGGGAGGAACTTTAAACGATGAGGCATGCGATGCACGCGAGGATGTCGCCGCACCGCTGGGTGATGTTGCTGCTCCTTCTGTCCATACCCTTCCTGTCCATACCCTTCTCGCCCTTTACGAAAAAATCCGCGGCGGCGGACGGCGAGACGCTGTTCCGCCAGCAATGCGGAACCTGCCATTCGGTGAAGAAGGACGACGGGCCGCGCGCCGGGCCACCGCTGTACGGCGTCATCGGTCGCAAGGCCGGCACGGTCGACGGCTTCGACTATTCGGACGCCCTGCGCGGTGCCGGCTTCGCCTGGGATGCCGGGCATCTGGAGAACTGGCTGGCCAACTCCAACCAGTTCGTTCCCGGCAGCTACATGAACTACCGGCAGGACGACGACAGCGTCCGCAAGAGCATCGTCCAGTTCCTGGAAACCAGCGCCAAACGGTAACGACCTCCCTCAAACGACCTCATGGGAAGCACCATGGCCAAGATCATCCACATGATGGTGCGCGTCCTCGACGAACAGCGGTCGCTGGACTTCTACGCCAAGGCCTTCGGGCTGGAACCGGCCGAGCGGCTGGGCTTCGACGGCTTCACGCTGATCTATCTGCGCAACGCCGAAAACGACATGGAGCTGGAGCTGACCGTCAACCATGACCGGACTGCGCCCTACACCCATGGCGACGGCTACGGCCACATGGCGGTGGCGGTGGACGATCTGGACGGCGAACACGCCCGGCTGTCGGCCCTGGGCGTCCCGGTGACGCCGGTGAAGGAGTTCGCCCCCGGCGGCACGCTGCTGGCCCGCTTCTTCTTCGTCACCGATCCGGACGGCTACAAGACCGAGGTCCTGCAATGCCACGGCCGCTACCGGTAAGACCAAACCTCAATCCAACAATAACCGAGCCATGGGAAGGAGACGTCGATCATGCGCATTCTCGACAAACGGACACGGTTCAACCGGCGGAATTTTCTGAAGACCTCCGCCGCATCGGTGGCGGCGGCCGGTGCGGTTTCCGGCGGCATGGTGTCGATCACCGCGATGCCGGCCTGGGCCGAAGGGCTAACCGCCATCAAGCCCGACGCGGCCAAGACCCTGCTGGCGATGGTGCGCGACCTCTATCCGCACGACCGGCTGGGCGACGCCTATTACGAGAAGGCACTGGCCTCGATGGATCAGGAGGCGGCGAAGGACGCCACCCTGGCGGGCCAGCTCAACGAAGGGGCGGTGGCGCTGGATACCGCCGCGCGCAAGCTGCGCAACGCTCCCTACGCCGCCATCAAGGCGGAGGCGGACCGCGTCGCGGTGCTCAAATCCATCGAGACCACGCCCTTCTTCCGCAAGGTCCGCGGCGACATGGTGGTCGCCCTCTACAACCAGCCGGAGGTGTGGGCGAAGCTCGGCTACGAAGGGGCGTCGGCCGAATATGGCGGCTACATCCACCGCGGCTTCGACGATCTGGACTGGATCAAGGACGCCTGACGGCCCCACCGGCTCGCATCAATGCTTGCCGCATCGAACGCGCACCGAATGCCCGAAAAAATGGGGAGGACCGAGACATGGTTGCGAAATTCGCGATGGATGACGACAACGTCGTGGTGGTGATCGGATCGGGGGCCGGCGGCGGCACCCTGGCGAACGAGCTGGCCCAGAAGGGCGTCAAGGTCGTCTGCCTGGAGGCCGGCGGGCGCCACGAGATCCAGGATTTCGTGAACGACGAGTGGAAGAGCTTCTCGCAGATCTCCTGGCTGGACAAGCGCACCACATCCGGCAGTTGGCGGGTGGCGAAGGACTTCCCCAATCTGCCGGCCTGGATCGTCAAGGCGGTCGGCGGCTCCACCGTTCATTGGGCCGGCGCCTCGCTCCGCTTCCAGGAGCACGAGTTCAAGACGCGCACGACCTACGGCGCGGTGGAGGGAGCCAACCTGCTCGACTGGCCGGTGACGCTGGCGGAGATGGAGCCCTATTACGACAAGGCCGAGTTCAAGATGGGGACGACCGGCACCAACGGCATCCCGCGCCTGCCCGGCAACAACAATTACAAGGTGCTGGCGGCCGGCGCCAAGAAGCTGGGCTATAGCGAGTTCCACACCGGCAACATGTCGATCAACAGCAAGCCGCGCGACGGCCGCGGCGCCTGCCAGCAGATCGGCTTCTGTTTCCAGGGCTGCAAGTCGGGGGCGAAATGGTCGACCCTCTACACCGAGATCCCCAAGGGCGAGGCCACCGGCAATCTGGAAGTCCGGCCGAACTCCCAGGTCCTGAAGATCGAGCATGACGCGAAGGGCAAGGTCAATGCCGTGCTCTATGCCGACGCCACCGGCGCCATGCACCGCCAGAAGGCCCGCATCGTCGCGGTCGCCGGTAACTCGATCGAAAGCCCGCGCCTGCTGCTGAACTCGGCGTCGACGATGTTTCCGGACGGGCTGGCGAACTCGTCAGGTCAGGTCGGGCGCAACTACATGCGGCACATGACCGGCTCGGTTTATGGGGTGTTCGACCGGCCGGTGCACATGTACCGCGGCACCACCATGGCCGGGATCATCCGCGACGAATCCCGCTTCGACCCGCGGCGCGGCTTCGTCGGCGGCTACGAGATGGAGACGCTGTCGCTCGGCGTGCCCTTCATGGCGGCCTTCCTCGATCCGGGAGCCTGGGGTCGCGACTTCAGCTCGGCGCTGGACGCCTACGACCACATCGCCGGCATGTGGCTGGTCGGCGAGGACATGCCGCGCGAGACCAACCGCATCACCCTGCACGCGACGGAGAAGGACAAGTTCGGCCTGCCGATTCCCAACGTCAATTTCGACGACCATCCCAACGACATCGCCATGCGCACCCACGCCTATGGCCGCGGGTCGGCCGTCTATGACGCGGTGGGCGCGGTCAGGACCATCCACACCCCGCCCTACCCGTCCACCCACAATCTCGGCACCAACCGGATGAGCGCCAACGCCCGCGACGGCGTCGTCAACAAGTGGGGGCAGGCGCATGACGTGAAGAACCTGTTCGTGTCGGACGGCAGCCAGTTCACCAGCGGGGCGTCGGAGAATCCGACCCTGACCATCGTCGCGCTGGCGATCCGGCAGGCCGACTACATCGCCGACCAGATGAGCAAGCGGGAAATCTGACGATCCGCAAAGACCGCAAGCCCCCGGTATGAACGAGCCGGGGACTTGCGGTCCTTCCCCTATCAGCGTGCCGGGCTGAAGGCCGGTCCGGTAAGCTCCGGCCCCTTCGCAGCGTCGGCGATGGTGATGGCGGCCGGTCCCTGCGCGCCCAGCGTGACCGTCACCGGCTTGCCGTTGTTGTAGTTCTTCCACATCTGGTAGAGCGCCAGCGCCGCGAACATCTTGGCGTCGCGGCCGGTGTTGTACAGCCATTCCTGGGTCGGAATGACCCTCAGCATGCCATTGGCGCCCTGCTCCACCTTGTCGGCGAAGCGGTAGCCGAGTTGCTCGCCGATGCCGGCGACCAGCCCGTCGAAGCCCGGCGAAAGCTTGCCGAACCCGGCCGGCGCCGGAGCGCTTTCGCCGCTGCCCAGCGTGCTGGCGCTCTGCCGCTTGACGAGGTCGGAGAACAGCCAGCCCTCCTCCCCGGTGCGCAGGACGCGGACACCCATCCAGCTGCCCTCCCGCCGCAATTCGACCACGTCCTCGCCGCGCATGATCGTGGAGCGGACCGCCGCATCGTCGGACGGACCGGCACGCAGATTGACCTTCTCGCCCGTCACCGCATGGATGTCGCCCGACGCCGCCAGCGCCGGCACCGACGCGGTTCCCGCCAACCCAAGCACTGCAACCAGGACCATGATCGTCGACCGTGACATGACAGTTCCTCCCGTTGGGGGTGCCCCGCGCACCGTTTCGCGAACAACGCATGGCGACCGCCGGATGATCCGCCGAACCGGGATGCCACATTTTCCCTTGACCTGAAGTTAACTTGAGGTTTTAGGCTGCCTGCATTGGATCTGGCATACCAGACCCGCCGACGACACTCGCAGGCAGGACGATGAGCAGTACGCAGCCTGAAACGCCGCAGCCCTCAGCCAAGGCACCATGGACGTTGCGCGTGCACCGCCTGGACCGGATCACACCGCAGGTCCGGCTGGTCGAGTTGCGCGATCCGGACGGGCGGGGGCTACCGCCGGCCGAGCCCGGCGCCCACATCGACCTCCATCTGCCGGACGGGGCAGTGCGGTCCTATTCGCTGTGCGGCGATCCGGCGGACCGCCACGCCTACCGCATCGCCGTCCTGAACGTGTCGGGCGGGCGGGGATCGGGCTTCGTGCATGGCGAACTGGTGCTTGGCGCCGACCTGGCCATCTCCCCGCCGCGCAACAATTTCCGCTTCGAAGACGCAGAGCGCTACCTGTTCATCGCCGGCGGCATCGGCATCACGCCGCTGTTGCCGATGATCCGAAGGGCGGCGGAGCGGGGCGCCGACTGGGCCCTGCATTATTGCGTGCGCAACGCCGCGGCGGCCCCCTTCCTCGACGATCTCCGCGCCCTGCCCCATGGCCGCGCCGATCTGCATGCCACCGACGACGGCCGACGGCTGGCGGTCGACGAGTTGCTGGCGTCCACCCCCGTCGATGTCCCGATCTATTGCTGCGGTCCGCAGCGGCTGATGGAAGCGGTGGCAGCAGCCGCCCGACCGGACCAGGATGTCCGCTTCGAATGGTTCACGCCGCGTCCGGAGCCGGTCCGTCGGGGCGCCGCAGACGACAGCTTCGAGGTGGTCTGCGCGCGGTCCGGCGTCACCGTCACGGTTCCGGCGGGAACCAGCATTCTGGAAGCGCTCTACGCCGCAGGCGTCGAAGTCGACTCGTCCTGCGAACAGGGCATCTGCGGCACCTGCGAGACGGCGGTGCTGGAGGGCGAGCCCGACCACCGCGACAGCGTCCTGTCCGACGCGGAGCGCGCTGCCGGCAAGACGATGATGCTGTGCGTCTCACGGGCGCGGAGCGCAAGATTGGTCTTGGATGTCTGACACTTCATCACGAAACGACCATTGGGAGGATTCGATGACCGAAGAAGAGTTGCGACAACTGGGGCTGGGGCTCCTGCACAGCCCGGCGGAGGCCATCGTCTATTCCGACCGGGAGGGTCTCATCCGGTTCTGGAATGCGGGGGCGGAACGCGTGTTCGGCTTCACCGCCGAAGAGGCGCTGGGCCAATCGCTCGACATCATCATCCCCGAACGGCAGCGCCAGCGTCATTGGGAAGGCTATGACGAGGTGATGAAGTCGGGGGTGAGCCGCTATGGCAGCGGCGACCTGCTGTCAGTTCCGGCATTGCGCAAGGACGGCAGCCGCATCTCGGTGGAGTTCACCATCGTGCCCTTGAAGGACGCGGACGGCGCCATGCTCGGGATGGCCTCCGTCATGCGCGACGTGTCCGCCCGCTTCGAGGAGTTGAAGACCCTGCGCCGTCAGGCGGCCGGGCGTTGATGCCTCCCGTCCCCACCTGGCCCTACCCGCCGGCCAGACGGGCGCGCAGTTCGCGCTTCACCACCTTGCCATAGTTGTTCTTCGGCAGGTCTTCGACGAACAGGTAACGCTTGGGCCGCTTGAATCGGGCGATGCTGGCGTTGCAATGCTCGTCGAGGCCGCCGGGCGAGATTTCGCGCCCCGGTTCGGCGACGATGAAGGCGACGACGATCTCGCCCCATTCCGGATCGGGCTGCCCGGTGACACAGACCTCGGCGACGTCGGGGTGGCGCAGCAGCACCTCCTCCACCTCGCGCGGATAGATGTTGCTGCCGCCGCTGATGATGACGTCCTTCGACCGGTCGCGCAGCGTCAGATAGCCTTGCCCATCGAAGGACCCCATGTCGCCGGTGAACAGCCAGCCGCCGCGCAGGGCTTCGGCCGTCGCCGCGGCATTGTTCCAGTATCCGGCCATCACTACGTCGCCGCGGCAGACGATCTCTCCCACCTCCCCGGTGGGCAACGACCGGCCGTCGGCATCCACCACCGCCACTTCGACGCCGCTGCGGGCGAAACCGACCGACCCCAGCACCGCATCGTCGTCGCTTGCATGGTCGCGGCGCCGCAGCGACGCGATGGTCATCGGCGCCTCGCCCTGGCCGTAGATCTGGGCGAAAACCGGCCCGAAAACCGCCAGCGAACGGCGCAGCTCCTCCACATACATCGGGCCGCCGCCATAGACGATGGAACGCAGATTGGCCGGCCGCCGGCCGCCGCGTTCCGCCTCCAACCGCAGCCTCTGCACCATCGTCGGGGCCAGGAAGGCGCCGCAGCCGGGGTGACGGTCGCAGAGATCGAGGAACTCCGCCGGCTCGAAGGCGGAGGAGGCCGGGACCACCTGCCGGGCGCCGCGGGCGACATAGGCCGCCATATAGAGGCCGGAGCCGTGCGACATCGGCGCCGCGTGCAACAGGCTGCAATCCTCGTCCACCGCCTCGACATCGGCCAGATGGGCGACGGTCATGGCCAGCAGATTGCGGTGTGACAGCATCGCCCCCTTCGACCGACCGGTGGTGCCGCTGGTGTAGAACAGCCAGCCCAACGCCTGCGGATCGGGATCGATCGGTCCGTCCCATTCGTCACCCTCCGTCAGCGCCGCATAGCCGGCCCCGCCGATGACGATCCGGCGGCAGGACGCCGCAGGCGACCCGTCCAGCGCCTGTTCCAGCCCGGCGGCCAGTTTGGGCGAGACGAAGACGGTGGACGCTCCGGAATCCTCCAGGATCTGCACCAGCTCGCGCGGATGCAGCTTGGCGTTCACCGGCGTCGCCGCCATGCCGGCGGCCCAGATGGCGAAGAACAGCTCGACATACTCGGGCACATTCTCCGTCGCGATGGCGATGCGGTCGCCCGGCCGTCCGGAAGCGCGCAGGCCGGCGGCGATCCGCAGCGCGCGGGAGCGAAGTTCGGCAAAGCTGTGAAGCTGCTCGGTGCCGCGGAACACCGCACCGCGGGCGGGGAAACGGGCCGCCGCCTGATCGAGAAGAGAGAAGAGATTCACCGGCGCTGTTCCTTCCTGCCACCGCTCATCCGCCAGGCGCCACCGCGGTCCTTCGACCGGCCAGGGCCCGGATGCGTTCTTTAACCTGTTCGTCCAGCGGATTGTAGACCAGAAGACCGAGATCGGGGCGTCCATCGACAGCGAAGGCCGAATATTCCATCTCGATGCTGCCGAGTTCCGGGTGCAGGAGCCGTTTGAACCCCTCGCTCGGCGCGTACACGTCATTCTCGTTCCAGAACCGGGCGAACTCGGTGCTCATCCGGCACAGTTCGTCGACAAAATCGGCGATCTCCTTAACCGCTCCGGCCCGCGCTGCATCGACGCGGAAGGCGCCGACCAGATGCCGCGCCATACCCTCCCAATCCTTCTGCTTGGCCCGGATCGCCGGATTGCCGAACACCAGCCGCAGGATGTTCCGCTGATCGGGCGGAAGCGTGCCGTAATCGGTCAGCACCACGGCAGCGGCACGATTCCAGGCCAGCACGTCCCAGGTCGCGGTCTTGATGAAGGCCGGACAGGCGTCGAAGGACTCCAGCAGCCGTTGCAGCCGCGGGCTGACTCCTTGAGCCGGCCTGTAGCGCATCTCCGGCGGCCGGCCGAGCGCCAGGATGAACAGATGCTCCCGCTCCAGATCGGTCAGCATCAGGCTGCCGGCAATCCGGTCCAGCACGTCGGCCGACGGCGCTCCGCCCCGCCCCTGCTCCAGCCACGTGTACCAGGTCGGGCTGATATTGGCGCGCTGCGCCACTTCCTCCCGGCGCAGGCCCGGTGTGCGGCGGCGTCCTGAGAATCCGAAAGCCGCTGGGTCCAGCCGCGTCCGGCGGTCGCGCAGGAAGGCGGCGAGCGTGCCGGCCGGACTGATCTGTCTGGTTTCGGTCTGCATTGGCTGATCCTGGTAGCCGCTATACTAGGAAAACGTCACTACTTTAACAGGATATCATGGCGGGACAGAGTGGGGGCGACGGAATTTGAAAGGTGATTTTCCCATGCGTATTTTCCTCACCGGCGCCACCGGCTTCATCGGTCGGGCCGTGCTGTCCGAACTGCTCCAGGCCGGCCATCGGGTCATCGGCATGACCCGGTCCGGGGACGGCGCCCGCGCGCTGGAGTCCGCCGGCGCCGAGCCGCATCTGGGCACGCTGGAGGATCTGGCGAGCATCCGCAGCGGTGCCGAGAAGGCCGACGCCGTGATCCACACCGCCTTCGACCATGACTTCTCGCGCTTCGCAGAGAATTGCGCAAAGGACAGCCGGGTGATCGGTGCCTTGGGCGCGGTGCTGACGGGCTCGAACCGTCCGCTGCTGATCACGTCAGGGGTCGGCATGGGGGGTGCCGGCCATGGCCGGCTTGCCCGCGAAGATGTCTTCGACGACAGTCACCCCAATCCGCGCATCGCATCGGAACGGGCCGGCAACGAGCTGTTGGACGCCGGCGTCAACGTCGCGGTGATGCGGTTGCCGCAGGTCCACAACACCGAGAAGCAGGGGCTGATCACCCCGCTGATCGAAATCTTCCGCGCGAAGGGTGTCGCCGCCTATATCGGCGAGGGGCAAAACCGCTGGTCCGCCGGCCATCTGGGCGATGTTGCCCGCCTCTATCGTCTGGCCATCGAGAAGGCGGAGGCCGGTGCCCGCTACCATGCGGTCGGAGAGGAGGGCGTCGGAACCCGCGAGATCGTCGAGACTTTGGCCCGTGGCCTGAAGATCCCGGCGGTTTCCATCCCGCAGGACAAGGCGGCCGAGCATTTCGGCTGGATGGCGATGTTCGCGGGCATCGACATGGCAGCGTCCAGCGCCCAGACGCAGGCGAAGCTCGGCTGGCATCCGGAAGGTCCCGGCCTCATCGCCGATCTGGAGGCGATGCGCTATTCCTGACGGGACAGGAGGTCATTCGGCGCCTTTCAGATAGGCGCGCGGCGACGAGCCAAGAACGCGCTTGAACATCGCGGTGAAGGCGGCGGGGTTGTCATAGCCGAGGTCGATGGCGACGGCGGTGACTGCTTCGCCCGCCACCAGCCGCGGCAGGGCGGCGGCAAGGCAGGCCTGCTGGCGCCAATCCAGAAAGCTCAGCCCGGTCTCGCGCCGGAACAGGCGGGTGAAGGCCCGCCGGCTGACGCCCAGCTCGTCGCACCAGTGCTCGATGGTCTCATGCACCGCCGGCTGCCGCAGAAAGCGCCGGCAACGCTCGGCCAACGCCGGACTGGTCGGAAACGGGACGGTCAGCGGTTGGGCCGGCAGATGCAGCATCTCGTAGCGGATCAGCGCCATCACCGCGCCGTCGTGGCTGTCTGGATCATAGTCCGCCGGTACATCCACGGCGCGGGCGATCAGGCTGCGGATGAAGGGGGACAGCCCGACGACCTGACAGCGGTCCGGCATTCCGCCGGTCAGGTCCGGGTCCAGAAACAGGCTGTGGGTGGTCACCGCCCCGAGCATGCGCACCTCATGCATGACGCCGGGCGGGATCCACAGGCCGAAATCGGGCGGCACCACCCAGCGGCCCTGGGGCGTCGACATGATCAGCACCCCGGTGATGCCGGAGATCAGCTGCCCCCGCCGGTGCCAGTGCAGCGGCAGCGTTCCGCCGTCCGGATAGTCGTGGGTGGTGGCGAGCAGCGGCCGCTCCACGGCATCGATTTCGTCGACACGGACATTCCTCACCATGGCCCGGACTCGTAGAAAACTGGCCTGACCGCGGTGGCGGGCCTTCTCAACCGACCGTAGGCTTACGGTGCATTCAACGCAACAGTGCCGGGCCAACCGGGCCCCCGACATGGGGTCCGGACGCCTGAGGCGGAGAGAAGAGGGCATGCCCCCGTGACCGACACCACCATGAGCCGGCCCAACGCCGGCTCGACGGCCTTTTCCATCCTGGCCGCGATCAGCGCCTGCCACCTGCTCAACGACATGATCCAGTCGCTGCTGCCGGCGGTCTATCCGATCCTGAAGGACGAGTTCGGCCTCAGCTTCGCCCAGCTCGGTCTGCTGACCTTCGTCTATCAGCTGACCGCATCGCTTCTTCAGCCGCTGGTCGGACTTTTCACCGACCGCAAGCCGATGCCCTACTCGCTGGTCTTCGGCATGGGCTCCACCCTGCTCGGCCTTCTCACCCTGGCCTGGGCGCCCGGCTTTCCGGCCCTGCTGGCTGGCGGGATGCTGCTGGGCTTCGGCTCGTCCATCTTCCATCCGGAAGCGTCACGCATCGCCCGCCAGGCATCCGGCGGCGCCCATGGGTTGGCCCAGTCGCTGTTCCAGGTCGGCGGCAATCTCGGCTCCGCGCTCGGCCCGTTGCTGGCGGCCTTCATCATCCTGCCCCGCGGGCAGGGCAGCCTCAGCTGGTTCGCCTTCGCCGCGCTGGCCGGCATGGTGGTGATGGTGCGGCTGGGAAGCTGGCAGCGCCGGAACGCCAAGCCGCGCAAGGCCGGCGGCCCGGCGGCGGCGCGCCATGCCGATCTGCCGGCGGGTCAGGTCGGCCGGGCCGTCGCCATCCTGATCGCGCTGATCGTGTCGAAATACGTCTATCTCGCCAGCATCACCAGCTACTACATCTTCTACCTGATCGACCGCTTCGGCCTGTCCACCGGCGACGCGCAGCTCTGCCTGTTCGTCTTCCTGGCTGCCGTCGCAGCCGGTACGGTGATCGGCGGCCCGGTGGGCGACCGCATCGGCCGCAAGACGGTGATCTGGGTCTCGATCCTCGGCATCCTGCCCTTCACCCTGGCCCTGCCCTATGTCGGCCTGACGACGACGGTGGTTCTCAGCGCGGTGATCGGGCTGGCCCTGGCTTCGGCCTTCCCGGCCATCGTGGTCTATGCGCAGGAACTGCTGCCCGGCCGGGTCGGCATGGTGTCGGGCCTGTTCTTCGGGCTGGCCTTCGGTGTCGCCGGCATCGGCGCGGCCGGTCTGGGCGTCGTGGCGGACTGGAAGGGCATCGGCTTCGTCTACACCGCCTGCTCCTTCCTGCCGCTCCTGGGCCTGCTGACAATCTTCCTGCCGAATGTGGAACGCCGGTAAACGGCACCGGGACGAGGGGAGTGCGCAGGCTCCCCTTTGTCCATCGCGCCCCTCAGGCGTCTTTGCCCAGCTTGTCCAGTGCCTCCAGGGCATCGGCGGGCAGAACCAGATCCGCCGCCGCCAGATTCTCCTGCAGATGCTTGACCGACGAGGTTCCAGGAATCAGCAGGATGTTGGGCGCCCGGTTCAGCAGCCAGGCGAGCGCCACCTGCATCGGCGTCGCCCCGAGCCAATTGGCGACATCGGACAGCAGGCCGGACTGGATCGGCGAGAAGCCGCCGAGCGGGAAGAAGGGCACATAGGCGATCCCCTCGGCGGCGAGATCGTCGATCAGCGCATCGTCCGCACGATGCACCAGATTGTAGTGGTTCTGCACGCAGACGATCTCGCAGACGCGGCGGCCTTCCTCGACCTGCCGCGCCGTGGCGTTGCTGAGCCCGATATGGCGGATAAGCCCCTGCTGCTGGAGTTCGGCAAGCACACTCAGTTCCCGCTCGACCGGCCCTTCCGCCGGAGCATGACCATGGTCGCCCCACAGCCGCATATTGACGACGTCGAGCACATCAAGGCCGAGATTGCGCAGATTGTCATGCACCGCTTGCCGCAACTCTTCCGGTGAAGACGCCTGAAGCCAGGAGGCGTCCGCTCCGCGCCGGGCGCCGACCTTGGTCACGATCAGCAGATCGTCCGGATAGGGCGCCAGCGCCTCGCGGATCAGTTGGTTGGTGACATGCGGACCGTAGAAGTCGCTGGTGTCGATGTGATTGACGCCGGCCTCGACGGCATGGCGCAGCACGGCGATGGCCGCGTCGCGGTCCTTCGGCGGACCGAAGACACCGGGACCGGCCAGTTGCATGGCGCCATAGCCGAGTCGGCGGACGGCCTTGCCGCCGAGGGTAAAGCTGCCGGATTTGTCGATTTTGGTCTGGGTGGGGTTTGACACGATGATCTCCTTGATGGCTTCACCAATCTAGCCACCGTCCGCCTGTCCGATTAGTCTGCACAATCAGGACAGCCCGTGCGGAATTCCGAACAATGCAGCATGATCTGGGGGACCTGAACGCCTTCGTCGCGGTGGCCCGCGCCCGTGGTTTCCGCGAAGCGGCGAAGGCCGGCAACGTCAGCGCCTCGTCCCTCAGCGAAGCCGTGCGGCGGCTGGAAGGACAGCTCGGCGTCAGGCTGTTCAACCGGACCACCCGCAGCGTGGTCCCGACGGAAGCCGGCGAACGCCTGCTGGCCCGGCTGGAGCCCGCCCTGCGCGAGGTCGATGCCGCCCTCGATGTGGTGAACGGCTTCCGCGACCGGGTGGCGGGCACCCTCAAACTGAATGTACCGGTCAGCGTGGCACGGCTGGTCCTGCCCACGATCCTGCCGGCCTTCCACGCCGCCTATCCCGAGATCCGGGTGGAGGTGATGGGCGAGGACAGCTTCGTCGATGTCCTCGCCGCCGGATGCGACGCCGGCATCCGCTACGACGACCGGTTGGAACAGGACATGATCGCCGTTCCCATCGGTCCCCGCTGCCAGCGCTTCGCGACTGCGGCCTCCCCCGCCTACCTCGATGCACGCGGCCGGCCGGAGCATCCCCGCGACCTGATGGCCCACAGCTGTGTGCGCGGACGTTTCGCCAGCGGTGCGATGCCGCTCTGGGAATTCGAACGCGACGGCGAAGCGATCCGCCTCGACCCGACCGGACCGCTGGTGGTCGGACCGGGCGGCATCATGGACCTCGCCATCGATGCGGCGGTTGCGGGCGTCGGGGTCTTTCAGCTGTTCGAGCAGTGGCTACGCCCGCATCTGGACAGCGGCGCGCTTGAACCCGTTCTCGAATCCTGGTGGCCATCCTTTTCCGGCCCGTTCCTCTATTACCCCGGCCGGCGTCTGGTGCCGGCCCCGCTTCGGGCTTTCCTGGATTTCATCAGAACCATGCCCGCAACCTGACAAACCGTCACTCTGCCAGCATGGCCGCCAGCTGCTCGGCGATCTGGTTCGGCGAGAAGGGCTTGCGCAGCAGGCGCACGGCCTCGCCCAGATCAGGCGTGTCGGCATAGCCGGTGACGATCAGCGCCGGCAATCCGGGGCGCATGGTTCGCACAGTGCGCACCACCTCGGCCCCGTTCATGCCGGGCATGGCAAAGTCGGTGACCAGGGCATCGATCTCCGCACCGTCTTGCAGCAGAGCCAGGGCAGTTTCCCCGCTCTCCGCCTCAATGACGTGATGGCCCTGGCTTTCCAGCAGCGCCATCGTCCCCATCCGCACGATGGCGTCGTCCTCCACCAGCAGGACGGTGCGGCCTTTGCCGCGCTCGACGTCGGCAGCCATCCGTGCCGGCCGGCCGGTGACGGCCGCCACGCTCGGCAGGTAGAGAGTGATCGCGGTTCCGCCGCCAAGGCTGCTGTCGATTTGGACACTGCCGCCGGACTGGGTCGCCATGCCCTGGACCATCGACAGTCCCAGCCCCGATCCCTTGTCAAGCGGCTTGGTGGTGAAGAATGGCTCGAAGACATGCGGCAACACCGACGGATCGATGCCGGTGCCGGTATCCGCCACCCGGATCGCAACATAGGCCCCGGGCCGCAACTCTGCCGGCCCGGCCACGGAGCTGCCCGTTTCTCCGTCGGCGATTTCGGCAACGGCGGCGGTCAGGGACAGCCGCCCGCCGCCCGGCATGGCGTCGCGGGCATTGATCGCAAGATTCAGGATGGCGGATTCGAGCTGCGCCCGGTCGATCAGCGCCGCCGGAAGTCCGGGCGGCACCTCGATCGTGACGCTGATCTGGCCGCCAAGGGAGCGTTCCAGAAGGGAACTCATCCCGGTGAGCAGGTCGCCGAGGTCGGTCGGCTCCGGCATCAGCGTCTGGCGCCGTGCGAAGGACAGCAGCGACTGGGTCAGCCGCGCGCCACGCTCGATGGAGCGGTTGGCCGCCTCGAACAGCTCGCGCGGGGTGCCGTCGGGCACCGTGGGAGCCAGCACGGCAAGGCAGCTGACGATGCCCTGGAGCAGATTGTTGAAGTCATGCGCCACGCCGCCGGTCAGCTGCCCCAGCGCCTCCATCTTCTGCGCCTGATGCAGTTGCTCCTCAGCCCGCCGGCGGTCGGCCATTTCGGCCTGCAGTGCCTGTGTCCGCTCAGCGACACGCTCCTCCAACCGGCTCGATGCCTGGGTGATCTCCTGAAGATGGCTGCGGGTCCGGTACTGGCGCTTCCTGCTACGCACCGCCGCCTGGGCGGCACTCTGCAACGCCTCGCGGTGCAGCGGCCGGTCAAGCAGCGTGACATTGCCGAGCGACTGGAAGAACGCCTGCCTGCCCCGCCCGGCCTGCCGGCTTCGCCTTGACGTCAGGATCACGATGGGCAGGTCCGACCAGCGCGGCTGCGCCTCCAACCACGCGGTCAGCGGTCCGATGTCGGTCAGCCCCCCTTCGGAGAGCATCAGCGCCCCGACATCGTCGCCAAGGCTGCGGCAAAGCTCCGGCAAATCGGCACAGGGCTGCATCGCCAGACCGATTTCCGCCAGGACGGAACCGATCACCTGGGCATCCCGGCCTTCAGGAGCCAGGACAAGGATGGACCCGTGCATCGGCATCGTTCACCCGGCTTCGCCCTGACTGTTGAGCAGAGGCTCGGCCGAGCCTTGATATTCCGGCACCCCGGTCAGCACGCCGCGGAAATCCATCAGCTGCGGCCCGACCTGCATCCCGTGCGGGAACAGCCGGAACTCGCGGATCGACAGTTCATGGACACCGGTACGCTTCTTGACCACCGATATGGCCTTGCGCACCTCGCCCTCGGCTTCGAAGAAGCGCAGAAGGACCACGGTGTCGCTCATGAAGGACAGATCGACCGGATTCTGCACATCGCCGATGATGCCCTGCTGCGCCAGGACCAGGATGGTCACCACGCCCTTGTTGCTCAGGTAGGTCAGCAGCTCGTGCATCTGGAGCGTCAGCGCCTTCTCCTCGGGCATGGTGCTGAGGTAGGAGTTCAGGCTGTCGATCACCACGATGCGGGCATTGCGGTCCTCGACCTCGCGGCGGACCTGCCAGACGAATTGGCCGGGCGACAGGCGGGACGGGTTGGCGCGCTGCCAGCCGACAAGGTCCTGCTCCACCGCGTCCTCGATGTCTATTCCCAGCGCAATGCTGCGCAGCCCCAGGGTTTTGAAGTTTTCATCGAATGAGAAATAGGCGGCATGCTCGCCGCGCTTGACCGCGGCGGTGACGTATTGCAGCGCAATGGACGATTTGCCGACGCCTGAGGGTCCCACCAGCATGGTTGTGGTGCCGAGCGTCAGTCCGCCACCCATCAGCTCGTCCAGGGCGGGCAGGCCGCTTTCCATGGCGGTCTGCTCGAAATCGCTGCTGTGCTCTTCGGCGATCAGGCTGGGAAAGACCAGCACATCGGTCTTCGTGATCGCAAAATCATGCCAGCCGCTCTGGTATTCCGCACCTCGCATCTTGGCGATGCGCAGCCGCCGCCGCGCCGCGCCATAGGTGCGTTCGATCTGCTCCAGCACGATCACGCTGTGGGCCATGCTATGCAGATCGCTTGCGCCGTCCTGATGGGTCAGATCGTCGAGGATCAGGGTGGTGCAGTGGCGCCCTTGCAGAAACTGCTTCAAGGCCAGGATCTGACGGCGGTAGCCGAGCTGGTCCTGGGCAAGCAATCGCAGTTCCGACACCGTGTCGATCACCAGCACTTCCGGATTTTCACGCTCGATCCGCTCGATGATCAGACGCACGGTCTCGCCAAGCTCCACCTCCGACGGGTAGAGCACACTCTGCTGGCGATCCAGCTGCGCTTCGATGGGTACGATGTCGAAGACCGCAATGCCGTCGAGCGACCAGCCATGGCTGGCGGCGGCCGATTCCAGCTCCTTGGCACTTTCCGACAGGGTGATGTACAGGCCTTTCCTGCCGTCGCCGCGCGTCTGGATTAAGAGCTGCAAAGCGATGGTGGTCTTGCCCGTACCGGGTGCGCCCTCCAGAAGATGTATTCGACCGCGCGGCAGACCGCCGCGCAAAATCAGATCGAATTCGGGAATTCCGGTCTGTACTTTCTCAATCGGGATCGGCGTGGGCACCAATTGCTCCTTAAGGTCCATGTCATCAGACAAACACGGCGCAGCGGAAATGTTCCGTCGGAGCTTGGGCGTGGCTTAAAAATTGGTGTGGATCAAAGAGTCGCCGCAGGTGGCTCGGCAGTGCCGGCAACCGGGATGCGGGCGCCCCCTTCCGCCATCGCCAGACGGCGGCCGAGCGCCGCGGCGAGGCTGCGGGGGGTGACCGGCTTGTGCAGCAGGTCGAAGCCATGGGTGAGCGCATCGTTCTGCGGCTCCGTGCCGATCTCCCCGGTGACGATCAGGCCGGGAATGTCCGCATCGTGCATGTCCCAGATGCGGAGGATCGCCTCCGTTCCGATGCGCTTGTCCCGCAGCCGGTAGTCGACGACGAGGATGTCCGGCCGGCGGCCGTCCAGCGTCAGACGCTCCACCGCAAGGTCGGTCGAATCCGCAGTGATCACGTCGAATTTCCAGGCGCGCAGCAGGCTTTCCATCCCGGCCAGCACGATGGGATCGTCGTCCACCACCACCGCCAGTCTCTGTTCCTTCCGCTCCGGCGGTGCCGGAGTCATTTCCACAGGGGCGGTCTCCCCGGATGACGGGGTGAAGGCGCAAGCCTCCGCCGCCAGCGGCACCGCGATGCGGAACAGCGAGCCCTGGCCCGGGTCCGAGCGTACGGTGACGGGATGGTCCAGCAGGTCGGAGAGGCGGCGGACGATGGCGAGCCCAAGGCCGAGGCCCTGGTTGCGGTCGCGCTCGGGGTTGTCGACCTGATAGAGTTCCTCGAACACGCGGTCGATCTGGTCGGCCGGGATGCCGCGGCCGGTGTCGCGGACACCGATCATAAGGTGGTTGGCCTCCATGCTGCATTCGACAGAAATCCCGCCGCTGTCGGTATAGCGGATGGCATTCTCCACCAGATTGCGCACCATGCGGCCGAGCAGGACCCGGTCGCTGCGGATGGCGGCATGGCAGGGCTGAACCCGCCAGTCCAGGCCCTTTTCATGCGCGACCGGGGCATAGGCGTCGTCCATGCTCCTCAACAGGTCCGACACGTGGAACTCCTCGAACTGCGGCGCCACGATGCCGGCGTCGAGGCGGGAGATGTCGAGCAGACCGTCCAGCAGCCCCTTGAGAATCTCAAGCCCGTGCTGGAGCCGCCCGAGCGCATGGAGACCGGGCCCGTCGCCCAGATGCGGGCGGAGCACCTCGGCGAACAGCAGGATCGACTGCATCGGCTGGCGCAGATCGTGGCTGGCGGCGGCGAGGAAACGGCTCTTGGACCGTCCGGCCTCCTCCGCTGCATCCCGCGCGCGATGGATGTCGTGGATGTCGACGGCCCCGCCGAACCACGCGACGATCCGCCCGCCATGGTGGATCGGGTGGGTCCGGCTGAGATGCCATCTGTAGGCTCCGTCGGCCCGGCGCAGGCGCAGCTCATAGGCATGCGCCGCACCGGCGGGGATGGCCGCTCTCCGGACCGCCTGGATGCGCTCGACGTCCTCCGGGTGCAGATCTCCCATCCGGTTCTCTTCATTCGTCATGCGGCCGGTGTAGGCCCGGAACGCGGCATTGACGTATTCCAAGCTGCCGTCGGGGCGGTTCACCCACATCATGTGCGGGGCGTTCTCCACCAGCGCGCGCGACCGCTCCTCGCTGGCCCGCAACGCGGCGGATGCCTCCTCCTTGGCCTGCATCTGCCGGTCGAGATCCTCGACCAGCCCGTCGAACGCCAGCCCCAGCCGGCTCATCTCCGGCCCGTCCACTGCCCCCACGCGGACGGAACGGTCGCCGGCACGCCAGCGCTCGGTCGCCGAAATCAGCGCCGCAACCGGTTGATACAGGTGCCTCCTGGCGATCAGGAACGCCGCCAGCAGGCCCAGCAGCAGCGTGGCGGCGATCCACACCAGCGACCGCGTCAGCGCCTCGTCGATGCCTCTCATCGCCGCGTCATGGTCGATGCCGACCGCGACAAAGATGTGCCGGACTCCGGCGGACAGCGGAACATAGGCAAACACCCGATCCACCCCGTCGATCCCCATCAACTGGGCGGTCCCGACCGCATCGGCATCGAGCAGAGGACGGAATCGCGGCGGCAGAGCGGTGCCGACAGCCCCCGGCCTCGCAGGGGCGTGGGCCAGCACGATGCCGTTGCCGTCGGCGATCATCAGCGCGGCATTGTCGGGAAGCGGGTGTTCCGAGAGGTAGCGTTCGAGCCAGCCGAGATCGATCAGCGCCGTGACCACGCCGATGGTGCGGCCGTCTTCACCGGTGCGGCGGATCGGCAGGGCGAACGGCATCGCTGGCTTGCCGCTGTGCCGCTGCCGGATGAACTCGCCGACGGTGAAACCGCCGCTTTCCAATGCGGAGCGCACATGCATCCGGTCGGCAATGGCCCGCCCGCGCAGAAGCTGATCGGTGGAACAGAGAATGACCCCGTTTTCGCCGGTCAGGTTGATCGTCAGGTAATCCGGGATCCGAGTGGCGGTGCGCGTCAGCAGCGTCTGGCATCCCGCCGCGTCGAGGGTCTGCGCCGACGTTGTTTCCGCCAGCAGCTCCAGCATCTGCCGCACGCCTTCGACCAGCCGCTGCTGCTCGCCGCCCAGCAAGCTGAGAAGCTGCTGCGCATGCTCGTGGATCTCATCGGAGCGCTGGCGGCGCAGATCGATCTGGTTCCACACCTCCAGCGCGCAGATCGGCACCAGGGCCAGCGTCACGAGCAGCAACAGGCGGATCAGGAAGCTCATGGCGCTCCCATCCCGATCCCCATTCCCGCTCCGATCCCGGCGATTTCTCTGTCGGTTGCAACAGTCATGCCCCGTCTCCCGACCGGCCCTGCTGCATACATAACCGTTCGGGAGGCCGATTGCTGCCGCTCTCTGGCGTTACCCTGCGGCGATGGCACGGTTCAGGGAGGCGATCAGGACATGGGCGTCGACCGGCTTGCCGAGCACGTCGCGGGCACCGCCGCCCAGCGCGCGCAGCCGTGTGGTCTCGTCGGCATAGGAGGTCATGAACAGGATCGGCGGATGCCGGCCGCCCTCGGCATTCAGCCGCTCCTGCAACTCCAGCCCCGACAGGCCGGGCATGCGCACGTCCAGGATGATGCAGGCGATCCCGGTCCGGTCGGCCAACGCCAGGAAATCCTCGGCGGAGACGAAGGGCCGGCAGCGGAAGCCGACCGACCGCAGCAGGTCGTCCAGCGCCTCGCGGATCGCCTCGTCGTCATCGACCACCGCTATCAGGGGTGCGTTGGACACGTCGTGATGCCTTGACCGGATCGGGGACTGAATGAGAGCGCCAGTCACTGGCGTTACACGCATCCTATCCGGATGGGGCAGGCGGCAGATACCACACCTAGGTCTAGAGGCGGACGGCGGGGCCGGACGCTGGACCGGCGCGCTGGAACCGTAGCCGTCACTCCCCGTGGTCGAGCACCTCCACCTTGCGGACGAGGTCGGCGACGGAGCGCACCTGCATCTTCCGCATCACCTTGCCGCGGTGGAGCTTGACCGTCACCTCGCTGATGCCGAGGTCGCCGGCGATCTGCTTGTTGAGCCGGCCCTTAACCACCTCCGCCATCACCTCGCGCTCGCGCGGGGTCAGCGTCGCCGCCAGCGATTCCACCGTCATCGTGGCGGCCCGCTGGCTCCGTCGCGACCGGTCGCGGGCAATCGCGGCATCGACCGCATCCAGCATGTCCTGGTCGCGAAAGGGTTTGATGAGGAAATCGGTCGCCCCGGCCTTCATCGCCCGGACCGACATCGGCACGTCGGCGAAGCCGGTCATAAAGACGATGGGTAGCGCGATGCCCAGGCTGTCCAGCCTCGTCTGGAACTCCAGCCCGCCCAGGCCGGGAAGCCGCACGTCGAGGATCAGGCAGCCCAGCCGGTCGGGAACCGCCGCCGCCAGCAGCTCCGCCGTGCTGCCGAAGGCACGGCCTTCGATGCCGACCGATTGCAGAAGGTCGACCACCGCCTCCCGCATGCCGGCATCGTCATCGACGATCAGAACCAGCGGATCGTCCTTGGCAAGAGCGGCGGCAGGCTCGGGCGACGGGGCGGCTTTCTGGGCCATGGCGGTCAGTCCTCTCGTGCCGCGGCCAGCGGGACGGCTGGCGGTTCGGCCAATGATTTTTCGGTCGGTAATTTTTCGGCCAGTGATTCGATGGATGGCGGGGACGCCGCGGGTATGGTGAACTCGAACACCGCCCCGCCGTCCGCATGGTTGTGGGCGGTCAGCGTACCGCCGCAGGACTCGATGGTGGACCGGCAGATGGCGAGGCCCATCCCCATCCCGTCTGGCCGGGTGGTGAAGAAGGGGTCGAACAGGCGGGCATGGCTGGCCTCGTCGATGCCCCTGCCGCGGTCGCGCACGGCAACCCTGACCTGTGCCCCGCCTTCCAGGCTGCCGATGGCGACGGTCAGTTCGCGCCGGGGGCTGTTCGCCTCCGCCATGGCGTGCAGACCGTTGGTCACGAGGTTGACCAGCACCTGCTGCAAGCCGACCCGGCTGCCCCGCACCGGCGGGACGGGAGCGAAGTCGGTGACCAGAACGGCCCCGGCGCCCAACAGTTCGCGCTCCAGCAGCAGCGCCACCTCGGTCACCAGCTGAGGCAGGTCGATGGTGTCGTCGCAGCGGGTGTCCTTGACCAGCATGCCGCGTGTCCGCTGCACGATGTCGGCGGCGCGACGCCCGTCGCGGACGATGCGGTCGGCCGCCTTCGCGGCCGTTTCGATGTCGGGCTGGTCGCGGCGCAGCCAGCGCAGGCAGGCCTGCGCATTCAGCACGATGGCGCCCAGCGGCTGGTTCAGCTCGTGGGCGATGGAGGCGGACAGCGCGCCCAGCGTGGCGGCGCGTGCGGCGCGCGCAAGCTCTGCCTGGGCCGCCAGCAGCGCCTCCTGGGTGCGTTCGCGCTGGGTGATGTCGACGACGCCGACCACCACCTGATCGAAGCCGACGCAATCGTCGGGAAAGCTGATGCCCAGCAGCACCGTCAGGGTGCGCCCGTCCGCCGCGATCAGCTCCGCCCGCCCTTCGAAGCGGTCGCGCTTCTCCCAGAGCGCCAGCAGGACCTGAAGCATCGCCGGATCCTCGGCCGGCAGATAGCGGTCGAGCGGCCCCAGCACCGCCGGCCGGCTGGCCGCACCCAGCAACTCCACCGTGGCGTCGTTGACGTTGGTGGTGCGGATCAGCGCGCCCATCCCGCGCGCCCAGCCGGGATCGGCCTGCGCATGGGCGGCAAGGTCGGTCACCCCGCGCGCCCGCAGGGCGTCGAGCGCCGCCGTCACCGCGGTGAAGTCCTGCTCCCACAGGGAAATCCGCGCCTGCTCGAACATGCCGCGGTGGCGTTTTTCGCTGCGCGCCAGCGCACCGTTGGCCCGCAGAAGCAACGCGCGCGACTCATGGTCCCGCACTAGCAGCGCGCCGGTGATCAGAATGGCCGCCAGCGACACGCCGCAGCGCAGGACCGAAGACAGGTCCATGTCCTGCCAGTGCGACAGGAAGAAGGACAGCACCGCCAGCAGCGAACAGCCGGCGGCCACCCGCAGGATGCCCCGCCGCGACAGAGCGGTGGCGGCCAGCAGCAGCACCAGCACATAGAGGACGGCGATGGCGCTTTCGATGTCGGTGAAGGTGTCGACGAAGAACACCGCCAGGGCGAGCGGAATCGACAGAAGGCCGAGACGGCGCTCCATCGGCTGCCCGCTGGCCGGCGAACCGCCCCATGCCGCAACGCCCTTCGCACCCCCTTCCGCGCCGCCCATACGCCCGTCTCCAACCCCGCGCCGTACCGTTCCGGTTCCGGCAGCTTGCCAGCGGGCGCCGTCCGGTTCTTGAACGATCTGACGATCATGTGAACGATCGGCACGGCTTGCCGCCAGCCATACCTTGGTTTGCTTGGAAGACGCCCGGCACCGGCGCTACCATCCTGCCCCACGCCATTTCCCCGAAGAACGCAACCGGCCGCAGGAGTCTGCCATGGTCGACGCCATCATCATCGGAGCCGGCCAAGCCGGGCCGCCGCTCGCCCAACGCCTCACCGCCGCCGGCATGAGCGTAGCGGTGGTCGAGCGCAAGCTGTTCGGCGGCACCTGCGTCAACACCGGCTGCACCCCGACCAAGACGCTGATAGCCAGTGCCCGCGTCGCCCAAATGGCCCGGCGCGCCGCCGAGTATGGCGTGGTGCTCGACGGGCCGGTGCGCATCGACATGGCCCGGGTCAAGGCACGCAAGGACGAGGTTTCCGGCCGTTCGCGCCAGAATGTCGAACGCTGGCTGCGCGGCATGCCCAACTGCCGGGTGTTGCAGGGCCATGCCCGCTTCGAATCGCCGGGCAGCGTGAACGTCGGCGACGAGTTGCTGACGGCGGAGCGCATCTTCCTCAATGTCGGCGCCCGTGCCGCGATCCCGGACATGCCGGGGGTGCGCGATGTCAACCTGCTGACCAGCGGCACGATCCTGGACCTCGACCATGTTCCCCGTCATCTGGTGGTGGTCGGCGGCAGCTACATCGGCCTCGAATTCGCCCAGATGTACCGCCGCTTCGGTGCCGAGGTGACGGTGGTGGAGAAGGGGGAACGGCTGATCGGCCGCGAGGACCCCGACGTGTCCGACGCGATCAGGGAGTTGCTGGAGAAGGAAGGGGTGACCGTCCGGCTGTCGGCCAACTGCATCCGCTTCGCCCGCCATGCCGACGGGGTGGAGGTAGGGGTGAACTGCACGTCCGGCCCCCCATCGGTGGTGGGAAGCCATGTGCTGCTGGCCGTCGGCCGCACGCCCAACACCGACGATCTCTGCCTCGACCGTGCGGGCGTGGTGACGGATTCCCGCGGCTTTATCACGGTGGACAACACGCTGCGCACCAATGTGCCGGGCATCTGGGCGATGGGCGACTGCAACGGGCGGGGCGCCTTCACCCACACCGCCTACAATGATTTCGAAATCGTCGCGGCCAACCTGCTGGACGGCGACCCGCGCAGCGTGGACGACCGCATCCAGGCCTATGCGCTCTACACCGATCCGCCGCTGGCGCGCGTCGGCATGACCGACGAGGCGGTCCGCCGCTCCGGCCGGCGGGCGCTGGTCGGCCAGCGGGCGATGACCCGCGTCGGCCGTGCGGTGGAAAAGGGCGAGGCCCAGGGCTTCATGCGGATCGTCGTCGATGCCGACAGCCAGGAGATCCTGGGAGCCGCCATCGTCGGCCCCGGCGGCGACGAGGCGATCCACGGCGTGCTCGACATGATGTACGCCAAGGCCCCCTACCCCACCCTGCAACGCGCCGTCCACATCCACCCCACCGTCGCCGAACTGCTGCCGACACTGCTGGGCGAACTGAAGCCGCTGGAATAGGAAGAGCCGAAAGCGGGTTTTGTTCGAAGCGGGCATGTGGCAGGTGCCGGAAACGGTGGCGGCACGGCTGGGCGCAGGGCAGAGCAGCGTTTGCGCAACACCGAAACTCCTTGACCCCGGACCGTCCCGCCCTGATTTTAGATCACACGATCTAAAATGGATTCGGGAGGCGGAAGCGATGGCTCGGCCGCGAAAGTTCGACGAGACGGCGGTTCTGGACGCGGCGGTGGACCGCTTCTGGACCCAAGGCTTCGAGGCGACGTCCACCCGGGAACTGGCGGAGAGCATGCAGATGACTCTCGCCAGCATGCACAACGCCTTCGGTGACAAGCGGGCGCTGTTCCGCCGCTCGCTGGAGCATTACCTGGACGGTTCCCTGCGCGCCCGCATCGCCCGGCACGAGGCGGCAGCCTCCCCGGCCGCGGCCATCGCCGGCTTCCTTCGGGAAAGCATCGAGCGCTCGCTCGGCGACGGCTGCCGGCGCGGCTGCCTGCTGGTCAACTCGGCGCTGGAGGTCACGCCGGCCGATCCGGAGATGCGTGATTATCTGAACGCGGAACTGGCGACCATCGAGGACTTCTTCCGCCGCTGCATCGTCAAGGGACGGCAGAGCGGCGAAATTCCCACCGGCATCGACGCCGAGGACGCGGCCCGCCTGCTCTTCTCCTGCCTGCTGGGCATCCGGGTGCTGGCCCGCGTCCGCCCCGAACGCAGCCTGCTGGAGGGGGCGGCCCGCGCCGCCCTCGCCACCCTTGGCCTGCCGCCGATGCCAGACATCTGATCCCACCCTCCGACCTTCATTCCCGAGATTTCCCGATCAACCGGGCGGGCCGCAGCCGCGGCGCCGTCAACAGGGACGCACGCCCATGAGCACGACCTCCGTTGGTGCAAAGGATCGCCTCGACAGTTCCGCCTGGAAGGCGACGTTTGCCGGCATGGCGGGAAGCCTCGTCGCCGTCGGTCTGGCACGCTTCGCCTACTCCCCGCTGGTCCCGTCGCTGATCGAGGCGCACTGGTTCTCCGCCGGCGATGCCGTGACGCTGGGGGCGGCGAATTTCGCCGGCTATCTGGCGGGCGCGCTGCTCGGCCGGCCGCTGGCTGGGCTGCTGCCGAACCGGGCGTTGCTGCGGCTGCTGATGCTGGCGACGTCCCTCGCCTTCATCGCCTGCGCCTATCCGTTGTCGCTGGCCTGGTTCTTCGGCTGGCGCTTCGTTTCCGGCCTCGCCGGGGGCGCCATCATGGTCCTGGTCGCAACCAGCATCCTGCCCCACATCCCCGCCTCGCGGCGCGGCTTCGTCAGCGGCATGATCTTCCTCGGCATCGGCCTGGGCATCGCCGCGTCGGGAACCGCCGTGCCGGCGCTGATGCGGCTCGGTCTGCACGAGACGTGGCTCGGGCTGGGCGGGCTGTCGCTGCTGCTGACCGCCCTGTCCTGGTTCGGCTGGCCGGCCTCGGCGCCGCCGCAGGGAATCGCTGCCCCGGCAGTCGAGCATGCCCCGAAGCATGAGGGAGGCATCCTGCGCACCCTCTACGGCGAATATGCGCTGAACGCCCTCGGGCTGGTGCCGGTGATGCTGCTGCTGGTCGATTACGTCGCCCGCGGGCTGGGCCATGGCGCGGACACCGGCGCTTTCTATTGGGTCCTCTATGGCGTCGCATCGGTGGCCGGGCCGGTCGCCGCCGGATCACTGGCCGACCGGGTCGGCTATGCCGCAGCCTACCGCATCGCCCTGCTGCTCCAGGCTGTATCCGTTGCCGCCCTGGCGGTCAGCGGCAATCCGCTGGTGGTTGGGGCCGCGACACTGGTCCTCGGCGCCCTGACGCCGGGCGTGGTCCCCCTGGTGCTGGGCCGCATCCACGAGCTGCTGCCGCACAGCCAGACCGAACAGCGCGCGGCCTGGAGCCGGGCCACCACCGCCTTCGCCCTGTTCCAGGCGCTGGCCGGCTACGGATACTCCTATCTCTTCACCCACAGCGGGCAAAGCTATGCCGCCGTCTTCCTGTGCGGCGCCGTCGCCCTGACGGTCGCGCTGGGCGCCGACATCCTCGTCAACGCCCGCCGCAGTCACTCCGGAACCCGGGCCGAAAAGCGGGCCGCCGCCGTCATCCGCTCCTGAAACTCCTCCTGCAACAGGGCCAGGAAGGCGCGCACCGCCGGGTTGGTGCGGCGGCTCTCCGGCCAGAGCGCGGTGATGTTGTGCCGCTCGACGGCGAAGTCCGACAGCACCGGGACCAGCTCGCCGCGCGCCACATAGGGGGCGGCGATGAAGGTGGCGGCGATGCCGATGCCGCCGCCGGCGGCCAGTGCGGCAACCAGTGCGTCGCTGACATCGACGACGATGCCGGAGGGCGGCACGACTTCGACCAGACGCTCGCCGATCCGGAAGGGCCAGCGCAGCGTCTGCCCCGTGCTCTGGAAACGCAGGCTGACGGTGTCGTGCCCGTCCAGCCCGTCCGGGTGCACCGGCGTGCCGCGGGCCGCCAGATAGGCGGGCGAGGCGAAGCAGCAGAGCCGGTGCGGCGCCAGCCGGCGCGACAGCAGCCGTGAGTCCGCAAGCTCGCCGATCCGCACCGCAACGTCGATCCCCTCCTCGATGAGGTCAACCATCCGGTCGTTTAGGCGCAGATCGACCGACAGCTTGGGATGGAGCCGCCGGAAGGCCGGCAGCGCCGGTGCGATGACATGGACGCCGATCGGCAGCGATGCCGCGACCCGCAGCGTGCCCGAAGGCTCCGAGCGGGCCGCCATCGCCGCCTGCTCGATCTCCTCCGCGTCGCGCAGCAGCCTCAGCGCCCGCTCGTGCAGGTCCCTGCCCTCGGCCGTCAGCGTCAGCGAACGTGTCGTCCGGGTGAACAGGGACACCCCGAGCCGCTGCTCCAGCCGCTGCACGCTCTTGCTGACGGCCGAGGGCGAGACCGACAGCGAATGGGCGGCGGCGGTGAAGCTGCCCAGCGTCCCGGCACGGGCGAAAGCGATCAGGCCGGTCAGCCGCTCAAGGACAATTTGTTCCTTCATGGCATGAGTGAAGCGATATCGAGACCGATTATCAATCCCAAAACCGTCTGCCATATGGTCTTCCGGTCCTGAAACCCTGGAAAGGAGACCATGATGAGCGAGACGATGAAGGCGGTCCGGCTGCATGCCTTCGGCGGTCCGGAGGTTCTGGTTTACGAAGACGCGCCGAAGCCGGTGCCGAAGCCGGGCGAGGTCCTGATCCGCGTCCATGCGGTCGGCATCAATCCTCCCGACTGGTATCTGCGTGACGGCTATCGAATGCTTCCGCCCGAATGGCAGCCGCAGGTCTCCTTCCCCGTCATCGTCGGAACGGACGTTTCCGGCGTTGTCGAGGCCGTCGCCGACGATGTGCGCACGCTGGCGCCTGGCGACGAGGTCTATGCGATGATCCGTTTTCCCGCCGGTCTCGCCGGGGACAGCCGGGCCTATGCGGAATATGTCACCGCGCCGACGACGGATGTCGGCCGCAAGCCGGCCGGCATCGACCATCTGCAGGCTGCCGCGGCCCCGATGTCGCTGTTGACCGCATGGCAGTTCCTGATCGATCTGGGCCACGACGAACCGAACCCGCTCCAGCCGCACCAGCACCGGCCGGTGCCGCTCGACGGCAGGACCGTGCTGGTGAACGGGGCCGCCGGCGGTGTCGGGCATCTTGCGCTTCAGCTTGCGAAATGGCGGGGCGCACGCGTCATCGCCGTCGCCTCCACCCGGCATGAGGCGCTTCTGCGCGACCTCGGCGCCGACGAGGTCATCGATTACACCAAGGTCAAGGCCGAGGAGATGGTGCGCGGGGTCGACCTCGTCGTCGATGCAGTCGGCGGTCCGTCCTCCGCCCGGTTCCTGAAGACGTTGACGCGCGGCGGCGCCCTGTTCCCGATTTTCCCGTTGGGCCTCGACGCCGCGGCCGAGGCGGCGGAGCGGGGCGTCACGGTTTCGGCGACGCAGGTCCGCTCCAACGGCGCACAACTGACGGAGATCGCCGGGCTCCTCGACAACGGCACCCTCCGCGTCGTCATCGACAGCGTCTTCCCCCTCGCGGACGCCTGTCTTGCGCACGAGCGTGCCGCGAAGGGCCATGTTCAGGGCAAGATCGTGCTCACCGCGGTCTGACCGGGCGTTCACGCTGCGCATTGCCCGCCGGATGCGCATAGCCAACCCAATCAATCTCTAAGCTCAAACCCAGGCTTGCAACATGCTTCACACACACACCATTCTGTGACCGCAGCAGGCATGAGAATGCGGACACCGAGAGGACCCGACGTGCAGTCAGAGATTGTTGAGATTTCCGAAGGACACACCGAAGCGGCCGTGCCGGCCCTGCAGGTTCTGTGGCCGAAATACGATGCGGCGGAGATGACCCGCATCATCGACACGGAGTTGCGGCCGAACGGCTACCGCCTCGCCGGCATCATTCCCGAAGCGGGCGGCCCGGCGGCCTGTGTCGTGGGCTTCCGCCTGCAACATTCGCTGTGGCTGGGGAAGTCCCTCTACATCGTCGACATGGCGACGCTGCCGGACTATCGCGGCCGCGGCTATGCCGCCCTCATCCTCGACTGGGTGAAAGCGGAGGCCGAACGGCTGGACTGCAAGGCGTTGCATCTCGACTCCGCCGTCGGTCCGGAGCGCAGCAGCGCCCACCGCGTCTATATGGGCAAGCGCTACCAGATCGCCTGCCACCACTTCGTGCACAAGCTGGGCTAGCCCCGCGGGACCGTCACCGGGCCGCTACGCGATACGGGGCGAACCAGCCGAGCCCGTCGAGCGTGGCGGCGCGCGGCCGGTATTCGCAGCCGACGAAACCGCCGTAGCCGAGCCGGTCCAACTCGCCAAGCAGGAAGGGCCAGTTCAACTCCTCCCCATCCGGTTCGTTGCGCGACGGGACGGAGGCGACCTGCACATGCCCGACCAGCGGCATCAACCGGCGCAGCGCCATGGTCACGTCGCCATGCAGGATCTGACGGTGGTAGAAGTCGAACTGGAGCAGGACGTTGGGCAGCCCGGCCTCGGCGATCAGCCGTTCGGCGAGGCCGAAATCGTTCAGGAAATAACCCGGCATGTCGCGCCCGTTGATCGGCTCCAGCAGCAGTTCGATCCCGCGCTCCGCCAGCGCCTCTCCGGCATGGCGGACGGCCCGCCGATAGGCGTCGAGCGCCGCCGGATCGGCGGAATCGGCCAGCCCGGCCATCATGTGGAGACGCCGGCAGCCGGTCGCCCCGGCATAGTCCAACGCCCTGGCGACCGCAGCACGGAACTCGTCGAACCGGCCCGGCAGGGCGGCAAGCCCGCGCTCCCCGGCCGCCCAGTCACCGGGCGGCATGTTGAACAGCGCCTGGGTCAGGCCGTTGCGCTCCAGCCGCTGCGCCACCGCGTCCGCCGCATGCTCGTAGGGAAAGAGATATTCGACCGCCCGGAACCCGGCGGCGGCGGCGGCGGCGAATCGGTCCAAGAACGGCCACTCCGTGAACATCATCGTCAGGTTCGCGGCGAAGGCGGGCATGGCGGTGGTGAACTCCCACAGGCTGCTGGTCGTGTACGGATCCTGCATCATACCCCAGCTTCCGGACAACCGCCGGCTTTCCGCCGGACAGCCTCTCCGTTTTCTTACGCGTGCGCGCCGCAATGCTGACCTGCCAAGGCGACGCCTTGGCTGGCGCCGGCTGGGCAGCGATAAGGAAACGCACGCCTGAAGCCCCAGCCAAGCGGCAGACCACCAAAACGGAGAAAGGCCGATGACCAAGTCCACCATGCTGAACGCAGTCCTGACCGGCAAGGCGGTCCCGTTCGGCCGGCCGGACACGCTCAGCGCCATCGGCAAGCATCCGGTCGATGCCGCCATCGCCATCGGTCCGGCCGGCCTCGAGGGCGACGAGCAGGCCGACCGCCGCAACCATGGCGGTCCGGACAAGGCGATCCACCATTACCCCTTCGACCATTACGCGGCATGGCGCGACGACCTGCCAGCCCCCTGCGCGCTGCTGGAGTCCGTCGGTGCCTTCGGCGAGAACCTCTCGACGCTCGGCCTGACGGAAGAGACGGTCTGCGTCGGCGACATCTTCCGCATCGGCACGGCGACGGTGCAGGTCAGCCAGGGGCGCCAACCCTGCTGGAAGCTGAACCACCGTTTCGGGGTTAAGGACATGGCGCGGCGGGTACAATCCACCGGGCGGACCGGCTGGTATTATCGCGTGCTTGAGCCGGGCATCGTCACTGCCGGCGACGGGATCGCTCTGATCGGGCGTCCGCTGCCCGACTGGCCGCTGGCCCGCATCCTGCGCGCCTTCTACCACGACACCGGCGACCTCCCCACGCTCGCCGGCATTGCGGAGCTGGAGCCGCTCGCCACCGGCTGGCGCACGCTGGCCCGGCGCCGGGTGGAGAGCGGCAAGGTGGAGGACTGGTCCGGCCGCCTCGGCGAATAGTCAGGCGCGGGCAGCCCGCCCGACCCGTTCGGATTTCCGAATGCCCGAGCGCGGGCCGCATTCGGAAATCCGAACATCAGCGGTTCTGACCAGCAATCCTATCCAGAAAGATCAATGGCTTAGACCGCGACGCTATGTCAGCCCGCGCTGGCATGGCGGTTGCTCCTGATTGGTTGCGTCCCGCGCAGACGGGACGGTCTCAATCAAGGGAGCGAAACGTACGATGCCTGCCACAACGCGCACCGAACACGACCTGCTGGGCGACCGCGAAGTCCCGGCCGATGCCTATTACGGCGTCCACACCCTGCGCGCTGTCGAGAATTTCCCGATCACCGGCACGCCGATCTCCCACTACCCCGATCTGGTCCGTGCTCTGGCCGAGATCAAGATGGCGGCCGCCCGCGCCAACCATGAACTAGGCCTGCTGAACGCCGAGCGGGCCGACGCCATCGCCGCCGCCTGCCGCGAAATCCGCTCGGGCAAGCTGCACGACCAGTTCGTCGTCGACGTGATCCAGGGCGGCGCCGGCACCTCGACCAACATGAACGCCAACGAGGTGATCGCCAATCTGGCGCTGGAGATCCTGGGGCATGGCCGGGGCGACTACTCCCACCTGCACCCCAACGAACATGTTAACATGAGCCAGTCGACCAACGACGTCTATCCGACGGCGCTGAAGCTGGCGACCTACACCGGCATCTTCCGGCTGGTGGAGGCGATGGGCTATCTGCGCGCCGCCTTCCAGCGCAAGGCCGACGAGTTCCGCGACATCCTGAAGATGGGCCGTACCCAGTTGCAGGATGCCGTGCCGATGACGCTGGGCCAGGAATTCTCGACCTACGCCGTCATGCTGGCCGAGGATGAGGAGCGGCTGAAGGAGGCCGCCCTGCTGATCCGCGAGATCAACCTGGGCGCCACCGCCATCGGCACCGGCATCAACGCCCATCCCCAATACGCCGCCCTGGTCTGCCGCCGTCTGGCCGAGATCAGCGGCGTGCCCGTGGTCACCGCCCCCAATCTGGTGGAGGCGACGCAGGATTGCGGCAGCTTCGTCCAACTGTCGGGCGTGCTGAAGCGGGTGGCGGTGAAGCTGTCCAAGACCTGCAACGACCTGCGCCTGCTGTCCAGCGGCCCGCGCGCCGGCTTCGGCGAGATCAACCTGCCGGCTCGTCAGGCCGGCTCGTCGATCATGCCGGGCAAGGTCAACCCGGTGATCCCGGAGGTGGTCAACCAGATCGCCTTCGAGGTGATCGGCAACGACATGACCGTCACCTTCGCCGCCGAAGCCGGTCAGCTCCAGCTGAACGCCTTCGAGCCGATCATCGCGCACAGCCTGTTCAAGAGCATCACCCACCTGCGCCAGGGCTGCTTGGTGCTGGCCGACCGCTGCGTCGACGGCATCACCGCCAACCGCGACTATCTGGAAGCGGGCGTGCGCAACTCCATCGGCATCGTCACCGCGCTGAACCCTTACATCGGCTACGCCAACGCCAGCGAGGTGGCCGCCGAGGCCCACCGCACCGGCAAGGGTGTCGCCGAGCTGGTGGAGGCGCGCGGCCTGATGACCGCCGCCGCCCTGGCCGAGGTTCTGCGGCCGGAGGTGCTGACCCAGCCGCGGCTGCTGGCGACCGCCGGCTGACCCTTTCCGCCACCCGGCCCCGTTTCCGGCTCCAAAAGAGCCAGGGGGCCGGCTCCCATCGACCGCAACCCGGCCGGCGCTGACAGGCGGGCGGGACAAGGTGAGGTAACACCATGAACAAACAGACGACGCTGATCATCGTCGCCATGCTGCTGGGCATCGTCACCGGCTATGTCTGCAACAGCCTGTTCGACGCGGCCACCGCCAAGGAGATCGCGGGCTATTTCGCGATGGTGACGGACATCTTCCTGCGGCTGATCAAGATGATCATCGCCCCCCTGATCTTCGCCACCCTGGTCGCGGGCATGGCCGGCATGGGCGACGCCCGCACCGTCGGCCGCATCGGCGGCAAGGCGGTGGGCTGGTTCCTGATGGCGTCCTTCGTGTCGCTGTTCATCGGGCTGATCTTCGCCAATCTGCTGCATCCGGGCGCCAATGTCGGCGTGCCGCTGCCCGACGTGGCGGCCAGCGCCGGCCTGAAGACCTCCGCCCTGAACCTGAAGGATTTCCTGACCCACGTCTTCCCGCGCAACTTCTTCGAGGCGATGGCGAACAACGAGATCCTGCAGATCCTGATCTTCTCGGTCTTCGTCGGTCTCGCCATTGGCCAGCTGCGCGACACCAAGGCCGGCCTGCTCGCCCGCTCGATCGAAGAGGTCGTGCCGGTGATGCTGAAGGTCACCGACTATGTGATGCGCTTCGCCCCCATCGGCGTCTTCGCCGCCGTCGCCAACGTGGTGACCACTCAGGGGCTGGGCGTGCTGCTGGTCTACGGCAAGTTCATGGGCAGCTTCTACGTGGCGCTGGCGGTGCTGTGGGCGGTGCTGGTCTTCGCCGGCTTCGTCGTGCTGAAGGGCGACGTGTTCCGCGTGGTCAAGGCCATGCGCCAGCCGATGCTGCTGGGCTTCTCCACCGCGTCCAGCGAATCCGCCTATCCGCGGGTCATGGAAGAGCTGAAGACGCTCGGCGTGCGCGAGCGGGTGATCGGCTTCGTCCTGCCGCTGGGCTATTCCTTCAACCTCGACGGCTCGATGATCTACACGGCCTTCGCGTCGCTGTTCATCGCCCAGGCCTATGGCATCCCGCTGACGCTGGAACAGCAGATCGTCATGCTGCTGGTGCTGATGGTGTCGAGCAAAGGCATCGCCGGCGTTCCGCGCTCCTCGCTGGTGGTGGTGGCCGCGGTGCTGCCGATGTTCCACCTGCCGGAGGCCGGCGTGCTGCTGATCATGGGCATCGACCACTTCCTCGACATGGGCCGCACCGCCACCAACGTGCTGGGCAACGGCATCGCCACCACGGTGGTTGCCAAGTGGGAGAACGCCATCGGCACGGAAGAGAACGAGGAGGAAGAGGCCGGCGCCGTCCTCCCCTCCCCGGCTGCTGCCGAGTAAAGGGCCACTAGTCTGGCCGACATCCTGACGGGCCGGTCCGGAAGACAGGCGGGCAATGGGACGAGGGCTTCTGCTATGATGCAGGGGTCCCTGTCCCTGCCCGCCTTTTTCATGCCCGCCGCCAGACGCCTCCGCACCATCGGCCTTCTCCTGCCGGCGCTCGCCGGGCTGGCCCTGCTCGCCGGCCTCGTGGGCTTCCGCATCAGCGAGGGGATGGGCCTCGCCGCGTTGCAGGAGACCGGGCACCACCGGCTCGACCTCTATGCCGAGAGCCTTGAGCGCGAGATCGACAAATACGCCTATTTCCCGGCGACGCTAGGGCTGGAGCGCGACGTCCTCGACCTCGTCACCGGACGGGCGCCGCTGGCCTGGGGGCTGAACCGCTATCTGGAGCGGCTGAACGAGCGGGCCGGCACCCTGTCGATCTATGTGCTGAACCGCCAGGGCCGAGTGCTGGCCGCCAGCAACTGGAACCGCCCGGACAGCTTCATCAACGAGGATCTGTCCTACCGCCCTTATTTCATCGAGGCCGCCGCCGGCCGCCAGGGCCGTTTCTTCGGGGTCGGCACCACGCGGGGGGAGGCCGGCTATTACCTGTCCTCCCCTCTCACGGAGGATGGCGCCATCGTCGGGGTGGCGGTGGTGAAGGTCAGCCTGGAGCAGCTGGAGCAATCCTGGTCGACGGTCGAGGCGCCGGTGCTGGTCGCCGACGAGAACGGCGTGGTGATCCTTGCCTCCGTCCCCTCTTGGAAATTCACCACCCGGCTGCCGATGGACGAGCCGACCCGCCGCCATTTCGACCGGACCCTGCAATACAACGCCCGCCCGCTTTCGCCGCTGGGGCTGATGCGGCAGGAGCGCATCGCCAGCGATGCCGAACTGGTGCGCCTCTCCCGCCCGGCCGACGGACAGCCGGAGGAGACGGTCTTCCCGGTGTCCGGCGGGTTCCTGGCCCAGACGGCTCCCCTGCAAGGCACCGGTTGGACGATGACCGTGCTGTCGCCGGTCGATCAGGTGACCGGTATGGCCTGGACCCGTGCCGCCCTCGCCGCAATGGGCAGCGCCGTCCCCGGAATCCTGCTGCTGATGTGGGTGCAGCGCCGCCGTCACCTGCATGAGCTGGAACGCAAGGTGGAGGAACGCACCCGCAACCTGCGCGCCGCCCAGGACGAGCTGGTCCATGCCGGCAAGCTGGCGGTGATCGGCCAGCTCTCCGCCGGCCTGGCGCACGAGCTGAACCAGCCGCTGGCGGCGCTCCGCACCCTGTCGGGCAACACGGTCAAGTTCCTCCAGCGCGGCAATCTGGAGGCGGCGCAGGGCAACCTGGAGCGCATTGCCCATCTGGTGGACAGCATGGGGGCCCTGACCAGCCAGCTGAAATCCTTTGCCCGCAAATCCTCCGGCGCCCCCCGCCCGGTCGCGGTGCGCCGGCCCATCGACAATGCGCTGTTCCTGCTGGAGCAGCGGCTGCGGCGGTCGGGTGTCGCCGTGGAGGTCGATGCGCCGGACGATGTCGCGGCACTCTGCGATCCCAATCGGCTGGAGCAGGTGTTGGTCAATCTGCTCGCCAATGGTCTCGATGCGCTGACCGGCCGGACGGGGGGCAGGCTGATGCTGACCGCCCGGACGGAGGGCGACCGGGTGCGTATCGAGGTCGCCGACAACGGCCCCGGCCTGCCCGCCGACGTGCTGCCCCGCCTCTTCGAGCCCTTCTTCACCACCAAGGACGCGGTGAAGGATGGAACCAAGGAGGGAAGCGGCGGGCTCGGCTTGGGGCTTGCCATCTCGGCCGGGATCGTGCGTGACTTCGGCGGCGCCCTGACCGGGGCGAACGGTCCGGATGGCGGAGCGGTCTTCACCATCGACCTTCCCGCTGCGCCACCCTGCCCACCGACCCGGCCTCAATCCTTGCCGCCGTCCAGGCCGGAGAATTCACATGTCCGACCCTGCCGCCACCGCCCTGAAGGGCCCTCCCCTGAAGGTCCTCATCGTCGAGGATGACCCCAACGTCAGCCTCGGCTGCCAGCAGGCGCTGGAGTTGGAGGATATCCCGACCGAGGCGGTGGACAGCGCGGAGAAGGCCCGTCGGCTGGTGGCGGAGGGCTTTCCCGGCATCGTCGTCACCGACATCCGCCTGCCGGGCATGGATGGGATGGCGCTGCTGGCCGACCTGCTCGCCACCGACCAGGATCTGCCGGTGGTGCTGATGACCGGCCATGGCGACGTGGCGATGGCGGTGCAGGCGATGAAGCTGGGCGCCCATGACTTCATCGAAAAGCCTTTCTCCCCCGACTATCTGGTCGAGGTGGTGCGCCGCGCCCTGGACAAGCGCCGCCTGACCCTGGAGGTGCGCGACCTGCGCGCCCGCCTGCAGAACCGCGACAGCATCGAGGCGCGGCTGGTCGGCGGATCGCCGCAGATGGCGCGGGTGCGCCGGCTGATCGGCGACCTCGCCAGTTCGGCGGCCGACGTGCTGATCCATGGTGAAACCGGTTCCGGCAAGGAGCTGGCAGCCCGCTGCCTGCACGACGCCAGCCCGCGGCGCGGCGGCAACTTCGTCGCGATCAACTGCGGCGGCCTGCCGGAAAGCCTGATCGACAGCGAGATCTTCGGCCACGAGGCCGGGGCCTTCACCGGGGCCGGCAAACGGCGCGTCGGCAAGGTGGAGCATGCCAGCGGCGGCACCCTGTTCCTCGACGAGATCGAGAGCATGCCGATGCCGGTGCAGATCAAGTTCCTGCGCGTGCTCCAGGAGCGCACGCTGGAGCGGCTGGGCTCCAACACCCCCGTCCATGTCGATTGCCGGGTGATCGCCGCGACCAAGGTGGATCTGCGCGAGCTTGCCGACCGTGGGCAGTTCCGCGCCGACCTCTATTACCGCCTGAATGTCGCCAATCTGCCGCTGCCGCCCCTGCGCGACCGGCGCGAGGACATCCCGCTGCTGTTCGAGCAGTTCACGCTCCAGGCCGCCGCCCGCCACGGCCGCCCGGTCCCGCCGCCGGACGCCGAGCGCATGCGCCGCCTGATGGCCTACGACTGGCCGGGCAACGTGCGCGAACTGCACAACGTCGCCGACCGGTGCGTTCTGGGCATCGAACAGGGCTTTCCCCCCTTCGCGACCGCCCATCCCGCCGCCAACCGCCCGTTGGCCCAGGCAGTGGAGGCTTTCGAACGCGCCCTGATCGCCGACACTCTGCGCCGCACCGACCACAGCCTCGCCCGCGCCGCGGAGGAGTTGCAGGTCGCCAAGACCACGCTGCACGACAAGATCAGGAAATACGGACTGTCGTGAAAGGGCTGCGCCCTCCCGTCGAACGGGAGGGCGCAGAACCGGTCAGGCGGCGGTGTCGAGAGGAACGCCGCCGGTGCCATGGCCATGGGTCTCGCCATGCATCTGCCCGTGGCCGGGGTCGAGGTGCAGCGACTGGACGGTATCGACGAACTCGTCGACCGCCGCCGCCACCTCGGCATTGCCGGTGACCGCACTGTCGCCGGAAGCATAGTGGTTCAGGAAATGCTGCCAGATGGCGCTGCCGCCATCAGCCGCGGCCTGACCGGTACCGGCGTCGGCCGAACCGGCGGTGCCCGAGCCGTCATGCTGTGCGATCAGGCGGTCGTGCCAATGCGGTGCGTCGCCGGTGCCGGTCTTGGCGTCGTCGTTCGCCGTGGTGGTGGAGGTGGTCCCGGTGTCCGTCGTCGCATCGGCCGTCCCCGTGTGGCCGGTGGCGTCGGTCAGGTGTTCCTGGTGCAGCACAGTGCGGACCTGCTGCAACACGCCCTGAACGGTGGCGGTGCTTTCGCCGGTGGCGTCGGCCAGGACCTTCACCAGCGGATCGGCCGGCTGATGATGCGTGGCCGTGTCGGTGGTGTCGGTGGTCTTGCCGCTGGTGGCCTTGTCCGTCGCGGAGCTATCGCTTGTCGAGGTATCGTTTGCCGTGCTGTCGGTCGTCGCCGTATCCGTCGCCGTGCTGCCGCTCTTGGCGTCGGCAATGGCCTTTTCGACCGCGACATAGGCGGCCTTCAATTCGGCGACGTCGCTGTCCGACAGCGTCGGAGCGCTGTGCCCGACAATGGTGTCGGCCGTCGTGTTCCCATTCGTGCCGTTGGTGGCGGCATCGCCCTGGACGTGCTGGTGCTGAAGCTGGTGGTCCCGGAACTCGGCGACTGCGCTGTCGGTGGTCGTGACGGATGAGGTCGGCGCAGTGGCTTTGGACGTCACGGACTTGAGCGTATCAGTGGCGAAGTTGGTAGCCATAGGAAGTCTCCAAGCATTTCAGCCGATCGCCACCCGGCATTCTCGCGCCAATATTCCCGGCGCCAGCGGATGGCATCCGACCATCACGCATGATGATCGTCGGCTCTCGTCTGCAGTCGTCATCCGACCGCCGGCAGACAATAAGTGCGAGTTTTCCCCAAATTGAACCGGATTCTGTCTGCCACCACTCTTTGACACCGCTTGTGACGATGAGTGGTCATTTGGGAGTCAGGAATCGGTTATTTATAACCATTCACATCTACTCTTTGGACATGGCGTACGTCCACATGGGTGATACGCATGGGGCCGCGATTCCTGCGCGGAAAATTCACGGCCCCATCATGGTCACAGCACTCCTGACGCAGGCTTATCCCAACAGCGCTGCTTCGATCCCGGCGGCGATGCCCAGCAGGTTGCGGTCGCTGCCGCGCCGGCCCATCGCCATCAGGCCGACCGGCAACCCATCAGCCGGAACAGGCAGGGAAATGGCCGGCAGGTCGAACAGGTTGGCGACACGGGTGTTTCGCAGCAGGGCCAGATTGACGCGGTGGAAGGCCGCATCGTCCAGCACGTCGGCGATGGTGGGCGCCGTCATCGGCACCGTCGGCAGCAGCAGGACGGGATGGCGGGTCAGCCGCTCGTCCATCAGGCGGATCAACGCGGCACGGCGGTTCTGCATGCGGACATAATCGGCGGCGGGCGCCTTGCCACCGGCCTCGATCCGCGCGCGGGTCTTCGGGTCGATGCCATCGAGCGCCGCGATGCCGAGATCGGCAAGGGTCGCCGCCAGCTCGATGGCGGTGAAGACGCCGATGCGGTCCAGTTCCGCCAGCGCGTCGAGTTCCGCCTCGATGGATCCGTCGACGACCTGCGCCCCGGCCGCCCGCAACCGGTCGAGCGCCGCCTCGAACGCGGCGGCGACGGCAGGCTCGGTCCCGTCGAACAGCCGCCCGCGCGCCACCAGGAAGGATTGCCCGGCAAGGGACAGCGGCGCCAGCGGCGCCAAATCGCCATCGGAAAGGATGCTGTCCAGCAGCGCGGCATCCGCGACAGTGGCGGCAATCGGCCCGATCACATCCAGCGTCGGCGACAGCGGAAAGGCCCCATCCGACGGCAGGCGCCCGGCGGATGGCTTGAAGCCGACCGCACCCGACAGCGCCGCCGGAATGCGCAGCGACCCGCCGGTGTCGCTGCCCAGCGCGATCTCCGCCATGCCATCGACCACCGAGATCGCCGCCCCGGACGAGGAGCCGCCCGGCACCCGCGAGCGGTCATGCGGATTTCCGGGATTGCCGTAATGCGGATTGATGCCGACCGCGGAGAAGGCGAATTCGGTCATGTGGGTCCGGCCGACGATGACCGCCCCGGCGGCGCGCAGCCGGGCCACCGCCCTGGCATCGCGCCCGGCCGCCGGACGGCCGCGCAGGATGGCGGAACCGGCCGCCGTGGCATCGCCCGCCACGTCGAACAGCGCCTTCACCGAGACGATCCGCCCGTCGAGCGGCCCCAGCGGGCGACCCGCCGCCGCCCGGCGGTCGCTGGCAGCCGCCGCTGTGCGCGCCTCCTCCGCATAGATCTCGGTGAACACCATGGCACCCTGCCGTTCGGGATCGGCAATCCGGG
Organism: Azospirillum sp. A29; assembly: GCF_042604625.1. NCBI lineage: Bacteria > Pseudomonadati > Pseudomonadota > Alphaproteobacteria > Rhodospirillales > Azospirillaceae > Azospirillum > Azospirillum sp. A29. Next base: position 226,316 of record NZ_CP170460.1, read on the forward strand.
AAAGCGCCGCTTCCAGCCGGTCGCAAGCGGAAGCGTGGGGGGCGGGCTGGACGGACAGCATGGACATCGGGCGTGCTCCTGATCGGTCTTGCAGCACGGCTGCGCGGTGGCGGCGGTGCTCGAACGCATGTGCCATATCGGCGCGGGCTTGGCGACAGCGATGATGAAGGACAATATGCGTAAAAAACCGGCAAATCCCTACTTTTGGAATAGTGTTTGCCCTTCGGCCGATGGCGCGTGTCCCCGGCGCTGTGATATTCAGGGCAGAATGAAGCAGACCGAGCAGACACACGGCCGACGCGAGTTCCCTCTTTCAGCGATAGCCTGACGGGTTCGGGGAACAGACGCCAACGGCCGGCCTTTTCCGGAATGACTCACGGAAGGACGGACTTCGATGCCTGCAACGCCTCACTTCCCTCCCCCCGGCGGCAGCCCGCCCAATGCTTTCCAACAACCCCGCCAGATTGCCATCGTCGGCGCCGGCTTCACCGGAAGCCTGCTGGCCGCCCACCTGCTGCGCGGGGCCCAGGCGCCGCTGGTGGTGCATCTGATCGAATACGGGCACCGGCCGGGCACCGGCGTCGCCTATTCCACACCGAACGGCACGCATGTGCTGAACGTCCGCGCCTACAACATGAGTGCCTACCCCGACGATCCGCGCCATTTCCTGCGCTGGCTGTGGAGCCGCGCGGACGGGCCGACGCCGGACGAGCCGATGCCGCCCAGCGGCCATGCCTTCGCCTCCCGCGCGCTCTACGGCGCCTACATCCAGGACGTTCTGGCGGAGGCCCAGGCGGAGGCGCCCGCCCATGCCCGGCTGAACCTGATCCGGGCCGAAGCGGTGGATGTCCGCACCGAAACCCCGTCGGGCAGCCGGCCGGCGGTGCATGTGCGGCTCGGCGATGGCCGGGTGGTCAGCGCCGACACCGCCGCCCTCTGCATCGGCAATTTTCCGCCCTCCCCGCCCTGTCTGGCGTCCCCGACCGCGGACGAGGCTTTCGCATCGGACCGCTTCATCGGCGACCCGTGGGATGCAGCCGCCATCGGCACCATCGACCGGAATGCTCCCGTTGCCATCCTCGGCACCGGACTGACCATGGTGGACACGGTGCTGTCGCTGCTCGACCAGGGGCATCGCGGGCCGGTCACCGCGGTGTCGCGCCGCGGCCTGCTGCCGCTGCGCCATGAGGAGACGCGGCCCTACACCTCCTTCCTGCATCCCGATGTGCTGCCCAGCACGGTCCTCGACGTGCTGATCGCCCTGAAGGCCGATGCCCGCCGGGCGACCGCGGCCGGCTATGACTGGCGGTCGGCCTTCGACGCGCTGCGGCCGCACCATCACCGCATCTGGGCGCATCTGCCGATGGAAGAGCGCCGCCGCTTCCTGCGCCACGCCCGTCCCTTCTGGGAGGTGCATCGCCACCGCATGGCCCCGCAGGTCGCCGACCGCATCGCCGCGGCCCGCGACAGCGGCCAGCTGAGCATCCTGCCCGGCCGCCTGAAGGACGCCGCGCTGACCGCGCGCGGCCTGGAACTGACCGTCGCCGAGCGGGGCGGCGGGGCGGAGCGGCGGCTGACGGCCGGCGCGCTGATCAATGCCACCGGCACCAACTGCGACTACACCCGCATCCGCCACCCGCTGGTGCGCTCGCTGCTCGACCGCGGCCTTGCCCGTCCGGACGAATTGCGGCTGGGGCTGGACGTGACGGAAGGCGGAGCGGTGATCGCCGCGGACGGCACGCCGTCGCCGCGCCTGCTGGCATTCGGGCCGGTCGCCAAGGCGCCCTTCTGGGAAATGACGGCCGTGCCGGAACTGCGCAGCCAATGCGCCGAAGCCGCCCGCCGTATCCTGGCCGGCGGACTGGCGGGCGGAGCGATTTCAACCCAGACGGGGTTGCCCGGCATCGGCACGCCGGACTTCCCGGAGCCGCTGCCGTTGTAGGACGGCGGAGGGATCACCGCGCCTTGGGCAACGGCGGCGCATAGCCGCCGACCTTGCTGGTCCGCAGCCCCAGGGCGGCCAACCCCTCCACCAGCTTCACGGCGGCGGTGACCCCGTCCACAACCGGCAGGCCCATCTCATCGCTCAAGTTGCGGGCGAGGTCGGCCATGCCGGCGCAGCCCAGCACGATGGTCTCGGCGCCATCCTGCTCCACCGCCCGGCGGATCTCCGCCCGCACGCGCTCGACGGCCCCGGACGCCGGATCCTCCAGCGCCAGCACCGGCACGCCGGCCGCCCGGATGGTGCAGCGCCCGGCCATGCCGTAACGCTGGGCCAGCCGCTCCAGCGCCGGGACGGAACGGGCCAGCGTCGTCACCACGCTGAACCGGCCGCCCAGCAGCCCGGCGGTCTGCATCGCCGCCTCGCAGATGCCGACGACCGGTGCGGTGGCGAGGCTGCGCGCCGCATCCAGCCCGACATCGTCGAAGCAGGCGATCACCGTGCCGGCGAGGACGCCGTCGCGCTGCTGCCGCTCGATCTCGGCCAGCATGCCGGGAACCGCCAGCGCCTCGTCGTAATAGCCCTCGATGCTGGCCGGGCCGCCCGAAGGGTTGGTGGCGACGATCTCGGTGCCGGAGGCCGCCACGGTGCGGGCGGCGGCACCGATCCGCGCGGTCATCGAGGCGGTGCTGTTCGGGTTGACGACCAGGATGCGCATTTCTTGAAAGTCCTCAGTGGCCGCTATGGCGCAGGCGGCGGCGGCGCAGCGCGATCAGGCCCAGGAAGAACAGGCCGATCACGGTGAAGGAGAAGACCGTCGTCAGCGACCCCAGCGCATAGAGCACCGGCGTGGTGACGTTGGTGGTCATGCCGTAGATCTCCAGCGGCAGCGTGTTGAAGCTGCCGGCGGTCATCAGCGTGCGGGCGAACTCGTCGTAGGACAGGGTGAAGCCGAACAGCCCGACGCCGATCAGGCTGGGCAGCAGGATCGGCAGCACCACATGGCGCACCGTCTGCCAGGGCGTGGCGCCCAGGTCGCGCGCCGCCTCCTCATAAGCCGGGTTGAAGCGGTTGAAGATGGCGAAGACGATCAGCAGGCCGAAGGGCAGCGTCCAGGTCAGGTGCGCGCCCAGCGCCGAGCTGTACCAGGACGGCTCCAGCCCCAGGATGTTGAAGAACAGGCCGATGCCCAGGCTGACTAGGATCGACGGCACGATCAGGCTGGCGACGGCGAGATAGAAGATCGCCCCGCTGCCGCGGAAACGGCGGCGGAAGGCGAAGCCGGCCAGCACCGAGAACAGCACGGTCAGCACCATCACCATCAGCCCGAGCGCGATGGAGCGGCGGAAGGACCCGCCGAAATCGCCCACAGCCTGCTGTTCGAACAGGTTGCGGAACCAGTGCAGCGACACCCCGTTCATCGGGAAGGTCAGCCCGCCCTCCGGCCCCTGGAAGGACAGGATCAGGATGGTCGCGGTCGGGCCATAGAGGAACAGCACGAACAGCGCGAAGAAGGCCCCCAGCAGGTAGAAGGACAGGCCGCGGCGGGAGGTGTTCATCTCTCACAGCTCCTTGCGGATGTCGACGATGCGCAGCATCGCCACCACCATGATCAGGACGACGGCCAGCAGGACCACGGCGTTGGCGGCGGCGGCCGGGTATTGCAGCAGCGAGATCTCGTTGGCGATCATCAGCCCGATGGAGGCGCTCTGCCCGCCGCTCATCAGCCGCACGGTGATGAAGTCACCCATCACCAGCGTGACGACGAAGATGGAGCCGATAGCGATGCCGGGCTTGGTCAGCGGCAGGATGACGTTCCACAGCGTCTGCGCCGCGCTGGCGCCACCGTCGCGCGCCGCCTCGATCAGAGCGCGGTCGATGCGCATCATCGAATTGAAGATCGGCACCACCATGAACAGCGCATAGAGGTGAACGAAGGCCAGCACGACCGAGAAGTCGGAGAACAGCAGGAACTCCAGCGGCTGGTCGATGATCCCGGCGGAGATCAGGCCGGAATTGAGCAGCCCGTTGCGCCCCAGGAACGGGATCCACGAGATCATGCGGATGATGTTGGAGGTCCAGAACGGGATGGTGCAGACCAGGAACAGCACCATCTGCCAGGTGGTCGACCGCACATGGAAGGCCAGGAAATACGCCACCGTGAAGCCGATGCCGAGCGTGATCGCCCAGGTCAGCGCCGCATATTTCAGCGTGTTCAGGTAGGTCTTCCAGGTGACCGGCGAGGTCAGCAGCTCCGTGTAGTTGGTCAGCACGAAGTCCGGGTAGAAGCGGACGCTGTCGTAATCCCAAAAGCTGACGACGACGATGGTCAGAATCGGCACCAGCAGGAACAGCAGCAGCGTGACGGTCAGCGGTGCCGCCTGGAGATAGGGGGCGACGCGCGGCAGCAGGCGGCGACGACGCACCCTGCCGGCGGCGGCCGTGACGGACGGTCGGGACGTTTCGGCGGTCAGGGTCATCGGCGTGGGTCCTGCGCTTGAAGTGGTATCTGCGACCATTGCCCTCTCCCGCCCCGGGAGAGGGAGGGGACCCACGCTGTCAGGCGTGGGGAGGGTGAGGGGTGAGGGGTGAGGCAAGGAACCATGCGGTTTCTTGCTCTGCCCCTCACCCTTCCCATGCTCCGCATGGGACCCTTTCCCTCTCCCGGGACGGGAGAGGGAACTTCGGTTACGCCGCGATGAACTCGTTCCACTTGCGGACCATGTAGCGGTCCTCGTCCATCACCGCGTTCCAGCAGGCGACGCGGCCCATGCGGTCCTGGAACGATCCGCCGTCGCGCACCGCGCCGGCCTTTTCCATCACCTTGCCTTCGGGGCTGAGGATGTCGGCCTTGGCAGGCTGGCCCTCCATCCAGAAGGCCCACTCCTCCGGCGACATGTGCTGCTTGGCGGTGTCGAGCACGGCCGAATAATAGCCCTGGCGGTTCAGATAGGCGCCGACCCAGCCCGACAGATACCAGTTGATGTATTCATAGGCCGCGTCCAGCTCCAGCCCGCTCAGATGCTTGGCGATGCCGAGACCGCCGCCCCAGGCGCGATAGCCTTCCTTCAGCGGCTGATAGACGCACTGGATGCCCTTGGCGCGCACGGCGGCGACGGCCGGCGACCACATCGACTGGATGATGACCTCGCCCGACGACATCAGGTTGACGCTCTCGTCGAAGGTCTTCCAGAAGGCGCGGAACTGGCCGGCCTTCTTGGCGTCGGTCATGATCTTGAGGGTCTTGTCGATCTCCTCCTTGGTCATGTTGCCCTTGTCGCCGTATTTGACCTCGCCCATCGCCTCGCAGACCATGGCGGCGTCCATGATGCCGATGGACGGGATGTTCAGCAGCGACGCCTTGCCCTTGAAGGCGGGGTCCAGCAGATCCTTCCAGCTGGAGATCGGCCGGCCGACCAGATCGGGGCGGATGCCCAGCGTGTCGGCGTTGTAGATGGTCGGGATCAGCGTCATCCACTCGGTCGGCGCCTTGGCGAACTTGGTGCTGTCCTTGCCCTCGACGAAGCCGACGGTGTGGGGGGCGGTGCCCTGGGCGATGGCGCTGTCGGGCGTCAGCTTGCCGGTGATGAAGATCGGGACGATCTTGTCGAAGTTCTTGATCTTCTTCACGTCCATCGGCTGCATGACGCCGGCCGGGAACACCTTCTTGCCGATCCAGTATTCGATGTCGGCGATGTCGTAGGACTTCGGCTGGGTCACCGCGCGCTGCGTCACCGCGTCCGAATCCAGCGCCGTCATCTGCAGGGTGAAGCCCAGATCCTCCTTCACCTTGTCGGCGACGGCGTTCAGGTTCGACACGCCGGTGCCGAACTGGCGCAGCGTGACGTTCTTGATGTTCTGCGCCCAGATGGTCGGAAAGCCGGTGATGGCGCCCGAACCGACGGCGGCACCGGCCACGGCGGCGGTGCCCTTCAGCAGGGTGCGGCGGCTGACGCCGGTCGACAGCGTCGCGGACTTCGAAGGAGTACGGGTGTCGGTCATCGCTGAGCCTCCAGTCTGTTCGTCGTGTTGTTTTTTGATGGGCGGTTTTTGAAAAGGGATCAGGCCACCAGCGGGTGGATGTCGCGGCGGCTCCAGCCGGCCCGCACGCGGTCGCCCACGCCGACGGGGGCATCGAAATAGCGGGCCTCGTCCAGCACGACGGCGAACTCGTCGGCACCGGCGACATCGAGGCTGAGATGGACCGAGGCACCGTGATACTCCAGCGAGCGCACCGTGCCCTCCACCTGGATTTCGCTCGGCATATCGGCCCCGCCGAGCTGGATGCGGTCGGTCCGGACGGCACAGCGGCCGGCGTCGCCCACAACTCCGCCCTCGATGACGTTGTGGCCGCCGATGAAGCGGGCGACGAAGGCGGTGCGCGGCTGGTTGAACAGCTCGCGCGGCGGCCCGGCCTGTTCGATCCGGCCCTGGTTCATCACCACGGCAAGGTCGGCCAGCGCCATCGCCTCGGTCTGGCTGTGGGTGACGTGGATGAAGGTGATGCCGATGTCGCGGTGAAGCCGCTTAAGTTCCTCCCGCATGCGCACCCGCAGGAAGGGGTCCAGCGCCGACAGCGGTTCGTCCAGCAGAAGCACGCCCGGCCGGGTGATCAGCGCGCGGGCCAGCGCCACGCGCTGCTGCTGCCCGCCCGACAGCTGCGACGGCAGGCGGCCGGCATATTTGCCCATGTCGACGAGGTCGAGCATCCCGGCCGCCCGGCGCCGCCTCTCCTCCTTCGCAACACCTTTCATCTTCAGGCTGAAGGCGACGTTGTCGGTGCAGTCGAGATGGGGGAACAAGGCATAGCTCTGGAACATCATCGCGGTGCCGCGCTTGGCCGGCGGGTCGTCATTGACCACCGTGTCGCCGATCAGCAGGTCGCCGTCGGTGATGTCCTCGTGCCCGGCGATCATCCGCAGGGTGGAGGTCTTGCCGCAGCCGCTCGGCCCCAGCAGGCAGCAATAGGACCCGGCGGCGATCCGCAGATCGATGCCGTCCACCGCCACGGTCGCTCCATAGGCCTTGCGCAGCTTCACCAGCTCGACCGTCGAACCTGCCGTCATCGGAGGGCCTCCAGAATTGTGCACAATCTGCTCGGTCGTTTGTGACCGTTCCGCCCTTTGCATCCTGCGTGCCAATGGCCAAATGGCGGAAATCCGCCGGTCCCATGGCCGCTCATTGCGCAAAGACGCGGCATTTGTGCAGCAGCTCGGCGCAGTGGCGCGGTTTTAGGCACTTCCGGTCATGGCGATCACCGGCATCCTGCTCAAGCGATTGCAGTTCCCTCGCTGGCCCGCTTTGTGCACAATCTTCGGTACATTTCCCGCACACCGGCAAAAGCACCTTCCCCGCCCATGACCACCGCCGCCCCCGCCAAGCCAGCCCGCCGCACTCCTCTCTCCCGCACCGGCGCGCCGCGCGGCAGCGCGGAATCCCGCATCGTCCGCAGCATCGGGGAGGCCATCGCCGACCGCCGCCTGCCGCCCGGCACCAAGCTGACGGAGGAAAGCCTAGCCGAAGCCTTCGGCGTCAGCCGCGAACGGGTGCGGAAGGTGCTGCTTCTGCTGGCGCAGCGGCGGGTGGTGACGCTGATCCCCAACCGTGGCGCCTTCGTCGCCAAGCCGTCGCCGAAAGAGGCGCGCGAGGTGTTCGAAGCACGCCGGGTGATCGAACGCGCGATCATGGAACGGCTGGAGCGGCTGCCCCGCCCGCTGTCCAACGACATGCTGGAGAAATTGCGCGGCCATGGCGCGTTGGAGGACGCAGCGGAACGCGCCGCCGACCGCAAGGCTATGATCCGCCTGTCCGGCCAGTTTCACCTGCTGCTGGCCGAGTTCGCCGGAAACGCGACGCTGGCCGGCATCCTGACCGACCTGATCGACCGCTCCAGCCTTGCCATCGCGGCGTTCGAGCGGCGCTCGTCGCACACCTGCTCCGCCGACGATCACCGCCGCCTGATCGCCGCCCTGATCGGCAACCGCCCCGGCGAGGCGACCACCCTGATGATCGAGCATCTCGACGAGGTCGAGCGCCAGCTGGACCTTGAGGCGAAGACCGACACCCGCATCGACCTGAAGGCGATCTTCGCCGATGAACCGGAACCCGCCTGACGGTACAACGGCCACAAAAAACGGAAAGCCCCGGTTCCACGAGGAACCGGGGCTTTCCAATGTTGCGACCGGGGTGCTTTCGATCAGACTCGCAAGCCCGCCGACGCGTTCAGCGAGTCCTGGATCTCGCCCGCCAACTGGTCGGCAATCGGACCGACGATGACCTGGACCGAATTGGCCGACGGCTTCACCACGCCGCGGGCGCCGATGCGCTTCAACTCCACCTCGTTCACCCGGCTGGCATCGGCGACGTTCAGGCGCAGGCGCGTGGTGCAGGCCTCCACCGAGCGCAGATTGCCGGCCCCGCCGAGGGCCGCGACATAGGCACCGGCACGGTCGCTGACCGCCGGGGCCGACGCGGCCGATACGGTGGCGGGGCGGATACCGGAGGCGGCCGGTGCCTGACCGGCGGGGATGGCGATGTCGTCGCGGCCCAGCGTCTTCAGGTCGAAGCGCTGGATGACGAAGCGGAACAGCCCGTAATAGACGGCGAAGTAAGCGGCGCCCACCGGCAGGAGCAGGATCGGGTTGGTGGCCTTGCCGTAGTTCAGCACATAATCGAACAGGCCCGCCGAGAAGCCGAATCCCAGCTTCACGTTCAGCACGTCCATCAGCACCATCGACAGGCCGGTCAGCAGGGCATGGACGGCGAACAGCGCGGGCGCCAGGAAGATGAAGGCGAACTCCACCGGTTCCGTCACACCGGTCAGGAAGGCGGTCAGCGCCATCGACAGCAGCACGCCGCCGACCGCCGCCCGGTTCTCCGGCTTGGCGGTGTGGTACATGGCGAGGCAGGCGGCCGGCAGGCCGAACATCATCACCGGGAAGAAGCCGGACATGAAGGCGCCGGCGGTCGGATCGCCCTTGAAGAAGCGGTTCAGGTCGCCGGTGACGCCCTGGTAATCGCCCAGCAGGAACCAGGCGATGTTGTTGATGATGTGGTGCAGGCCGGTGATGATGAGGATGCGGTTGAGCACGCCATAGAGGAACAGGCCGATCTTGCCGAGCCCCAGCACGCCGGTGGTCAGCGCGGTCAGTCCGGAATCGACGACGGGCCAGCCATAGCCGAAGATCAGCGCGATCCCCAGCGCCGCCAGACCGGTGACGATGGGCACGAAGCGCCGCCCGCCGAAGAAGGCGAGATAGTCCGGCAGCTTGATGTCCTTGTATTTGTTGTAGAGCTGGCCGGCGATGATGCCGATCAGGATGCCGACCGGGATGCTGATGCGGCTGGACATCTTCGCCACCAGCTCCGGCGCGACACCGCTCAGCACCACCGCGCCCTTCACCGCCACGAAATAGCCGACGGCGCCGGCCAACCCGGCGGCACCGTGGTTCTCACGGGCAAAGCCGATGGCGATGCCGACGGCGAACAGGACGCCCAGGTTGGAGAAGACGGCGTCGCCCGCCGCGGCGATGAAGGCGATGTTCAGCAGGTCGGGCTGGCCGATGCGCAGCAGCAGCCCGGCGATGGGCAGCACGGCGATCGGCAGCATCAGCGCCCGCCCCAGCCTCTGGACGCCCGAAAAACGGTCGCCCGACAAACGATCAGCAGACATTCGGACGTCTCCCAGTGCAACGGGCTCCGGCCTCACGGGGCCGGGCCTCACATGTTGGTCATTCTTGCGTGTTCGACCCCGGCCGGGCCTGTTCCATCGCGCGGCGCAGGTTGCCGCCGGTTGCGATCAGCAGCCGGTCGATCTCCGGCGCTTCCAGCCCGGCCAGCCCCAGCACGGCGCGGCGGACGTCGCCATGGCGTTCCAGCGCCGCACCGGCAGCATCCTCATCCACGCCGGCGATGCGGGCGACCATGGCGGTGCAGCGGCGGCGGAGCTTGGCGTTCTCCGGCCGGACATTGATCATCAGGTTGTCGTAGACATTGCCGAGCGCCGTCATGACGCCGGTCGAAAACAGGTTCAGCACCACCTTCTGCGCGGTGCCGGCACCGAGCCGGGTCGATCCGGCGATCACTTCGGCCCCCGTCGCGGTCAGCACGGGATGCTCCACCGCATCCAGCAGGGGGGAACCGGCGCTGCTGGCGATGCCCATGGTCAGCGCCCCCGCCCCCCGCGCCGCGCGCAAAACGCCGACGGTGTAGGCGCTGGCGCCGCTGGCGGACAGGCCGACCACCACGTCGTCGACGCAAATCCCTGCCCGTCCGGCATCGGCCCGTCCTGCCCCCTCGTCATCCTCCGCCGCCCCGGCCAGCCCGCGCGACAGATCGAGCCCGCCGGCGATCAACAGCACCAGCCGCTCCGCCGGCCAGTCGAAGGTCGGCCCCAGATCCAGCCCGTCGAGGGCCGCAACCATCGCCGACGATCCGGCTCCGGCATAGACCAGCCGTCCGCGTCCAGCGGCCAGACGCTCCGCAGCCGCCTCCACGGTGGCGGCGACCAGCGGCAAAGCGGGAGCGCAGGCGGCGAGCGCGCGCGTCTGCCCTTCCCACAAGGCCGTCATCAGCTCGGCGGCCGGCCACACGTCCAGCCGGCTGTACCGGTTCGCCGCATCTTCCGTGCCGCCCGCCATCGTTCCGGCTCCGCTGTCGCCCCGGCGCCAAGCCTGGGGGTGGTGATGTCTGATTGGTGGTATTAGATTGGACTGTATGCGCAGAATACCAAAATCCGGACATTCCGCAATCTGAAACTGGTTGCAATCGTGCTTGCACCGCTGCATCCCGCCGGTGCCTGTTGCCCAAAGGCCTTTCAGTGGTATCATGCCGGTCCCGGAGCACTGGAGTGGTTGCCGATGTCCACTGCCGCCGCCGCGGCCCCGTTCGACCCGACCGCCCTGTCGGATGCCCTGCCCCTGCCGTTGTACCTGCAATTGGCGCGGCATCTGCGGACGCTGATCGTCGAAGGCAGGCTGACCGACCAGGACGCCCTTCCCGGCGAGCGGGAGCTGGCGGAGACCTTCGGCGTGTCGCGCGTCACCGTGCGCAAGGCCCTGCGCGAACTGATCGCGGAGGGGCTGCTGCACCAGCGCCAGGGGGCCGGCACCTTCATCAACCGCAGCCCCCATGTGGAACAGCGGCTGTCCGCCCTGACCAGCTTCACCGAGGACATCGGCGGACGCGGGCTGAAGCCGGATTCGCGCTGGCTCAGCCGCTCGGTTGCCACCGCGACGCCGGAGGAGGCGATGGCGCTGGGCCTGCGTCCGGGGGCGGAGGTGGTGCGGCTGCACCGGCTGCGTCTGGCCGACGGCACTCCGCTCGCCATCGAACTCAGCGCCCTGCCGACCAATTTTCTGCCCGATCCCGATCTGGTGCAGGGGTCCCTGTACGAGACCCTGCGCGGGCGCGGCCATGCGCCCTTCCGTGCGCTGCAACGCTTGTCTGCCATTCGCCTGCCGGCGGATCAGGCGACGCTTCTGGGGGTTCCCGACGGCGCCCCCGCCCTCTACATTGAGCGCCGCACCTTCCTGGAAAACGGAACCCCGCTGGAGTTCGTCCGTTCCCACTACCGCGGCGACGCCTATGACTTCGTCGTGGAGCTGTCGCTGGTCTGATCCCTACCGGACCATTCCTTTCCACACAGACGATCCCAACGAGAGCGAGCGATGAAGCCTGCCCTTGATACCCGGTTCCGCGTCCGCGCCATCCTGTTCGACATGGACGGCACCCTGATCGACACCAAGGGTCCGGTTGAACGCTCCTGGCGCGCCTGGGCCGCCCGGCACGATCTCGATCCAGAGGCGATCCTTGCCGTCTGCCACGGCGTCCGCAGCATCGAGACCGTCCGCCGCTTCGCCCCCGCCGGTGCCGACATCGACGAGGAGGTGCGTCTGGTGGAGGAGTGCTACACCAGCGATACCGAAGGGGTGCGCGCGGTTCCCGGCGCGCTGGAGCTACTGCAATCGCTGCCGCGCCACCGCTGGGCGGTGGTGACCTCCGCCCCGCACGACATGGCGCGGAAGCGCATCGCCCAGGCTGGCCTGCCGCTGCCCGATCTGCTGATCGGCGCCGACAATGTCACCCAGGGCAAGCCGCACCCGGAAGGCTACCGCACCGCCGCCGAGAAGCTGGGCTTCGACCCGCGCGACACCGTCGTGTTCGAGGATGCCCCGGCAGGACTGGCCGCCGGCAACGCGGCAGGCGCCTGGGTGATCGGACTGACCACGACGCTGCCGGCTCATGAGCTGGACGGCAACCTGTCCCTGCCCGACCTGACGGCGCTACGGGTGCGCGTCGACGAGGATGGGCTGGAGATCGTGGCGGTGGGCGGCTGATCCTTGCGAGGCCACCCCCCGCCAAACTTCCCCACCCAGCAGGGGAGGTTTGGCGGGGGCAATCGAAGCAGACTTCTCACGCCTCCCGCCATTCCCCCTCGACCCACGTCCCGCGCACCGTCAGGTCCGGCCGCAGCAGCACCAGATCGGCCCGCCAGCCCGGCGCGATCCGGCCGCGCTCGCCATCCATTCCCAGGAATTCGGCCGGATAGAGCGACGCCATCCGCAGCGATTCCTCCAGTGGCAGGCCGATCAGCGTCCCGGCATTGCGCACCGCCGTCGCCATGTCGAGGTCGGCCCCCGCCAGAGTGCCGTCGGCCAGCACCAGCCGCCCGTCGCGTCGGTAGATCGTCCGGCCGTTCAACTCGAAGCGATCCGCGTCGGTGCCGGTCGGCGGCATGGCGTCGGTCACCAGCATCATCCGGCCCCGCGGTCGGGCGGCCAGTGCCGCGCGCATCATCAGCGGATGAACGTGATGCCCGTCGGCAATCAGCCCGCACCAGGGCCGCCCGTCGCCCAGCGCCGCCCCGGCCGGGCCGGGCTGGCGGTTGGCGATGCCGGGCATGGCGTTGTAGAGGTGCGTCACCCCGCGCACGCCGAGGTCGAAGGCCTCCACCATCCGCTCGGCGCTCGCCATGGTATGACCGACCGACAGGATCACCCCGGCGGCCATCAGCCGGGACAGCGCCACGTCCTCCACGCATTCCGGCGCCAGGGTCAGCAGCACCCGGCCGCCCGGCATCCGTGCCGGCAGCCCGCCGATGAAGTCGAGATCGCCCTCGTCCGGTGTGCGCACGAAGCGCGGGTCATGGGCGCCGACCCGCTGCGGGCTGATGAAGGGGCCTTCGAAATGGATGCCCAGCACACCGCTGCCCGGCTGGGCCACCGCCGTCACCGCCGCCTCGGCGGCGGCACGGTGGCAGTCGGGGGTGTCGGTGATGATGGTCGGCAACAACCCGGTGGTGCCGAAGCGCCGGTGCGCCGCGGCGATGGCGAGCGTCGCGTCCGCCGTCGGCTGCTCGTTGAACAGCACGCCGCCGCCACCGTTGACCTGGATGTCGAGGAAGCCGGGCGCCAGCAGATCGCCGGCCTCCAGCGCCACCGTCCGCTCGACCCCCGGCGGCGTGCGGCCGGGCGCCACGATGTCGAGGATGCGGCCATCGGCGACCAGCAGGCTGCGGCCGTCGAGGATGGTCTCGCCCGTGAAAATCCGGGCGCCGGTCAGGAGCTGTCGCATCAGACGGTCTTCGTCACTTTGGCAAGGTTGGGCGGGCTGTCGGGGTCGATGCCGCGGGCCAGCGCCAGTTCATAGACCGCACCGTAGAAGCTCTGCAATGCCGCCAGCGGCGCCGCCTCCGGCGCAATCCCCGGCAGGCTTGGCAGCAGCGTGGTTCCCGCAAGTCCCGCTTCGGTGGTGGCGACCGCGGCGCCCAGCCCGACGATGCGCTCCACCACCGCGCGGGTGTGGGGCTCCGCCGCATCGGGCTGGGTCAGGGCGAGGACCGGGAAGCCGGAGCCGACCAGAGCCAGCGGACCATGGACCACCTCCGCCGCGCTGAAGGCCTCGGCATGCAGGCGGCAGGTTTCCTTGAATTTCAGCGCCATCTCCAGCGCCGCGCCGAAACCGACTCCGCGCCCCAGCACATACAGGTTCTGCGCGGTGGCGAGCGGCATCAGCGCCGGCTTCCAGTCCAGCCCCTTCGCCGCCTCCAGCGTATCGGGCAGGGCCGCCAGCGTCGCTTTCAGCGCCGGTTCGTCCTGCCAGTGCGCCACCAGCTGCAGATAGGCGGCCAGCGAGGCGATGCAGGACTTGGTCGCGGCGACGCTGCGTTCTGGCCCGGCCGCCAGCGGCAGGAAATGGTCGCACATCTCCGCCAGCGGCGAGTCCTCGGCATTGACGAAGCCGACCACCCGCGCCCCGCCGGCCTTCGCCGCCTCCACCAGCCGCAGCAGGTCCGGGCTGCGCCCCGACTGCGAAACGGCGATGAACAGCGCCCCCTCCAGGCTGAGATGCCCGCCATAGACCGAGGCGATGGACGGCCCGATGGAGGCCACCGCCCGCCCGATCCGCGTCTCGATCAGATATTTGCCGTAGGCCGAGGCATGGTCGGAACTGCCGCGGGCGCAGGTGACGACGAAGCGCGGCGGCTCGCGGCGCAGCCGTTCGCCCAGCTCGGCGAATCCGGCGCCACACCGCTCGATCTGCCGGGCCACCGCGGCGGGAGCCTCCGCCGCCTCCGCCGCCATCAGCGGGGTGGAGCGGGAGGCGTTGAACTCTGGAATGCCCTGATCGGTCATGGCGGCGCTCGCGATTGACTGGTATAGATACCAATGTAAGACCTTCTTGCGCCGGAGGCCAGCGTCCATTGGTGGAATCTCATTACGACAGCCGCCGCAATGCGGAAAAGAAAAGCGGCGCGACCCGGGAAAGGTCGCGCCGCACGATAAAACCACTCAAATACCAGACAGGATACCTTCTATTCCGCAGCGCGCCGTCCGCCCGGCAGCATGCCGGTCATCGCACCGGCCAGCGCGTCGGCGTCGTTGCCGACGATCAGGTCCAGGCCGTTGGCGCCCAGCCCCATCACCGCACGCACGCCGGCCCGCTTCAGCGCCTCGGCATTCGCCTTGCCGGCATCGCTCAACTCGACCCGCAGACGGGTGGTGGCGAAGGCGGCCAGTTCCTTGATGTTGCCGGCGCCGCCCAGCGCCTCGGCGATGCGGGCGGCACGGTCGGTCGGGACCGCCGCCGCGGCCGGAGCGGATACCGGCTTGGCCGCGACCGGAGCCGCCACGGCAGCGGGACCGTCGGCCTCCGCGCCGGCGCTGTGCAGATACTCCTGCATCTCCGTCTTCAGATTCTCCGACAGGGTGCCGAACACCGCCTGCACGCTGTCGCGCACCCGCAGGACGCCGGACGCGCCCATGCCGCGCAGCTTGCCGTCATCGACGCGGGCCGGGTCCTTCACCACCACCCGCAGGCGGGTGATGCAGGCGTCCAGATTGCTGATGTTGCCCCGCCCGCCAAAGGCCAGCACGAGGTCGCGCGCCCGCTCGCTGCCGGTGGCGGTGCTGACGCTTTCCTCCGTCGCGTCCTCGCGGCCGGGGGTCTTCAGGTTCAGCGCCAGGATGGTGTAGCGGAACACGACATAGTAGATCGCCGCATAGACCGGCCCCAGGATCAGCACCAGCCACCATTTCTGCGACAGCGGACTCAGCGCGTTGAACAGCACGAAGTCGATGCCGCCCTGCGAGAAGGTGAAGCCCATATGGGCGCCCAGCGAGTTCATGATGAACTGCGAGGTCGCCGCCAGCATCGCGTGGATCAGGTACAGCACCGGCGCCAGGAACAGGAAGCTGAACTCGATGGGTTCGGTGATGCCGGTCAGGAAGGAGGTCAGCGCCGCGGACACCATGATGCCGCCGACGCGCACCCGGTTCTCCGGCTTGGCGGTGTGCCACATGGCGATGGCCGCGGCCGGCAGGCCGAACATCTTGAACAGGAAGGCGCCGGACAGGATGCCGGCGGTCGGGTCGCCGGCGAAATAGCGGGCGATGTCGCCATGGACCACCTGCCCGGCGGCGTTCTGGAAGGACCCGATCTCGAAGAAGAAGGGCACGTTCCAGATGTGGTGCAGGCCGAAGGGGATCAGCAGGCGTTCGACGAAGCCGTAGATGGTCGCGGCCAGACGCGGATCGTTCACCGCCGCCCAGCGCGAGAAGCTGTTGATGCCCTCCTGCACCGGCGGCCAGACCACCGACAGCACGATGCCGAGCACGATGGCGGCCAGCGCCGTGATGATCGGCACGAAGCGCTTGCCGGCGAAGAAGCCGAGATAGGCCGGAAGCGCGATCTTGTAGAAGCGGTTGAACATCGCTGCCGCCAGCCCGCCGGCCAGGATGCCGCCGAACACGCCGGTTTCCATCGACTTGATGCCCATGATGGTCTTCGGCTCCATGCCCCAGACCCCGGTCATCACGCCCAGCGTGGCGAGCATCACGATATAGCCGATGGTGGCCGCGATGGCCGACACGCCGTCATTCTCGGTGTAGCCCAGCGCCACGCCGATGGCGAAGATCAGCGGCAGATTGCCGAAGATCACGTCGCCGGAATTCTTCATCAGCATCGACAGCAGCGGCGGCATCCATTCGAAGTTCGCCGCGCCGATACCCAGCAGCAGACCGGCGACGGGAAGAACCGCCACCGGCAACATCAGCGACTTGCCGATTTTCTGTAGAAACGCAAAGGGGTTCATTGCCATGGCGGCTCTCCCGCAAGTTGTCCGGCAGCGGCGACATCCTGGGTTCCGGATGGGTCGGCCCTGGGTGGGAATACAACCTGACCCATGCCCGGGTTTCACGACATAGGCGACATAGCGTCCCGGGCAAGCTTGCGGCTTATCCCCGATGCGCCATGCGGGGCGCGGATTGGCCGCAGGCTTCCGCCTTTCCCGGACGGGATCTTTCGATAACATATGACGAGAATTGCGCTTGGGCTATGCGGCGTCTGCGCACAGACGGCGTCCGATACAGGAGACGCCTGCCGGGGGACGCCCGCTGCGGTCTGGCGATAAGAAAAGAGGACCGAACCACATGACCGCGATCACGCTTGCAGCTCCGCTGGCCGGATGGGCCATGCCGCTGTCCGAGGTGCCCGATCCCGCTTTCGCCCAGGGGCTGGTCGGAACCGGCATGGCCATCGACCCCACGGTGAACGAGTTGCGCAGCCCCTGCGACGGCACCGTGCTGTCGGTCCACCGGGCACGCCATGCCTGCACCGTCCGCACCGCCAGCGGGGCGGAGGTTCTGCTGCATCTGGGGGTCGACACCGTCGGCCTGAACGGCGAGGGCTTCACCGCCCATGTCCAGGACGGGCAATCGGTGAAGACCGGCGACTGCCTGATCAGCTTCGACATGGATCTGGTGGGAAGCCGGGCGCAGAGCCTGGTCAGTATGATGGTCGTGGTGAATGACGGTTACACCGTCGACGGCCTGTCGGTGGATCGCGAGATCGCCGCCGGCGACGCGGCGATGACCGTCCATGGCGGCAGCGGCGCCGATGCCGGTCCCCACGTCGCCGACCCCGACTCGGGAGAAGACGGCAACGGAGAAACCGGCGAGCGGAGCGTCGTGCTGCCCATCGCCAGCGGGCTGCATGCCCGGCCGGCCGCGGCCCTGGTCGCCGCGACCAAGGCCTATCCCGGCACCGTCACCATCCACTGCCGCGACCGCCGCGCCAACGCCAAGAGCGTGGTCGCCCTGATGGGGCTCGGCACAATGCTCGGCGACCGGCTGACGGTGCGCGCCGCCGGCCCCGGCGCCCAGGACATGGCGGAGAGCATCGCCGTGCTGATCGAGGGCGGGCTGGGCGATCCGGTCGTCTCCACCGTGGCGGCCGGTGCCGCCGCCGGTGCCGGTTCGCAGGCCGCGCCGGCCGCCCCCCCCGCCGTCGCCACCGCAGCCCAGCCGGCCGCCGAGGAAGAGGTCGGCCCGCCCTTCGCCCATGGCGAGGAGGTGCTGCTGAAGGGCACCATCGCCGTGCCGGGACAGGCGGTCGGCGCCGTCGTCCGCCGGTTCCGCAGCGCCGTGCGCGTGGTCGAACAGGGCGCCGGCCCGGATATCGAGGAGCCGCGCCTGCGTCAGGCGCTGGAACGGGTCGTCGCCGGTCTGGCCCACTCCGCGCAGCGGATGCCCGAACATGCCGCCATCTTCCAGGCCCACCGGGAGCTTCTGGACGATCCGGAACTGCTGGACGGCGCGCTCGCCGACATCCGGGCCGGCAAGAGCGCCGAATGGTCCTGGCAGCGCACGGCGCGCCTCCAGGCCGACGCCCTGGCCGCCCTCGCCGATCCCCGCATGGCCGAACGCGCCGCCGACCTGCGCGACCTTGAACAGCAGGTGCTGACCGCCCTGTCCGGCAAGGGCCCCGCCGTCGGGCTGGCCGACCTGCCGGCGGGCAGCATCGTTTTGGCCGACGAGATCCTGCCCTCCGACCTCGCCGGGGTTCCGGCCGGACGGCTGGCCGGGATCGGCATGGCGCATGGCGGCCCGACCTCCCATGCCGTCATCCTGGCGGCGGCGCTGGGCGTGCCGACCGTGGTGGCGCTGGGCCGGCAGGCGGAGCGGGTGCCGGACGGCGCCCCCGTCGTGATCGACGGCAACCGCGGCGAGCTGCTGGTCTTCCCGCCGGAGGACACGCTGGCGGCAACCCGGACCGCCGTCGCCGCCCGCACGGCGCGCCGCGAGGAGAACCGCCGGTCCTCCCGCGAGGAGTGCCGGATGGCCGACGGCACGCGGATCGAGGTGTTCGCCAATCTGGGCCGGGTCAGCGATGCTCCCGGCGCGGTGGTGGAGGGTGCCGAGGGCTGCGGCCTGCTGCGCACCGAGTTCCTGTTCCTGGAACGCCAGTCCGCCCCGACGGAGGACGAGCAGTACCAGCAATACCAGCAGATCGCCGACGCGCTGGAAGGCCGGCCGCTGGTGATCCGCACGCTGGATGTCGGCGGCGACAAGCCGCTGTCCTACCTCCCCTTGCCGAAGGAAGAGAACCCGGTGCTCGGCCTGCGCGGCGTCCGCGTCGGCCTGCGCGAGCCGGAGCTTCTGCGGGCGCAGATCCGCGCCATCCTGCGGGTGAAGCCGGCCGGCGTCTGCCGCATCATGGTGCCGATGATCGCCTCGCCGTCCGAACTCCAGACGGTGCGGGCGATGGTGGACGAGGAGCGGGCAAAGCTCGGCCGGGCCGAACCCATCGAGCTGGGGGCGATGATCGAGGTGCCGGCCGCCGCCCTGATCGCCGACCGCATCGGCGCGGTGGCCGACTTCCTGTCCATCGGCACCAACGACCTGACCCAGTATGTGCTAGCGATGGACCGCGGCAACCCGCATGTGGCGGCCCAGCTCGACGCGCTGCATCCGGGCGTGCTGCGGCTGATCCGCCTTGCGGTGATGGGGGCGAAGACCCACGACCGGGTGGTCGCGGTGTGCGGCGGCTCCGCCTCCGACCCGATGGCGGCGCCGCTGCTGATCGGGCTGGGCGTCACCGAACTGTCGGCCACCCCGGCGGTGATCGCCGACCTGAAGGCGTTCATCCGCACCCTGCGCATGGAGGATTGCCGCCGCGTCGCCGAAGCCGCTCTCGGCACCGACAGCGCCGACGAGGTCCGCCGGCTGGTCGCGGAGAGCTGGCCGGCGCTTTGAGATCCTGAAACGGAAAAAGCCGGCCGCCCATCGCTGGGCGTGCCGGCTTTTCGATGCGTTATCGAAGAACCGTCACACCCGCCCGGCCACCAGCAGCACCGCTGCCGCCTGCCGGCCGCCATGCCATCGGGCGGCGCTCCGGGCGGCGGCGCGCATCGCGGCGATACCGATCAGCGATGCGGCGACGAACAGCCCCGGCGTCAGGTCGCCGCGCATCAGCAGCGCCGCCCCCAGCCCGACGATCAGCACACGATAGACCGTTTCGCAGAAGCCCAGCCCGGCAAGGAAGCCGTCGGTGCAGCCGAAGCTGTCGGCACCGGCCAGCCGGGCGAGCTGTGACTGCCCGCCCGCAGCGTTCGCCGGCCCGGTCGCCCCCACCGCGATCATCGCCGCCAGCGCCGCGACTCCGGCCAGCGCCATGGCACCCATCGGCGGAATCACCAACGCCAGCACCGCCAGATGGACCGGCGCCCATGCCGCCTCCAGCACCCACAGACGCTGCAACCATCCGGTGGCGGCTCCCGACGGCACCAGCCGCGCCAGTTCCCGCGATTGCGCGAACTCCAGCATCGCATGCAGGGCGAACAGGCTCAGCGCCACGGCCACCAGCAGAAGAAGGCTGCCGTCGTCGCCCCCCACCCACAGGGCGTCCTGCAACGGCCGGGCATACAGCGCGCTGCCGGCCACCAGCAGGTTGGCCGCCACCCCGAACAGGCAGCTGCGGATCAAAGCGGACCGGTTGGTGACCGCGTGACGGGCGATGGACGACGCCATGTCGGACGCTCGCGTTCGGAAGGGAAGGACCGGCGGCAGGCTCTGCGCCCCGCGCGCCATGGCGGGGGATGGACAGTCCCGGCCGGCGTGCTGGTGGGCGGGCTGATGATCGAACGATGACAGGCTCATGCGGGCTACGGCCGGACGGCCGCTCCTTAAACCTTGGCGGACCTTGGCGGTCCTCGTGACACTGCGCAGCCACGGCGACCGTCGCATGTCTGGCATGATGCGTGGGAAAATTTCCCACATCAAGCGAAAAGGTGATTCCCTTTCCCCTCCGCCGCGCTATTGTCACGACGGTCCTCAGATCGACGCCGGACCCAGTCCCCAATCGCCGGAGTGTCAGGCGCGTGCCTATCCGCAGCCCCGAACCAGACCGCCCGACAGTGGCCGACAGCACCGGGGCGGCACCGCCCCCGGCGCTGCTGACGGCGGTGCGCCGGCTGCTGGTCCCGCTGGTGCGGACGCTGATCAGCTTCGGCATTTCCTGGCCGATGCTGGTGAACCTTCTGAAGTCGGTGTATGTCGAGGTGGCGGAGCGCGGCTTCGCGCTGCCCGGAAAACCGATGACCGACAGCCGCATCACCCTGCTGACCGGCGTCCACCGCAAGGATGTCAGCCAGATCCGCAGCGCGCCGCCGGTCGCGGAGGCCGCCGCCGCCGCCGCCCCGTCGCTGGGCGCGCAGGTGCTGAGCCGCTGGCTGACCGAAGCCGCCTTCCTCGACGCCGACGGCCGCCCCCGCCCCCTGCCGCGCGTTTCCGATGGCGAAGCCGGCTTCGAAACGCTGGTGACCGGCATCAGCAAGGACATCCGCCCGCGCGCCCTGCTGGACGAGCTTCTGCATGCCGGGCTGGTGACAGTGCGGCCGGACGGGCTGCTCGATCTTGCCAAGGCGGCGCATGTGCCGCGCGGCGATCTCGACAAGCTCGCCTATTATTACGGCCGCAACCTTGCCGACCATCTGGCGGCGTCCGGTCACAATCTGGCGGGCGGCACGCCGCCGTTCCTGGAGCGGGCGCTCGCCTATGACCGGCTCAGCCCCGACTCGGTCGCCGTCCTGCGGCGGGAGGCCGACCGGCTGGGCATGGCGATGCTGGTCGAGCTGAACCGCTTGGCGGCCGATCTCGCCGATGGCGACGCCGGCCGCGACGACGCCGGCCACCGCTTCACCGCCGGCCTCTACCTCTATGACGAGGACGAGGGGGCCGATCCTGCGCGGCACGATGCCGGGTCCGGCGAGGGAGCGGCGGCATCGTGATCCGCAAGCCCACCCCCCTGGCTCGCACGCTGCTGCTGACGCTGATGCTGGCCGCCGCCGGATGCGGTCCCTCCCTGGATCGCGACGGCGGGGTAGCAGACCGGGGGATCGGCGGCACCGGCGTTTCCGTCGCCGACCGCGGCATCGGCGGCACCGGCATAACCAGCACCGGCATCGTCGGAACTGTCACCGCCTTCGGCAGCGTCTGGGTCAACGGCCTGCGGGTCGATCTGCCGCCGACGACCCAGGTGCGGATCGAAGGCCGGCCGGCCCAGCCCGGCGACGTGCGGATCGGCCAGACGGTCGCCATGACCGCCGCCCCGGGTGGGCCGACCGGCCTGACGGCGCAGACGCTGGAGGTGCGCTTCGCCGTCGCCGGTCCGGTGGAACGGGCGACGGCCGGCGGCGTCCCCGGCGCCGTGGTGTTGGGACAGCGCATCGATCTCGCCGAGGCGGAGGGCACCACGGCGCTCACCCCCGGACGCTGGGTCGCGATCTCGGGCCTGCGCCGGCCGGATGGGGTGATCGACGCCAGCCGCGTCGATCCCTGGGAGCCGGCGCGCGGCTGGGTCCTGCGCGGGCGGCTGGACTCCGTGACACCGAAGACGCTGACCGTTGCCGGGCTGACGCTGTCCCGCGGCCGGAGCCTGACCAGTGCCCTCCCGGCGGTGGGTAGCATTGTGCGCGTCGCCGGCAAGCCCGATCCCGCTGCGGCGCTCGCGGTGGAGGCCGATCCCTTCAACCCCTTCGGCAGCACGGTCAGCGCCCTGTCGATCGAAACCTATGTCGATGCCTCCGGGCAGACGACGAGTCCGGGCGGCCCGCGCATCGGCCGGCCCGACGGCGGAGCCGCAGCCGCCCGCGTGGTGATCGACAGCGTGGTGACGTCCGGCGGCGGAATCGACCGCAGCCGGTCCTTCGGCGCCCAACGCCTGGGCGGCCGCTCGCTCGACGGCGCCGATCCTGCCGCCCGTGCGGCCGGGCTGGCTCGGGCAGGCATGCGCCCCGACGGCCCGCAGGGTCAGGACGCACCGGGCATGGAGGGGCCGGAAGGACCGGTCGACGGCGTGCGCACCCATCCAGGATGGGGGGCGCCACCCAGCCCTTATGGCGGCCCCTATGGCGGCCCGGCCTCCGGTCAGCGGCCCGCTGCCGGCCCCAATTCCGGCCCGGACGGCACCTCCGCCTCCGGCGCCACCCGTGCGGCCAGTCCGCCCTCTTCCACGGGCGCCTCGCCGGACTCCACCGCCGCCCCGACTGGCGGCGGGTTCGGGGGAGGATTCGGCGGTCCCGGCCGGGGACGGGGCTCCATGCCGGGCGATGGCGGCTCGCCCCACGGCGGCCCGAGAGGAGGATTTGGCGGAGGGTTCGGTGGTGGGCCGGATGGGGGTCGCGGCGGGCATTTTTGATCAAGCACAGCGACCGATGCGTGCAAATAACACCGCGCCCTGGACTTAAGGATTTATTTTAAAAGCCTGAAAGACGCCTTTAACCGCGCTCTCAAGGCGCTGCGGCATTTTGATCCACATTTGGATTTTGCCTGCATTCCCGACCCTATCCGCATTAGCATATTAATATATCAACGTCGGAGGAAAGCCGTCGCGGAAGACCGGCGCCATTGTCAATCGGGGCTGAACCGAAACCGCACAGTCGGTTTCCATTATCGTCTTCGGTTTAGGCCCTGACCGGTTTCCAAGACCCGCCCGTTCGACCGGCCCGCCCTGGCAGGGGGAACGGTGTCGCGCCATCCGCAACGGCTCCAACTCTTCGCACAGACAGGACCAGACCATGATCTCGCTCCTTTCGCGGCTGTCGATCCGCGCCACCCTTGGACTCGTCGTCGCTGCGCTGGGGCTGTTGCTGATCGCCACCAGCAGTGTCACGCTGATCGACGTCGTCGACCGCACCCGCAACGCCCAGCGTGTCGCCACCCTCAGCGAGACCAGCCGCGACCTGCTGCGCACGCTGCTGGCGATCCGGCTGGAGCGCGGACTGGTCGGCCCGGCGCTGGGGGCGGAGGAGCCGGCCGGCGACGCCGAACTGCGCGACATCGACGCCAACCGCGCGGTGGCGGAAAGCGGTTATGCCGCCATCGCCGCCAAGCTGGACGCACTCGACCTGCCCGGCCTGCCGGCGGCGGCCGCAACGCTGCGCGCCACCCACGACACGCTGGCGACCTTGCGCCGACAGGCCGATGGCGCGCTGCGCCAGCGCAAACCCGCCCGCGATCCGGCGGTGGCGGATGCCTGGGCGAGGGCGCCAGTCGCCTATCTCGACGCGCTGACCGCCGCGACCGATCTGCTGGACGGATCGCTGAAACTGGCCGATCCGATGATCGACCATCTGCTCGGCATCAAGCGTGCCGCCTGGAACACCCGGCTGAATGCCGGCGGCATGGCGCTGCGCATCCAGACCGCGGTCGCCACCGGCCAGGCCTGGACGCCGGCGGATGCGCATGCGGTGGCGGAGGCTATCGGCCGCACCGGTCAGGCCTGGGCCCTGGTCCGGGAATCGGCGTCCCGCTCCGATACGCCGGACCAGATTCGCGAGGCGGTCGAAAAGGCCAAGGTGAATTTCGAAGGCCCGCTGGTCGACCAGCGCAAGGCGGTGCTCGCCGCCCTGGCCGAAGGCCGCAAGTCTCCGGTCGAGATCGGCACCCTGCGCCAGCAGGACACCGCCAGCCAGGGCTACATCGTCGACGCCGCCCTGGCGGCGGTGGACCGCATGGTCGTCCGTTCCGATGCGCAGGCCGCGCGTGCGACGCAGGATGCCGTCATCGCCGGCCTGCTGGTGGTGGCCGCCGTGTTGCTGACCGTCATCGGCATGGTCGTCGCCAAGCGCCGGGTCAGCGATCCGATCCGCTCGATGACCGAGGCGATGCGGCGTCTGGCCGACCGCGACATGGCCGTCGCCATCCCCGGCCTGGGCCGCGCCGACGAGATCGGCGGCATGGCGGCGACCGTCACCGTCTTCCGCGACAGCATGTTGACCGCCGACCGTCTGGCGGCAGAGCAGGCCCGCGACCAGGCCGCCAAGGAGGCGCGGGCCGCCCGGCTGGAAGCGTTGATGCGCGATTTCGACGCCAAGGCGATGCACATCGTCGAGACGGTGGCGTCGGCCGCCACCGAGATGCAGGGCACAGCCGGCGCCATGTCGACCACCGCCTCGCAGGCCAGCGCCCAGGCGACCGCCGTCGCCGCGGCCTCCGAACAGGCGTCCGTCAACGTCCAGACCGTGGCGTCGGCGACCGAGGAGCTGTCGGCCTCCATCCTGGAGATCGGCCGGCAGATCGCCGCCTCCACCCGCATCTCGGGCGAGGCGGTGACCCAGGCCGAACGGACCAACAGCACCATGCGCACGCTGGTGGAGGCGGCCGACCAGATCGGCCATGTGGTGGAGATGATCAACAGCATCGCAGCGCAAACCAACCTGCTGGCGCTCAACGCCACCATCGAAGCGGCCCGCGCCGGGGAGGCCGGCAAGGGCTTCGCCGTCGTCGCCGGCGAGGTGAAGGCGCTTGCCAGCCAGACCGCCCGCGCCACCGACGAGATCCAGGCCAAGGTGAAGGAGATTCAGCAGGCCACCGGCGGCGCCCAGGACGCCATCCACGGCATCGGCCAGACCATCGGCCGCATCAGCGAGATCACCACCACCATCGCCGCCGCCATCGAGGAGCAGGGCGCCGCCACCCGCGACATCGCCGGCAACGTGACGGAGGCCGCGCGCGGCACCACGGAGGTTTCCTCCACCATCGTCGGCGTCAACCACGCGGTGCTGGAGACCGGCTCCGCCGCCACCGAGGTGCTGGACGCCGCCAGCAGCCTTGCCCGCGAGGCCGAAACCCTGCGCGGCGAGGTGACCTCCTTCATCACCGCCGTGCGGGCGGCGTGACGCCAGTTCCCGTCGTCGGTCCGGCCAGCATGGTTTCCTGCACCGCCATCACCGCGGCGCCGATCACCCCGGCGCTTTCGACCTCCGGCACATACTGGATGTCGAGATGCCGGGTGGAGAGGGCGAGCGAGCGCCGATAGACGCTCTGCCGGATCGAGGCCAGCAGCAGCGGCCCGATCCGCGCCACGCCGCCGCCGATGAAGATGTGCGACGGATTGAAGAAGTTCACCACAGCGGCCAGCATCCGCCCGATATGGCCGCCGGCCTGCTGGACGATGGCGGTGGCCGCTGCATCCCCCGCCCGGCTGGCGTTGCCGAGATCGACCGTCGTCAGCGCGCCGTTGCGCTCCAGCAATTCCATCAGCCGCGGGCTTTCCCCGCCCCGTGCCGCTTCCTCCGCCATGCGCGCGATGGCCGGCCCGGCCGCCATCGCCTCGACGCAGCCGGCATTGCCGCAATGGCAGACCGGCCCCTGCGGATCGACGCAGATATGGCCGACGTCGCCCGCCGAGCCGTCGCGCCCGCGATAGACCAGGCCGTGGCAGATGATGCCACAGCCGATGCCGGTGCCGACCTTGATCACCAGGAAGTTCTGAAGCTGGCCGCGCAGACGCCAGTGCGTGCCCAGCGCCATGATGTTCACATCATTGTCGACGAAGACCGGGGCGGCATACTCCTCCGCAAGGAATTCACGGATCGAGAAGGTCTCCCACCCCGGCAGCAGCGGCGGGTTGACCAGCATGCCACTGTCGAAGGCGACCGGCCCCGGCACGCCGACGCCGATGCCCAGCACCCGCGCCGGCCCGATCCCCATCCGCTCCCGCGCCTCGCGCAGCAAATCCCGCACCCGCCCGAACACCGCCGCCGGACCGTCGCGCACGTCCGCCGCTTCCGACCGATGGTCCAGCACCGTCATGTCGGGGGCGAGCAGTGCCACGTCGATGCTGGTGGCACCGATGTCGATTCCCGCCAGCACCCCCATCCGATGGCTCAGCCGCAGCACCTCCGGCCGCCGGCCGCCCGACGAAGGCTGCACCCCGCCTTCCTCGATCAACTCGCGCCCGATCAGGCTGGAGATCGCAAGGTTGGCCTTGCTCTTGGAAAAATCGACCGACGCCGCCAGTTCGCCGCGCGACAGCCCGCCCGCCCAGAACAGCCGCTCCAGCAGGGCACGCTCGCCCTCCGACAGACGCTGCCAGTCAACCATCGACGAGTGCCTTTCCGAACGACGAGTGCCTCCCTCCCTATCACACCCCACCCACTTTTGCCAAATTATGTTCGAAGTCGGCCATTGTCTGTCCAAAGCGGCAGGCTTACCATCAGCCCAACGAACGAAGCGGCGTCTCCCGGCTTTCGAGCCGACATAGGGACGACACGCCTCGCAGTGGGAGAAACGTCATGGACGGTATCCGCCCGGCCGCAGGCTTGCGGTTGGTGGAGAGGCCGTCAGGGGGTGCGGAGCCATGAGCCTGCATGTCGCCTTCGACGGCATCACCAAGGAATTCGGACCCGTGCGCGTGCTGCACGGCGTCAGCTTCGACCTGCATCCGGGCCGGGTGCATGGACTGCTGGGCGAGAATGGCGCCGGCAAATCGACGCTGATGAAGATCCTCGCCGGCTATCACGCACCGACCTCCGGCACGCTCCGCATCGACGGCGAAGCGGCGACCTTCCGGAACTCCCGCGACGCCGAAAAGCGCGGCATCGTGCTGATCCACCAGGAACTCAGCCTCGCCGACGACCTAACCGTCGCCCAGAACATGTTCCTCGGCCACGAAATCAAGCGCGGCTGGCTGCTCGACGACCGCAAGATGCGCGAGCAGGCGGCCAACGCCCTGCATCAGGTCGGCTTCGACCGCGATCCCGACACCAAGGTCCGCGACCTGATCGTCGCCGAGAAGCAGCTGGTGGAGATCGCCAAGGCGCAGCTGCGCAACGCCCGCCTGCTGATCATGGACGAGCCGACGGCCAGCCTGACGCCGTCGGAATGCGACCGGCTTTTCGGGCTGATCGACCGGCTGCGGCGGGACGGCGTGACCATCGTCTACATCTCCCACAAGCTGGACGAGGTGGAGCGCATCACCGACGAGGTGATCGTGATGCGCGACGGCCGTTTCGTCGCCCGCGCTCCCACCGCCGAGACGCCGCGCCAGCGCATGGCGACGCTGATGGTCGGGCGCGAACTGACCGACATGTTCCCGGACAAGCATATGCCGGTCCTCGGCAAGCCGCTGATGGCGGTGCACGGCCTGAGCGTGCCCGGCTGGGCGGAGGATGTGAGCTTCGACCTCCATCCCGGCGAGATCCTGGGCTTCGCCGGTCTGGTCGGCGCCGGCCGTACCGAGCTGTTCGAAGGCATCCTGGGCTTGCGCCCGCGTAGCGGCGGCACGGTCGAGATCGAAGGCCGCCCGGTTCGCTTGCGCAACCCGCGCGAGGCGATGCGCAACGGCCTGACCTATCTCAGCGAGGACCGCAAGGGCAAGGGCCTGCATGTCGGCATGGGGTTGCGCGACAACCTGACCCTGATGACGCTGCGCCACCATGCCCAGCCGCTGCTGTCGCCGGCATCGGAGGATCGGGCGCTGGAGCATGCCGTCGCGAATTTCGGCATCCGCGGCAACCCGCAGGGCACGGCATCGTCGCTGTCCGGCGGCAACCAGCAGAAGCTGGCCATCGCCAAGTTCCTGGAACCGGATCCGCGCGTCTTCGTGCTGGACGAGCCGACCCGCGGCGTCGATGTCGGCGCCAAGCGGGACATCTATTTCCTGATCGCGCGGCTGGCCGCCGAAGGGCGCGGCGTGATCGTCATTTCATCGGAACTGATCGAACTGATCGGGCTCTGCCACCGGGTGATCGTGATGCGCGGGCGCCGGGTGACCGCGACCGTGCCCGCCGACCGGCTCAGCGAAGAGGAGTTGATTGCCCATGCCATCGGGACCAACGTCGGCACCCACGCCCGCCACTGAGGCCGGCGCCGTGTCCGCCCGCAAGGCGGGCCGCCGCTTCGATCCGCACCGCTTCGGTCCGGTCGTCGGGCTGGTCCTGCTGCTGGTCGTCGGCACGGCGCTGAACCCGGATTTCGCCACCTGGGACAACATGATGAACGTGCTGACCCGCACGGCCTTCATCGGAATCATCTCCATCGGCATGTGCTTCGTCATCATCTCCGGCGGCATCGACCTGTCGGTGGGGTCGATGGCGGCGTTGATCGCCGGCGGCATGATCCTGCTGATGAATGCGCTGGCTGGGTCGGTCGGTTCGCCGGTCGCAGTGGTCATGCTCGGCATGCTGTTCGCCCTGCTGCTGGGCGGCGGCTTCGGGCTGGCGCACGGCTATCTGATCACGCGCGGGCGGATCGAGCCCTTCATCGTCACGCTGGGCACGCTCGGCATCTTCCGCGCCGTGCTGACCTGGCTGGCCGACGGCGGCGCCATCACGCTGGACAACAACCTGTCGGACGCCTACGGCCCGGTCTATTACGGCAGCCTGCTCGGCATCCCGGTGCCGGTCTGGGTCTTCCTGGTGGTGTCGGTCGCCGGTGCCGTCCTGCTGAACCGGACCGCCTTCGGCCGCTATGTCCAGGCCATCGGCTCCAACGAGCAGGTCGCCCGCTTCGCCGCGGTGGATGTCGACCGGGTAAAGCTGCTGACCTACGGACTGCTCGGCGTCTGCGTCGGCATCGCCACGGTGCTGTATGTGCCGCGCCTGGGTTCCGCCTCCCCCACCACCGGGCTGCTGTGGGAGCTGGAGGCCATCGCCGCGGTGATCGTCGGCGGCACCTCCTTCAAGGGAGGCGAGGGCCGGATCGCCGGAACGGTGATCGGTGCGGTTCTGCTGTCGGTCATCAGCAACATCCTGAACCTGACCAGCATCATCAGCGTCTACCTGAACGCGGCGGTGCAGGGCTGCGTCATCATCGCCGTCGCCTTCCTGCAGCGCCGGCGTCCTTAAAAAATCAAGAGGAGGAGAAACGTCATGTCGGAAGTTGCGCGTTACACCCGCCGTCTCGTCCTGGGCGCCGGCCTTGCCATGACGGCGACGGTCGCCCTCGGCGGCGCTCTCGGCGGTGCCGCCTTCGCGGCGGACACGGTGAAGCTGGGCGTCAGCATCCCGGCCGCCACCCACGGCTTCACCGGCGGCATCGTCTGGTGGGCCAACCAGGCGAAGGCGGAGCTGGAGAAGGCCCATCCCAACCTGAAGATCACCGTCAAGACCGCCAGCGGCGCGCCGGAACAGGCGAACCAGCTTCAGGATCTGGTGACGGTGACCAAGATCGACTCGCTGGTCATCTTCCCCTTCGAATCCGCCGCCCTGACCCAGCCGGTGATGCAGGCGAAGAAGAAGAACGTCTATGTCACCGTCGTCGACCGCGGCCTGACGGATCCGAGCGCGCAGGACGCCTACATCGCCGGCGACAACACCGCCTTCGGCCGCATTCCAGCCGAATACATCGCCAAGAAATACAACGGCAAGGCCAACATCGTGGCGCTGCGCGGCATCCCGACCACGCTCGACAACGAGCGGTGGGAGGCCTTCACCGGCGTGCTGAAGCAGTATCCCGACATCAAGATCCTCGACGGCAAATACGCCAACTGGAACCGTGACGACGCCTTCAAGGTGACGCAGGACTTCCTGACCCGCTTCAAGGACATCGACGTCGTCTGGGCCGCCGACGACGACATGGCCTTCGGCGTGCTGAAGGCCATCGAGCAGGCCAAGCGCACCGACATCAAGGAGGTGTTCGGCGGTGCCGGGTCCAAGACGATGGTGAAGACCATCCTCGACGGCTCCAACCCGCTGATCCGCGCCGACGTGTCCTATTCGCCGAAGTTCATCTACGACGCCATCAAGATGACCGCCGAGGCGCGTCTGAAGGGCGACAAGCTGCCGGCGACCTACATCATCCCGTCGGCGCTGATCACCAAGGAGAACGCCAAGGAGTTCTACTTCCCGGATTCGCCGTACTGATTTCGGGCGAAGCCAGACACGCACCTAACCTCCCCCCTCTCGGGGGAGGTTGAGGGGGGAGGGTGGCCGACACCTCCCCCATCAGGGAGCCAGACCCATGAAGACCATCAAGGGCCCCGCGATCTTCCTCGCCCAGTTCGCAGGCGACGCCGCCCCGTTCGACTCGCTGGACGGCATCGCCCGCTGGGCTGCCGGCCTGGGCTTCAAGGGCGTGCAGATCCCGAGCTGGGACCGCCGCCTGTTCGATCTGCACAAGGCCGCGACCAGTCAAACCTACTGCGACGAGGTCAAGGGCACGCTGGCCGACGCCGGCGTCGAACTGACAGAGCTGTCCACCCACTTACAAGGCCAGCTCGTCGCCGTCCACCCCGCCTACGACGCGCTTTACGACGGCTTCGCCCCGGCGGAGGTCCATGGCCGTCCCAACGCCCGGCAGGCCTGGGCGGTGGAACAGCTGCACCTCGCCGCCAAGGCGTCGGCCAATCTCGGCCTGACCGCGCATGCCACCTTCTCCGGCGCGCTGGCCTGGCCCTATCTCTATCCGTGGCCACAGCGTCCGCCCGGCCTGATCGAAACCGCTTTCGACGAGCTGGCGAAGCGCTGGCGGCCGATCCTCGACGCCTTCGACGAGGCCGGCTGCGATCTCTGCTATGAGATCCATCCCGGCGAGGACCTGTTCGACGGAACCACGTTTCAGATGTTTCTCGACCGGGTCGGCGGGCATGAGCGCTGCAACATCCTGTTCGATCCCAGCCACTTCGTGCTCCAGCAACTGGACTATCTCGGCTACATCGACGTGTTCAGCGACCGCATCCGCATGTTCCACGTCAAGGATGCGGAGTTCAATCCGACCCCCTGGCAGGGCGTCTATTCCGGCTATGCGCCGTGGAAGGACCGCGCCGGGCGCTTCCGCTCGCTGGGCGACGGGCAGGTCGATTTCAGCGGCATCTTCGCCAAGCTGACCCAATACGGCTTCGACGGCTGGGCGGTGCTGGAATGGGAATGCTGCATCAAGCATCCCGAGCAGGGAGCCGCCGAGGGCGCCCGCTTCATCCGGGACCATATCATCCGCGTCACCGACCGCGCCTTCGACGATTTCGCCGATGCCGGCACCGACGAGGCGGCCAACCGCCGGATTCTCGGTCTGGGGAAAGGGGCATCATGAGCCCGGATCACGCACCGGCGTCGTCGAGACGCTTGAGGCTCGGCATGGTCGGTGGCGGCCAGGGTGCCTTCATCGGCGCCGTCCACCGCATCGCCGCCCGCATCGACGACCGTTACGAACTGGTGGCCGGCGCCCTGTCCTCCAATCCTGAGCGGGCCCAGGCCAGCGGAGCGGAGCTGTTCCTGGCGCCCGACCGCTGCTACGACGATTTCCACACAATGGCGGCGGCCGAGGCCGCCCGCCCCGACGGCATCGACGCAGTCGCCATCGTCACGCCGAACCATCTGCATTACCCTGCGGCCAAGGCCTTCCTCGAGGCCGGCATCCACGTCATCTGCGACAAGCCGCTGGTCCACACGGTGGCGGAAGCGGAGGAGCTGGCCGCATTGGTGCGCAGCCGCGGCCTCGTCTTCGTCCTGACCCACAATTACAGCGGCTATCCGATGATCCGGCAGGCGCGCTCCATGGTGGCGTCGGGCATGCTGGGCAAAGTCCGAGTGGTTCAGGCCGAATATGCCCAGGACTGGCTGGCGACCGACCTTGAGGCCAGCGGCCAGAAACAGGCCTCCTGGCGCACCGATCCGGCGCAGAGCGGTATCGCCGGCTGCATCGGCGACATCGGCACCCACGCCTTCCATCTGGCGGAGTTTGTCACCGGCCTCACCTGCACCGCCTTGGCCGCCGACCTGACCGCCTTCGTGCCCGGCCGGCGGCTGGACGACAATGCCCACATCATGATGCGCTTCGA
The DNA here is from genome assembly GCF_042604625.1 of Azospirillum sp. A29. Taxonomy (NCBI): domain Bacteria; kingdom Pseudomonadati; phylum Pseudomonadota; class Alphaproteobacteria; order Rhodospirillales; family Azospirillaceae; genus Azospirillum; species Azospirillum sp. A29. The sequence goes on from NZ_CP170460.1 coordinate 258,597, forward strand.
CGGCGGCGCCCGCGGCATGCTGTGGGCCAGCCAGGTCTCCCCCGGCACCACCAACGGCCTGCGCCTGCGCGTCTTCGGCGAGGCCGGCGGGCTGGAGTGGCAGCAGGAACAGCCCAACGAGCTGCGCTTCACCCCGCTGGGCGAGCCGACCCGCACCCTGCTGCGCGCCGGTGCGGGAAGCCTGCCTGAGGCCAGCGGCATCTCGCGCACCCCCGCCGGCCATCCGGAAGGCTATCTGGAAGGATTCGCCCAGATCTACCGCGACGCCGCCGACCGCATCGCCGCCCGGATCGACGGCCGCCCGGCCCCGGCCGACGTGCCGCTGCCGACAGTGGAGGACGGGCTGCGCGGCGTGCGCTTCATCCATGGCGCCGTCGAGTCCAGCCGCCGCGATGCTGCCTGGGTGTCCCTGGCGGGATAGTTCTCCGAGTTCCACCGACCCGTAGCCTACCAGAATCCCCCTCTCCCCCCGGGGAGAGGGTCGGGGGGAGGGGATGCATCGCTTGGCTTTGCAAAGTGTGCAAGGCGCCGCTCATCCCCATGATCCTCGCTGCGCAACCCCCTCACCCTAACCCTCTCCCCGGGGGGAGAGGGGATAATGCGCAGAACCGGCAAAAGCCGTTCCGAAGAGGCAATCCCCCGCCCGGCCATTTCCCTAACATCCGTTCACCAAGACAGCCGGTGCCGGTCTGCCGGCCCGGCCCCGAACGGACTTCGCATGACCACCCAGGATTTCCATCCGTCCCGCCGGACGGTCCTTTCCGGCGGCACCGCCCTTGCCGTCGCGGGTAGCGGCCTGCTGACCGCGGTCGCCGGCACCGCCGTCGCCGCCGAAAAGACGGCTACCCGTCCAGACCAGACCAAAGGAACGAAACCCATGCTCCAGGGCAGCCACGTCACCACCAAGGACGGCGTCCAGATCTACGTCAAGCAGTGGGGTCCGCAGACCGGCCAGCCGGTGGTCTTCAGCCATGGCTGGCCGCTGACCGGCGACGCCTTCGAAGACCAGATGATGTTCCTGGCCCAGCACGGCTACCGCACCATCGCCCATGACCGCCGCGGCCATGGCCGGTCGTCGCAGCCGGGCTTCGGCAACGATCTCGACCATTACGCCGATGATCTGGCCGCGGTGACCGAGGCGCTGGACCTGAAGAACGCCGTCCATGTCGGCCACTCCACCGGCGGCGGCGAGGTCGCCCGCTACATCGGCCGCCATGGCGTGTCGCGCGTCGCCAAGGCGGTGCTGATCGGCGCCATCACGCCGATCATGGTGAAGACCGACTGGAATCCGGACGGCGTGCCGATGGAGGTGTTCGACGGCATCCGCGCCAGCGTGAAGGCCGACCGGTCGCAGTTCTTCAAGGACCTGACCATCCCCTTCTACGGCTACAACCGGCCGGGCGCCAAGGTCTCGCAGGGCGTCATCGACAGCTTCTGGCTTCAGGGCATGATGGGCGGTCTTCAGGCCGAATATGAGTGCATCAAGGCCTTCTCAGAGACCGACCAGCGCGACGATCTGAAGAAGATGATCGTCCCGACGCTGGTCCTGCACGGCGACGACGATCAGGTTGTCCCGCTCGCCACCACCGGCAAGGCCGCCGCCGCGCTGCTGCCGAAGGGCACCCTCAAGGTCGTCTCCGGCGGTTCGCACGGCATGTGCACCACGCAGAAGGACCTCGTGAACGAGGAATTGCTGGCCTTCATCCGCGCCTGACCGGTCTGCGGGATACTGTCCTTCTGGCGGCAACAATTATATTCCGACCCATCGGATTGTCCCGCAGAGCCACCCCGTGCCATTGTCCCTTCAGACGGCGGCGCCGCCGAAAACGGCAGCCAACCCCTTAAAAATCCACACGGAACAGGAAACGATCATGACCTTCAACGCCAAGTCGCTCATCAACGCCGATGACACCGTCTTCATCTTCATCGATCACCAGCCGCAGATGTCCTTCGGCGTGGTCAACATCGACCGCCAGCAGCTGAAGAACAACACCATCGCCCTGGCCAAGACCGCCAAGCTGTTCGGCGCCTCGACCATCGTGACCGCCGTGGAGACCGAGAGCTTCTCCGGCTACATCTGGCCGGAACTGATGGACGTCCTGAAGCAGGACCCCATCGAGCGCACCTCGATGAACAGCTGGGACTCCGAAGAGCTGGTGGCCGCGGTCAAGGCGACCGGCAAGAAGAAGCTGGTCATCGCCGCGCTGTGGACCGAGGCCTGCCTGCTCTACCCGACCCTGTGCGCCATCGAGGAAGGCTTCGAGGTCTACATCGTCACCGATTGCTCGGGCGGCACCTCCAAGGAGGCCCATGACGCCGCGGTCCGCCGTATGGAGCAGGCCGGCGCCCATTCCATCACCGCGATCAACGTCTTGCTGGAAATCCAGCGCGACTGGGCCAAGCGCGAGAGCTACGACGGCGTGATGAACATCGTCCGCGAGCATTTCGGCGCCTACGGCATGGGCGTCGATTACGCCTACACCATGGTCCACAAGGCCCCGCAGCGCGGCGAATTCCCGCACAAGGTGGTCGGCGGCCTCAAGCACGAGCACGCCTGATCCAACGTTGTCCGGTGCCCGGTTCCGGCCGGGCACCGGCCCCCATTTGACGGAACAGCTTCAGACCGGGAGTCCGGACCCATGATGCCCTATCTCCTTTCGGCCGGCGCCGGCATCCTGGTCGGTGTCATCTATGCGCTGATCGGCGTCCGTTCGCCGGCCCCGCCGACCATCGCGCTGATCGGACTGCTCGGCATGCTGGTCGGCGAACAGGTGGTGCCCGTCGTCAAGCGGTTGATCGCCGGCGAGCCGGTCGTCGCCTTCATCCAGACCGACTGCGCGCGCCACGTGCTGGGTCCGCATGCCGGCGTCGCCGCACCGCAGGTGGAGTCCGATCCGGCTGGCAAGGGAGGAAAGGCATGACGCCTCCCCCCATCGACCGCCGGAAAGCGATGGCGGGAACTGCCGCCGCATCCCTGCTAGCATCACCGCTGCTGTCCACCCTCGCGTCCAGACCCGGGAATGCCGCCATGCCGAACACTGCCGCCCCGAATCAAGCCGCCGGCGATCTGATCCTCGTCAACGCCAAGGTCACCACGCTCGACCGCGCCAACCCGCAGGCCAGCGCCATCGCCATCCGCGACGGCCGCTTCCTCGCCGTCGGCACGGAGGCGGAGGTACGCGCCGCGGCTCCCCAGGCGACGGTGATCGACGCCAAGGGCCGGCGGGTGATCCCCGGGCTGATCGACAGCCACATGCACATCATCCGCGGCGGCCTGAACTACAACATGGAGCTGCGCTGGGACGGCGTGCCGAGCCTCGCCGACGCCATGGCGATGCTGAAGCAGCAGGCGGCCATCACCCCGGCGCCGCAATGGGTCCGCGTCGTCGGCGGCTTCACCGAGCACCAGTTCGCCGAGAAGCGCCTGCCGACCATCGAGGAGCTGAACGCCGCCGCCCCCGACACGCCGGTCTTCATCCTGCATCTCTACGACCGCGCCCTGCTGAACGCCGCGGCCCTGCGTGCCGTCGGCTACACCAAGGACACGCCGAACCCGCCGGGCGGCGAGATAGTCCATGATGCCGCCGGCAACCCGACCGGCCTGCTGCTGGCCCAGCCGAATGCGACGATCCTCTATTCGACGCTGGCGAAGGGGCCGAAGCTGCCGCCCGAGTACCAGCTGAACTCGACCCGCCATTTCATGCGCGAGATGAACCGGCTGGGCGTGACCGGGGTGATCGACGCCGGCGGCGGCTACCAGAACTATCCCGACGACTACGCCATCGTCGAAAAGCTGCATGCCGACGGCGAGCTGACGCTGCGCATCAGCTACAACCTGTTCACCCAGAAGCCGAAGGAGGAGCTGGCCGATTTCGCCGGCTGGGCGTCGAAGGTGAAGCCCGGCGACGGCGACGACAGCTACCGCCACAACGGCGCCGGCGAGATGCTGGTCTATTCCGCCGCCGACTTCGAGGATTTCCGGGTCGCCCGCCCCGACATGCCGCCCAACATGGAAGGCGATCTGGAGCCGGTGATCCGCCTGCTGGCCGAGAACCGCTGGCCCTGGCGCCTGCACGCCACCTACGACCAGACCATCAGCCGCGCGCTCGACGTGTTCGAGAAGGTCAACCGCGACGTTCCCTTCGACGGGCTGCACTGGTTCTTCGACCATGCGGAGACGATCAGCGACCGCAACATCGACCGCATCGCCGCACTCGGCGGCGGCATCGCCGTCCAGCACCGCATGGCCTACCAGGGCGAGTATTTCGTCGAGCGCTATGGCGCGAAGGCCGCGGAACAGACCCCGCCCATCGCCAAGATGATGGCGGCCGGCCTGCCGGTCGGCGGCGGCACCGACGCCACCCGCGTCGCCAGCTACAACCCGTGGGTCTCGCTGTCCTGGCTGGTGACCGGCCGGACGGTGGGCGGCCTCAGCCTCTATCCGCGCGCCAACCTGCTGGACCGCGAGACGGCGCTGCGGCTGTGGACGGAGGCCAACACCTGGTTCTCCAACGAGCAGGGCAAGAAGGGCCAGATCAAGGCCGGACAGCTCGCCGACCTCGCCGTGCTGTCCGATGACTTCTTCTCGGTGCCGGAGGACCGCATCGTCCACCTGACCTCGGTGCTGACCATGCTCGGCGGTGCCGTGGTCCATGGCGAGGGCGATTACGGCCCGCTGGCGCCGCAACTGCCCAAGCCGATGCCGGACTGGTCGCCGGTGCGGACCTTCGGCGGATATTACAAGTCGGCCGACAGGGGAGCGGGCGACCAGCGTCAGGCGCTGGCCTCGGCCTGCGGCTGCGCCACCGGCTGCGGCGTCCATGGCCACGACCATGCCGCCGCCTACGCCGCCGACGTGCCGGCCGCCGACGTGCAGTCCTTCTGGGGTGCGCTCGGCTGCGGCTGCTGGGCGGTTTGATCCCACTCTTCCCTCTCTCCTGAAGCGGATCCCCTCTCCCTCCCGGGGAGAGGGGGATTCCCACCTTCTCCCAAACCGGGAAACCCGCCATGACCCTCCGCTCCTTCGAACGCCCAGCGGAACGCATCGTCGACCGCATCCTCGACTGGGACGGCACATGGCTGCTTGCCCGGTTGGCCCTGGTCGGCGCCTATCTGCTCGGCGGCTTGGTCAAGCTCACCGACTGGCCGGGCGCCGTCGCCGAGCAGGCGCATTTCGGCCTCACCCCACCGGCCCTTTGGGCGGCCCTGACCATCCTGGTCGAGCTGGTCGGCCCGCTGCTGATCCTGCTGGACCGGGCGCTGTGGCTCGGTGCCGGCGCGCTCGGCGTCTTCACCGTTCTCGCCGCCCTGATCGCCAATGATTTCTGGATGATGGCCGGTCAGGAGCGCTTCATGGCGACCAACGCCTTCTTCGAGCATATCGGGCTGGTCGGCGGCTTTGCGCTTGCCGCGATCGTCTCGCGGATGCGCCGCCGCTTGGGCATGAACCGGTAAGCGAAGGAAAACGCCCCGCCCTCATCGCCCTCCACGATAACAGAACAGCGGACCCCAGCATGTCGCCATCCGGTCAGTTCGAACTCGTCCTCGGCCTGATGGCGGCGATCATCGTGCTGGAACTTGCGGCCAAGCGGCTGCGCATGCCGCCCTCGGCCGTGCTGGTGCTGGGCGGCATTGCGCTCGCCCTGATCCCCGGCCTGCCGGAGATCACGCCCGATCCCGATCTGACCCTGCTGCTGTTTTTGCCGCCGCTGCTGTTCGCCAGCGCCTATTTCACGGTGTGGAGCGACTTCCGCGCCAACCTGCGCATCATCCTGCAACTGGCCGTCGGGGCGGTCGCCTTCACCACGCTGGCGGTCGGGGTGGCCGCCCATCTGGTGATGCCGTCGCTGCCCTGGGCGGCCTGCTTCACGCTGGGCGCCATCCTGTCGCCGCCCGACGCGGTCGCCGCCAAGGCGGCGCTGAAGGGTTTGCCGCTGCCGCCGCGCATCGTCACCCTGCTGGAAGGCGAAAGCCTGGTGAACGACGCCACCGGGCTGGTGCTGTTCCGCATCGCCATCGCCGCCGGGATGACCGGCACCTTCGAGGCCGGCCATGCCTCGCTGGAGTTCCTGTGGCTCGCCATCGGCGGTGTCGCAGCCGGCGTGGTCTTCGGCCACATCGCGGCACTGCTGCTGGGTCGCCTGCGCGACGTGCCGCTCAGCATCGTCGGCGGCTTCCTCGCCGCCTGGGGCAGCTATCTGGGCGGCGAGGCGCTGGAGGTGTCGGGCGTGCTCGCCACCGTCGGCTGCGGTCTGGTGATGGGCCGGCGCCAGCACGACCTGTTCACCGCGCAGCTGCGCACCCACGCCAACGCGGTGTGGGCGGTGGCGGTGTTCCTCATGGAATCGATGGTCTTCATCATCATCGGCCTGTCGCTACGCGGCGTGCTGGGCCGGCTGGAGGCCGCCGGCACCGGCCTGACCGACCTGTTGCCGATGATCGTCGCCGTCACCCTGGCGATGATCCTGTCGCGCTTCGCCTGGCTCTTCCCCTCGACCTACCTGCCCCGCTTCCTGTTCCCGAGCTTGCGGCGGCGCGACCCTTACCCATCGGTGGCTGTGCCGGTGATCATGGGCTGGGCGGCGATCCGCGGTGTGGTCAGCCTTGCCGTCGCCCTGTCGGTTCCGGTGGAGTTTCCCGGCCGCGACATCATCCTGGCGACCACCTGGGCGGTGATCCTGGTGTCGATCCTGGGACAGGCGACCACGCTCGCCCCGCTGATCCGCAGGATGCGGCTGGGCGGTTTCACGCTGGAGCGCCGCCCGACCCTGTCGGAATCGGAAGCCCGCATCCGCATGGCCCGCGCGGCACTGGACGCGGTGCGCAAGCGGTCGGACACGGCCGACGGCCGGCAGCGACACCCGCGCCTGCTCGAACAATACGGACACCGGGCGACGATGGCCGAGCGCTTCCACGAGAGCGAAGGCATGCTGACGGAGGACCGGCGCGAGCATTTCGCCGCTGTCCTGGCCGCCAACCGCGCCGCCCGCACGGAAATCCTCGGCCTGCACCGCGGCGGCCGCATCCACGACACGGTGCTCCACCGGCTGGAGGCGGAACTGGATCTGGAGGAACTGGGCGCGGAGCAGGCGCTTGCGGAGGGGGAGGCTGCGGGGTGAGCTGACCAGTTCCCTCTCCGGCCCCGGGAGAGGGCGATTAACTGTCCCCCTCAAGCCGCCTCGCCCACCGAGGCCGGCTTCGCCGCGCGCAGGATCATGCCGAACAGATCGCGCGGCTCGTCGGGATCGGCCAGCATGTCGAGATTCTCGAAGAATCCCGTCCCTGCCACCTTGTCCCGGACATAGCGCAGGGCGGAGAAGTCCTCCGTCGCGAATCCCACCGAATCGAACAGCGTGATCTGCCGCGCATCGCGCCGGCCGACCGCCTGGCCGGTCATCACCGTCCACAGCTCCGTCACCGGATGGTCGGGGGCGAGCTGCTGGATTTCGCCCTCGATCCGCGTCTGCGGCGGATATTCGACGAAAATGTCCGACCGCAGCAGGATGTCGCGGTGCAACTCCGTCTTGCCGGGGCAGTCGCCGCCAACCGCGTTGATGTGGACCCCGGCCCCGACCATGTTGTCGGTCAGGATCGTGGCATACTGCTTGTCGGCGGTGACGGTGGTGATGATCTGCGCACCCTCCACCGCCTCCTCGGTCGATTTGCAGGCGGTGATTTCGAAGCCCTGGTCGCGCAGGTTGCGCACGCATTTCTGCGTCGCCACCGGGTCGATGTCGTAGAGCCGCAGTTTCCGGATGCCCAGCAGCGCCTTGAAGGCCAGCGCCTGGAATTCCGCCTGCGCCCCGTTGCCGATGATCGCCATGCAGGAGGCATCCTTCGGCGCCAGATGCTTCGCCGCCACCGCCGACGTGGCAGCGGTGCGCAACGCCGTCAGGATGGTCATCTCCGTCATCAGCACCGGATAGCCGTTGCCGACATCGGCCAGCACGCCGAAGGCGGTGACGGTCTGCCGCCCCTCCCGCGTGTTCTTCGGATGGCCGTTGACGTACTTGAAGCCATAGGTGCGGCCGTCGCTGGTCGGCATCAGTTCGATCACGCCCTCCGCGCTGTGCGAGGCGACCCGCGGCGTCTTGTCGAAGCTCTCCCAGCGGCGGAAATCCTCCTCGACATAAGCCGACAGCTCGGTCAGGAAGCGTTCCACGCCGATGTGCAGCACCAGCTTCATCATGTGGTCGACGCTGACGAAGGGAACGAGGTTCAGGTTCGGGATCATGGTCAAACGCTCCATTCGCTCAGAAGCTGCGGGTGGGGTAGTCGAGAACGCGGCGCCCCATCAGGCTCGCCAGCAGTTCCACCATCAGGGTCGCGGTGCGGCCGCGCTCGTCCAGGAAGGGGTTCAGCTCGACCAGATCGACGCTGCTGACCAGACCGGTGTCGTGCAGCATCTCCATGATCAGATGGGCTTCGCGGAAGGTGGCGCCGCCGGGAACCGTGGTGCCGACGCCGGGCGCGATGCCGGGATCGAGGAAATCCACGTCCAGGCTGACATGCAGCAGTCCGTCCGCCTCCACCACCCGCTCGAGGAACGGGCGCAGCAGGGCGACGATGCCGTGTTCGTCGATCTTGCGCATGTCATGGACGGTGATGCCCGAGGTCTCCAGCGCCCGCCGCTCGGCCGGATCGACGCTGCGGATGCCCATCATGCAGACATTGTGCGGATCGAGCCGTGCCGGCGCCGGCGGGAAATAGCCGTCGAAGCCGGCCAGCCCGGTGGCGTAGGCCATCGGCACGCCATGCAGGTTGCCGCTCTCCGTCGTCTCCAGCGTATGGAAATCCGGATGCGCGTCCAGCCACAGCACGAACAGCGGGCGCCGCATCCCGGCGGCACGCTGCGCCAGCCCGGTCAGAGTGCCGGCGGCGAGGCTGTGGTCGCCGCCCAGGAAGATCGGCATGGCGTCCTGCCCGGCGCTCGCCTCGTACGCCACCTGGGTCAGCGCCGCGGTCCAACCGGCCACTTCCGGCAGGAATTTCAGCGCGGCGTTGCCATGCGCCGGCGGCCGCTGCGGCAGCGGCGCGACGTTGCCCAGGTCGGTCACGCTGTGGCCCAGGTCCGCCAGCGCCTTGGCGATGCCGGCGGTGCGGTAGGCGCTGGGTCCCATTTCGCAGCCAAGCCGGCCCGCCCCATCCTGCACCGGCACGCCGACCAGCCGGCACTGCTTCGTTTTGGTCTTGTGGTAGGACATTGTTTGGTCTCTTGCCTGTTCCTCTCACCAGCAAACCACAGGCGTCCGGCGGAACGGACAGGGCAATTTGACAAATGTCGACAATCTGCCTACCAAACTGAACAGCCAAGCTTGCCAGAATGTCGGAAGGCTCATGACCATGACGCTCGACCAGCTCGACGAGAAGCTCATCACCCTGCTGCGCCATGACGGCCGCCGCAGCATTTCCGACCTCGCCATCGAACTCGGCGTCTCGCGGGCGACGGTGCGCTCGCGGATGGAACGGCTGGAAAGCTCCGGCATCATCACCGGCTACACGGTGATCCTGCGCGCCGACACGGTGGAGGCGCCGGTGCGCGGCATCATGCTGATCGAGGTGGAGGGACAGGCGACCGACCGAGTGGTTCGCACGCTCAGCGGCTTCCCCGAGATCATGGAGATCCACAGCACCAACGGACGCTGGGACCTGATCGTCGAGCTGTCGGCCGGCAGCCTGCCGGAATTCGACGGGGTGCTGCGCCGCATCCGCCTGATCCCCGGCATCACCACCAGCGAGACCAACCTGCTGCTGAACACCCCGCGCAGCACGCGCGCCCGGCTGTAGGCCACCCGCAACTTGCCAATCCGCGCAGTCCAAGCTTCCATTCTGGCAAGTTTGGCCGATTTTCCTGTCACTTTTCCCTCTTCCGGCCGCCGTCTGCTTCGCTGATGCTCCGCCCCACCAACGAATTCGGGACGCCGCATGGACCAGCATCGCATCGCCACCGATCCTATCGCCAGCGTCGGCCGGAACGTTCCGGCCCACCGCCACCCTCCCTCCAACCCCGCCGCGACGGTTGCCGTCCAGGCGGACGGCCTGCACAAGCGGTTCGGATCGCTGGAGGTGTTGAAGGGCGTGTCGCTGACCGCCCGCGAAGGTGACGTCATCACGCTGATCGGCTCCTCAGGGTCCGGCAAGAGTACGTTGTTGCGCTGCATCAACATGCTGGAAGTCCCTGATGAAGGACGCGTCACCATCTGCGGCGAGACCATCGCGATGAAGACGGCGCGCGGACGGACCCTGCCGGCCAACTCCCGTCAGGTCGACCGCATCCGCATCAGCCTCGGCATGGTGTTCCAGAACTTCAACCTCTGGAGCCACATGACCATTCTGGAGAACGTGATTGAGGCGCCGGTCCATGTGCTGGGCGTGCCGAAGGCCGAGGCCATCGACCTCGCGCGCAGCCTGCTGGACAAGGTCGGCATCCTGGGCAAGGCCGATTGCTACCCGATCCAGCTGTCGGGTGGCCAGCAGCAGCGCGCGGCCATCGCCCGCGCCCTTGCCATGCAGCCCAAGGTGATGCTGTTCGACGAACCGACCTCGGCGCTCGATCCCGAACTGGTCGGTGAGGTGCTGCGCGTCATCCGCCAGCTGGCGGACGAGGGCCGCACCATGATCCTGGTGACGCACGAGATGGACTTCGCCCGCGAGGTCTCGTCCAAGGTCGTCTTCCTCCACCAGGGCCGCATCGAGGAGGAAGGAGCACCCGACATGGTACTGACCAATCCCGAATCCGACCGCGTGCGACAGTTCCTCTCCCGCCACCTCTCCGCCGCCTGAATAAAGGAGGGGGTGCGCCACACAAGCGCAGGCCTCCCGGCTTTCGCGACGATGACGGCCGACGGACGCCTGTGCCAAAGTCCGCCGTCCCGCGGCCGGCACGGATCGCAACAGCCGGACCCGAGCGGACAAACGAACACAGGATACCAACCAATGAAGAAGATCCTTTTGGCCCTGGTGCTGGGCGCCCTGGCCGCCGGCAGCGCCGTTCCGGCGATGGCGAAGGATGCAAAGAAGATCCGCATCGCGTCCGAAGGCGCCTTCGCGCCGTGGAACGGCATGGATTCGTCGGGCAAGCTGGTCGGCTTCGAGATCGACCTTGCCTGGGACCTGTGCAAGCGCATCGAAGCCGATTGCGAACTGGTCGCCATGGATTGGGACGGCATGATCCCGTCGCTGCAGCAGGGCAAGATCGACGCCATCATGGCCGGCATGACCATCACCGACGAGCGCAAGAAGGTCATCGCCTTCGCCGGCCCCTACGGCACCGAGCAATCCACCTTCGCCACCCTGAAATCCTCCAAGCTGGCCGGTGCCGGCGTCGGCGCCGAGCGCGTCGACCTCGCCGACGAGGCTGCTGCCAAGCCGGCGGTCGCCAAGCTGGCGGAGCTGCTGAAGGGCAAGACGGTGGGCGTCCAGACCTCGACCATCCAGGTCGATTTCCTGGAGAAATATCTGCCGGACGTGACCGTGCGCAATTACGACAAGATCGACAACGCCGCCATCGATCTGGCCGCCGGCCGCGTCGATGCGATCTTCGGCGACCGTTCGCCGGTCGAGGCGCTGATGCGGGCCGCGGGCACTGACAAGATGACGCTGTTCGGCCCGGCGATGACGCGCGGCGTGCTGGGCGAGGGCATGGGCGTCGGCCTGCGCAAGGCCGATGCGGACCTGAAGGGCCGTCTCGACAAGGCCATCGCCGATGCCAACAAGGACGGCACCATCGCGACCCTGAGCCAGAAGCATTTCGGCTACGACGTTTCGGTGCGGTGACCCCGATGCTGGACCTCCTCGACTCCGGGCTAACCTCCGGGCTGCACGGCTGGGGGCCGCAGCTCCTCTCCGGAACGGCGATGACCGTCGCGGTGGCGCTGTCGGCCTTCCTGCTGGGTCTCGCCTTCGGCGCCGCCGGCGCCGCCGCCAAGCTCAGCGACAGCCTGGTGTTGAGGGGGCTGGCGGAGCTTTACACCACTGCCGTCCGCGGCGTGCCCGAACTGCTGGTGATCTACCTGCTGTTCTTCGGCGGTTCGGGCATGATCATGACGGTGGCCGGACTCTTCGGCTACGGCGGCCTCATCGAACTGAACGCCTTCTCCATCGGCGTCGCCGCCGTCGGCCTGATTTCCGGCGCCTATTCGACCGAGGTCATCCGCGGCGCCGTCAAATCGGTGCCCTACGGCCAGATCGAGGCGGCGCGAGCCTGCGGCATGGGGCGCTGGCGCATCCTGCGCCGGGTTCTGGTGCCGCAGACCCTGCGCTTCGCCCTGCCCGGCCTCGGCAATGTCTGGCAGCTGACGCTGAAGGACACCGCGCTCATCTCCGTCACCGCCCTGGCCGAGATCATGCGCGTCGCCCACACCGCCGCCGGCTCCACCCGGCAATCCTTCCTGTTCTACAGCGTCGCCGCACTGCTGTACCTCGCGCTGACCACCGTCTCGACGACGGCGTTCCAGCAGGCCGAGCGTTATGCGAGCCGCGGCGTGCGGAGGGCCTGACGATGAACTGGACCCTGATGTGGGACAGCCTGCCGCGCCTGCTGGCGGCCCTGCCCCTGACTCTCGAACTGGTGGCGCTGGCGCTCGCCTTCGGGGCCGTTCTGGCCTTCGCCACCGCCCTTCTGCGCCTGTCCGGCAACCGGGTGGCGGTGGCCCTGACCTCGGCCTACACCTTCATTTTCCGCGGCACGCCGCTGCTGGTGCAGATCTTCCTGATCTATTACGGCCTCAGCCAGATCGACCTCATCCGCGACAGTTTCCTCTGGCCAATCCTCAGCCAGCCGATGTGGTGCGCCATCCTGGCACTGGCGCTCAACACCGGAGCCTATACTTCCGAGATCCTGCGCGGCGCCATCGAGACGGTGCCGCAGGGGCAGGTGGAAGCGGCGCGGGCCTGCGGCATGTCGCGGGTGCGGCTGTTCCGCCGCATCGTCCTGCCGGTGGCGATCCGCCAGATGCTGCCGGCCTACGGCAACGAGGTGATCCTGATGGTGAAGGCCAGCTCGCTCGCCAGCACCATCACGATGATGGAGATCACCGGCGTCGCGCGGCGGATGATCGCCCAGACCTTCGCGGTCTTCGAGATCTTCATCGTCGCCGGCATCCTCTACCTGCTGATCAACTTCGTCGCCACCCGCCTGATCAAACACGCGGAATGGCGCATGACCCCCTATCTGCGGGCGCGGGCCTGACGCGCGGCATTCATGCTATCCTGTCGTCCGGCCCAGACTAAAACAATAACCGGACGACATGACCACCGCCGTCAGCGACCAGGACCGCCTGATTTCCACCCCTACCGGCGCAGGCATCGGCCGCCTTTACGTGAAGGACTGGACGCCCGCCGCGGCCGGCGGGCTGCCGCCGATCCTGCTGTTCCACGATTCGCTCGGCTGCGTCGATCTCTGGCGCAGCTTCCCGGCCCGCCTTGCCGCCGCGACTGGAAGGCGGGTGATCGCCTATGACCGGCTGGGATTCGGCCGCTCCGATCCCCACCCCGGCACCCTCCCCCGCGATTTCGTCGCCGCGGAGGCGCGGGACGCCGTCCCTCTCCTGCTCGACAGTTTCGGCATCGGCGATTTCGTCGTCTGCGGCCACAGCGTCGGCGGCGGCATGGCGGTGGAGACGGCGGCGCGCTTCCCCTCCCGCTGCCGCGCGCTGGTGACCATCGCAGCCCAGGCCTTCGTCGAGGAGCGCACGCTGGACGGCATCCGCGAGGCGAAGCAGGGCTTCCAGGATCCGGCCCAGCTGGCCCGTCTGGCGAGATACCAGGGCGACAAGGCGCGCTGGACGGTCGACGCCTGGACCGAAAGCTGGCTGTCGTCGGCCTTCGCCGACTGGACCCTGGACGCCGCCCTGGCGAATGTCCGCTGCCCGGTTCTGGCCCTGCATGGCGACCGCGACGAATACGGCTCGGCCGAGCACCCGGCCCGCATCGCCGCCGGTCGCGGAACCGTCCGCCTGCTGCCCGACACCGGCCACGTCCCGCACCGCGAATGCGAGGAGGAGGTTGTCGAGGCGATCCGGTCTTTCCTCAGCGAACCCTGACGCCCGCCCCGTCCGCTCCCAGCGCTGACTCCAGCAGTTCCGCAAGCTCCCCGACCCGGTAGGGCTTCGGCAGCACCCGCACCCCGTCGATGCGGGCGATGTCCTCGCTGTAGCCGGTGGTCAGCACCACCGGCAGCCCGGGGCGCAGGCGCCGGGCGGTGTGGGCCAGATCGATGCCGTTCATCGCCCCCGGCATCACCACGTCGCTGAACAGGATGTCGATCCGCAGGGCCCGGTCGTTCAGCAGCCCCAGCGCCTCCTCCGCATTGCCGGCGCGCAGAACGGCATAGCCCAACTCGTCGAGCGCCGCCGCCACCATGCTGCCGACGATGGGGTCGTCCTCCACCAGCAGCAGTCGCCGGCCGGCCCCGCGCGCGGTGTCCAGCAACCGTTCCTTTGCGTGTGCGGCCACCGGCTTGACCGTCCGTGGCAGGAACAGCGAGACGGCGGTGCCCTGACCGGGCGCGCTGTCGATCTCCACCCGGCCCGACGACTGGCGGGTGAAGCCATACACCTGCGCCAGCCCGAGGCCGGAGCCCTTGCCGACCTCCTTGGTGGTGAAGAAGGGTTCGAAGACGCGGGCTTTCACCTCCGCCTCCATCCCGGTGCCGGTGTCGCTGACCGTCACCTGTACCAGATCCCCGCTTGCTCCATCCGCCGGCCGGTTGCGGGCGGTGACGCGCAGCCGGCCCCCTTCGGGCATCGCATCGCGCGCATTGACGGCGAGGTTCAGGATCGCCAGCTCGAACTGGGTCGGATCGACCTCCACCGGCCACAGCCCCGGTTCCACCTGCGTCTCCAGCGTGATGTCGGCGCGGATGGCGCGGGTCAGCAGGTCGGCCATGCCCAGCAGCCGGTCGCGGACATCCATCGGCTCCGGCCGCAGGGTCTGCCGGCGGGCGAAGGCCATCAGCTGCTGCACCAGCTTGGCGCCGCGGTCGATGGCCTGCTGGCCGGTTTCCAGCAACGGCTGGATCGACGGCTCCTTCGCCCGCCGCCCGACCAGTTGGAGGCAGCTGGACAGCGCCTGGAGCAGGTTGTTGAAGTCATGGGCGATGCCGCCGGTCAACTGCCCCATCGCCTCCATCTTCTGGCTCTGGCGCAGGGCGGCCTCAACCCTCTCGCGCTCGGCGATTTCGGCGTTCAGCGCCCTGTTGGCGGCGGACAGGTCGCGCGCCCGTTCCGCCAGATCGTGGTTCGCCCGCGCCAGCGCCGCCTGCGCCGCACCGAGCACCAGCACGATCAGCAGAGTCATCGCCAGCAGCAGCGCCATGCCGACATAGCGTTCGGCCCGGCGGGCGAAGGGTTCCACCTGCGTGCGCAGCGACACGCTGCCGATGGCGCGGCCGTCCTGCACAACCATGACGGTCACCGTCAGATGGTCGCCGTCGAAATGATGCCCCGGCGGCTCCGCGGTCGCCTGCATCGGCGCCATGCCGCCGGCGGTGTAGGCGGCGAACAGCGCGCCGCTGCCGTCATAGACGCCGGCCGCCTCGAACTCCGGGCTGGCGGACAGCGCCGCCAGATACTCGCTGGCGGAGGTCCGGTCGTTGAAGCTCAACGCCGCGGTGACGGTCGCCGCCAGGATCCGCGTCTGCACCTCCACGTCGCCCGTCCGCTCGTCGCGATAGGCATTTTCGCTGGCCAGCGCCATCAGCCCGCCGGCCACCAGCAGGACAATCACCGCCAGCGCGGTCAGGCGCGGCGTGTGCCGCCAGAATCCGGCCAGATCGGTCACGTTCCGCTCTCCTGCTTCCTCATGGCCGAACCGCCAGACTCATCAGCTTGGAACTGATCGCCAGCCGGTTGTCCTGGGCCGCCGCCGCATCGATGACGAAACGGACCCGGTCCTCCTGCAACACGAAGGTGATAACCGCCCCGGCGGCCGATCCGCCCGGCGCATCGGCATCGCTGACCGTCAGAACAGGCTCGCCGCGCAGCCGGTCCATCGCCATTGTCCCATACAGCAGATGGCAGCCCGACCCTTTTTCGAACTGCGGCCGGCGCATCAGTTCGATCGGCCGTCCGCCGGCGCTCTGTCCGGCGACAGCCCGGTCCAGCACTTCGCCGAACGGGTCCGGCCCTTCCACGCAAAGGCGGAACGGGCTGTCCGCCGTGGCGAAGGCACCCGGCGGCCAGGCCACGAAGGCGATGAATTTGTAGAGGAAGGTCGCCTTCACCGCCGCTTCCAGCGGCTCTGCTGATGCAATCGACACCGGCGCGCCTGCCAGCACCAGCAGCAGGCTCAGCGCCAGCGGACTGCACCAGCGGATGGGCCGCTCCTCCATGCTCAAAACCCCACCCGCATGCGCGCATAGACGCTCCGTCCGATGGCGCGCGGCGTGGTGCTGGACGGGTCGTAGGCCTCCAGATGCCGGGCATGCAGCAGGTTCTGGCCGAACAGCGACAGCTCCAGGGCCGGGGTGACGTGCCAGCCCAGATGCAGGTCGGCCTCGGTATAGGCCGGGACTTTCGACACCGCGACCCGGCCGACCCGGCGCAGGGTGGCGTCGAACTCCACCTCCGGCGTCAGGTTCATCTGCGAGCGCAATTGAAGCTGATAGGCCGGATCCTGGCCGGCGGCCTGGAAGTTGGACAGGTCGTTCGCCCCCGGCTTCAGCCGCAGGTTCTTGTGCAGCCAGTTGGCGCCGGCATGCAGGGTCCACCAGCCGGTCAAGCCATAGCTGCCCCAGCCTTCGACGCCGTAGGTGTTTCCCTCCATATCGTTGCGCAGCATGATCGGCAGGCCGCCGCTGGTCAGGCTGGTGGTGCGCAGGTCGTCATAGACATTGTAGAAGGCCGACAGCGCCACCCGGCTGTTCGCCACGGGCCGGCCGCGATAGCCGACCTCATAGGCTACCAGCCGCTCCGACTGGAAATCGGGAGAGGGGGCCAGGACGCCGGCCCCCGACAGTTCGCGGTCGACCCGCGACGGCGTGCGCACCGAGCGGCTGACAGCCGTCCACAGCATGTGGTCGTCCGACAGCCGCCAGGCGAGCCGCAGGTTGGGCAGGATGTCGAAGCCGGAGTAGCTGTTGTATTCCGCCTTCATCCCGACCGTCAGCTTCAGCTTCGGCGCCAGCGTGACCTCATCCTGGGCGAACAGGCTTCCCAGCGAGATCGTCGCGTTATCCTCCGGGAAACCGAGGGACACCCGCGAGCGGAAGGCCGACTGCCACACACGGTACTGCGCGCCCCAGACCAGCTGGTGCCGGCTGCCCAGCGCCACATTGTGCTGGGCCTGAACGTCGACGGTCTCCAACCGGTCGGTGGCGACCGCATAATCGCGGGTCTGCTGGTCGTAATAGGCCTGCAGCTGTACCGACGACCCGTCGCCCAGCCTGTGCGTCCACCGCCCGAGCAGGTTCCCGCCATGCAGCGAGGTGTCGAGCCACTCCGTATGGTTGTGGAAGAGATCGCCTTGCATGGTGTAGGAGGCCGCGCCGCCCGCCGCGGTGCCATCCAACCGGAACCCGGCCTGGGAGCCGTCGAAGGCGTCGGTGGTCACGTCGCCCCGCACCGCCGCGAAGCTGCTGCGCCGGTCGAAGCCGGTCAGATAGCCGCGCAATGCCAGTCCGCCATCCGCGGCCTTGACGCCGTAACGCAGGGTGCCGTTCCGCTCGCCGGAGCCGGCGCCGATTTCGGCGAAACCGCCCTGGCTGTCCGCGGCGGGCCGGGTGATGACGTTGACGACGCCGTTGACCGCGTTGGCGCCCCACAGCGTGCCGCCGGGGCCGCTGACCACCTCGATCCGCTCGATCTCCGACAGCGGGACGTTGATCGCTTCCCAGAAGACGGTGGAGGCGACCGGCGAATAGACGCTGCGGCCGTCGACCATCACCTGAAGCTTGTTGGCGGCTTCCGGCGAGTTGAAGCCGCGCGCGGAGATCGTATATCCGGCGGTGTTCAGCCGGGCCACCTCCAGGTTCGGCGCCAGCCGCAGCGCTTCGGGCAGGCTGGTGGCGCCGGACCGCCGGATCTCCTCGGCCGTGATGACATAGACCGCCGCCGCCGCGTCGCTCAGCGGCTCCGGCCGCTTGGAAATGGAGGTGACCCTGATCGTCCCCAGTTCTTCGAGCGACAGGGTCGAGAGATCCTCGACCGTCTGGGCCGGCGCCGCATGCGGGGTCAGAACCAGAGACAGCGTCAGGAGGGCGCCCAGCCTGCGGGCGGGACCAACGGCTCCCCCGGTTCTCTTGCACCGGCTTTCACGACGGAGGGCTGCCCATGGCATCGACGCTTGGTTGCTCTGTTCAGTGTCTGCACGAACGAGCTTTATAGCAGTCTTGAGCGTGGCATCGCGCTAGGCGGAACGGCCGAACTCTACCTAGAGCTTTCGGGCGTCTGACCAGGACGGCCGGACAGCCGGTCACGCTCCGCCCGCAGCAGAGCGAGTTTCGCCTCCAGCTTGCTGATCTTCCTGTCGAGCTTGCGCAGCCGCTTGCGCGGCGTCTTTTCCTCGGCCGATCCGGCTTCGCTGCCCTGCCGGGCGTTGGCCCCAATTCTGGCATTGACCGCTGCCTTGGCAGCATCGCTCAGCCGCTTCCACCCCTTCACCTCCGCCTTGGTGCGGTGGCAGCCCAGGCAATTGCCGTCGCCGCCGAAGCGGCAGAGGCCGATGCACGGGTTCCCGCTGTCGATTTTCTCTGTCCTGTCGCTCTGCTTTCGGCTCAAGGGGGCCTGCCACATGGTCGTCTCCGGTCGTCGACAATGTGCGGCGTTATTGCCGTCCGGCAATGGCGGCCGGCGGAAGGCTGGCATGCCTGCAACCCGGAAGCGCTTCGACAAATCGTCCGAATGCATGGATCCCTCGAAAAGAAATCCATACAAAGATGCGACACACCGCCGCACGACGACTTCAGGAGCCGAATTCACCCTACAATCGCCTTGCCGCATCCGTACAAATGATCCATACAAACCCCATCGCCGAATGGCCGCTTCTCCATACGCCAAAGAGCATGGACGGGCGCCCGGACGGCTTCTTCGTGCCAGGTGATCCATGCCCAGCGATGCGCCCATCATCACCCGCCGCCCCGACCATGCGGCGGACACTCCGGACCCGCCATCGGCCTACGCCTCCCACCGCAAAATCCATCCCAAGGCGGTGCGCGGGCGGTACCGGCGGCTGAAGACATGGCTGGGCGTGGTCCTGCTGGCGCTGTTCGCCATCCTGCCCTGGCTGCGCTGGGACCGCGGACCGGGGCTGCCCGATCAGGCGGTGCTGTTCGATCTGGGCAGCCAGCGCTTCTACATCTTCGCCCTGCAGCTGTGGCCGCAGCATGTCTATTACATCACCGGCGTGATGATCATCGCGTCCATCGGCCTGTTCCTGGCGACGGCGCTGGGCGGCCGGGTCTGGTGCGGCTTCACCTGTCCGCAGACGGTGTGGACCGACCTGTTCGTCTGGGTCGAACGGCGGGTGGAAGGCGACCGCGGCGACCGCATCCGGCTGGACAAGCATCCCTGGACCGCCGGCTGGCTGGCGAAGAAGACGGTCAAGCACGCAGGATGGCTGGCGATCTCCCTGGTCACCGGCTTCATCGGCATCGCCTACCTGACCGATGCGCCGTCCCTGGCGACCGATCTGCTGCGCTTCGACGCCTCGGCGCTCGCCGCCGGCTCCGTCCTGTTCATCGCCGCCTGCACCTATGCCATGGCCGGCTTCATGCGTGAACAGATGTGCTTCTACGTCTGCCCCTGGCCGCGCATCCAGGCCGCCATGCTGGACGAGGAAAGCCAGGTCGTCACCTATCAGGACTGGCGCGGCGAAGGGCGCGCGCCCCTGCGCAAGAGCGAGGGCTGGGACACCCGCACCCACAAGGGGTTCGGCGACTGCATCGACTGCGGCCAGTGCGTCCATGTCTGCCCGACCGGCATCGACATCCGCGACGGCATCCAAATGGAATGCATCGGCTGCGGCCTGTGCGTCGACGCCTGCAACGACGTGATGGCGCGCATCGGCCGGCCCGGCGACCTGATCCGCTTCGACACCCTGACGGCGCAGGCGGCGAAGGCGGCCGGCACCCCGCCGCCCCGCTACCGGCTGATCCGGCCGCGCACCATCGTCTATGGCCTGATGCTGGTCGTTGTCGGCGGTGTAATGGCAATCGCGCTGGCGATGAAGTCCAGCAACGACGTCTCCGTCCTGCGCGACCGGGCGCCGCTGTTCGTCACGCTCACCGACGGCCGCATCCAGAACGCCTACACCATCAAGATCGCCAACATGTCGCTGACGGACCGCCACTACCGCCTCAGCCTGTCCGGCCTTCCGCAGGCGAGCCTCAGCCTGTCCGGCGACGGCACCGAGACCGGCGAGCTGTCGCTGTCGGCCCGCGCCAACGCGGTGGAAACCTACCGCATCCAGGTCCGCGTGCCGCAGTCCGCCCTGCCGGAGTCCTCCACCCCGGTGACCGTCGTCCTGACGCCCGACAGCGGCGCCGGCCAGCCGGCCCGGCACGACAGCGTCTTCCTGGCACCGTGACCCTCCCGCCGGAGGACTGCCCCTCTCCCGTCGGGGAGAGGGGCACTGGACGCTTGCAGCACTATGATCGGAGCGCGCATATGATGCCGACGGTGCCGCCGCAATTGGGCAAGGGAACGGCCAGGACATCCATGCAATCCGACAACCCAGAACACACCGGCCCGGCCGACCCGTCGGACACCGCCGTCTGGCAGCCCGACCTGACCAACCGCGCCAAGCCGGTCTATCTCGCCATCGCCGATGCCCTGGCCGACGACATCGCCGCCGGCCGGCTGGCGGCCGGGCAGCGGCTGCCGCCACAGCGCCTGCTCGCCGACCGGCTGGGCGTGGACCTGACCACGGTCAGCCGCGCCTACAGCGAGGCCCGCCGCCGCGGCCTGCTCGACGCCCGCGTCGGCCAGGGCACCTTCGTCAGCGCGCAGGACGTTGCGCCGGACCGCCCTCATCCCGAGACCGCCCGGCCCCGCCGGGAGGCCGCCGCCCCGCCCGCGGTCATCGACATGACCATGAATCAGCCGCCGCTGCCCGACGCGCCGGAGCTGCTGGACCGGGTGCGCCGCAGCCTGTCGCAGGCGATGCTGCGGCTCGACCCGCAAACGCTGCTGCGCTACCCGGAAGCCGGCGCCGGCTTCCGCGCCGGGGAAGAGGATTGCGCCGCCGGAGCCCGCTGGCTCGCCAAGCGTCTGCCCGATCTGGACGAGTCCCCGCTCGGCGATCACAGCCGCATCGTCGTTTGCCCCGGCACGCAGAGCGCCCTCCTGGCCCTGCTGTGCATGCTGACCAGCCCCGGCGATACCGTCTGTACGGAGGAGCTGACCTATCCCGGCTTCAAGGCCATCGCCCGGCAGCTCGGCCTGCGGGTGGTCGGGGTGGCGATGGACAAAGACGGCCTCGACCCCGACGCCCTGCGCGCTGCGGTGCGGGCCCATTCCCCGAAGGCGCTCTACTGCACCCCCACCCTGCACAACCCGACGACGGCGACCCTTCCGGCCGAACGCCGTGCCGCCATCGCGGCCATCGCCCGCGAGCACGGCTTCCCGATCATCGAGGACGACATCTACGGCGTGCTGCCGCAGGACGCCCCGCCGCCCATCGCAGCATTGGCGCCCGACGTGACCTTCCACGTCGTCGGCCTCGCCAAGTGCGTGGCGCCCGGCCTGCGCGTCACCTATGTCGCCGCCCCCGACGCCCGTCAGGCCATGCGGCTGGCCGCCGCCCAGCGCGCCACCATCCTCGGCACGCCGCCGGTCCCGGCTGCCGTCGCCACCCAATGGATCGCCGACGGCACCGCCGATGCGCTGCTGACCGCCATCCGTGCCGAGGCGTCGGCCCGCCAGCGCATTGCCCGCGACCTGCTTCCGCCCGCCGCGCAAACCGCCCACCCCGAGGGGTTCCATCTGTGGCTGACCCTGCCGGCGGCCTGGACCCGTGGGGAGTTCGCGGCCCATCTGCGCAGCCACGGCATCGCCGCCGCCGTCAGTGACACCTTCCTGACCGCCGGCGCGGTGCCGGAAGCCCTGCGCATCTGCCTCGGCGCCCCGGTGACCCGCGCCGACTGCCGCCGCATGCTGGAGGTGCTCGCCGACGCTCTCGACCAGAGCCCCGCCCTGGCCGGCATCGTGATCTAAACCTGAACCTTCAGACCAGATCCCGCGCCATGCCTGACCGGACCAGCAGGTCGGTGTCGGGCGAGAAGCGCGCCTTCAGCGGCAGCATCGCCGCCCCCAGCACGCGGGCCATCGGACCGATGGAGCCCGCCATCACCGGAGCGGCTTTCAGGCCCGACCGGTTGAAGCGGTCCACCGCCGCCGTCAGCCTCTGAGTGAAGCGGTCGCGCCAGGACGGCGGCAGGAAGCCGTCGACCACCACCTCCTGGAAATCGATGACGCTGAGCGCAGACACGACCGCGCGCGACAGCTCCGCGCACGCCGCTTCGGCCCAGGCGTCGAAGATGGCGTCCGCCCGCTCGCCGCTGCCGTCTGCCAGCGCTGCCGACAGCGCCGCCGTCGGGTCGATGCCGGCGGCCTCCAGTTCGCGTTCCAGCAGGAAGATCGAGGCGGCGTGGATCAGCTGCCCCGGCGGCGTGCCCGGCCCGGCCGGGCGGGTCGGCATCGAGCCGATGGCCCCGGCATTGCCTTGCTCTCCGCGATAGAGCCGGCCGTCGATCACCACCCCGCCGCCGATGAAGGTGCCGAGATAGATGTAGAGCGCGCTGCGGCTGACGATGGCATGGCCGGCGATCATCTCCGCCGCGCAGGCCGCCGCGGCGTCGTTGTAGAGCGTCACCGGCAGCCCGGTCTCGCGCGCGAAGGCGCCGGCGATGTCGGCATCGCGCCAGCCGTCCAGCGCCCCCGGCGCCAGTCCCAGCTCCGCCGACCAGGCATGGATTTCGTCCGGCATGGCGACCCCCAGCCCGACCACCCGAGCCCGCGCCGCCGGCGACAGATGCGCCAGCAGTCCCACCGCCTGGGCGATGGCGGTGGAGATCGTCGGCTCCGGCAACGGCGCGTCGTAGCGCACGCGGCTCGCTCCCAGCTCTTCCCCCAGCAGGTTGATCAGGATGGCCTCGACGCTGCGCCGGCCGATCTTCACCCCCAGCGCATAGGCGCCGTCCGGATTCGGCGCGATCGGGGTGGACGGCTGCCCGACCTGCCCGCGCACCTTGTCCAGCTTGACCAGCAGCCCGTCCTCCAGCAGCCGGTTGACGATCACCGACGCCGCCTGTCCGCTCAGCCCGGTCTCCCGCGCGATTTCCGCCTTGGACAGCATGCCGGCCTGCAACAGCGCATGCATGACCAGCCGCTCGTTGTAGGCGCGCAGCCCGGTGGTATCGCCGCCCCGCATCCTTCCGCCGCCTCCCAGCCCTTGAACTCGACAACAGTCCGTATATCAACCAATCATAACAAAATCAAAGTGATTTATTTAATCCAGCCTGACCACAATCATGGCTGTTGGATCGATCGACTTTGAAACTTCGCCACCGTAGCAAGCAGCACCCCAAGGGAGCAAGGCCGGCGGCAAATCCGGCTTAATCCTTAACTCCGCTGCGTCATCAGCCCCGCTGTCCGAGCCGCCTCCCCGCCCTGTCCCGCAGAAAGACCGGGCCATACGCCTCCGAATATCAAAATCAATGTGATTTATCTATTGCGGCCCACGGCTGCCTGCGCCATAGTGTTGGTGTGCCCTACAAACCGAATGCCGCAACCGCATCCGGGTGTCGGGCGACCAGTCGCAAAGGGCCGGCGGGACGAAAGCCAGGGCGCGGCCGGACAGGATTTTGGGGAGGAAAACAGGAATGAAGCGTGCGCTTTCCTTGATCGGCGCGGCCGTCGCCGCGTTTCTCGGCAGCTCCGTCCAGGCGGAAACGCTGTCCATCGCCACGGTGAACAACGGCGACATGATCCGCATGCAGAAGCTGTCGGAGCATTTCACCAAGGCGCATCCCGACATCACGCTGAACTGGGTGACGCTGGAAGAGAATGTGCTGCGCCAGCGCGTCACCACCGACATCGCCGCCAAGGGCGGCCAGTACGACATCCTGACCATCGGCACCTACGAGGTTCCGATCTGGACCAAGCAGAAGTGGCTGATGCCGCTGACCAAGCTCGGCGCCAACTATGACGTCGAGGATCTGCTGCCCTCCATCCGCAGCGGCCTGACCACCGACGGCACGCTCTATGCCGCGCCGTTCTACGGCGAAAGCTCGATGGTCATGTACCGCAAGGACCTGTTCGAGAAGGCCGGCCTGACCATGCCGGAGGCGCCGACTTGGGCCTTCGTCTCCGACGCGGCACGCAAGCTGACCGACAAGAAGGCCGAAATCTACGGCATCTGCCTGCGCGGCAAGGCCGGCTGGGGCGAGAACATGGCCTTCCTCAGCGCCATGGCGAACTCCTTCGGCGCCAGCTGGTTCGACATGAACTGGAAGCCGCAGTTCAACACCGACCCCTGGAAGCAGACGCTGACGACCTATCTCGGGCTGATGAAGGACGCCGGCCCGCCGGGCGCCTCCTCCAACGGCTTCAACGAGAATCTGGCGCTGTTCCAGTCCGGGAAATGCGCGATGTGGATCGACGCCACCGTCGCCGCCTCCTTCGTCTCCAACCCGGCGCAGAGCAAGGTGGCGGACAAGGTCGGCTATGCGCTGGCTCCCGACACCGGGCTCGGCAAGCGCTCCAACTGGCTGTGGGCCTGGAACCTCGCGATCCCCGCCAGCAGCAAGAAGGGCGACGCCGCGCAGGCCTTCATTTCCTGGGCGACCTCCAAGGAGTATCTGGATCTCGTCGCCAAGGAAGAGGGCTGGGCCAACGTGCCGCCGGGCACCCGCACGTCGCTCTACGCCAATCCCGAGTACCGCAAGGCCGCTCCCTTCGCCGACCTGACGCTGAAGTCGATCCAGGCCGCCGATCCGCTGCACCCGACGGTGCAGCAGGTCCCCTACACCGGCGTGCAGTTCGTCGCCATCCCCGAGTTCCAGGGCATCGGCACCGCCGTGGGTCAGGCTTTCTCCGCAGCGCTCGCCGGCCAGACGACCGCCGATCAGGCATTGCAGACCGCCCAGACTCTCGCCACCCGCGAGATGACCAAGGCCGGCTACATCAAGTAAGCGGTCACGCCTGACCTTCCGTCCGGTCAGATCACGGCAAAACCTCTTTCCGCCGTCGTCCCCGCCTTCGCCGGGATGTCGGCGGAAGAAGGCCGCGCTCCACAACGCCGTTACCCAAGGGTCGAGCCATGGCCACCGCACATTCGCGTGCCGCCGCGCGCCTGACGATGTCTCCGGCCGTCATCCTGCTGCTCGGCTGGATGCTGATCCCGCTCGTGATGACGCTCTACTTCTCCTTCCTGCGCTACAATCTGCTGATGCCGGGGACGGAGGAGTTCATCGGCACGCTGAACTACCAGTATTTCCTCACCGATCCGGCCTTCTTCGCCGCACTCTTCAACACGTTGGCGCTCGTCGGCGGGGTGCTGGTGCTGACCATCGCCGGCGGGATCGGGCTGGCCCTGCTGCTCGACCAGCCCTTCTGGGGCCGGGGCATCGTCCGCCTTCTGGTCATCGCGCCCTTCTTCGTCATGCCCACCGTCTCGGCGCTGGTGTGGAAGAACATGCTGATGAACCCGGTGAACGGCCTGTTCGCCGCCATCGCCAAGGGGCTGGGTCTCCAGCCCTTCGACTTCCTGGCCGAGGCGCCGCTGTCCTCGATCATCCTGATCGTGACGTGGCAGTGGCTGCCCTTCGCCACGCTGATCCTGCTGACCGCCCTCCAGTCGCTCGACAGCGAACGGCTGGAGGCGGCGGAGATGGACGGTGCCGGTGCGGTCGACCGCTTCATCCACATCATCCTGCCCCATCTGGCGCGTGCGATGACGGTGGTGACGCTGATTCAGACCATCTTCCTGCTGTCGGTCTTCGCCGAGATTCTGGTGACGACCAACGGCGGCCCCGGCACCGCCACCACCAACATCACCTACCTCGTCTATGCCCAGTCGCTGCTGCAGTTCGATGTCGGCGGCGGCTCCGCGGGCGGCATCGTCGCCGTCGTCCTCGCCAACATCGTCGCCGTCTTCCTGATGAGGATGATCGGCCGCAACCTGGACATCTGACCATGGCGCGCGCCGCAACCAACCGCAAGAAACTGGTCGTGACCCTGATCGCCTGGACCGTCGGGATCGTGATCTTCTTCCCCATCCTGTGGACCGTCCTGACCAGCTTCAAGACCGAGGCCGAGGCGGTGGCGACACCGCCGACCTTCCTCGCCTTCCATTGGACGCTGGAGAACTACACCGAGGTCCAGCAGCGTTCCGACTATTTCCTCCATTTCTGGAACTCGGTCGTCATCTCGGTCGGCTCGACGCTGCTCGGCCTGCTGGTCGCCGTTCCCGCCGCCTGGTCGATGGCCTTCGTCCCCGGCAAGCGCACCCGCGACGTGCTGATGTGGATGCTGTCGACCAAGATGCTGCCGCCGGTCGGCGTGCTGATCCCGATCTATCTGCTGTTCCGCGATTTCGGGCTGCTCGACAGCCGCATCGGTCTGGTCATCGTGCTGACGCTGATCAACCTGCCGATCATCGTCTGGATGCTGTTCACCTACTTCCGGGAAATTCCGGGCGAGATCCTGGAAGCGTCCCGGATGGACGGCGCCGGCCTGCGCGACGAAATCCTGTTCGTCCTGCTGCCGATGGCGGTGCCCGGCATCGCCTCCACCCTGCTGCTCAACATCATTCTGGCGTGGAACGAGGCCTTCTGGACGCTGAACCTGTCCGCCTCGCAGTCGGCGCCGCTGACCGCCTTCATTGCCAGCTACTCCAGCCCGGAAGGGCTATTCTACGCGAAACTGTCGGCCGCCTCGACCATGGCGGTCGCGCCGATCCTGGTTCTCGGCTGGTTCAGCCAGAAGCAGCTTGTGCGCGGCCTGACCTTCGGCGCCGTGAAGTAGGGGGGAACCCGCTATGGGTCAGATCACGCTCGACCGCGTCACCAAAAGCTTCGGCGACATCGACGTCATCCCGCCGCTGGATCTCTCCATCGGCAACGGCGAGTTCGTGGTGTTCGTCGGCCCGTCCGGCTGCGGCAAGTCCACGCTGCTGCGCCTGATCGCCGGGCTGGAGGATGTGTCGTCCGGAAGCATCCGCATCGACGGCAAGGACGCCACCGCCCTGCCGCCCGCCCAGCGCGGGCTGGCGATGGTGTTCCAGTCCTACGCGCTCTATCCGCACATGACCGTGCGCAACAACATCGCCTTCCCGCTGAAGATGGCCCGGCTCGACAAGGCCGCCATCGACCGCAAGGTGGAGGCGGCGGCCAAGGTGCTGAACCTCACCAACTATCTCGACCGCCGCCCCGGCCAGCTCTCCGGCGGCCAGCGCCAGCGCGTCGCCATCGGCCGCGCCATCGTCCGCGAGCCGACCGCCTTCCTGTTCGACGAACCGCTGTCGAACCTGGACGCGGCGCTGCGCGTCAACATGCGGCTGGAAATCTCCGAGCTGCACGCCAGCCTCGGCACCACCATGATCTATGTGACCCACGATCAGGTGGAGGCCATGACCATGGCCGATAAGATCGTGGTGCTCAATGCCGGCCGGATCGAGCAGGTCGGTTCCCCCATCGACCTCTACAGCCGCCCGCGCAACCGCTTCGTCGCCGGCTTCATCGGCTCCCCGCGCATGAACTTCATCGAAGGCGAGATCGCGCGCGGCGCCGGCGCCGACTGCATCGGCATCCGTCCCGAACATCTGGCGCTGTCGACCGACTCCGGCCTGTGGTCCGGCACCGTCACCGTGTCCGAACATCTGGGATCCGACACCTTCGTCTATGTGCAGGTGGACGGCATCGGCACGATGCTGGCACGGGCCGGCGGCGAGTTCCCGGTGCATCACGGCGACCGCGTCTGGCTGACGCCGCAAACCGAAAAGCTCCACCGCTTCGACGCCCAGGGCAACGCGCAGTCCTCCGTCGCCGCCGGTGCGAAAGTGGCATGAAAGGGTCCATTCCGATGACCAGTCCCATGAAGCGTCTCGACGGCAAATCGGCCATCGTCACCGGCGCCGCCCGCGGCATCGGCCGCGCCTTCGCCGCCGCCTATGTCGCGGAGGGGGCCACCGTCGCCATCGCCGACATCAACCTCGCGGCGGCGGAGAAGGCGGCGGCGGAGATCGGCCCCGGCGCCTATGCCGTGGCGCTCGACGTGACCAGCCAGTCCTCCATCGACGCCGCGATCGCCAAGGTGGTGGAGCGGGCCGGCGGCATCGACATCCTGATCAACAACGCCGCCCTGTTCGACCTCGCCCCCATCGTCGAGATCACCCGCGATAGCTACGACCGCCTGTTCTCGATCAACGTCGCCGGCACGCTGTTCACCATGCAGGCGGTGGCGAAGCGGATGATCGCGCAGGGCCGCGGCGGCAAGATCATCAATATGGCTTCCCAGGCCGGACGGCGCGGCGAAGCGCTGGTCGGCGTCTATTGCGCCACCAAGGCGGCGGTGATCAGCCTGACCCAGTCGGCCGGCCTCGATCTCATTAAGCACGGCATCAACGTCAACGCCATCGCCCCCGGCGTCGTCGACGGCGAACATTGGGACGGCGTCGACGCCCTGTTTGCAAAACATGAGGGCCTCCAGCCCGGCGAGAAGAAGCGCATGGTCGGCGAAGCGGTTCCCTTCGGCCGCATGGGTCGGGCGGAGGACCTGACCGGCATGGCGATTTTCCTGGCGAGCCCTGAGGCCGACTACATCGTCGCCCAGACCTACAACGTCGACGGCGGCAACTGGATGAGTTGAGAAACCTCCCTCTCCCGCCCTTGGATCCCCTCTCCCCCCCGGGGAGAGGGTTAGGGTGAGGGGGAAGCACCGCGAGGACTCTCAAGAATCGAACGCCCCGCGCACCCCACCAAATCCACGCCATGCATCCCCCTCACCCCGACCCTCTCCCCGGGGGGGAGAGGGAGGATCCCCCGCAGGACCCCCATCATGACCATCGCCCTTTCCGCCGCCACCCTCCCGGACATCGCTGCGCGGGCATCGGTGCCGGCTTATGACCGTTCCGCCCTGTCCGCCGGGATCCTGCATTTCGGCGTCGGCAACTTCCACCGCGCCCATCAGGCGGTCTATCTCGACAGCCTGTTCGCCCAGGGCCGCGATCATGACTGGGCGATCCTCGGCGCAGGCGTGATGCCGTCGGACCAGCGCATGCGCGACGCGCTTGAGGGCCAGGACTGGCTGACCACAGTGGTCGAGCAATCCGGCGCGCAGAGCCTCGCCCGCGTCACCGGCGCGATGATCGGCATGCTGCCGGTCGGCGACAGCGACGCCATCATCGCCAAGCTGGCCGACCCGGCGATCCGCATCGTCTCGCTGACGGTGACGGAAGGCGGCTATTACATCGACGCCGCCGGCAGGTTCGACGCCAGCCATCCGGCGATCCGCGACGACATCGCCGTGCCCTCCCGCCCGACCACAATCTTCGGCCTGATCGTCGCCGGTCTGGCCCGCCGACGCAGCGACGGCACGGTGCCTTTCACCGTCATGTCCTGCGACAACATCCCCCACAACGGCATCGTCACCCGCAACGCCGTGCTGGGCATCGCCAAGGCCATCGACGCCGACCTCGCCGCCTGGATCGAAACCGAAGTCGCCTTCCCCAACGGCATGGTCGACCGCATCACGCCGGCCACCGGCGTGCAGGAGCGCGAGACCCTCGACCGCGATTTCGGCATCGCCGACAACTGGCCGGTCTTCTGCGAGGACTTCACCCAATGGGTGCTGGAGGACCGCTTCTCCGCCGGCCGTCCAGCGCTGGAGGCCGTGGGCGTGCAGTTCGTTCCCGACGTGACGCCCTTCGAGACGATGAAGATCCGCATCCTCAACGGCGGCCACGCGGTGATCGCCTATCCGGCCGGTCTGCTCGGCATCACCTACGCGCATGAGGCGATGGAAAGCCCGCTGATCCGCGCCTTCCTGCAGAAGGTCGAGCGGGAGGAGATCATCCCGACCGTGCCGCCGGTGCCCGGCACCGACCTGCACTCCTATTTCGGCATCATCGAGCGCCGCTTCGCCAACCCCAAGATCAAGGACACCATCCGCCGGCTCTGCCTCGACGGCTCCAACCGCCAGCCGAAATTCATCGTCCCGTCCATCGCCGACCGGCTGAAGGCCGGGGCCGGCATCGAGGGGCTGGCTCTGGAATCGGCGCTGTGGTGCCGCTACTGCTTCGGGACGACCGACGACGGCCAGCCGATCGAGCCGAACGATCCCAACTGGGACCGCCTGACCCAGGTCGCCGCCAAGGCCCGCACCGAACCAACGGCCTGGCTCGACCAGGAGGACATCTACGGCGAGGTTGGCAAGTCGCAAATCTTCCGCGACGCCTTCTCCGCTGCCCTGCGCGCACTGTGGACGGACGGCACCCGCGCCGTGCTCACCCGCTATGCCGGCGGATCCAACTGAAGGACTTGCCCGCCATGACCGCTATGCCGCCCGACGCATCGCAACCCCTCGACGTGCTGTGCCTGGGAGAGGTGCTGATCGACTTCATGCCCGCCGGCCCGGCGCAGCCCGGAGTGATCGGCGCCTTCGATCCGGCGCCGGGTGGGGCGCCGGCCAATGTCGCGGTCGGTCTGGCCCGGCTGGGAGTGCGCAGCGCCTTCATGGGCCGGACCGCGACGGATGGCTTCGGCCGCTTCCTGGCGCGGGCGCTGGCCGATGCCGGGGTCGATGTGTCCCACCTGCGCCGCGTGCCGGACGCCCGGACCCCGGTTGCCTTCGTCTCGCTCGACGAGGATGGGGAGCGGGAGTTCCTGTTCTATGGCGAGCCGATGGCCGGCTTCTCCTCAACCGACCTCGATCTCGATGCCATCGCGGCGGCCCGCCTGCTGCACTCCGGCTCCATCGGCCTGATTGACCCGGCCGCCCGCGAGGCCAGCCTGCTGGCGGTGGAGACGGCGCGCCGCCATGGCCGTCTGGTGTCCTTCGACGCCAACCTGCGCCTCGCCCTGTGGCCCGACCGCGACACCGCGGAACGCCTGATCCGCCAGGGCATCGCCGCCGCCTCCATCGTCAAGCTGAGCGACGAGGAACTGGAGTTCCTGACCGGCAGCGCCGATCCGGACACCGCCGGCCGCAGCCTGTGGCATGCGGGCCTGCGCCTGCTGGTGGTGACGCATGGCCGCAACGGCTGCACCTTCCTGACCGCCGATGCGTCCGGCCATGTGCCGGGGATGACCGTTACCACCGTCGACACCACCGGTGCCGGCGACGCCTTCGTCGCCGCTCTCCTGGCCGGCATCCTCGAAGATGCCGGGACCGCCTTCACCCCGGACCGGCTGCGCGAAATCTGCCGGTTCGCCAACGCCGCCGGGGCGCTGACCACCACCGCCCCCGGCGCCATCCCCTCCCTGCCCGACCGCGCCGCGGTCAACCGGCTGCTGGACCGCTGAAACCGGACATGTTTTGAAGCTTTCATTTTTGAAGCTTTCGGTGGTCCGCGCCCCGGCCCGGAGCTAAGCTTTCCCGGTCACCGCGTCTCTCATCTGCACCTGCACCGAACGCCCTTTCCCGCAATGGGAGAGGGCGTTTCCGTTTGGCCGAATGAAACACTGAACACCACGCCGAAAACCGTTCCACAGCGTTCCAAACGTTCCATTCCAGGCGCGAACCTATCTCTAACCCACACAGACGCAAAGAAACTCAATCTTTAACAAAACAAACTGATCACTCCAAAATAATGATGGCGTCGCCTCGGGTGCCTAGCTATCGTGACGCCTGAAATTGCGAATCCTGTCGCCCCAATACGGCTTTCTATACCTAATGGTTATATCCAAAGGGATAGAATACCCCAGGAGTAACAGGCGTTGCTTTAGTGAGGCATGATGAGTGACTTGAAGGCCCTGTCGTCGAGCGAACTCGATCTGGCGACGCTGATCGTGAACACCCTCACCCTGGAAGCCGACCCGGAAAACATCGACCCGGACGCCCCCCTCTATGGCGAAGGGCTGGGCCTCGATTCCATCGACATCCTGGAGGTGGCGCTCGCCGTCTCCAAGACCTACGGGGTGAAGCTGCGGGCCGACGACGAGAACAACACGAAGATCTTCAGCTCTCTGCGCACACTGAACAGCCACATCCAGCAGCTCAAAGCCGCCTGATGCCGTCCGCCGCCGCCTGCACCAGGGGTGGAGTCGCGGTGGGTGCCGGCCTGTCGCTCTTCGCGCTGTATCCCCTGCTGGTCCATGGCGCCATCGTATCCGACCTCGATGCCGACGCCGCTCTCGCCCTGGCGCTGGTGCAGGCGGGGGTGACCGGGCTGGTGATCGGCCGGGCGGCGCCGCGCTTCCGCTGGATGGCACTGGCCGGCGCCATCGCCCTGTTCGGCCTGTCCTGGCGCTCCGCCCGCGACGGGCTGCTGGCGGCTTCCGCGATCAGCCACGCCGCGATCTATGTCGGCCTGCTCGTCCTGTTCGGCCGCACTTTGCTGGCCGGGCGCGAGCCGCTGATCACCTGGATCGCGCGGCGAATCCGCGGCAGCCTGACCGACGAGATGCTGGTCTACACCCGCCGCGTCACCATCGCCTGGTGCCTGTTCTTCGCCGGTCAGCTGGCGATGTCGGCCCTGCTGTGCTGCGTCGCGCCGCCGGCAATCTGGTCCTTCTTCATCAATGTCCTCGACCTGCCGCTGGTCGCCGCGATGTTCCTGACGGAATATGCCTACCGCCTGCGCAAGTTCTGGAACCACTCCCACGGCTCCATCGCCGACGTCGTCCGCGTCTTTTCGAAGCGGCCAAATCCATGATGGTTTCGCAATGACGATGCTGTCCACCACCCGCCTGCCGCTGCTGCGCCATGGCAGTCCCGACGACCTGTTCGCCTGGCATGACGGCAAGCCGGTGACGGTGCGCAGCTACCTCGCCGCCGTGCGCGATCTGGCCCGCCGCCTGCCGGACGGCGCCTATCTGCTGAACCTGTGCGGCGACCGGCTGGGCTTCGCCGTTGCCCTCGGTGCCGCCCTGCTGCGCCGGCAGATCAGCCTGCATCCCCCCAACGACACGCCGGCGACGCTGCGCCAGCTCGACGAGAGCTATCCCGGCCTGATCTGCCTGACCGATGCCGGGGCGCACTATCCCGGCATGACCTGCGTCGCGGCGCTTCCTGCCGATGGCCTCGACAGCCTGAGCGGCTCGCCCTTCGATGCCGACATCGCCTTCCCGGCAGATCAGGTGGCCGCCATCGCCTTCACCTCCGGCTCCACCGGCCGGCCGATGCCGCAGGTGAAAAGCTGGGGTACCCTGGTCCGCAGCGTCCATGGCGCCGGCACCGCGCTTGGGATCGCCGGCCTCGGCCCTGCCGGCCATTCCACCTGTGGACTCGTGGGCACCGTGCCGCACCAGCACATGTACGGCCTTGAATCGGTCATCCTGCTGGCGCTCCAGCACGGTCTGGTCCTGCACGGCAGCCGTCCGCTCTTCCCTGCCGACATCGCCGCCTGCCTCGCCGATCTGCCCGGCCGCCGCATGCTGGTGACCACGCCGGTGCATCTCCAGGCCCTGCTGGCCGACGGCACCAAGCTGCTGCCGCTCGACTTCATCCTCTGCGCCACCGCCCCGCTCGCCCCGCAGCTCGCTATCGACGCGGAGGCGAAGCTGAGCGCCCCGCTGCACGAGATCTACGGCTGTTCGGAAACCGGCCAGCTCGCCGTCCGCCGCACCAGCGCCACGGCGGAGTGGCTGTGCATCGACGGCATCCGGCTGCGCCAGGACGAGCAGGGTACCTGGGCATCCGGCGACTTCCTCGACGGCGAGACCCTGCTGGCCGACGTGATCGAGCTGAAGAGCGACACCCGCTTCATCCTGCACGGGCGCTCCGCCGATCAGGTCAACATCGCCGGCAAGCGCAGTTCGCTCGCCTTCCTGAACCACCATCTGAATTCGGTGGAGGGCGTGAAGGACGGCGTCTTCTTCATGCCGCAGGAGGGGGAGAGCGGAACCACCCGCCTCGCCGCCCTGGTGGTGGCGCCCGGCCTGACCGCAGAAACGCTGCTGGCCCGCCTGCGCGAGCGGATCGACCCGGTCTTCCTGCCGCGTCCCCTGCGCTTCGTCGAAGCACTGCCGCGCAACCCGACCGGCAAGCTGCCGCGCGAGGCTCTGCTGCGGATGCTCGACAACAGCCAGCGCGACTAGGTGCCGCCTCCCGTGCCGAACCAGACCGACATTCAGTTCCCCGCCGACCATCCCACCGCCGCCGGCCATTTCCCCGGCAACCCGATCATTCCGGGCGCGGTCCTGCTCGACACCGCCCTCACCGCCATCGCCGCGGCCGAAGGGTCGGTCCCCGGACCCAGCCTCGGCCCCTGCCACCTGCGCTCCGCCAAGTTTCTGCACCCGGTCCGCCCCGGCGACCGCATGCAGGTCGAATGGCAGGCCACCCCTGCCGGCGGCATCGCCTTCACCGGCAGCGTGGCCGGCCGTCCGGTGATGACCGGCGCCCTCATGGCCGGCCCCTTCATGGCCGGCAGCGTGACCCGATGAAGCTTCCCCTGCGCGCCAAGCGGACGGCCGACGCCGCGTCCTCCCCCATCGCTCCGCCGTCACCGCGGCGCCGTCGCCGGGAATGGATGAACCGGCCGGAGCGCAGCACGACCGCCGCCATCAAATTCATCGTCTGGGTCGCCCTGCGGCTCGGCCGGCGGGCGGCACGGCTGCTGCTCTATCCGATCTGCCTCTATTTCGTCCTGTTCTCGCGCAAGCCGCGCCGGGCATCGGCGCTGTTCCTGTCGAAGGCGCTGGGCCACCCGCCGGGATTCGGCGACCTGTTCCGCCACTATCACGTCTTCGCCGCCTGCCTGCTCGACCGCGTCTTCTTCCTGAACGACCAGTCCGACGATTTCGACGTCCGCGTCCATGGCGAGGACATCGTCATCGACCTGATGCAGCGGGGGGAGGGTTGCCTGCTGATCGGCGCTCATATGGGCAGCTTCGAGGCGATCCGCATGCTGGGCCACCGCCAGCACGACCTGCGCGTCAGTCTGGTGATGTATGAGGAGAACGCCCGCAAGATCAACTCGGTCCTCAACGCCATCAACCCGCTGCTGTCGATGGAGGTGATCGCGCTGGGCCGCCCGGATTCGATGCTGCGCGTGCGCGAAAGGCTGGACCAGGGCCATTTCGTCGGCATGCTCGCCGACCGCACCCTCGATGGAGAAGTGGAGGTCCGCCTGCCCTTCCTCGGCCAGCCCGCCGGCTTCGCGCTCGGCCCCTTCCAGTTGGCGGCGATGCTGAAGCGGCCGGTGGTGCTGA
Source organism: Azospirillum sp. A29 (assembly GCF_042604625.1). Lineage (NCBI taxonomy): Bacteria > Pseudomonadati > Pseudomonadota > Alphaproteobacteria > Rhodospirillales > Azospirillaceae > Azospirillum > Azospirillum sp. A29. The sequence continues at coordinate 293,908 of NZ_CP170460.1, forward strand.
TGGTCGGCATCTATCAGGGCGGGCGGCGCTACGACGTCCATTTCGAGCGCATCGCCGACTTCTCCGACCTGAAGAAGCAGGACTGGCCCGTTCAGGAGCGGTCGGGCCTCGTGCGCTGGGCGGCCGGGCGCTTCGCCGACCGGCTGGAGCATTACGCCCTGTCCTCCCCCTACAACTGGTTCAATTTCTATGATTTCTGGAAATAGACCGGCCCGCCGCCCGATCCTGGCGGCTCTGGCGACCCTCCTGCTGGCCGGCGCCGCCACGCCGTCGCTGGCGGCCGAGCCCTGGGGGCTGGAGGATCTGTTCGCCCGCCTCAAGCAGGTCGGCAGTTCCAGCGCCCGCTTCACGGAAACCCGCGAGGTCGGCCTGCTGACGGCACCGCTGGAGAGCAGCGGCACACTGACCTACCGCCGCCCCGACTTTCTGGAAAAGCGCACCCTGCAACCGCAAGCCGAAAGCCTGCGGCTGGACGGCGACCGGCTGACGCTGACCCAGGCCGACGGTGCCTCTCGCACGCTGTCGGTCTCATCGATGCCGGAAATCCAGACCTATGTGGAGAGCATCCGCTCCACCCTGCGCGGCGACGTGCCGACCGTCATGCGCTTCTACGAGGTGGTTCTGGAAGGCACGTTGCAGGACTGGCGCATGCAGCTGACGCCGCGGGCGGAAGAGGCGCGCAGGATTGTCCAGCGCATCGACATCGCCGGCCGCGACGCCAGCATCCGCCGGATCGAGCTTCTCCAGGCCGACGGCGACCGCTCCGTCATGACCATCCAGCCTGACCCGGCATGACCGCTGCGGCGAGACGGGGCGGGTGGAACATCGTGCTGTGGCTGGCCGGGCTGGTTGTCTGCGGCCTGCTGGTGGCGCGCACCTCCGTCACCGCCGACCTCTCCGCCTTCCTGCCCCGCTCGCCCTCGGCCACCCAGCAGCTGCTGGTCGACCAGCTGCGCGACGGCGTCGTTTCGCGCCTGATCCTGGTTGCCGTCGAGGGCGACGCACCGGATCGCCTGACCGGCCTCAGCCGTGCGCTCGCCGCCCGGCTGCGCGGCAATCCGCTGGTCGCCGCGGTGGAGAATGGCGAGCGGACGGGGCGCAGTGCCGACGGCGCCTATCTCTGGACCAACCGCTATCTGCTGAGCCCCGGCGTCACCCCCGACCGCTTCACGGTTGAGGGGCTGCAGGCAGCCTTGCAGAACGACCTCCGCCTTCTCCAGTCGCCGGCGGGCATGGCCCTGAAGCAGGCCCTGCCCGCCGACCCCACCGCCGAGATCCTGCGCCTGACCGACCGGATGCTGGGCGACACCGCCGGCCCGGCCAGCCGCGACGGCGTTTGGGTCTCGGCCGACGGGGCGCGGGCGCTGCTGCTGGTCCAGACCGCCGCCCCGGGTTTCGACATGGACGCCCAGCAGAAGACGCTGGATCTGATTCGGGGCGCCTTCGACGAGGCACGCGGAACGGCCGGCTCCGCCCAACTGGCGATGACCGGACCGGCGGTCTTCTCGGTCCAGACCCGCGACCGCATCGAGGCGGATGCCACCCTGTCCTCCATCGTCGCCACCGCTCTGGTGGCCGGCATTCTGCTGCTGGTCTACCGCTCCTTGCGCGTGCTCGCCCTGTCGCTGCTGCCGGCGGCGACCGGAACGCTGGCCGGCATCGCGGCGGTCGGGCTTGGCTTCGGCACGGTGCATGGCATCACGCTGGGCTTCGGCGTCACCCTGCTGGGCGAGAGCGTCGATTACGCCATCTACCTGTTCACCCAGACGCAGCCGGGAAGCCCGGCGCACCGCACCCTTCGGCGCATCTGGCCGACTGTGCTGCTGGGCATGGCGACCTCGGTCGTCGGGTTCGGCACGATGCTGTTCTCCAGTTTCAGCGGATTGGCGCAGTTGGGCCTGTTTTCCATCACCGGGCTGGTTGTGGCGCTGGCCGTCACCCGTTGGGTGCTGCCGTCCCTATTGCCGGACGGCTATGCGACCGAACGACCGGCGCGGCTGGCGCCGGTTCTGACCGCCCTGACCCGCGGCGCTCCCGCCCTGCGCCTGCCGCTGGCCGCGGCGACGCTGCTGTCCCTGGCATGGCTGGCCTATCTGGGCCCGGCCATCTGGTCGGCAGAGCTGTCCAGCCTCAGCCCGGTGACGGAGGCCGAGCAGCGGCTGGACGAGGCGCTGCGCCGCGACCTCGGCGCCCCCGACGCCGGCCATCTGCTGGTGACCGGCGCCGCCACGGTAGAGGAGGCGCTCGCCGCCGCCGAACGGCTGGCCGTGCCGCTGGAGACGCTGACCCGCGACCGCCTGATCGCCGGCTATGACTCCCCCGCCCATACCCTGCCGAGCCAAGCCGCCCAGCGTGCCCGGCAGGATGCCCTGCCTCCACCCGACCGATTGCGTGCATCGCTGACCGAGGCGCTGCAAGGACTACCGTTCCGACCTGACGCCTTCGCTCCGTTCCTGGCCGACGCGGAGAAGGCCCGGACCATGCCGCTGCTGACCCCGGCCAGCCTGGACGGCACCAGCCTCAAGCTGAAAGTCGATTCGCTGCTGGTCCGCAGCGGCACCGGCTGGACCGCCATGCTGCCCCTGCGCGGCGTGACCGACCCGCAGGCGCTTGCCGCCCGGCTGGCCGGCGATCCTGCGGCACGAGGCGCCACCCTGCTGAACCTGAAGGAGGAGTCCGACAGCCTTTATCGCACCTACCGGCAGGAGGCGCTGACGCTCGCCCTGCTGGGAGCCGTCGCCATCACGCTGCTGCTCGCCCTTGCCTTGCGGTCAGTCCGCTCGCTGGTCGCGGCGGTGATGCCGCTGGCGGCCGCAGTGGTGATCACCATGGCGCTGGTGACCGCCCTGGGCCAGACGCTGACGATCTTCCATCTGGTGGGGCTGCTGCTGGTGGTCGGTGTCGGCTCCAACTACTCCCTGCTGTTCGAGCGGCCGGAGCCTTCGCCTGCCTTGCGCGAGCGCACCGTCGCCTCCGTCGTCATCGCCAATCTCTGCACCGTCATCGGCTTCGGCACGCTGGCCTTTTCCAGCATCCCGGTTCTGCACGGCATCGGCATGACCGTGGCCATCGGCGCCTTCCTCTGCCTTGCCTTCGCTGCGGTTCTCGGCCGCCAACAGCCTGCCGAACCGGAGGATGCCGGCCATGGCTAAGCCTCGGCGCTGGACCCCGCCGCCAGTGCTGCGTGCGTCGGCCGCCCTGCATGTCGCCGCTGCGGCCGGTGTGGCGGTGGTGCCCGCGGCCTGGCCCTGGGCGCTGGCTGCGCTGATGGGAAACCATGCTCTGCTCGGCGCCATCGGGCTTTGGCCGCGCAGCAGCCTGCTCGGCCCCAACCTGCGCCGCCTGCCGACAGAGAATGCCCGGCTCGGGCAGGTCGGGCTCTGCTTCGACGACGGCCCCGATCCGGCGGTGACACCCGCCGTCCTCGACCAGCTCGACCGCGCGAAGGCCAAGGCGAGCTTCTTCTGCATTGCCGCCCACGCCGCCCGCCATCCCGGCCTGATCGAGGCCATCGTCCGCCGCGGCCATACGGTGGAGAACCACAGCTGGCACCATTCCCACCGCTTCGCCGCCATGGGCATCGGCGCCATCCGCCGCGAGGTGGGGGAAGCGCAACAGATCCTGACCGCTCTCGCCGGCTGCCCGCCGCGCTTCTTCAAGCCGCCCGCCGGCCTGCGCAATCCCCTGCTCGACCCCGTGCTCGCCGGTCTTGGCCTGCATCTGGCGACCTGGACCCGGCGCGGCTACGACGCGGTTCGGCGCGATCCTTTGGCGGTGGAGCGGCGTTTGACCCACGGTCTCGCCGCCGGTGACCTGTTGATGCTCCACGACGGCTCCGCCGCCCGCGATGGCGATGGACGGCCCGTGGTGCTAACCGTGCTGCCGCGCCTGCTCGATACCCTGGCCGTCCGCGGGTTGACGGCGGTTTCGCTGGAGGTGGTGGCCGATGACTGACGCCGTCTTCCGCGAACTGGTCGCCGCCGCCGCCCGCCCCTATCGCCCCTGTGGCCGCCATGCCTGGCATTTCGCCAAGGGCAAGCTGGCCGGCGACCCCGTCTTCCGTCACCTGTTGCGTCACCCGCTGCTGCCCCCCCGCGGGCGTCTGCTCGACCTCGGCTGCGGCCAGGGGGTGCTGACGGCATTGCTGCGCGCCGCCGCCGACCAGCATGCCGGCGGCGAATGGCCGGCGGAGTGGCCTGCTCCACCGGCTGCCCTCGCCACCAGGGGCGTCGAACTGTCGCCCAAGCGGGTGCGGATCGCCAGGGCGGCGTTGGGCGACGACGCCGTCACCCAGGGCGACATCCGCGACACCGACCTGCCCCGCTGCGATGCCATCGTCATCCTGGACGTGCTGCTCTATCTCCACCGTGAGGAACAGGCGGCAGTGCTGGCCCGTTGCGCCCAGGCGCTGAACCCAGGCGGGGTTCTGATCCTGCGGGAAGCCGACGCCGGCGGCGGACTGCCGTTCCGGATCACCCGCTGGGCCGAACAAATCGCCTGCGCCGCACGGGGCCGCTGGCGCCAGCCTCTGACCTACCGCCCGGCGGCGGAGTGGTCGGACCTGCTGAACAGCCTTGGATTCGCAACCGAGGCTCGACCGATGAGCCAGGGAACACCCTTTGCCAACACCTTGTTCATAGCCCGGCAAAGCAAAGCCTCAGTCCAAATTTGCCCTTCCTTGTATGATTCTGCCGGTGTTAGCATTCCATCGGCAATGAAACCGCAACCGACCACCAACACCGTCCAAAATTCATAAGAAGTCTATCGTGCAGCCACTTTCCCTAAGCCATATGAGCATCGTCAGCAGCCTTGGCGCTGGCCAGGATGCAACCCTGGATGCTCTGCTCACCGGCCGGGGTGGCCTGAAACCTTGTAGGTTCGAGACGGCTACACTGGACACGCACATCGGCGAGGTGGCGGGGGTGGAAGACACCCGCATTCCGGACGATCTTGCCGATTTCGACTGCCGCAACAACCGGCTTGCCGAGATGGCTCTGCATACCGACGGTTTCGCCGCGGCTGTCGCCGACGCCCGCGAGCGCTATGGCGCCGACCGGATCGGCGTCTTCCTGGGCACCAGCACCTCCGGCATCCTGTCGGCCGAACTGGCCTTCCGGGCGCGCGATCCGCAGACCGGAGCCCTGCCATCTGCCTTCAGCTTTGCCACCACCCACAGCACCGGTTCGCTGGCCGATTTCGTCCGCCTGCGCCTGGGGTTGACGGGACCGGCCTTCGTGGTTTCCTCCGCCTGTGCCACCACATCGAAGGTTTTCGCCAACGCCGCCCGCATGATCGCTGCCGGCCTGTGCGATGCGGCGGTGGTCGGCGGTGCCGACAGCCTGTGCCTGACGACGCTCTACGGCTTCCACTCGCTGGAACTGGTTTCCCCCGCCCCCTGCCGGCCGTTCGATGCGGACCGCAGCGGTGTCTCGCTGGGCGAGGCCGCCGGCTTCGCCCTGCTGGAGCGAGCCGCCGCCAAACCCACCCCCGGCACCATCCACCTGCTGGGCACCGGCGAAAGCAACGATGCGCACCACATGTCGACCCCCCATCCGGAAGGGCTGGGCGCCCGGCTGGCGATGGAGCGGGCGCTGACCAGCGCCGGCCTGCGCCCGGCAGACATCGACTATGTCAACCTGCACGGCACCGCCACCACCTATGGCGACGCGGCGGAGGATCAGGCGATCACCGGCCTGCTCGGCACCTGCACCCCGGTCAGCTCGACCAAGGGCTACACCGGCCACATGCTGGGTGCCGCCGGCATCGTCGAGGCGATCATCAGCGTGCTGGCACTCCGCACCGGATTGCTCCCCGGCAGCCCGCAGACCCTGACCCTCGACCCTGTCCTGCGCAGCCGCTATCTACAGGCCAACGAAAAAGGCCGGCTGGACCGCGTGATGACCAACTCCTTTGGCTTCGGCGGCAGCAACAGCAGCCTGATCTTCGGGTGGGCGGCCTGATGCGCGCCTATGTCGAGGGGATCGGCCTGCTCGGTCCGGGACTTCCCGGCTGGGAGCAGTCGCGCGCGATCCTGACGGGCGAGGCTGCCTATGTGGCCGCGCCAGCCGTGCTGACCGCCAGCCCGCTCCTGCCGCCCGCCGAACGGCGCCGCAGCGTGCCGACGGTGAAGCTCGCCATGGCGGTGGGGGCCGAGGCGCTGGCGCAGGCCGGACGAGATGCAGCCACCGTCGCCACCGTTTTCACCTCCTCCAGCGGCGATCCCGACACGCTGCACCAGATTCTGGACTCCCTGGCGTCGGAGGAGCGCGACATCTCGCCGACGCGCTTCCACAACTCCGTCCACAATGCGCCGGCCGGCTACTGGAGCATCGCCACCCGCTGCCGCGAGCCCTCCACCAGCCTGTCCGCCCATGACGAAAGTTTCCAGACCGGCTTGCTGGAAGCGGCGGCGGAGGTTTCGGCGGATGGCTGGACCGTCGCGCTGATCGCCTACGACCTCCCCTATCCGGAGCCGCTGAACAAGGTCCGACCCATCGCCGGGGCCTTCGGCATGGCTCTGGTCCTGACGCCGCAACCGACCGGGCGTTGCCTTGCCAGCCTGGACATCGAGCTGTCGCGCAGGGACGAGCCGGTCAACCGCATGGTCGACATCGGCCTGGAGGCACTGCGCACAGGCAATCCGACAGCCCGCTCCCTGCCGCTGCTGGCCGCCCTTGCGCGGGTCGGTGCAGGCGGCGCGCCGGAAGCGGTCGTGCTCGACCTGCCGCCGGGCGGACGGGTAGTGATCCGGGTGGGCGCGCCATGCCGATGACGCACGATGAGCTTGCCGCCCTGATCCCGCATGCCGGGACCATGTGCCTGCTCGACGGCGTGCTGTCCTGGGACCGCAGCCGCATCCGCTGCATCGCCCGCAGCCACCGTGCCGCCGACAACCCGCTGCGCCACGCCGGGCGGCTCGCCGCGCTGTGCGGAGTCGAATACGCGTCCCAGGCGATGGCGGTGCATGGCGGGCTGACCGCCGACGGCGGGCGCCCCGCCGCGGGCTACCTCGCCAGCCTGCGCGACCTGTCCTGTCAGGTCGCGCGGCTCGACGACATTGCGGAGGATCTGGTCATCGACGCCGAGAACCTGACCGGCGAGGGCAGCCGCGTGATCTACGCCTTCTCCATCACGGCCGGCGACCGCGAGTTGCTGAGCGGCCGGGCGGCTGTGGTGATCGACGCCGGCGTCACGGATTTGGGGGCGGCATGAAACGCGCACTCGTCACGGGCGGCAGTGGGGCGCTGGGCGCCGCGATCTGCAAGGCGCTGGCCGCCGGCGGCAATCATGTGCTGGTCCACGCCAACGGTTCCATCGCTCGCGCCGAAGCGCTGGCGGCGGAGATCGCCACGTCCGGCGGATCGGCGGAAGCGGTGGCCTTCGACGTGACCAATGCCGAAGCGACCGCCGAGGCGCTGGAGCGGGTTCTGGAATCGGGACCTGTTCAGATCCTGGTCAACAATGCCGGCATTCACGATGACGCGGTGATGCCGGCGATGCGGCGGGAACAGTGGGGCCGCGTCATCGACGTGTCGCTGAACGGCTTCTTCAACGTGACGCAACCGCTGCTGATGCCGATGATCGGCATGCGCTGGGGCCGGATCGTCTCGGTGTCGTCGGTGGCGGCCATCGCCGGCAACCGCGGCCAGACCAACTATGCCGCCGCCAAAGCCGGTCTGCATGGTGCGACCAGGTCGCTGGCGCTGGAACTGGCGCCACGCGGCATCACCGTCAACGCGGTGGCGCCGGGCATCATCGCCTCGCCCATGGCCGACGCCGCCTTTGATGCCGAGATGGTCAAGCGGATGGTGCCGATGAAGCGCGCCGGCCGGCCGGAGGAGGTGGCCGACCTCGTGGCCTTCCTGGCCTCCGACCGCGCCGCCTACATCTCCGGCCAGATCGTGTCGATCAACGGAGGAATGATCTGATCTGCCGGGACCGCACCCGCCGGACCGCCAGCATCGGCAGCCGGCCGACGAAGCCCAGCATCAACCGCGTGTGCATCCAGGTCAGCAGGGCATTGTCGCGGACATACTTGAAGTGGGAAACGCCGCCCTCCTCCGCCTTGAAATAGCGGACGGGGGCCGGGACGTTGAGGATCGGCAGGTTGGCCCAGCACAGCCGCACGGCCGCCTCCGGATCGAAGTCGAAGCGGCGCATCCACGGATTGCGCCGCATCACCGCGCGCAGCGGCTTGATCGGGTAAACCCGGAAGCCGAACAGGGAGTCGCCGATCCCACCCCACAGCGTCTCCAGATTGGCCCACCAGTTGGAGACTTTGCGACCGCCGACGCGCAGCCGCGGCGCCCCGGCGTCGAACACCGGCCTGCCCAGCACCAGCGCATCGGGGTTTGCCAGCGACACGCCCTGGAACTGCGGAATGCGGTCGGCCGGGTGCTGGCCGTCGGCATCCATGGTCAGCGCATGGGTGAAGCCGCTGCGCTCCGCCTCCTCCAGCCCGTGCAGCACGGCGGCACCCTTGCCGCGGTTGACCGGCAGTTCCAGCACGCGCAGGTGCGGATCGTCCTCCGCCATCGCCCGCAACTTCTCGCCCGTGCCGTCGGTGCTGCCGTCGATGACGACCCAGACCGGCGCCCAATGCGCGCGGGCCGCCCGCACCGTTTCGAACAGCTTCGGCCCGGTGTTGTAGCTGGGGATCAGGACAAGATGGCTGGTGGAGGCGTCGGTGATCAAAGCTCTGCCCTGTAATGGCGTTCCACATCCCCGACCAGCCCGCGCACATCGATCGGCGGATCGAAACGGCGGCCGAGGCGGACGGTGTAGACCAGGGGGAACTCCGGCTTGCGGAACAACGGCCAGCCCTTGCCGAGGAAGTTGGTGTTGGCCTCGATGAACACGGTCTGCACCGGCACGCCCGCCGTTTTGGCGATCAGCGCGAAGCCGCCCTTCAGCGGGTTGACCGGCGGCCGCTCGGTCCGCGTGCCTTCGGGGAAGATCAGCAGTTGATGGCCGGCGCGCACACGCTGCGCCGCCATCTTGATCAGCGAGTTGGGCGCATCGTTGCGGATGTAACCGGCCATCCGCGCCCCGCCGCCGAAGAGGAGGTTGTCGTAAACCGGGGCCTTGGCGATGCAGACGAGGTCCGGCATCCGCGAGATCAGCAGCACGGCATCCAGGATCGACGGATGGTTCGGGCAGATCAGCAGGCCGCCGTCGTCCTTCAGCGAATCCAGCGCCGACAGGTCGGTCCTCAGCACCCCGCAGGCCCGCAGCGTGTCCAGATAGAGGCCGAATCCCGTCCTGATCGCCTGCCGCCCGAGCGGACCGGCGATCCGCCGCGGCAGAAGCGGGTTGAGCAGCGCCGCCGTCAGGCTCCAGGCCAGCGACATCAGGCCGAACAGGAACAGCAGGCCGTAGAACAGGGGATAGTCCCAGGCCCGCCGGACCGCGCCGAGAATGCCTAGACCGCGTCGCCCACGGGGGTGCGCACGTTCTGCCGCCGTTTCCGCCATGCCATGTAGTTCCTTTTCAAGTCCAGCAGGGCGTTCATGTAGTAGATCGCCTTGAATATCTTCAGCCGCGCCTTGATCGGCGACGGGCGGAAGACGTCGCCGGCCAGAAGCGAAAGCAACGCCTCCTCCACCCGGAAGACATTGCGTGGTCCCATGAACAGGTTGCGCAGGGCCGGCGTCGTCACCCGGTAGATGTACCATGAGAAGGTGCCGATGCCCTGACGGACGGTCTGCTCGAAACGCTTCAGCACCTGTTCCTGGCGGGCCGGTTCGCGCAGACAGGCGTCGACCGCCTCGGCCCCTTCGAAGGCGCTGGTCATCGCCAGATAGACGCCGGTGGAAAAAACCGGATCGATGAAGGCGAAGGCATCGCCCAGCATGACATAGCCGGGGCCCGACATGCGGTCGGCCTGATAGGAGAAGTTGCCGGTCCCCGTCACCGGTCCGGTCAGTTCCGCCCCTTCCAGCCGCTCCGCCAGCGCCGGGCACAGGGCGATGGTGTCGAGGAAGAAGCGGGTCTGGTCGGTCTTGCGCGTCTTGAAGTAATAGGGCCAGCAGACCGCCCCGACACTTGTGGTGCCGTCCGCAAGCGGGATGAACCAGAACCAGCCATGGTCGAACCAGAAGACGGTGATGTTGCCTTCGGCCTTGCCCAGCAGCCGCTTGGCGCCGGTGAAATGGCCGAACATCGCCGCACTGTTGTGCTTGGCGTTGCGCCGCTTGATGCCGAAGCGGGATGCCAGCAGCGTGTCGCGGCCCGAAGCATCGACCAGAAAGCGCGTGCGCAGGGTGCGGGTCGTGCCGTCCTCCTGCCGGGCGGTGACGTTGCTGCCGTCCGTTCCCCGAATGTCGACATCCGTCACCTTGCAGCCTTCGATGACCGTCGCCCCCTTCGCCGCGGCATTGCGGATCAGGATATGGTCGAATTCCGACCGCCGGACCTGAAAGGCATAGGGCTTGGTCTTGTCCCAGGCATTGGCGAAGTCGAAGGTGACGGCCTTGCCATGATAAGGCGAAACGAATTCCGCCCCATATTTCAGCATGCCGATCCGCTCCACCTCCTCCAGCACGCCCAGCCGTTCCAGCAGAGGCAGGTTGCAGGGAAGAAGGGATTCGCCGATGTGGAACCGCGGGTGATGGTCCTTTTCCAGCAGAACCACCCGATGGCCTTTCCCGGCCAACAGAGCCGCGGCGGACGAACCGGCCGGTCCGCCACCCACCACCAGGACATCGCAATCGTAATCGGAACCGTTCGACACCATGGGCTTTGCCGCTCTCCCGCTTGTCCCGCTTTGGGGTGTTCGAGGTGGATACCCGTTTCTGGCTTTTTGACCGGTCACTCTCGCCAAAATTTACCGCAGCCCATCCCGCGCAATCCAGGGACAAAACCCTGACACTGCCCTTTATCCGGGGACTAGCCGAAAGGATATATCCGCTCGACTCTGATATTAGCGCTTGCTGTTCTCAACATTCCGACAAGCAATGTTTCGGATTGATTTCAAAGCCACTGCATGCCGCGGTCCAATCCGACCGATGCACTTGAGCCAATGCAACCGTCTTGATTGGTTACCCATTTGGTGACATGGAAACCCACTTGCCTGCCGGGTTCCGCACCCACAAGATGCCGACGACCTGAAAACGACCAACTCAACCGGGGATGCATGGTGCGTGTCTTGCCAACGACGCTTGCCGTTGCCGCCTGCACCCTGTCGGCGATCATCCTCTGCATGCCGGACCGGGCCGGCGCGCAGGATGCGGGAAAGCCGCTGTTCGAGATCGGCATCGGCGGCGGTGCCGGCTACATCCCCGATTATCCGGCCGCCGACCAGAACCATGTCCAGGCCGCCGCCCTGCCCTACGTCATTTACCGTGGCGACGTTTTCCGCGCCGACCGCAACGGAATCCAGGGCCGGCTCTACCGCTCCGACCGCGTGACCTTCGAGGTCAGCCTGGAAGGCGCCCTGGGCTCCTCCGCCGATCACAACCGGGCGCGGGAGGGCATGCCGGATATCGATCTTCTGGGAGAGATCGGCCCGGCACTGAAGATCAACCTGCACCGTGACAGCGACAGGCGCGACCGGATCGACCTGACTCTGCTGGTGCGCAGCGTCTTCTCCACCGATTTCAGCCGCATCAAGTACCGCGGCCTCGTCTTCGCGCCCGATGTCGCCTACAGCAAGGCGGGCCTGATATCCGGTGACGACCAGTTCCGCTTCAGCATGGGACCGATCTTCGCCTCCAGCCATCTGATGGACTATTTCTATCAGGTGGAGCCGCAATATGTGCGGCCCGGCCGCCCGGCTTACGACGCAAAGGCCGGCTATCTCGGCCTGCGCCTGCACAGTTCGCTCGTCATGCCGGTGACGGAGCGGATTTCCGCCTTCGGCGCCGTCCGTGGCGAGCTGTTCTCCGGTGCTGCGAACGACGACAGCCCGCTTTACAAGCGAACCGTCAACCTGTCGATTGGGGCCGGCTTTACCGTCTCGCTCTACCGGTCGGACAGCCGGAGCGGCGCGGTGAGCGACATTCTAGACTGATCTCAACTCCCATTGGCCCGCTCCCTTTCGAAGGAGACAACGCCGTGCCGACCGAATCCACGCCCCGCGTCGGCACCGCCGTCGAACCGCATCCCGTTCTGGACACCTATTATGGCGACAGGACGCAGCGGCAGCGCTTCGTCCGCGGGCTGTTCAACCGCACTGCCCATCATTACGACCGCATCAATGCCATCTTCGCGCTTGGGTCCGGCTCCTGGTACCGGTCGCAATGCCTGCGGCGGGCGGGTCTGCAGCCGGGCATGCGGGTGCTGGACGTCGCCATCGGCACCGGCCTCGTGGCGCGGGAGGCCGTGTCGCTCTGCGGCAATCCCGGCGATGTCATCGGCCTGGATCTCAGCGAAGCGATGCTGGCGGAGGCACGGCGCAGCCTTCCCATCCCGCTGATCCAGGGCGTGGCCGATGCCCTGCCGTTGGCCGATAGCAGTATGGACCTCGTCACCATCGGCTATGCGCTGCGCCATGTCGGCGACCTGACCGCCACCTTCCGCGAGTTCCGCCGCGTGCTGCGTCCGGGCGGGACCGTGCTGGTGATGGAGATCGGCCGGCCGCGCCGCCCGGTCACCCGGCACCTGATGAACGCCTATCTCGGCATTGTGGTGCCGGCAGTCTCGCGCCTCAGCGGTGGCGGCGAGAGCGGACGGACGCTGATGCGCTATTATTGGGAGACGATCGACCGCTGCGTGGAACCGGAGATCATCACCGCCGCGATGGCGACGGCCGGACTGGCGCAGGTACGCTGCGACACCGATTATGACCTGTTCAAGAACTATATCGGCAAGCGCCAAGCCGAAGCCACGGTGTGAAGGGCTGAATGAAAAGCTGACGACCGGCGATCCGCCTGTTGTTACTACCCCTCTTAGGGGTTCTTCACCCGCCTTTGCCGATGCCTTCATGGGGTTATCGCACTCATAGTTGTCCCTACAGGGCAACAACCAGAACAGATTCGGTGAGGAAAGACATGCTGGGTAAAACGACTTGGGCGGCATTGTCGGTGGCGGCTTTGCTGGTCGGCTGTGCCGGGCAACAACAGGGGGCGGCGACCGGCGACGGGACAGGCGCCACCGCCTCGGCCGCACCGTCGACGCCGGGAGGAAGAATGGTAAAGTCGCGCGACGGGCGCTATGAGGGCGAGGTGATCGGCACCCCTGCCCCCGGCAGCCGTTTCGCAAAGTTGCAGATCGGCATGACGATGGAGGAGGTCTCCACCCTGATCGGCGCGCCCGACAACATGATCCGGCACGAGACCGGCAAGCGCTGGATCCCGTTCTATTTCGGCAACGACGCCCAGCGGCTTCAGGTCATCTACCGCAACGAAGGCTGCCTGACCTACACCGGCGGCAATGTCTTCGGCGGCGGCGGGTCGGAGCTGATCCGCATCACCGTCGCGCCGAAGGGCGGCTGCCTGGACACGTAAGCCGCCGGCGGGCCAAAGCAGGGGCGGTCCCACCCCGCTCAGGCATCGATCAGAAGGCGGTTCTTTTCCATCGTCACCTTTTCCGTCTTGGCGGTGGCGATCACCGCCTTCTGGAGCTTCTCGAAGGCACGCACCTCCAACTGGCGCACGCGCTCGCGCGAGACGTGGAAGGTTTGGCTCAATTCCTCCAGCGTCAGTGGCTCGTCGCGCAGGCGGCGGGCGATCAGGATCTTGCGCTCGCGGTCGTCCAGCACGCCCAGCCCGAGCTTCAGGAACTGCTGGCGCCGGCGGCGCTCCTCTGAGTCGGCAAGCGTCGTCTCCTGGTCCGGACGGTCATCGGCCAGCAGGTCCTGCCACTCGGCATCGCCATCCTCCGACAGGCCGACATTCAGCGAGCGGTCGTTGCCCAGGCGGCGGTTCATCTCCACCACCTCGGCCTTCGACACGTTCAGTTCGGTGGCGATGCTTTCCACCGCTTCCGGCGACAGGTCGCCGCTCTCCAGTTCCTGCATCCGTGCCTTCAGGCGGCGCAGGCTGAAGAACAGCTTCTTCTGCCCGGCGGTGGTGCCGATCTTCACCAGCGACCAGTTGTGCAGGACATATTCCTGGATAGCGGCACGCACCCACCACGAGGCATAGGTGGCGAAGCGGAACCCCTTGCCGGGATCGAACTTCTGCGCCGCCTGCATCACGCCGACATTGCCCTCCGCCACAAGATCGGACAGCGGCAGGCCATAGCCGAGATAGCCGCGCGCCATCTTGACGACGAGCCGCAGATGGCTGCCGACCAGCTTGTCGAGTGCCGATGGGTCCTGGTGGTCGTGCCAGCGGACCGCCAGATCATGTTCCTGTTCAGGCGTCAGATACTGATACTTGCGGGCATCCTGCAGATAGAGTTGCATCGGCTCGGCGGAGCGGGGTTCGGCAGGACGGGTTTGGGCGGTGGGGGTGGTCTGGGTCGTGCGGGTTTCAGCGTTTCGCTGCATGGTGTCTCTTTTTCTCCCATCCGACGGGAGCGGCGCCGCGGGCAAAGGCCCCGGCGTTGTTCGGGTCGGTCCTGTTGAAAGGTCGATTTTTGGTTCGTTGCGTTACCGGCATTCGACGCTGCCGGACGGCGTGCACCGGGTCTCGGTGCTGGAAAGGTCGGAGAAGAGGTCCTCTCCAGCCCCGCGGGCGGCGCCGCGACCGGGGAAGGAGGTCGCCGCAGCCGGCACGCCACGAGGGCCGGAGAGGAGCGGCTGGGCCACGCGATCAGCGCGACCGAACCGGGGGAAGCTTAAGGATCATCGGGGCGAAAGCCATTCTGTCGGAGCCGGCGCCATCAGCGGCGCAACAGACACTATATAGGAATTTTCACAACGCATAAAAGGGGCGCCCAGGCGAATTTCCCTGGCACCCCAACTGAAGCTTGGTTCCCGCGTCTGTCTTGGCGGAACGTTTTCGGAAATGGGACACGCCACCGCCACTTTCAACCCCCTGCCGCAAAATCGATGATCTTTCGAATTTCGATGGACCTTCATAAGATGATCAACCGATCATCGGTCAAATTATACAAAACAAACTCCAAAATGAGATTTCGTTAGAAAGTCTAAATACTGTCTTCCAATGATCAGGCCGTGTTATTTTTAGGTTGTCACTTGCAGTCTTACCTCTTCTGCGCTTACCGTTGTCCTGTTTCCAGCATCCACCGACCCGAGGCTAGAGCCGACATGCTTGAAGACATCGTGATCGACACCCCTGTCGACCGGCCGCACAATTCCGGCAAGACGTCTGAACGGATTTCCGGCCATGCGCCGTCCCAGCCTCTGCGCGTCGCGGTGCTGTGGAAGACGCCGAATCTCGGCCTCTATTCGAACGCCCCCTTCGACGATCTGTACAACGGAATCGGGCACAACAACGGCAACCTCGCCTTCGTGCATTCGATCTGCAGCCACATCAACAATCCGATGAAGCATTTCAGCTGGGGCTCGTCGGCGGAGACGCTGCGGAACAACGCCGACATCATCGTCATTCCCTGCGCCAACCAGCTGGGCCGCCACACCGATTACGGCCAGATGGCGGAGAATCTGGAGAAATCCGGGCTTCCCGTCGTCGCCATCGGCCTCGGCGCCCAGGCGAACAGCTATGAGCACGACATCGAACTCAGCCCCGGCACGCTGCGCTGGGCGCAGGTGATCGCGGCCTCCAACCCGTCCTCCATGACCTCGCCCAACATCTACACCCGCGGGGCCTACACGACGGCGCAGTTGGACAAGCTGGGCATCGCCGGTTCGCTGCCCGGCGGCTGCCCGTCGCATTTCCTCAACCAGGCGCCGGGCCTGGGCCGGAAGATCCATGCGAACTGGTCGGCTCTCGACCTGCCGCGCTCGATCACCGTGGCCGGCGGCCATCAGGCCTGGGTGAAGACGCGGGAAATCGAGCACCAGCTGATCGCCCTGATGATGGACCCCATTGCGCCCGGCCAGTACATCGTCCAGTCGATGGGCGAGATGATCCGTGCCTCGCGCGGGCTGTTCGACAGCATCGATCCGCATGCGCTGAAGGAAATCCACCGCCACACCGTGCCGCATTACTCCTTCGAGGAGTTCAAGGCTTGGTGCCGAAACTATATGCGCTCCTACTATGACGTGCCGGCCTGGATGGACACTCTGCGCCAACAGGATCTGACCATCGGCTGCCGCTATCACGGCGTCGCCCTGGCGATCCAGGCGGAACGGATGGGCCTGACGGTCACCATCGATTCCCGCACGCGCGAGCTTTGCGAGAACACCGGCGTACCCTATGCCGACGCCGCCGACCTGACGATGCCGTTGACGCGCAGCCGCCTGAAATCGCTAATCAATTTCGATCCGGACGCCTACGACCGCCACCGTGCCGAGTCGGCAGCCCGGTACCTGGACTTCCTGATTGCCAACCGGCTTCAGCCGGCGCCCTTCCTGAAGTCCATCGCGAACGGCAAGTGACGGTGAAGACCGCCATGCTCCGCCGGACCGCGGCACTGGCGCTCACGCTGGGCATGGTCGCTGCACAGGCCCACGCACTGACGATCAGGAAGACGGGAGAACCGGAAACGGTCACCTCCTGGCAACGCGACGCCTGTGCCGAAAGCGACGCGCCGGACACCCCGGCGCGCGCCTTCCGGGACGCCGGCGGCACGGTGCATCTGATCGCCTCGCATTCCACCGCACGGGCCCTGACCGGCCCGTCGCTGAATGCCGTGCGGCCGAACTGCGCGGTGATCTTCCAGGGTCATGGGCAGGACGATCCGCGCCTGCATGACGACCGCAGTTGGATTTCGTCCTTCTACACGCCGGACGGCAGCACGGTCTTCGCCCTGGTCAGCAACGAATTCCATGCGCAGAAGCGGCGAGCGCTCTGCCCGTCCGGCGAGTACATGCGCTGCTGGCGCAACAGCATCACCGCGGCGGTTTCCAGCGACGGCGGGTCCAGCTTCCGGCTGAGCGCCGCCCCGCCCAACCACACTGTCGCAACGCTGCCCTATCCCTACAGCGGCGACGTCGGCCAGCGCACCGGCTATTTCGCGCCCAGCAACATCGTCCGCAACGGCGACCACTGGTACGCCTTCCTGTGGGCCGAGCGGTTCGGCGCGCAGCAGCGTGGCGCCTGCCTGATGCGCACCGACAATCTCGCCGATCCGCAAAGCTGGCGCGGGTGGGACGGCAAATCCTATTCCGTGCGCTTCGTCCGCGACGGCCAGAGCGGCGATGCGCCGGAGAACCATGTCTGCGCCCCGGTCGCCCCCAATGTGTTGCAGGGCACCGTGCGCAGCATCGTTCGCCACCGCGCCAGCGGCCTGTTCATCGCCACCGTGGCGATGACCCGCGACGGCCGCACCGGCGTCTGGACCACCACCTCCCCCGATCTGGTCAATTGGTCGAAACCGGAGCTTCTATGGGCCGCCTCCCTGCTGTTCCGCTATGGCTGCGGCGATGCGGCGGCCTTCGACTATCCGGCTCTGCTCGACCCAGACAGCCAGAGCCGCAATTTCGAGGATGTCGGCGAGACCGCCTACGTCTACATGACGCGGCTGAACCTCGACAAATGCAGGATCACTTGGAACCGCGACCTCGTCCGCGTGCGGGTGGAGATCGACGGAGGCTGAACGGGGCGGCGATCACGGCTGCCGGCTCCAGGGCGGCGGCGACAGCCTGTCGGTGATCCAGTCGGCGAAAGCCCGGGTCTTGCCGGCGATGAAACGGCCGGACGGCCGGATCAGATGGATCGCAGTCTCCCCGTCGGCGTCGCCACCGATACCGCCCCTGGCACCGCTCTCGACCGTCCAATCCGGCAGAACGGGCACCAGACGCCCGTCGGTCAATTCCCGCCCGGCCAGCCATTCCGAACACATCATCAAGCCTTTCCCGGCCACGGCGGCGTGAAGCAGGCTTTCGGCATTGTCGGTCAGCAGCGGCCCGGCAACCCGAACCCGCACCCGCTCGCGCCCCCGGGCGAAACGCCATTCCGACGGCGAGGCGAACAGGGCGAACAGCAGCGCGTCATGGCCGGACAGATCGGCAGGTTCCTTCGGGACTCCGCGCAACACGAGGTAGGAGGGCGCGGCGCAGATCAGCCGCCGGTCGACCGCCAACCTGCGCGCCACCAGAGAACTGTCGGGCAACCGGCCGATGCGGATTGCAAGGTCGAACCCTTCCCCCACCAGATCGACGAAACGGTCGCTGTAGAAGGCCTCGATCCGCACGCGGGGGAACGCGGTGAGGAAGTCGAGCAGGAGCGGCGCCACCCACAGCCGCCCGAAGGCTTCCGGCAGCGACAGCCGCAGCGTGCCCTGCGGAACGGCCCCGGCATCGGCGGCCTCCCGCTCGGCATCGGCCAGCAGGGTTAGGGCCATGCGCGCACGGTCGGCGAACCGGCGCCCGGCCTCCGTCGCCGTCACCCGCCGTGTCGTGCGCTCCAGCAGCCGCACCCCCAGCCGACGCTCCAGGGACGAGACCCGGCGCGACAGCACCGAGGCGTCGCGGTTCAGCACCCGCGCCGCCGGGGCGAAGCCGCCGGTGTCGAGAACCGCCAGGAAGGCGGCGATCTCCTCCAAGCCCTGATCGCTCAATTCGTGCATGGTGTGCAGCAATATCATGCAAAGGCGACCGATTAAAGGATCGAGCGCAACGGCATAGCCTCGCATCACACGATCACAGCAAGCGAGGAACTGCCCGATGCGCGCCTATCAGCTCGAAGCCCCCCGTCTCGACGCCTTCCGCATCGCCGAACTGCCGCGCCCCACGCCGGGCGCCGGCGAGGTGCTGGTCCGCCTGCGCGCCGCCAGCCTCAACTACGTCGATCTCGCCGTGGCCACCGGTACCTTCCCGGTGCCGTCGCTGCCGCTGATCCCCGTCGCCGACGGCGCGGGGGAGGTGGTGGAAACCGGTTCCGGGGTGACCGGGTTGGCGGAGAGGGATCGCGTCATCCCGCATTTCCTGCCGGACTGGTCGGCGGGAGCCCTGCCGCCGGTCGCGGGACGGAGGATGCGCGGCATCACCATGCCCGGTTCGCTCGCCGATTATGCCGTGGTTCCGGCCGCCAGCCTTGTCCCGGTGCCGCAACATCTGTCCTTCACCGAAGCGGCCACCCTGCCGATAGCCGCCACCACCGCCTGGCGGGCAATCCGCACCGGTGCCGTCCGTCCGGGCAGCACGGTTCTGCTGCTCGGCACCGGCGGCGTCAGCCTGTTCGCCCTGCAATTCGCCAAGGCGGCCAGCGCCCGGGTCATCATCACCTCCTCCTCCGACGCGAAACTGGACCGGGCGAAGGCGCTCGGCGCCGACGAGACGATCAACTACACGACAACCCCCGACTGGGATGTCCGGGTTCTTGAGCTGACCGGCGGGGCCGGCGTCGATCTGGTGGTCGAGACCGGCGGTGCGGGGACCTTCCCCCGCTCGCTCAACGCCACCGCGGAGGAAGGGACGGTTTTCGTCATCGGCTTCCTGAGCGGCGCCGACCTCCGGACGTCGCTGTTCCCGATCATCATGAAGATGCTGAAGGTGGTCGGCAGCAACACCGGATCGGTGGCGGACCTGCGCGAGGCGGTCCGTGCCATCGAAACCGGCAAGCTCCGGCCGGTGGTCGACCGTGTCCATGACTTCGAGGATGCGGCCGGCGCCTATGCCGCCCTGTCGCGCGGCAGCCATTTCGGCAAGATCGCCATTGCGCTCGGCAACGGCGGCTGATAGCGGCTGATAGCCGTTGCGAAGCGTTGGCCTGCGACCGATGTCTCGGCATGGACCCAGGAACGAGGAGTGGCGCCATGCCGGACAGCGATCCCTTTGATCTCCAGCGCTTCGTCGAGGCTCAGGCCCCGGTCTATGCGACCGTGCTGACGGAACTGAGCGACGGCCGCAAGCGCAGCCATTGGATGTGGTTCATCTTCCCGCAGCTGCGCGACCTCGGCCGTTCGCCCACCGCACGGTTCTACGGCATCGCCGTCCTGGACGAGGCGCGGGCCTATCTGGCGCACCCCGTCCTGGGCGGCCGGCTGGCACAGGCGACCGAAACCGTGCTGGCCGTGCAGGGGCGAACGCTTCATGAGATCTTCGGCTCACCCGACGATTTGAAGTTCCGCTCCTCCATGACCCTGTTCGCCGAGGCGGCGGCAGAAGGGGGAGACCTCTACCGCAAGGCACTCGACCGATTCTGCAACGGCCAGCCGGACGACGCGACCTCGAGGCTGCTGGCCTGACAGCCGGCCGTCAGGCCAGCAAGTCGCCAAGCGCCAGCCCGCGCTCCCGCCCCAGACTGTCCAGCATCGCCAGGGTGGCGCCGTCCAGCGGGATGCCGTCGGCCAGACGTTGCCGGCGGGTGCGGGTTTCCGGCTCGCCCGGCATCTGGATGGCATCGGCTCCGGGCGCCGTGGGCGTGTCGCGGACATAGGCCACCAGATCGTCGAGATCGGCTGCCCATTGCGCGTTGCCGCCGCGCGCCGGGTCGAAGACGATGGCGAACATGTTGTTCATGACCCGGCCGGAATCCTGGTGGGACGGCGTCCCCGGCATCGCCGAGGCCAAAGCCCCCGCCAGCACGTCGCACATCAGCGCCAGCCCGAATCCCTTGTGCCCACCCAGCGGCAGCAAGGCGCCCGAAGGATCCTGGAACATCACGCCGGGATCGCGCGTGGGGGCGCCCTGCTGGTCGAGCAGCAGGCCCGGCGCCATCTCCTGCCCCTTGCCCATGGCGACGCGGCATTTGCCGACGGCGACGGCGCTGGTGGCGAAATCCAGGATCAAGGCCGGCGTCGCCTGCGTGGCCGGAACCGCGATGCAGATCGGGTTGGTGCCCAGCCGCGGCCGGGTGCCGTCATGCGGCGCCACCGCCGGGCGGGTGACGACATTGACGAAGGCGAGCATGACCATCCCGGCACCGCTGCACTGCTCGCCATAGGAACCGACGCGGCCGATATGGTGGCTGTCGCGCAGGGACAGCACGGCCAAACCGTCCTGCCGCGCCTGCTCGATGGCAAGCTGCGTCGCCTCGCGCGCAATGACCTGCCCATAGCCGCTGCCGCCGCCGACCGCCAGGAAGGGGCCGGACCGGCCGATTACCGCCGCATGCCGGTTGGGCCGCAGCAGCCCTGCGGCAATCGCCGGCATGTACATCGCCAGCATGCCGACACCGTGGCTGTCGTGCCCGCGCAGATTGGCTTCGACCAGATGGTCGGCAACGACCGCCGCTTCCGAAGCCTCGCTTCCTGCCGCTTGCAGCAGACGCCGCGCAGCCTCCGTCAGCCGCTCCGCCCGGACCGGCCGCAATCCGGTGCCATAGACGCCGGCAGTGAAGGACGCCGCCGCGGCGAAGGGATCCTTTTGTGTTTCCGTCATCGTCTGCCTTCCCGTTCGATGGCCCCTATTTGGTTGCCGCTCCCAAGGCGGGGCAAGGGCTGAGTTGTTGCCGAAAAAGCAAGAGGGCGGATCCCGGCAGCCTGGACCGCCGGAAATCCGCCCCGCTTCAGCCGATCAGACCGTCCGGTCAGGCGGCGTTGACCTCCGCCACGAAGCGCCGGACTTCGTCCTTCAGCCGCTCGGACTGCTCCGAGACGCTCTCGACGCTGGTGGAGACGAGGCGCATCCGCTCGCTGGTGGTGGTCATGGTGGACGACAGCGAACCGACGCTGCTGGTGACGCGGCGGGAGTTGTCGGCGGCGGCGCGGGCGTTGGCGAAGATCTGGTGGGTCGCCGCCTCCTGCTGCTGCACGGCCGACGCCACCTCGCCGTTCAGCGCGCTGAGGTTGGTGATCAGGCTGGCAATGCTTTCGATGGCGCCGATGGCGTTCGCGGTCGCCGCCCGGATCGCGCCCACCTGCGACTGGATGTCCTCGGTGGCCTTCGCCGTCTGGGTGGCGAGGCTCTTCACCTCGCTCGCCACCACGGCGAAGCCCTTGCCGGCCTCGCCGGCACGCGCCGCCTCGATGGTGGCGTTGAGCGCCAGCAGGTTGGTCTGGCCGGCAATCGAGTTGATCAGCTCCACCACCGCGCCGATCTGCTCGGCGGCCGACGCGAGGCCGGTGACGATCCCGGTGGTGTTGGAGGTCTCCGTCACCGCGCGGGACGCGGTCTGGGCGGCGCTTTCCACCTGACGGCTGATCGCGGCGATAGAGCCGCGCAGTTCCTCGCTGGCCTGGGCGGCGGATTCGACGCTGTCGGAGGCACCCTGCGCGGCTCCTGCGGCGGCATGCGCCTCGTCGGTCGTGCTGGCGGCGTCGTTGGTCAGGGCGGCGGTGCGCTCGTGCAGGGCCACGGTGGTGGTGCTGAGCGTCGCAACGACCTCGTCCATCGCGCGGGCGAACTCGGCGGCACGGACGGACAGGCGCTCGCGCTGAAGGTCGCGGGCGGCACGCTCCAGGTCGGCGCGCTGGCTCTCGTCACGGGCACCCTGCAATGTGGTGGCGAGCCCGGCGACGGCGCGGGCCATGTCGCCGATCTCGTCGGGCCGGTCGGCATGGGGCACCGCAGCCGTCAGGTCGCCGCCGCCGATGCGGCCCAGCACGTCGCGGATCGCCAGCAGCGGACGCGACATACCGCGCGACACCCAGATGCCGATGCCGACGCTGACCGCCAGAAGCAGCAGCGAGACCTCAAGCTCGCGCCAGATGCGGGCGCGGAATTCCGCATCGACATCATCGGTGTAGACACCGGTGCCGACCATCCACTGCCAGGGCTGGTAGCCGGTGGCATAGGCGATCTTCGGAGTCGGCTCGGCGTCGTCGGTACGCTTGTGGCGGAAGGCGACGAAACCGCCGCCGGCCTTGGCCGCCTCGGTCATCTGAACGTTAAAGGGGACGCCGTCGGGGTCCTTCAGGTTCAGCAGGTTCTTGCCCTCGACCTGCGGACGCAGGCCATGAACCATGCTGACACCGGCATAGTCGTAGACGAAGAAATACTCGCCATTGCCATAGCGCATGGCGCGCACGGCATCCCGGGCACGCTCCTGCGCCTCCGCGCGCGGCAGCTTGCCGGACTTCTCCTGCTCGCCATACAGCGCGATGACGGACGCGGCCGCATCGACCATCTCCTTGACCTTGGCCTTGCGCTGCTCGATCAGGTTCGTGCGCGTTCCCGTCAGGTGGACGGTGGCCCCGGCGAGCGTGCTGAGCAGCGCCACGCCGAACACCAGCAGCATGAGCCGCGTACCAATCTTGAGCTTCATCGCCCTTCTCCTTACTCCTGATCCACGCGGCATCGCGCGGTATCCACGCATCGATTTTCGATTGGACTTCTGACCGGTTCTCCAGTCAGGCCGGGCAGCAGGCCCCGGCTTTCGCCTCCAGCGGAGTCTCCAGTGGAGTTGCCAGCGGGTCGCAGCGCCACCATCCCGGCCCGCCCGGCGGGGCGGACAGGCGGGTGAAGGCCACGACCTCGCAATTTCCCAGTTCCACACCCGGCCGCCCGGCGAGCCGGTGCAGCAGAATGCGGGCTACGCCCTTGCTGCCGACCAGCAGCGGCCGGTGCTCCAGCAGTCCGGCGGGTCCGTTCGCCAGTTCGTCGACACCATCCAGGACACGGGCGGCGAAGGCGCCTTCGCTTTCCCCGCCCGGCGGCGTCTCTCCGGCGGCGAACCAGGGGCGCGTCAGTTCGATCGGCAGGCCGTTCCAATCCCCCAGGCTGCGCTCGCGCAGCCAGTCCCGCCTGAGCAGCGGAACGCCCAGTGTCTCGGCGAACACGGCGCCGGTCACGGCGGTGCGATCCAGCGGACCGGCGATCACCAGACCGCAGATCCGGCCGGACCGGCGGAGCCGCCCCGCCGCTTGGCGGGCCTGCTCGACCCCGCGTTCGGTCAACGGAATGTCGCGGTCGCCGCCGCAGCGCACGCCCCGGAGGTTGTCGTCCGTCTCGCCGTGGCGCACGAAATGGAAGCCGTCCGTCATCGCCGGCCCTCTCACCGGAACAGGATGCGGGCGGCGCCCGCGGTCCAGCCGATGGTGCTTTCCGCCGGCAGGGTATGGGGGGCCGACATCCAGCGGGCCACGGCGTCGATGTGCAGAGGATCGCTCAGCGTCGGGGTATGGCCGACATCCGGCACATGCAGGACGCTCAACCCCGGCTTGCCCATCATCCGGGCAATGGTCGCCTCCTGCAGGGCGTCGCTCATCATGCCGTGCACCAGCAGCACCGGGCAGTCGATGCGCTGCCAGTCGTCCCACTGGTCGTGGTCCTGGATGGCGCCGTCGCGGTAGCATTGCAGCGCCCGGATGTCGTGGCGGTAAACCCGGCCGCCATTTTCCTCCGACCAGCGGGTCTGGTGGAAACTGTTGTGCAGGAGAACGGTGTCGTCCACCGGCCCGTCGTTCTTCTGGGCCGCTCCGGTGCGGTGGAACAGCTGGGCCGGATGGCGGAAGACATAGTGGCGGGCGACGGACTCGGCGCGGCGCCGCCGCCGCTCGGTCGGGATGAAGGGGCCGATGTCGTTCAGGATGAGGCGTTCCACCAGATCCGGAGCCTCCGCCGCCACCCGCATCGCCACGCTGCCGCCGAGCGAGGAGCCTAGCAGGGTGACCGGGCCCAACTGCTTGTGGCGGATCAGGGCCAGCACCTGGGCGACGGTTCCGTCGAAGCTGTAGTCCGACTGGTCGGCCAGCCAGCCGCTGCGGCCGCGGCCGGCCCAATCGAGGCACAGCACATTGTAGCGGTGCGACAGGGCGCGGGCGACATAGTCGAAGCGCCGGGCCGAATTCGCGATGCCCCCCAGGCACAGCAGCGCCGGATTCTGCGGACTGCCCCATTCCGTGTAGGCGAGGCGGATGGTGTAGTCGGTGCGCAGCCGCTCCACCGTGCCGAGTTGCAGTGCCGCGCTGTGGGTATAGTCGAAATGGCGCAGGCGATGGCCGGCACCGATCAGCGGCTCGACCACCCGCATGATGGTTTCATAGTTCTTCCAGGTCATCTCCTCGACGGATCCGATCCCGAGCGCCTCCAGGGTGACGCGCAGGGTCTCCATCGCGCCGTCGTGGCGGCCATGGACAGGAAGGGTTTCCCCGGCGAAGGAGGGGCAAGGCATCGTCAGAACAGGCTCCACGAGCATCTGGTCAGGCATGGGCGTCGAAGCCTCCGTGATCGATGGGTGTGGGGGCGATGGACATAAGGCTGTCGGGGTTTGCGACATCGACGGATGACGTACGGGGCTGATAGCGGGGGCGGGGGGCGAGGGAATTCATCGGACGGCCTCTTCCGCTGCCGGCGAGGCGGACGGAACCAGCAGGAAGACGACGCAGAAGGCCGTGCCGCACAGCATGCCGAGCGCGCCGAGAGCCACCAACGCAGCCTGCATTCCGAAGCGGTCGGCAAGCGCCGCAGCCAGCAACGGACCGATCACCGAACCGCCGCGCTCCAGCAGGCGGTAGACCGCGAAGACGCTGGAATCGCCCATGCGGGCACAGTCCGCGCGGCAGATCTCGGGGACCAGGGCCAGTTGGGTGGCGTTGTTGAGAGCATGGGCGACGCCGAGAGCGGCGATGCCGATCAGGATTCCCGCGACGCCCTGTTCCTGCAGGATCGCGAGCGTGCCGGCCCCGCCGATCAGCCCGCCCAGCCCGGCGAACAGGGCATGGCGGCCGGTGCGGTCGGCGACCTTCGACACCCATGGGCCGAGCAGGACGATGATCAGCCCATAGGTCATCATCAGGCGGCCGATCCCGGCCGGCGTCTCACCGGCCGCATGCAGGGACACCGGGACGAGATAGAACAGGTATCCGGTCAGCATCAGCTTCGTCGGCACCGACGAGAACAGCAGCAATGCCAGGAAGCGGGGATTGGCAAGCAGTGCGGTCGCATCGCCCATGCGGAAGGGGCGGCGTTGCACCCGCTCCGTCCGGTCGGCCGGAAGAAGCGTCACCGCCGCCGCGGCCGCCAGCGCCAGCAGCGCCGAAACCGCGAAGGTGGCGCGATAGCCGAACTGATCGGCGAGAATGCCGCCCAGCGGCGCGCCGCACAGGCCGGCGACGATCACCGCGGCGACGAATTGCGCCATGCCGCGCGCGCGCCGGTCCGCCGGGGTGTGGCGGGCGACGAAGCCCTGCGCGCCGATGAACATCACCGCATAGCCGAGCGCGCAGGCCCCGCGCCACAACAGAAGCTCCGCCATCGACCCGGCCGTCGCCGTTCCGATGAATCCCGCCACCGCCGGCAGGGTGCTGAGCAGCAGCGTGCGGCGGCTGCCGAACCGGTCGGCCCAATGGCCGGCGAAGGGCGTGAAGACGGCGACCAGAGCCATGAACAGCCCGATTGGCAGCCCCATCATCACGGTCTCGGACAGGCCGGGAACCGGGGTGTAGAGTTCGCGGGCATAGAGCGGCAGGAAGGACCGCGACAGTTCCTCCGCCAGCATGAACAGGAACAGGGCGGCCCGCATGCGGCCCACCGCCGATACCGGCTCCGCCTCCCCGCGGCCTGGGCGGGCGGCGAGCAGGAGCAGCCCTTCGAACACCAGAAGAAGGCAGACGACCAGCAGCACGGCAGCGTCATAGAAGAAGCCGCGCACCGCCTCGGCCGGCAACAGACCCGCGAGCCCCGGCAAAGTCATGGCACAGAAGGCAAGCATGGCCGCCGCCACCACCATCAGCCCCCGCAGGGGCGTGGCGCCGGCCAACCGTGGGAAAGAAGGCAGCAGCAAACCTGCTGACCACAGGATCGCCGGAATTGCAGCCGCCAGGATCGCCATATGGTTGCGTGCGGAATCGAGCGAAATCCGCATAGCAGAAAAGGGGGAATCCGCTGCATTAATTCCATAAAATTTTGCACAAATCAGACAAGAAAACAGTGCGATTCCAATCATCGTCAGAACTGGCAGAATCACGTGCGAGCGTGTGACTGATTTCGATTGCATTGTTAGCTCCAGACACACAACCGCTGCGCAGAAGTGTTTCGGAGGCTAAATCCTAACTCCAAAGAATTGGTAAATCGAAATTGCTTCGAAAATAAAAGCTCTGGATTCCGAACACCATACCTGGGTATGCTTTTTGTTTGAGATACGGATACTGTAAATATTCAGACAAATGCAAACACACGTCTCTTGATACATATTTCTGATAGGCTTTTTATGTGAATTTCAATGTTTTTTGGCGGTACAGGCAGCCGATGCCGAAAAATCCGCGACGCTGGGGAACGGAATACACACGCTGGTTGCAGTGCAGCAAAGGCTGAGCTTTGCTATTTCGAATTGGAATCGCTTTTTGATTTTCACATATAATGAGAGTGAGATTGCGAAAACGCACCCCGCTCCTTCGTTTTTTTTCGGAGAAAATCGAAAAAATTGCCGTCCATGGGAGGCGCGCCTCGCCCCTTCCAACGCTATGCCCCGAGGACGGGACCGCTCCGCGGCGCTTCGCCACATCGCAAATGCAAATGATTCGCATCATTGTCGGGTCTGCGGCCCTTGCCGCCGATGCGCACGTCCTTTCCGGCGTGCCGCCCACAGGTGCCACACCATGATTCCGCCGCTATCCGGCCCCGCTCACGCCACCTCTCCGTCTCCCGCCACCCACCCAGCACTTGGCCCAGCTCCCGGTCCCGCACCCGGCACCAATTCCGATCCCCCCGCCGGTGGCGATTGCTGCCGTCTCGGCGCGTTGCGCAAGGGCCAGCGCGCGGTTGTGACCGGTCTGGACGACTCCGCCGTCGTGACCCCGCTGCCGCCCGGCGAACTGGAACGCCGCATGATCGAGATGGGCCTGATCGAAGGTGCCCGCGTGGAAATCCTGCATGAGGGATTCCCCGGCGCCGATCCGCTTGCCGTGCGCATCAACGACCACACCCTGGCCCTGCGCCGGGCGGAGGCGCACGCCGTCCTGGTGACGCTCGGCTGAGCCATCACCTCCTCTTCCTGCGGGAAGGTTTCCGCGATGTCCGATACCGTTCTATCCACCCCGGCCTTCACCGGCATCCCGCCGCGCATCGCCCTGGTCGGCAATCCCAACTGCGGCAAGACCGCCCTGTTCAACGCCTTGACCGGCGCCCGCCAGAAAGTGGCGAACTATCCCGGCGTGACAGTCGAGCGCAAGATCGGCGAGTTCCTCAGCCCGGCCGGCACCCGCGTGCAGCTCGTCGACCTGCCCGGAACCTACAGCCTGCGCGCCCGCTCTCCCGACGAGGAGGTGACGCGCGACGTGGTGCTGGGCCGCTTCCAGCACGAGGCCCCGCCGGACGTGATGGTCTGCGTCGCCGACGCCGCCAACCTCCGCCTGCATCTGCGGCTGGTGCTCGAGCTGAAGAAGCTCGGCCGTCCGATCATCCTCGCGCTCAATATGATGGACGTGGCGGAGGCGCGGGGCTGCCGCGTCGATGCGGCGGCCCTGTCGGCGGCGCTGGGCGTGCCAGTGGTGCCGACAGTGGCAATCAAGCGCACCGGCGTGGCCGGACTGCTCGACCAGATCGACCGCAGCATGATCGCGATGGCCGCTGCCCTGGCCCCCTCCCCCGGCACCACCTCCTGCGGCTGGAGCGAACCCTCCGCCCTCGACCTGCGCGCCTATCATCAGGAGGTCGAAACCATCCTGGCCGCCGCATTGCGCGATGCAGGCCGGCCGTCGCTTGCCACCCGCCGCATCGACGCCGCCCTGCTACATCCGGCCATCGGCCTGCCCTTCCTGTTCCTGGTTCTGTTCCTGATGTTCCAGGCGGTGTTCGCCTGGGCCTCCGTGCCGATGGACATGATCGATAAGGGACTGGGCTGGATTCAGGCCGGCGCCGGAGCGGCCCTGCCCGACGGCCTGCTGAAAAGCCTGCTGACCGACGGCATCATCGCCGGCGTGGGCAGCGTGGTGATCTTCCTGCCGCAGATCCTGGTGTTGTTCTTCTTCATCCTGATGCTTGAATCCACCGGCTACATGGCGCGGGCGGCCTTCCTGCTCGACCGGCTGATGGGCGGGGTCGGGCTGCATGGCCGGGCCTTCATCCCGCTGCTGTCGAGCTTCGCCTGCGCCGTCCCCGGTATCATGGCGGCCCGCACCATCGAGAACCGCGCCGACCGGCTGGCCACGATCATGATCGCCCCGCTGATGACCTGCTCGGCCCGGCTGCCGGTCTATACGCTGATCATCGCCGCCTTCGTCCCCGACCGGACCGTGGCCGGCGGCATGATCGGGTTGCAGGGGCTGGTGATGTTCACCCTCTACGCCGCCGGCATCCTGTCGGCGCTGGCGGCAGCCTTCGTGTTGAAGCGAACGATCTTCAAGGGCGCCCGCGAACCGCTGCTGATGGAACTGCCGTCCTACCGGCTGCCCAGCCCGCGCGACATCCTGCTGGGGCTGCTGGAGCGGGCACGCATCTTCCTGGCCCGCGCCGGCACGGTGATCTTCGCCATCATGATCCTGCTGTGGTTCCTCGGCAGCTTCCCGGCGGCGCCCGACGGCGCGACCGGACCGGCCATCGACTACAGCTTCGCCGGGATGCTCGGCCATGCGCTGGCCCCGCTTCTCGCCCCCATCGGTTTCACCTGGCAGATCGCCATCGCCCTGGTGCCGGGCATGGCGGCACGCGAGGTGGCGGTGGCGGCACTCGGCACCGTCTATGCCCTGAGCGAGACGGGCGACGCACTCTCGGGCTCGCTGGCCGGCGTGCTGGCGGCAGACTGGAGCCTGCCGACGGCACTGTCGCTGCTGGCATGGTTCGTGTTCGCCCCGCAATGCGTCTCCACCCTGTCGGTGGTGAAGCGGGAAACCAACAGCTGGGTCTGGATGCTGGTGATGATCGTCTACATGACGGCGCTCGCCTATGGCGCCGCCTTCGTCACCTTCCACCTGTCCAGCGCCCTGCTGGGAGGGTGAGCCATGATGGAAAGCCTAATCGTTGGCCTGATCGTCGTCGCCGCCTTCGCCTGGGTGGCCTGGACTATCCTGCTGCCCGCCCCCTTGCGCAACCGCCTGCGCCGTCTGGCGGGACGGCCGGTCCCCTCGCAGGCGGGCGGCTGCTCCGGCGGTTGCTGCGGCTGCGAGGCGGCGGGACCGAAACGCGGCAAGCGCTGCTGACGGTCCCGCCGCACCGTCACCAGCCGGTCGGACAGGACCGGCAGCCGGTCATCAGCGCGTCCTGGAAGATGGCGAAGCGCAGCTTGGCCCCGTCCATGTTCGCACCGGACAGGTTGGACAGGGCCATCTTCGCCTCCTGAAGGTTGGCCCCTTCCAGGCTGGCGCCGGCAAGATTGATCTTGTCGGCGCGGATCGCCTCCAGATTGGCGGCGGTCAGGTCGCTGCCGGTGAAGTCTGCACCGGTGGCACGGGCGAATTCCAGATTGGCACCCCGCAACCGCGCACCGGACAGGCGCGCTCCCTGGAGAAAGGCGGTGCGCAGATCGGCGCCGTCCAGAATCGCGCCGGTCAGGTCGGCGCCGCGCAGGTCCGCCTTGCGCAGGTCGGCCCGCATCAGGTTGGCCCCATGCAGATCGGCCCCGGCCAGCGACAGCCCGCGCAGATTGCGATGCCGCAGATCCAGGTTGGGGCAGACGATGCGGGGCCCGAGCGTGCATCCGTTGACGACGCTCGCCCGCTCCTCCTCGCCGCCGCCGACCGGCTGTCCGGCCTCCTCTACGGCCGCCGGAATCGCCGCCGTCTCCATTTCCGCCGCCAGGACGGCGGGGACCGGCGCGGCAAGGCAGACGGCCAGGGCGTTCAGGGCCAGGATCCGGCAGAGTTTTCTCGGCAGCGCGGCCTTGCTGTGCGACGTCATGATGATGCCTCCGATGAAAAGGACCGGGGCGGCAACCGCCCCGGCGCTCCATGCTCCGGTTTCGCGGAGCCGGTCACTTGTTGCTGGAGACCTTCACGTCGGCCAGCTTGAACACCCAAAAGGAACCGCCCTGGGTCACGCGGGTGGTCAGGTCGGCCAGATCGCCGCCCCACAGCGGCACCGCGCCGCCATAGCCGGTGGTGATGCCGACATATTGCACCCCGTCCTGCTCCCAGGTGATCGGGGAGGAGACGATTCCCGACCCGGTCTGGAAATGCCACAGCTCCTGGCCGCTCTTGGCGTCGAAGGCCTTGACGAAGCCGTCGCCGGTGCCGGTGAAGACCAGATTACCGGCGGTCGCCAGCGTGCCGGCCCACAGCGGCAGCTCCTCCTTATGCTCCCAGACGATCTTGCCGGTCTTCGGATCCAGCGCCCGCAGGCTGCCGACATGATCGTCGAACATCTTGTGGATGCGGAACCCCATGCCGAGATAGGCCGATCCGGGGTTGTAGCCGACATGCTCGGTCCAGTAATCCTCCTTCCAATGGTTGGCGGCGATGTAGAACAGCTTGGTGTCCTCGCTGTAGGACATCGGGTTCCAGTTCTTGCCGCCCAGGAACGGCGGCGACACCTCGACCGGCTTGCCGCGCTTCTCGCCTTCGGGCGGCAGCGGCGGGCGCTGGCCCTCATTCTCGATCGGACGGCCGGTCTTCAGGTCGATGCCCTTGGCCCAGGTGATGCCGTCGACGAAGGGATAGGCCGCCAGCACGCTGTTGGGCTTGTTCGCCTCGCCGCCGGCCGTCGCCAGCTTGGTGCGGTCGGTGACGTAGAAGAAGCCGTTGCGGTCGGCATGCGCCGTCGCCTTCACCGTCTTGCCCGACGCGTCGGTATAGTCGAACAGCACCAGTTCGTTGTTGCCGGAGAAGTCCCAGGTGTCGTTCGGCGTGTGCTGGTAGAAGCCCTTCAGCTCGCCGGTGGTCGGATCGACATAGGCCTGGCCGGAGGTGTAGAGGCTGTCGCCCGGCCAGCGGGCCCAGCCGTTCCAGGGCGCCGGGTTGCCGGTGCCGATGACGATGGTGTTGGTCTCCACGTCGAAGGTAGCGCTCTGCCAGGGCGCGCCGCCGCCATGGTTCCACGCCTCCACCAGATTGCCGTCCTTGTCGCGCGGCCAGGAGGGGGCCTTGTCGCTGCCGGTCGGCGTGCTGTCCTTGCCGTTCAGCCGGCCCATATGGCCCTCGACCAGCGGACGCATCCAGATCTCGTCGCCGGTGTCGGGATCGCGGGCGAACAGCCGCCCGACCACGCCGAACTCGTCGCCCGAAGACCCGTGGATCAGCAGAACCTTGCCGGTCTTCTGGTCCTTCACGATGGTCGGCGCGCCGGTCATGGTGTAGCCGACCTTGTGATCGGCGAATTTCTTCTTCCAGACGACCTTGCCGGTATCCTTGTTCAGCGCGACGACGGAGGCGTCGAGCGTGCCGAAGAAGACCTTGTCGCCATAGATCGCGGCACCGCGGTTGACCACGTCGCAGCAGGGCCGGATGTCGTCGGGCAGCCGATGGGAATAGCTCCACAGCCGCTTGCCGGTCTTGGCGTCCAGCGCGAACATCCGCGAGTAGGAGCCGGTGACGTAGATCACCCCGTCATGGACCAGCGCCTGGGTTTCCTGCCCGCGCTGCTTCTCGTCGCCGAAGGAGAAGGACCAGGCGGGGACCAGACGCGACACGCTTTCGGTGTTGATCTGCTTCAGGGTGCTGAAACGCTTGCCTTCCACCCCCATCCCGTACATCAGCACGTCGCCGGGATTCTTCGCATCGTTGGCGATGGCATCCCAGGTGACGTCGGACGCCAGCGCCGGACCGGCAGGCGCCGTAGCCAGGAACAGCGCGGCGGCCACGGCCGCGATCCCGGCCAGACAGGCCCCGCGGAAGCGGTGTTGCGGCTTGCCGCCGGTGACGGCCGCTATCGTGCTGTAGGACGAAAGTGTCATGCGTTTCCCCCGATGATTGGCCGCGAAGCGGCAGTTGCGAACACGGCCTTGCGAAGCCGTGCCGGCGATGGCGTCACGCCGGCTCGATCCCGTTCCTGCGGGCGGCGGGAGGCGATGCCGCCCCCGGTAGCGGGATGAGGCGAGCGTGACGATATCGCGCCAGAAAGCCGTTGCTTCCTGAATGGCAGGACCCTTTTCAGGCCGGTCTGTGCATCCCGCCCGGCACACAGCACCATGTCTTGCCGGCTCCAATAGTCTTCCGGTCGGGGCCATGGTTCCATTCGACAATCCGGGGAAGAATTTCTTGACCCGATCCCATGACGACATCCCGGATCGGCCGGGATTTTTTCCCGTCCGATGCCGTACACGGCCAGGATTGGCATCCACACTGTGGCCCGATTGTGCGAAGGGCGGATGGCGACTGAACCGGTGGATGGGTTAGCATTCCGTCGATGGTCGTATTTCGGAGTGGGCGTCGGTGTCGCTGAGGATGCGCATCCTGGCCCTGATCGGGCTTTTCCTTCTGCTGATGGCAACCGCCGGCGGGGCGGTGATGGTCGCGAATGCCCGCGATGCCGTCCGCGCGGAAATGGCCTCCGCCCTCGAACTCGGCGGCGCGCTCAGTCTCGCGGTGGCCGAGCGCGGTGACCTCCCCGGCGGCATCGCCATGCTGAACGGGCTGGGGCTGCGCCACCTGCGCTTCATCGGGGCCGACGGCCTGCCGAGGCCGGAGCCGGCCGAACGGCGCGCACCGGACTGGTTCGCCGCGCTGATCGGCGTGGATTTGCAGGAACGGCAGCTGGCGGCGGGCAAGCTGCGCATCGTTGCCGAGCCCTGGGACGAGATCGCCGAGGTCTGGGAGGACATGACCGATCTCGCCGCCGCGACGCTGACGGTCGGCCTGCTGCTGATGGGGGGCGCCTATCTGGCGGTCGGACGTGCCCTGGTCCCGCTGGCGCGGCTGGAAGCCGGGGTGGAAAGGCTGCGCGCCGGCAATTACGCCTTTTCCTTCGATGGCCGCGGCGTTCCCGAACTCGACCGGCTGGGGACCGGAATCGCCGCGCTGGCCCATGGGCTGGCAGCGGCGGAGGCGGAGAACCGGCGGGCCGGCCAGCGCATCGTCGCGGCGCAGGATGCCGAAAGGCGGGAGATCGCCCGCGAAATCCACGACGAACTCGGCGCCGCCCTCTTCGCGATCAAGGTGGATGCCGGCCGCATCCTGCGCCTGCGGGAAGGTCGAAGCGACGGAGACGCCTTCAGCGAAGCGGCCGAACGCGCCGGCAAGATCCTGGACACCGCGGCGGAGGTCCACCGGCTGAGCCGCCGGCTCCTGGCCCGCCTGCGCCCCGCCCTGCTGGACCAGTTGCCGCTGAGCGAGGCGCTGGCCGAGTTGGCCGGCGACTGGATGCGGCGTCAGCCCGACGTCGCCCTCACCCTTGCCATCGAGCCGGCCGCAACGGTGGCGGAGTTGGATGGCTCCGACGACGTGCTGCGGCTGACCGTCTACCGGCTGGTGCAGGAATCGTTGCTCAACGCCTTTCGCCATGCCAAACCGTCGGCGGTCGCCGTCAACCTCCGGGTCGATCCCGAGGCGGTGGAGATCGTCGTCGCCGATGACGGACCCGGCCTGCCGGACAGCGACGAACCGGCAAGGAACGGCTTCGGGATTTCCGGCATGGCGGAACGGGTGCACACTCTAGGCGGCAGCCTGTCGATCGGAACTGCGGGCGGCGGCGGCACCCGTGTGTCAGCCCGCCTGCCCCGGCCCGGCCTGTCGCCCGCCTCGCCGGCTGCATTGGAGCGCATGGCGTGACCCGCACCATTCTTCTGGTCGACGACCATCCCATCGTCCGGGCCGGCTGCCAGCGCCTGCTGGCCGAAGCGGCGCTCGGCCACGTGGTGGAGGCGGAGGATGTCGGCAGCGCGTTGGAGCTGTGGCGGTCCGAACGGCCGGACGTCGTCGTTCTCGACCTCAATATTCCTGGCGACGGCGGCGGCATGGCCGTGCTGCGCACCATCCGCGAGGAAAGCCCGGCGGTGCCCGTCCTGATTTTCAGCATGCACGAGGATCCGGCCATCGCCGCCCGCGCGCTGAAGGCTGGCGCACGCGGCTATGTCACCAAGAACGATGCGCCGGACAGCCTGGCCTCCGCCATCGGCACGGTGCTGGCCGGCCGTATCCATCTGGACAGTGGGCTCGCCCGCGATCTGGCGCTGATGAGCCTGTCGCCGCCGTCCGATCCGCTGGCCGCCCTGACCCAGCGGGAGCGGGAAATCCTGGCTCTGGTCGGACGCGGGATGACCGCGGCGGCCATCGCGGAGCGGCTGGGAATCAGCCAGAAGACGGTGGCCAACAGCTGCACCCAGATCAAGGACAAGCTGGGCGCCGACAGTGCCCGCGCCCTGATCCGCATCGCCATCGACAACGGTCTCGCCGACTGAACGGCGTCAGCCGCCCTGGGCCAGCGCGCGGCGGAAGGCGTCCAGCGTCTCGGCGCTGACATGGTGTTCGATGCCTTCGGCGTCGATGCGCGCCGTGTCGGCGCTGACGCCAAGGGAGCGGAGGAAGGCCACGACCGTCCGGTGCCGCTCCCGGCTTTCCTCGGCGATCCGCCGGCCGGCATCGGTCAGGAACACTGCCCGGTAAGGCTTGCGATAGACCAGCCCGTCGGCCGCAAGCCGGTCCAGCATGCGGGCGACGGTGGGCTGCGCCACCCCCAGCCTTGCGGCGATGTCGACCTGCCGGGCCTCCTGCCCGCTTTCGATCAGGTCGGCGATCAGCTCCACGTAATCCTCGGCCAGGGCGGTCCGCTGGGCCTCCCGCGTCTTGCGGAAGCCCTCGGCATGAAGTTCGGCATCGGGAAGGTCCGCATCGCTGTCAGTCACGCCCCACCCGCCCGGAAAAATGTTCGGATGCTGAAAGTATAGCACCTTGCATACTCGTTGTCCCGGTACATACTTGATTGATACCAGTTCGCATCTTGGCCGGGAGTCACGCCGATGTCGGAAGCCGAAGCCGCCGTGCCGCCCCACCGGGCCTGGAGATATTCCAGCCCGGACGGGGAAGTCCGGCCGAGCCTGCCGGAGGTCCATGCCTCCGTCGCGGTGCCGCAGGGTGGCCTGTGGCTGCGCCGGCTGCTGGCCTTCGCCGGGCCGGGCTATATGGTGTCGGTCGGCTACATGGACCCCGGCAACTGGGCGACCGACCTCGCCGGCGGGTCGCAGTTCGGCTACACGCTGCTGTCGGTCATCATGCTGTCGAACCTGATGGCGATCCTGCTGCAATCGCTGTCGGCCCGGCTGGGCATCGTCACCGGGCGCGATCTCGCGCAGGCCTGCCGCGATCATTACCCGCGCCCGGTCAACCTGATGCTGTGGGTGGCGTGCGAGGCGGCGATCATCGCCTGCGACCTTGCCGAGGTCATCGGCACCGCCATCGCGCTGAACCTGCTGTTCGGGATTCCGCTGATCGGCGGCGCGTTGATAACCGCGCTCGACGCCTTTCTGGTGCTTCTGCTGATGCAACGGGGCTTCCGCTATCTGGAGGCCTTCGTGGTGGCCCTGCTGACGGTGATCGCCGGCTGCTTCCTGGTGCAGATCATCGCGGCAGCCCCGCCGGTTGCCGCCGTGCTGCATGGCTTCGTGCCAACGACCCAGGTGGTGACCAATCCCGGCATGCTCTATGTCGCCATCGGCATCCTGGGGGCGACGGTGATGCCGCACAATCTCTACCTCCACTCTTCCATCGTGCAGACACGGGCATATCCGCGCACGGACGAGGGGCGGCGCGACGCCATCACCTGGGCCACCGTCGACAGCACCATCGCGCTGATGCTGGCCCTGTTCGTCAACGCGGCGATCCTGATCTTGGCGGCCAGCGTCTTCCACGGCAGCGGCCATACCGAGGTGGCGGAGATCGGCGAAGCGTTCGAACTGCTGTCGCCCCTGCTCGGGCTGGGCATCGCGTCCACCCTGTTCGCGGTGGCGCTGCTGGCGTCGGGCCTCAATTCCACCGTCACGGCGACACTGGCCGGGCAGATCGTCATGGAAGGGTTCCTGCGGCTGCGGCTGCCGCACTGGATGCGCCGGCTGCTGACCCGCAGCCTCGCCATCATCCCGGTGGTGGTGGTGACCGCGCTCTACGGCGAAAGCGGCACGGCCCAGCTTCTGGTGTTCAGCCAAGTCGTGCTGTCGATGCAGCTCCCCTTCGCGGTCATCCCGCTGGTCCGCTTCGTCACCGACCGCGGCAAGATGGGCCGCTTCGTCGTGCCCGGCTGGGTCGCCGGGATGTCCTGGGCCGTCGCCGGCCTGATCGTCGTGTTGAACCTCAAACTGTTGTACGACACCGTTCTGGGCTGAGCGCTGTTGTGCATCGGGCGGGACGCTTTATGTGAAAGACTGTCCCAAACGGTTGCGCATCGCCGCGGAGGATCGGACATGACCATCGGCCGTCAGCGAATGATATGGGCTTGGCGCGGCGGGCTTCTTGCCGCGGCCACCCTGCTGTCCGCCTCCTGCGCCAACCCGCAGGCCGAACTGGCGCTGCGAGCGCCCGAGGCGATGGTCGGGATGAACAAGGGCAGCCTGCTGTCCTGCGCCGGCGTGCCGGAACGCTCCGCCGTCAACGGCGATGCGGAGTATCTGGTCTACACCCGCCGGCAGACCCTGGTCGACCGCGACGTGGATTGGGAACCCAGCCCCTGGCTCGGCCCGCGCGGACCGCTGCTGTGGCAACCCGACGTGACGACCTGGTCACGGACCTACAGTTGCGAAGCGACCTTCGAACTGCATGGCGGCCGGGTCACCGCGGTGCGCTACAACGACAGGCGCGATCCCACGCTGTGCTACCAGATCGTCGGAAATTGCATGCGCTAGGCGCCGGCCGGTCGGGCTATCTGGCGGCCTCTCGGCATCCCGGCAACGACCGGGGGCCGCCGAGCCAAAGATAAAGGAGTCGACATGCAAGGCAATACAACGTCATGGCTGCGCCGGGCCGGACTGGCCGGCGGAATTGCGCTGGCCCTCTTCGCGGCCCAGATTGCCGAATCCGCGGCCGAGACCGTGAAGCTCGGCGTCATGGGCGGTGCGGAGGAGGAGATCGCCGAGGTGGCGAAGACTGTGGCGGCCGGCAAGGGTCTGACCGTCGAACTGATCACCTTCTCCGACTACAACATCCCCAACGCGGCGCTGGATGCCGGCGACCTCGACGCCAACGCCTTCCAGCACAAGCCTTATCTGGACGCCCAGATCGCCGCCCGCGGCTATAAGATCGTGCCCATCGGCTTCACCATCGTCGAGCCGATGGGGCTCTATTCCCGCAAGATCAAATCCGTCGGCGACCTGAAGCCCGGCTCCAGCATCGGCATTCCGAACGACCCCAGCAACGGCGGCCGCGCGCTCAACCTGCTGGCGGCCAACGGCCTGATCAAGCTGGCGCCCGGCAAGGGCCTGTCGCCGAGCATCCTCGACATCGCCGAGAATCCGAAGGCGCTCAAGCTGGTGGAACTGGAGGCGGCGCAGCTGCCGCGCGCCTTGGAAGACTTCGACGCGGCGATCATCAACACCGACTATGCGGTGAATTCCGGCCTGACCCCGTCGAAGGACGCGCTGATCCAGGAGCCGCGCGAAGGCAACCCCTACGGCAACTTCATTGCCGCGCGGGAAAAGGACAAGGACCGCCCCGTCCTGAAGACGCTGGTCGACTCCTTCCAGTCCAAGGAGGTCCGCGACTTCCTGGAGACCCGGTTCAAGGGCGCGATCCTGCCGGCTTGGTGACCGATGCCCTGCCGCCTCCCCACCTTTGCGGGTGGGAGGCGGCAGAAGCCCCGATCAGGCGGTCGGGCGATCAGGCGGCCGGAAGCGGCGAGGCCTGGCGGGCAAGCAACTTCCAGGCTCCGTCGACCTTCTTCCAGACCTGCAACACCTTGATGTGGGCGGTGTTGGTCTTGCCGTCCGGCAGGTTGTTGACCGAATCGAAGGTGTGGCGGGCGACCGCGATATCGCCGACCACGTGGATCGCATGGTCGCTGAGGTCCAGCGCCTTGAAGGCGTTCTTGCCATCGAGGCTGCTGATGAAAGCGGCCTTGTCCTCCAGCCGGCTGTTCGAATGGCCGTAGGTCAACTGGTCCATCGTCATCGCCCGCAGCGTGGCACCGTCGCCCGCCAGCATGGCGTCGCGAAGCGCATTCACCGCCTTCGTCACCGCTTGCTGGTCGTCATCGGCGGCAAACGCACCGCCCAGTGGTGCTATGGCGGCGGGCATCGCCAGCCCGGCGGCAGCGGCGGCAAGCAGAGTGCGGCGCGAGCGGATGTGGCCGGATTTGAACGCAGTCTTCTTGAGCATGGTGACCCTCCCATTCGATTACAGTCACGCCCACCCGGAACGTCGGCGGGCTCGCAATGTAATATACTAGTATCCACGTCAGTGCCACAAACCGTTGGGGTGTGCGCCGGTTCGCCGCAGAGGAACGGATTGGCCTTGCCATGGATTTCCGGTTGGCATGCCCCCATCCGCATGGGTTATGTGACTTTCCGGAGATCATCTTGTGATTGGCTGCGCCGGACCGGGCAGGCGGCTATGCTCCCGGCCGCGGAGACGGATTTGAGAGCGGGGGAGAGGGGCATGACGACCAGACGGCGAAAGCTGCCGCGCAAGCGCAAGGGCCGGCAGGCGACCGCGGTTCGCGGGTCGGCGGGGGAGCCGGTCAACACCGGGCGGCCGTCCCAGGGTGGTTTGACGACGGCCATCCGGGGGACCGCGGCGACCGCGGGCATGGCGGCCAAGGGCCGCGGCCGGGTGCGCTATGTGCCCACGCCGGATGCCGCTGCCGGCCGCTTCCTCAGCCCGGAACAGCAATTTCTGCTGAAGAAGCGGCGCGAGGCCGAACAGCGCGAGGCGAAGGACCGGCGCACCGCCTTCGCCATCATCCTGGTGCTGGTGCTTCTGGCGGCGGGTGCAGTCGCCGGTCTGGTCTGGCTCTGGCGGTCGTCAGCCCTCTGACATCGCCGCGCTCAATGCGTCGCCCCGGCCAGCGCCGCGGCGTAGCGTTCGGCCAGCAGCGGGCTGGCGGCGGCACAGGCCTCCGCCACGAGGCGGGAGCCCTGGACATAGGCGTCGGCCCGCTCGACGCTCCAGGACAGCGGGCGTTCGACCGCCAGCGCCTGCAGGATGGAGATCTGCTCGGCAAGCTTGATGCGCTTGGCCCCTTCGGGCGCGGCGGCGAGGCGGGCGGCCTGGATCGCCTTGCGCTCGGCAATCGCCTTGCCGACATCCTCCGGTGCATCGCTGACCGCGGCGACGAGGTCGGCGACCTCCTGCCCGAACCGCCGGGCCAGATCGGCGACATTGGTCAGCCCATCCTCCACCGCGTCGTGCAGCCAAGCCGCGGCGATCTCGGCGGGCGTGCCGCCGGCCTGCGCCACGAGTTCCGCCGTCTCCGACAAATGGGTGACGAAGGGTGTGCGCGCCCGGTCGGGCCGATAGGTGCCGTCATGCAGTTCCGCCGCATAGCGCAGCGCCGCGATGACCACTTCCTTGTCCATAGACATGTGCTCTCCTCCGCGCCGCGGGCGGGCGGCGAAGGCCATGGCCCGTCCCGGCGGCGACAGTCCGCAAGGATGCCCGGTCGGGCGGCGCCCGCAGTGAAGGCGCGGTGGCGACCGATCCCGAATGTTCGCAACCGGGTAGGGAGATGGTCCGCCCTCGTGCGGCCGAAGTCCAGGCCCTCGGCCGGCGGCACATCGCCGCGGCCTGACCTCCAGGGTTAGCGGAACAAGGCGGAAACCGCCTTGGCCCGTTGCACGCGCATCCTCGGCAGCCAGCCTCAGCCCCGCCGCTGCTCCAGCGCCTTGACGGCGAGGCACAGGATCTCGAACAGCATCTGCGCACCGGCCTGGGCAGTGGTTGTGTTGGCGTCATACTGTGGTGCCACCTCCACCACGTCGCCACCGATGACGTCGAGCCCGGCCAGCCCACGCAGAAGCTCGATGGCCTCGCGCGTGCTCAGCCCGCCGACCTCCGGCGTGCCGGTGCCCGGCGCGAACACCGGGTCGAGGCAGTCCACATCGAACGAGACATAGACCGGCCCGTCGCCGACCACCCGGCGGGCCTGCTCGATCACGGCAGGAATGCCACGCTGCGCCACCTCCTCGGCATGGATCACCGTCATGCCGGATTCGTAGGAGAACTCCCAGAGGAACTCGGTGCTGCCGCGGATACCGATCTGCACCGTGCGCTCCGGGTCGAGCACGCCGTCCAGCACCGCCTGGCGGAAGGGGCCGCCATGGTGGAACTTGGACCCTTCGTAGGGGCCGCCGGTGTCGCAATGGGCATCGAAATGGATCATGCCGACCGGCCGGTCCCGTCCCACCGCCTTTAGGATCGACTGGCTGATCGAATGGTCGCCGCCCACCGACAGCGGGATCACCCCGGCATCCATCACCTTGTTGTAGAAGCTCTCGATGTCGTGATGGCAGGCCTCTAGGTTGAAGCGGCTGGACAGCGGCACATCGCCGACATCGGCCATCCGGCAGGCCGCCGACGGCACCATTTTCAGCACATATTCGTAAGGACCGATCCGCTCGATGGTCCGCACCGCCCGCGGACCGAAGCGGGCGCCGGCGCGGTTGGTCACCCCCAGATCCATCGGCACGCCGATCAGCGCAACCTCCAGCCCGCCGAAATCGGGCAGTTCGGGCGCATCCGGACGGTATGGCGCATCGAGCAGGGTGGAGACCCCGGCGAAGGGCTGGGTCCGCCGTCCTCCGGCGGAAAATTGCAGGGCGGCGACACGCTGGAACTCGGGAGAGTGGATGTCGGCGCCGCCGCTGCCGCTGTATTTCTCGCGCAGACGGTTGAGCTTGTCTGGATCGATCATTTTGGAAAGTCTCCTGTCGGAAGGTCGGTCGGGCCGGTCGGTCGGGCCGATCAGTCGGCTTTGATCCAGGCGCCAAGCAGACGCGGCAGGTCGCCGAAGCGGGCGATCAGCCCGAAGATGGCCGCGGTCAGCAGCACGAACAGCACGGTGACGGCGGCCATGGTCGGCGTGTAGCCATAGCGCAGGGCGTTGAAGATCTTGATCGGCAGCGTTTCCAGCGTGAAGCCGGCGACCATGTAGGCGACGATGTATTCGTTGAGCGACAGCACGAAGGCGAAGGCGAAGCCCGAAATCATGTAGGGCCGCACCAGCGGCATCACCACCGTCCGCAGCACGGTGCGGTCGTCGGCTCCCATGGTCGAGGCGGCCTCGACAAAGCTGCGGTCCACCGCGCCGAAGCCCAGCGACAGCGTGACCAGCGGCAGGGTAACGAAGAAGACGGCGTGGCTGACCACCACGGTCCACGGCTCGCCATACTGCCCGAAGGTGGACCAGAAGCTGAGGAACCCCAGCGCGGTGATGACCGGCGGCAGGATAAAGGGAGCCATGCCCAGCACCTCGAACGCCCGCGCCCAGGGCGCCCGCCAGCGCCAGATGAACCACGCCAGCGGAAAGGCGATGGCGACCGCCAGCGCTGCCGACGACGCCGCCACCACGAGGCTGGCGATCAGCGCCCCGCGCCAGCCAGGATCGGTGAAGATTTCGGCATACCATGCCAGCGACAGGCCCTTGGGCGGGAAGTCGAGCGAGCGTTTGGCGTTGAGCGACACCCCCGCCACCACCAGGATCGGCGCCGCCAGGACGAGGCCGATCAGACCGGCCATCAGGCTGTTGAGCCAGCGCAGCATCACGCCTCCTCCTTGCGTCCGAACAGCAGGGACAGCCCGACCAGCGCCAGACTGACCAGCACCAGAAAGACCGCCATTGCTGCCGCGAACGGCATGTTGGACTGGTAGATCGCCTGATCGGTGATCAGCACCGATAGGGTCCAGTGCTGCGGCCGTCCCAGAAGCTGCGGCAGCAGGTAGCTGCCGAGCGCGAAGACGAAGGCCATGATCAGGGTTGCGACGATGGTGTTGCGCTGGGCCGGCACCACCACGGTGAAGAAGGCCTTGAGCGGTGATGCCCCCAGCGTCCGCGACGCCTCCACCAGCGCCGGGTCGAGCCGGGCCAGCGCCGGATAGAGCACCAGCACGGTGTAGGGGAAGGCCTGATAGACCATGCCCGCCAGCAGCGCGCCGAAGCTGGGCGATAGCGATTGCGGCTCCGCCATCAGCCCCACCGCCACCAGCAGGTTGGTGATGCCGGCGGTGCGCGACAGCAGGGTCGACCAAGCAAAACCGATGATCACCTCCGACAGCGACAGGATCGACAGCAGGAAGACCA
This sequence comes from Azospirillum sp. A29, assembly GCF_042604625.1. Lineage (NCBI taxonomy): Bacteria > Pseudomonadati > Pseudomonadota > Alphaproteobacteria > Rhodospirillales > Azospirillaceae > Azospirillum > Azospirillum sp. A29. The sequence continues at coordinate 336,788 of NZ_CP170460.1, forward strand.
GCCAGCGCACCTGTGCCGCCCGCGGCAGCCGCGCCAGCCGGTAGGTGAAGGGGAAACCGATGCCGACCGCCACCACCGCCACCAGCGCCGCCAGCTCCAGCGAGAAGGACAGGACCCCACCGAAGAAGGCGCTGAGGAAGCGCTCGTAATTGGCCAGCACGAGATCAGGCTCGTAGAAGCCGCTGGGGATCCGGCGGGCGACGCTGACCGCGATCATCAGGCCGAAGGGAATTACGAAGAAGACGACCAGCATCAGCGCCGGAAACAGGATCGGCGCGTGCTCGCCCAGGCTGCGGGGGGCGCGGCGGATCATGACGCCCTCCCCTCCGGCGGCAGGACGACGCAGGCCTCGGCCGGAATCTCGACGATGACGGCGGCGCCCGGTTCGACCGCCGGGCGGTCCTGCGGCCGGGTCAGCGCCACGATCTCCCGCCCGGCGACATCGATACGGAATTCGACGCTGGCGCCGAGATCGCGGACGAAGGACAGGGTCCCGGCCAGCCGGTTGGCAGCATCCCCCTGCCCGCCGGGTGCAGCCGCCGGATGCAGCAGCACCTCCTCCGGCCTGACCGACAGCAGGGCGCGGCCATGCGGCGGCAGTCCGGCCAGGACCAGTTCGCCCCCCGGCACGCTGGCGCGGCCGGGGGCCGTCACCTCGCCTTCCAGCAGGTTGGTCATGCCGATGAAGTCGGCGACGAAGGCGTCGGCGGGCCGGCGGTAGACCTCCATCGGCGGGGCGGCCTGACGGATCCGCCCTTCCGACATCACCACCACCAGATCGGCCATGGTCATCGCCTCCCGCTGGTCGTGGGTGACGACGATGGTGGTGATGCCCAGCCGGCGTTGAAGCTGCTTCAGTTCGATCTGCATCGCCTCGCGCAGCTTGGCGTCGAGCGCCGACAGCGGCTCGTCGAGCAGGAACAGCTTCGGCTCCAGCGCCAGGGCGCGGGCAATGGCGACGCGCTGGCGCTGGCCGCCCGACAGCCGCGACACCGGCCGGTCGGCCATGCCGGGCAGGCGCACCAGTTCCAGCAGGCTGTCCGCTTTGCGGCGGCGCTCATCGGCGGGAACGCCGCGGATGCGCAGGGGATAGGCGATGTTCTCCCCGGCGCTGAGATGAGGGAACAGGGCCAGCGACTGGAACACCATGCCGAAATCCCGCTTGTGGGCCGGGGTCGCGGTGATGTCGCGGTCGTCGATCAGCAGTTGGCCGCCGGAGGGTTCCTCCAGCCCGGCGATCATCCGCAGAAGCGTGGTCTTGCCGCAGCCGGAGGGCCCCAGCAGGCAGACGAACTGACCGTGCGGGATGCGCAGGCTCGCCCCGTGCACCGCGGTGAAGCTGCCGTAACGCTTGGTGAGACCGTCGAGAACGAGGGCGGACATGGGCGGGCCTTCGGATCGTTCGGAAAGGACGGAGCCCTTCCCCCGGCCTTTTGGATTTCCGTGCGATTCACGCTTCAGACGAGTCCGTCTGAAGCGACCGCACTCGGGGGAGAAGGGTGCTCGCGGATCAGCCCACGATCATTTCCGTCCATTTCTGGTTCAGCCAGTCGGCCTTCGACACATAGAGGTCATAGCGCGGAACGATGGGCGCCAGATCGGAGGAGACCGCGGCGAACTCCTTGTCGGTCAGGTCGGTGGCCGACCGGTCGATGGTCGGCGAGGTGCCGACTTTGCGCGACAGCAGCGCCTGGATTTGCGGCTGGCACATGTAGTCGATGAAAACGTGGGCCAGATCGCCGGCTTTGGACGCCTTGGACACCGCCCAGCTGCCGGAATCGAGGATGCCGCCCTCCTTGGGGAAGGTCGAGCGCACCGGATGGCCATCGGCGGCGGCAAGGCCGGTGACGTCGTGGTAATATTGCCCCATCGGCACTTCGCCCGACTTCAGCGCCGCCTCGAACTGCGCCTCGTCGCGATACCAGAGCTTCACATTGTTCTTCAGCTCGGCCAGCTTCTTGAAGCACTCCAACTGGCCCTGCTCGCTGTCGAGATGCTTGGGGCCGCCGAAGAAGGTGGCGGCAGTCACGTCCAGCAGGAAGGAATTGGAGACCAGCGCCAGCAGGCCGAGCTTGTCCTTGTTGGCCGGGTCCCACAGCGCCGCCCAGCTTTCCGGAGCCTGGGGGTAGCTCTTGGTGTTGGTCACCAGGGTGATGTACCAGGACACCGCGCCGATGCCGGAAAGCCGGCCGTCGGGATACTTGTTCATCAGTGCCGGCTTGACCTTGGCGGCGTTCGGCAGCCTGGCGGGGTCGAGCGGAGCCCACAGCTCGGCGGCCATGCCCTTCAGCATCGCCACCTGGGACATCATCGACACGTCGGCCGGAGCCTGCTTCGCACGGGCCGCCTGCTCAAGCTGGATCAGCCACGCCTCGCCCGTCGGTTCGGCCACCGCCTCCACCGCGATGCCGGTCGCCTTGGTGAAGTCCGGGAAGATGTGCTTGTCGAAGCTGTCCTTGAAATAGCCGCCATACACCCCGACCTTCAGCGACTTCGATTGGGCCCGGACGATGGAGGGAAACCCCACCACCCCCACCGCCGCAGCTGCGCCCGCCCCCGCCAGCACCGCCCGCCTGCCCAATCCCCTGCCCAGTCCCGCGCCGATCGTCATAGCGTGTCTCCCTCTCGTCGTTGGTCAGCCCCGATGGAAGTGCATGACGGAAGTAGACGGCGACTTTGCGTTCCCACACATCCGGAATTTTTTGTATCTTACTTCGACAGGAGCCGAAGTAAGTCCGGCCCAGACCCCATCCAGGCCGGAGGACTTCCGACACCATGAGCCGGATGACCATCGAGACCGCCGATCTGCGGCTCTTTCGCCTGTTCATGACGGTGGTCGAGGCCGGCGGCTTTACTGCGGCGCAAGGCGAACTGAACCTGTCGCTTTCCACCATCTCCACCCATTTCGCCGAACTGGAAGGGCGGCTTGGGGTGCGGCTGTGCCGGCGCGGCCGCTCCGGCTTCAAGCTGACGGAGGAGGGGCAGGCGGTCTATGACGAGCTGCGGCGGGTGTTCGACACACTGGACCGGTTTGGCGCCCGCGTGCGGGGGCTGCGTGACCGCCTGACCGGAACCCTCAGCATCGGGCTGGTGGACAACACGCTGACCGACGCCAATTTCCCGCTGGAGCGCGTGATCACCCGCTTCGCCGACGCCGCCCCCGAGGTCAACCTCGCGATCGCCACCCGACCGCCCAACGAACTGCTGCGCGACGTGGTCGGCGGCGAGCTGCACCTCGCCATCGCCAGCTTTCCGCGGATCGTGCCCGGCCTCTCCTACATCGACCTCTATACGGAGACCAACCTGTTCTATTGCGGGGCCGGCCATCCGCTGTTCGACCGTCCGGACGACATGGTCGATCTGGACGAGGTGCGCCGTCACCGGCTGGTCGCCCGCAGCTATTGGGGGGCGCGCGACATCAAGATCTTCGCCATCAGCGCCCCGCATGCGACCGTCGGCGACATGGAAGGTGCCGCCCGGCTGATCCTGTCCGGCCGCTATCTCGGCTATCTGCCCGACCATTATGCCGCCCCCTTCGTCCAGTCCGGACGGCTGCGCGCCCTGCTGCCACGGGTGCTGTCCTACCACTCGCCCTTCCAGATCGCCGTCCACAGCGACCGCGCCAGGACGCCGGTGGTCGATCTGTTCATGACCCTGACGCGGGAGGAGATCGCCAGCCGCTGATTGGCCGCCGCCGATGCCCCTTCAGATCTGCTCACCATGGTGGGATTTGGTATACCATTGATTTGGAACGGTTGAGGATGCCCGCGCATCCGGCCCTTCACCGCAAAAAGCCAACATCGGGGAGTCGACGGAGACCATGCGCAACTTCGAAGAACCGGGCCGGTCGCTCGCCATGGGGCGCAACGGCATGGCCGCCACCTCGCACCCGGCGGCAACCCTGACGGCGGTCGAAATCCTCAAGGCCGGCGGCACGGCAATCGATGCCGCGGTCGCGGCCTGCGCAGTCCAGAGCGTGGTCGAAGCCGGTTCGACCGGGATCGGCGGCGACTGCTTCGCCATGATCGCTCCACACGGCGGGACCGACATCCGCACCTACAACGGCTCCGGCCGCACCCCGGCGGCGATGACGCTGGAGCGCCTGCGGGCGGCGGGCGTCACCGCCATCGACCGCCACTCCCCCCACGCGGTCACGGTGCCGGGCGCGGTGGATGCCTGGGCGCGGCTGGTCGCCGACCATGGCCGCCTGCCCCTGAGCGAGATCTTCGCCCCGGCAATCGCCATGGCGCGCGAGGGCTACGCCATCACCCCGCGGGTATCGCACGACCTCGCCCAGCAGACCGATCTGCTTCGCCGGAACCCGGCGGCCGCCGCCACCTTCCTGGTGGATGGAGAGGCCCCCGCCGCCGGCACCGTCCAGACCCAGCCGCTGCTGGCCGACACGCTGGAGGCCATCGGGCGCGAAGGGCCGGACGCCTTCTACCGCGGTGCCGTCGCCGACGACATGGTGGAGACCCTGCGGGCGGCGGGCGGCTTCCACAGCCTGGAGGATTTCGCCGAGGTCAGGGGCGAGTATGTGACGCCGATCCGGACCGACTATCGCGGCCGCACAATCCATGAATGCCCGCCGAACGGACAGGGCATCATCGCCTTGATGATCCTGAACATCCTCAAGCGCTTCCGCCCCACCGGCGATCCGCTCGACGCCGACGGCCTGCATGTGGAGATCGAGGCGACGCGGCTCGCCTATGCCGCGCGCGACGCCTTCCTGGCCGATCCCGCGCAGAGCGGACCGTCGATGGTGGAGCATCTGCTGTCCGATGCGCTGGCCGACGAACTGGCCGCCCGCATCGACACCGCCCGCGCGCTGGAGATCGGCAGAGTGTTCGACGCTGTCGAGCACAAGGACACCGTCTACATCGCCGTGGTCGACAAGCAGCGCACCGCCATCAGCTTCATCAGCTCGATCTTCCATCCCTATGGCAGCGGGCTGATGACGCCGCGCTCTGGCGTGCTGTTCCACAACCGGGGCCAGAGCTTCTCCATGGTCGACGGGCATCCCAACATGGTGGCGCCGCGCAAGCGGCCGATGCACACGATCATTCCCGGCATGGTCAGCGAAAACGGGCGCGTCAGCCTGACCTTCGGCGTCATGGGCGGGCATTACCAGGCGATGGGCCATGCCCATTTCCTGTCCAAGCTGTTCGACCATGGGCTGGACGTTCAGAGCGCCATCGACCTGCCACGTCTGTTCCCCCTGCCCGGCACACTCACCGTGGAAGCGGAGACGACAATCCGCAGCAGGGCGGGGGCCGAGCTGACCCGCCGGGGCTTCACCGTGACGGCTCCCACCGGGGCCATCGGCGGCGCCCAGGCCATCGCCATCGACTGGGAGCGCGGCACCCTGCTGGGCGGCTCCGACCACCGGAAGGACGGGTGCGCGCTGGGCTACTGACGGTTCATCGACGGCGATACCGTGCAAAGGACCATGGTCGCCACACCATGGTCCTTCGACTACGAAGCAATGTCGATTGACAGGTCCGTCGTTGCGGCTCACATTGTCAACAATCGACTGTCTACGGCGAGGGCGCATGTCCGACGGAGCGAAGGGCAAGGCTGCGGGATCGGTCCTGGCACGCGTGCCGAAAGCGACCTTCCGCGCCCACATCGCGGACGGGTTGCGGGCCGCGATCCTGAACGGCGACATCGAGCCCGGCGCACAGCTTGTCGAAACCGTGCTCGCCGACCAGTTCGGGGTCAGCCGCGGCCCCTTGCGCGAAGCCATGCGGCAGCTGATCGACGAAGGGCTGCTGATCGCCGTGCCCTACACCGGCACCCACGTCGTCGGCCTGTCGGTCGATGACGTGCGCGAGATCTATTCGATGCGTGTCACCCTGGAGATCTTCGCCTTCGAGCAGATATGGGCGCGCCGGGACCAATCCTTCCGCCAGGGCCTCGTCGCCCGGCGCGATGCGCTCACCGCCTGCATCGACGCCGAGGACGATGCCGCCAGCATCGTCGCTGAGCTGCAACTGCACGGCTTCGTCTATGAGGCGACCGGGCACAAGCTGCTGATCCGGACCTGGGACAGCATCCGTGGACGCTTGCAGCTCTATTGGGCGGCGCACCACCGGGCGCACGGCATCCGCGGTCCGCGCCGCGACGGCCATGACCGCTATGTGGAGATGGCGCTCTCCGACGATTTCGAGGCACTGAAGTCCGAGATCACCGACCACATGGCCCGTGGCGGCCGGCAGACCGAAGAGTTCCTGCGGGGCCGCGACAACCGCGCTGTCCAGGGTCCCTGACCGACCGCCGCCGACCGGACCGACAAAAAGACGACGACCAGACAGAGGAGGCTTTGAGATGACCATCGACCAGGGAAAAATCGGCCGCAGGACCCTGCTCGGCCTTGCTGCCGGTGCCGCAGCTGGCGCTGCCGTCGGACTGTCGGCTCTGCCGGCGCTCGCGGCCTCGCCCTCCACGCTCGACAGGGTCAAGGAGAGCAAGCGCCTGCGCATCGGCGTGACCTCGGCCGAGCCCTGGTTCTTCAAGGATCCGATGACCGAGACCTGGACCGGCGTCGGCGTGGCGATGGGGCAGCGGCTGGCCGCCAGCCTCGGCGCCACCCTGGTTCCGGTGGAAACGACCTGGGCCAACGCGGTGGGCGCGCTCCAGGCCGACCAGATCGACCTGATGTTCGTCCTTGACCCGACCGAGGAGCGGCGCAAGGCCATCGACTTCCCCGATGCCCCGCTGTTCTACTATGCCATGGGCGCGCTGGTGGCCGGCGATTCCACCATCAAGAGCTGGTCGGACATCGACAAGCCGGGCCTGCGCATCGGCGTGACGCTCGGCACCTCGCTGGACAAGAACGTGACGGCGATGGTGAAGCAGGCGGCGATCAACCGCTTCTCCAACAATGACGAGACCATCGCCGCCTTCGCCGCCAAGCGCATCGACGTCGCCGTCCAGTTCCACCCGGCGCTCGTCGTCCAGCAGACCCGCCTGCGGCTGGGCAAGGTCATCCTGCCCGAACCGGTGGAGCCGGTGGCCACCAGCGTCGGCCTGCGCAAGGAGGAGAACCCGGCCTTCCGCTACTGGCTGGATGGACAGCTGAAGACGCTCTATGCCGACGGCGTCCCCGACCAGCTGTTCGCCGGCTATCTGAAGTCGAAGAACGTCGATGCCTCGAAGATTCCGGGTCTGATCAAGGAAGCCTGGCACTGACAGCCCGAGGCCATTGGAAATTACACCCTCTCCCGCCCCGGGAGAGGGCAATACCGAGGACGCCGCATGAGCTACCAATGGGATTTCTCGCCGGTCCTGACGAGATGGCCGCTGCTGCTCGACGGTCTGCTCAACACGGTGAAGATCGCCGCAATCGCCATCGTCTTCGGTGTCCTCGTCGGGCTGGTCCTGGCTCTGCTGCGGCTGTCGCCGCGCCGGGCTCTGCGTCTGCCGGCGGCGGTCTTCGTCGAGTTCTACCGGAACACGCCGCCCATCGTGCATTTCTTCTGGTTCTTCTATGCCCTGCCGGTGGTGCTGAACATCAGCCTCGATCCGCTGGTCGCTGCCGTGCTCGCCCTGTCCACCCAGTCCGGCGCCTTCTATGCCGAGGTGTTCCGCGGTGGCATCCGCTCCATCGAGCGCGGCCAGTGGGAAGGAGCCAAGGCACTGGGCATGACCCACACGCAGCTGATGCGGCGCATCGTGGTGCCGCAGGCGGCGACGCGCATGGTCGCCCCATTCGTCGAGCGCTCCTTCGAATTGATCAAGACCACGGCGCTCGCCTCCACGCTTGCCTATGGGGAGCTGCTCTATCAGGCGATGATGGTGAACAGCGAAACCTTCCGGCCGCTGGAAGTCTACACCGCCGTCGCCCTGCTCTATCTCGTGCTGCTGGTCTCGTGCAGCGCGCTGGCCCGGGTCGCCGAAGCGCGGCTGACCGCCTACCGCTGAGGAGACGAAGAGATGGACTACGCCTTCGACTTCGCCCTGGTGGTGGAGACCTTCCCGATCCTGATGCGCGGCTTCGTGGTGACGCTGGAGCTTTGGCTGCCCAGCCTCGCCATCGGGCTGGCCGCCGGGCTCGTCCTGGCGCTCGCCCGGCTTTCGCGCAGCCGGCTGCTGCGCGGCGGCAGCCTCGTCTACATCGAGCTGTTCCGCGACACGCCGGTGCTGATCCAGCTGATCTGGTTCTACTATGCCTTCCCCATCCTGATCGGGGTGCAGCTGTCGCCCTTCACGGCGGCGCTGCTCGGGCTGGCGCTGAACACCTCGGCCTATGGGGCGGAGATCTTCCGCGGCGGCATCCAGTCCATCGCCCGCGGCCAGTGGGAAGGGGCGAAGGCGCTGGGCATGCGGCACGCCGACGTGCTGCGCCGGATCATCCTGCCGCAGGTCTTCAAGCTGATGCTGCCGGCCTTCACCAACCGCGCGGTGGAGGTGGCGAAGATGTCGTCGCTGGCCTCCGTGCTGTCGGTCCATGAGCTGATGTATCAAGGCCGGCTGCTGAGTTCGACCTACTACCGTCCCTTCGAAATCCTCACGACCGTGGCGGTCGTCTATTTCGTCCTGATCTATCCGGCCACCTTCCTGTCGATGACCCTCGAACGCCGCATGGCCGGCAAGGGCTGACCGTCATGCAAGCGGAGACTCCGTCCATGCCAGATCCCATAATGCCGATGTCGATCCCGCCGGCCTCGCAGGTCCCGGCACCGCCGATCCTCCAAGTGTCCGGCCTTCACAAATGGTTCGGTGCGCTGCATGTGCTGCAGGGCATCGATTTCTCCGTGGCCGCCGGCGAACGCGTCGCCATCATCGGCGGCAGCGGGTCGGGGAAGAGCACCTTTCTGCGCTGCCTCAATTTCATGGAGATGCCGACCGCCGGCCGGATCGCGCTCGACGGCACGCCGCTCGGCCGCGCATCCGCCGGCAAGCCCGACGAGGTGCGCTATCCCGAAAGCGAGCTGTGCCGGGTCCGCGAGCGCGTCGGCATGGTGTTCCAGCAGTTCAATCTGTTCCCGCACATGACCGTGCTGGAGAACGCCATGGAAGGGCTGGTCACCGTCAAGCGGATGAAGAAGGCGGAGGCGCGCGAGCGGGCTCTGCGCGAGCTGGACAAGGTCGGGCTGGGCGGCAAGACCGACGTCTATCCCGGACGGCTGTCCGGCGGCCAGCAGCAGCGGGTGGCCATCGCCCGCGCGCTCGCCATGGAGCCGGAGATCCTGCTGTTCGACGAACCGACCTCCTCGCTCGACCCCGAACTGGTGGGCGAGGTTCTGCGTGTCATCCGGCAACTGGCGGAGGAAGGGCGGACCATGCTGCTCGTCACCCACGAGCTCGGCTTCGCCTACCATTTCGCCACCAAGGTGATCTTCCTCGCCGATGGCGTCTTCCACGAGGTCGGGACACCGGACGAGGTGCTGAAGCATCCCAGACAGGAGCGCACGCGCGCCTTCCTGGAGCGCTTCACCGAATTTTCTTTCTGATCTTTCTTCTGGGCATCCGAGAAACAGGCGGCGCAGCGCCGGCCGGACAGGCCGGCCGCCGCCGGGAAAGGGTACATACGATGGTTTCCAACAGCACGGTCAGCCAGACGAGTTCGCAGGGCTATGTCGACGACAGCCGCAACGACGAGGTGCTGATCTATGTGAACGGCGCGTTCTTCCGGCGCGACGAGGCGAAGATCTCGGTCTTCGACGCCGGCTTCGTGCTGGGCGACGGGGTGTGGGAGGGACTGCGGCTGGTCAAGGGCCGCATCCTGGCGCTGGACGACCATATGGACCGGCTGTACGAGGGCGCCAACGCCATCCAGCTCGACATCGGCATGACGCGCCAGGAACTGGTCGCGGCGATCCAGGCCACGCTGGACTGCAACGGCATGACCGACGGCGCCCACATCCGCCTGATGGTCACCCGCGGCCGCAAGAAAACGCCCAACCAGGATCCGCGCTTCGCGCTGGGGCAGGCGACCATCGTCATCATCGCCGAATACAAGGCGCCGAAGCCGGAATCGAAGGCCAAGGGACTGACGCTGTTCACCTCGACCATCCGGTGCAGCGGCCCCGACGTCTTCGACCTGCGACTCAACTCACACAGCCGGCTCAACTTCATCCAGGCGCTGATCCAGGCGATCAATGCCGGCGCCGACGAGGCGCTGATGCTCGACCCCCATGGCTTCGTGGCGAGCTGCAACTCGACCAACTTCTTCATCGTCCGCAAGGGCGAACTCTGGACCTCCACCGGCCGCTTCAACTTTAAGGGCATCACCCGCGCCAAGACCATCGATCTCTATCGCAAGGACGGCCGCACGGTGCGCGAGCACGACTTCACCCTGGCGGAAGTGTATGGTGCGGACGAAGCCTTCGTCACCGGCACGCTGGGCGGAATCACGCCGGTTGTGCGGATCGACGGCCGCCAGATCGGCGACGGCAAGCCGGGGCCGGTCACCGCGCACATCGCCGAGCTGTATGCCCGGGCGATGCTCGGCTGACGGCTGGGCCGTCCACGCACCCTAATGCCGGAGGCGGCGCGCCGTCGCATGTTCCAATCGCTGAAAGCCAGGCTGTCCCGTCCGGAACAGCAGGATCCGGGGATCCGGGCCCCGGCCTGGCTGCGCGCCTTCGTGCGCGGCGACGAGATCTGGCTGGCGGTGCTGGCGGCCGGCATCGGCATCGTCGCCGCCTGCCTGGTTGCCGCCATCGTCACGGCGGTGCAGTCGCTCCATCACATCCTGTTCGCGGTGGAGGGCCATGACGTCAGCGGGGCCGCCGCCGTCGATCCCTGGCGGGCGATGCTGGTCCCGGTCGCCGGGGGCTGCCTGATGGCGGGGCTCGGCTGGCTGCTCGCCCGGCTTCCCCGCCTGTCGATCATCGATCCGGTGGAGGCGAATGCGCTGCACGGCGGGCGCATCCCTATCCACGGCAGCCTGCTGCTGGTCCTGCAAACCATGCTGTCCAACGGCTTCGGCGCCTCGGTCGGCATGGAGGCCGGCTATGCCCAGGCCGGCGCGATGGTGGCATCGAAGCTCGGCCGCATCTTCCATGTCCGGCGCGGCGATCTGCGCACGCTGGTCGGCTGCGGCACCGCGGCGGCAATCGCGGCGGCCTTCGACGCGCCGCTGACCGGCGCCTTCTATGCCTTCGAGCTGGTGATCGCCAGCTACTCGATCTCCACCCTGGCCCCGGTCGGCGTCGCCGCCATGACCGGCGTCGGCGTCATGCGGCTGATCCTGCCGCAGCCGTCCTTGCAGGTCGGCTTCGCCGGCAGTCTCGGGGCGGCCGATTACGCGCTGGTCTGCCTGATGGGCGTGCTGTGCGCTCTGCTCGGCATCGCCATGATGCGGACGGTCGCGCTGGTGGAGACGGTCTTCAACCGCAGCCGCGTTCCGGTCTGGGCGCGGCCCATCGTCGGCGGATGCTGCATCGGGCTGCTGGCGCTCGCCACGCCGGCGGTGCTGTCGTCTGGCCATGGGGCGCTGCATGTCGGCTTCAACGCCTATTACACCGCCCCGGTCCTACTGGCGCTGATCGGGCTGAAGGCGCTGGCCTCGGCGATCTCCATCGGGTCCGGCTTCCGCGGCGGCCTGTTCTTCGCCTCGCTGTTCCTGGGAGCGATGCTGGGCAAGCTGGTCGCCATCGGCTGGATGCTGGCGGTCGGGCTGTCCATCCCGGCGGTGGTGATCGGCATCGTCGGCATGTGCGCCATGGCCACCGCGGTGCTCGGCGCGCCGCTGACCATGGCCTTCCTCGCCCTGGAGGTCACCGGCAGCCTGCCCCTGACCATCGCGGTGCTGGCCGCCGCGGTGGTGTCGTCGATCACCGTCCGGCGGGTCTTCGGCTATTCCTTCGCCACCTGGCGCTTCCATCTGCGCGGCGAGTCGATCCGCAGCGCCGCCGACGTCGGCTGGATCCGCGACCTGACGGTCGGCCGCATGATGCGCAAGGATGTCCGCACCGTCCGGGACGACCAGACGCTCGCCCAGTTCCGCCGCGCCTTCCCGCTGGGGGCGACCCAGAGGGTGATCGTCGTCGATCAGGCCGACCGCTATGCCGGGATCGTCTTCGTCTCCGATGCCCACCGCGAGACGGCGGAGACGGCCGAACTCGCCGACCTCATCCGCCTGAAGACCAAGGTGCTGCTGCCCAACGTCAACATCCGCGAGGCGATGAAGAGCTTCGCCACGGCGGAGAGCGACGTGCTGGCGGTGGTGGACGGCCCAGACCGGATGCGGGTGATCGGGCTGCTCACCGAACAGCACGCGCTGAAGCGCTACAACGAGGAGCTGGACGGGCGGCTGCGCGAGGGCGGCCTGCTATGAGGAGCGCAGCGCAACCAGATGCCCGCGATCACGGACCGGCTGCGGCTCCGTCCCGCCGGCTTTCCTCGACCACCCAGCGGCGGAAGCGGTCGTGGCGCTCATCCGTCCCACGCCGGCTGGGAACGACGAGAAAATAACCCCTCTCCGTCTGGATCGGCCGGTCGAGCAGCGAGACCAGATGCCCGTCCCGCATCAGGTCGTCGATCAGCGGGCTCCATCCCAGCGCCACCCCCTGGCCCATCAGGGCGGCCTGCAAGACCAGCGGATAGTTGTTGAAGGTCAGCTCCTGGCCGCCGGCCGGCATCGGCAGCCCGTGCAGGGTGAACCAGTCGCCCCAGGACAGCCACGCGGCCGGCCCGACGCTTTCCAGATGCAGGAGCGGCAGCGACACCAGATCGGCCGGGTTACCGGCTCCCCCGGCGGCAAGCGGAGCGCGGCTCGCCCGGAAGGCCGGGCTGCAGACCGGCAGGACCCGTTCCGGGAACAGCAGTTCCGCCTCGCAGCCGGGCCAATGGCCGTGCCCGAAGGTGATGGCGATGTCCGCCGCCTCGCGGCGCAGGTCGATTGCGGTCTGCATCGTCACGATCCGCACGTCCAGCTCGGGCAGAAGCTGGCGCAGAGCACTGAGACGCGGCAGCAGCCAGCCGGCGGCGAAGCCGAAATCGGTGGCGACGTTCAGCACGCCCGGCCGGCGCCGGTCACGGATGCGGGTCACCGCATCGCCGATGCCGTCCAGCGCGTCGCGCGTCGCCTCGTAGAGCCGCACGCCGTCCGGCGTCAGTGCCACCCCGCGGTGCAGGCGGCGGAACAGCGGCGTTCCCAGATCGGCCTCCAGCCAGCCGATCTGGTGGCTGACGGCCGACTGGGTGCAGGCAAGCTCGCGGGCGGCGGCGCTGAAGCTGAGCAGCCGGCCGGCGGCCTCGAAGAAAAGCAGGGTGCGCAGCGGCGGCAGACGGTCCTTTCCCATGAACACCCTTCATGCCAGCATGATCAGACAGGGGCTTCACGCTCCCTGCCAGCTTCGTCAATTCTATCCTCCTCGAACGATCTGTCCACAGACGGTATGAAGCAGGCGGATATGGCGCGGCGTCCCAACATCCTCATTCTCATGGCCGACCAGATGATCCCGCAGGCGCTCGGCGCCTACGGCAACCCGACGGTGCGGACGCCGAACATCGACCGGCTGGCGGAAGGCGGCGTGGTGTTCGACAGCGCCTACTGCAACAGCCCGCTCTGTGCGCCATCGCGCTATGTCTTCCTGTCGGGACGGCTGCCCTCGGCCATCGGCGCCTACGACAACGCCGCCGAATTCCCGTCGACCGTCCCCACCTTCGCCCATTATCTGCGGCTGGCGGGCTACCGGACGATCCTGTCCGGCAAGATGCATTTCTGCGGGGCCGACCAGCTTCACGGCTTCGAGGAACGGCTAACCACCGACATCTATCCGGCCGATTTCGGCTGGACGCCGGACTGGACCCGGCCCGATGAACGGCCGAGCTGGTATCACAACATGAGTTCGGTGCGCGATGCCGGCCCCTGCCTGCGCACCAACCAGCTCGACTTCGACGAGGAGGTGGTCTTCACCTCGGAGCGCAAGCTGTACGACATCGCCCGCGGCCGGCGGGAACGACCCTTCTGCTTCGTGGTGTCGCTGACCCACCCGCACGACCCCTACGCCATCACCGAGCGCTACTGGAACCGCCACACCGACGCGGAGGTGCCGCTGCCGCGCGTCACCCTGGCGCCGGAGGCGATGGACCCGCATTCGCGGCGCTTGCGCCACGTCTGCGCCATGGACGAGATGCCGCTCAGCGAACGGCAGATCCGCAATGCCCGCCGCGCCTATTACGGGTCCGTCGCCTATGTCGACGACCAGATCGGCCGGCTCATGACCGTGCTGGAGGAAACCGGGCTGGCCGAGGACACCATCGTCGTCCTGCTGTCCGACCATGGCGACATGCTGGGCGAACGTGGCCTGTGGTACAAGATGAGCTTCTTCGAGTCCGCCTGCCGCATCCCGCTGATCGTCCGGGCGCCGGGCTGGTTCCAGGCCGGGCGGGTCGCCGCCTCGGTCTCGTCGATGGATCTGCTGCCGACCCTGGTCGACTTCGCCCATGACGGGGCGGCGCCGAGCCTGCGGACGCCCATCGACGGGCGCAGCCTGCTGCCGCACCTTCAGCGCAGCGGCGGCCACGACGAGGTGATCGGCGAATATCTGGGCGAAGGCGCTGTGGCCCCGATTGTGATGATCCGGCGCGGCAGCGAAAAATTCATCCACTCGCCGGCCGACCCCGACCAGCTCTACGACCTGTCCGACGACCCGGACGAGCTGACCAACCGGGCGGAGCAGCCTGCCGCAGGCTCGGCAGCGGCCGATGCCCTGCAAGGCTACCGCGCCGAGGTGGAGCAGCGCTGGAATCTGACGCGCCTGCATGACGAGGTCATCGCCAGCCAGCAACTGCGCCTTCTGGTGGCCGATGCACTGCGGCAGGGGCAGCACCACTCCTGGGATTTCCAGCCTTTCACCGATGCAGGCACCAGCTATATGCGCAATCATCTGGATCTCGACGATCTGGAAGCCATGGCGCGCTTCCCGCGTCTCGGCGCCCCTGCGCAGTAGGACGGCGCGACGGCGCGTCGGACCTCGACCGTCAACCGACAAGAGGGAAAGCAGCATGCATGGACCCGGGGTTGCAATGGGCGGTTTGACGGCAGGGCGTGTAGCGCTGGCCGGCCTGATGGCCGTGTTCGGGCTGGCGGCCGGCTCGCTGCCGTCTCCGGTGGCGGCGGCGGAACCCGCAAGCTGCCAGACGGTGAGGATGGCGGATCCCGGCTGGACCGACATCACCGCGACCAACGCGGTGGCGGGCACGCTGCTGAGCGCGCTGGGCTACCAGCAGAAGATCGAGACGGTCGCCGTGCCGATCATTTTCCAGGGGCTGAAGACCGCGCAGATCGATGTCTTCCTCGGCAACTGGATGCCGGCCCAATCCACCTTCCTCGACAAGCTGATCGCTGAGAAATCCGTCGAAATCGTGCGCCCGAACCTGGAGAACGCCAAATTCACCCTGGCGGTGCCGAAGGCGGTGGCCGATGCCGGCGTGCACAGCTTCGCCGACCTCGCCAAATTCGGCGACCGGTTCGAAAAGAAGATTTACGGGATCGAGCCGGGGGCGCCGGCGAACCAGAACATCCAGCGCATGCTCGACAAGAAGGATTTCGGGCTGGAGGGCTGGACCCTGGTCGAATCGAGCGAGCAGGCCATGCTGGCGCAGGCGGTGCGCCGGACGCGCAGCAAGGATTGGGTGGTCTTCCTCGGCTGGCAACCGCACCCGATGAACACCCGGATAGACATGACCTATCTCAGCGGCGGCGATGCCTATTTCGGCCCGAACTATGGCAGCACCACGGTCAACACCCTGTCCCGGCGCGGCTACGGCGCCGACTGCACGAATGCCTACCGCCTGTTCAGCCAGCTCGCCTTCACCGTCGGGATGGAGAACGAGATCATGGCCGCCATCACGGACGACAAGAAGGCACCCAAGGACGCTGCGGCCACCTATCTGAAGGCGCATCCCGACCTGCTCGGCCCCTGGCTGGCCGGCGTGTCTACCCGCGACGGCAAGGATGGCGCCGCCGCCGTGCGCACGGCGCTGGGCCTGAAGTGATGCAACCAAATGAGATGAAAACGATAAGGAGATGAACGATATGCTCGCCGCGTTGCGTGCATGGGTCCGGGCCCGCTTCCCGTCCTGGTTCCGTCCGTCCTACCGGCCCGAACGCCATTACATGCGAGGCCCCTCCGGCCGACGATGAGGCCGGAGCGTACAAAGGATGCTCGATTCTATGGTCTGGTCGTTCTGAGGCGCAGCGCCACCCTGGCCGGCCACCCAAACCATGGGCGGCCGGCCTCACCGGTATTGGATGGAGCACACGGCTCCATCACGGATGGATTTCAGGGCGCGTAACCGACGGTTCCCTTGATCTCCAGGAACTCCTCCAGCCCGAAATCGGCATATTCCCGACCGTTCCCGGACTGCTTGTATCCGCCGAAGGGCGCGCCGGCGTCCCAGGCCGGGTGGTTGATGTAGACGTTCCCGCTGCGCATCTGCGCCGCCACCTTGCGGGCACGCTCCAGCGAGCCCGACTGCACATAGGAGGCGAGCCCATAGGGCGTGTCGTTGGCGCGGCGGATCGCCTCTTCCTCGCTGCCATAGGGGAGGATCGCCAGCACCGGGCCGAAGATCTCCTCGCGCGCGATGGTCATGTCGTCGGTGACGTTGGCGAAGACCGTCGGCCGGACATAATAGCCACGGTTCAGCCCCTCGGGACGGCCGGGGCCGCCGGTGACGAGGTCGGCGCCCTCGGCGATGCCGGTCTCGATCAGGCGCTGGATCTTATCGTACTGGACCTGGCTGACGACCGGACCGAGCCGGGTGTCGGCGGCAGACGGCGCACCGACCTTCAGCCGCTCGGCCGTGGTCCTGGCGATCTCCACCGCCTGGTCATGGAGGGCGGCCGGCACGAACATCCGGGTCGGCGCGTTGCACGACTGGCCGCTGTTGTTCATGCAGCCCTCGACGCCCAGCTTCACGGCGCGGTTCAGGTCGGCATCGTCCAGGATGATGTTGGCGGACTTGCCGCCCAACTCCTGATGCACGCGCTTGACCGTGTCGGCCGCCGCCTTGGCGACGAGGATGCCGGCCCGCGTCGATCCGGTGAAGGACACCATGTCGACGCCCGGGTGGCGGGCGATGGCCTCGCCCACCGTCGGGCCGTCGCCGTTGACGAGGTTGAAGACGCCCTTCGGCACGCCGGCCTCATGCATGGCTTCGGCGAAGAGGATGGCGTTGAGCGGGGCGATCTCGCTCGGCTTCAGCACCATGGTGCAGCCGGCGGCCAGCGCGGGCGCCACCTTGCACATGATCTGGTTGATCGGCCAGTTCCACGGCGTGATCATGCCGATGACGCCGATCGGCTCCTTGCCGATCAGGGTGGAGCCGCGCAATTCCTCGAACGCGAAGCCTTCCAGCGTCTCGATCATCCGGGAAAGATGGGCGGTTCCCATGGCGGCCTGCGAGCGATGGGCCAGCGTTTTCGGCGCTCCCATCTCACGCGACAGGATGTCCGCGACGGCGTCGTAGCGCGCCTTGTAGCACTCCAGCAGACGCCGCATCAGGGCGAGCCGCTCCTCGCGCGAGGTGGCGGCGAAGGCCGGGAAGGCGGCACGGGCCGCGGCGACCGCCCGGTCGACATCCTCCACCGTGCCCATCGCGATGGTGGCGAAGGCCTCCTCCGTCGCCGGATCGATCACGTCGAGCGTCGCGCCGCCCGCCGTCCCGGTCGCGGGCCCGTTCGCCGGATCCACCCAGGCGCCGTCGATGTAGAATTTCAGGCTGTTCGACATCCATGCCTCGTGTTCGTACAGTGGCGGGAACGGCTGCCTGACCAGGGACCGGAGCAGCCGCTCCGCAGGTCGAAGGAAAATAACCTTCTGCACAACGGACCGGAAGCCGCAACACGCCGTTCCGGTCAGGGGTACCCAGCACGCCGCCGTGAACGAATGGCGCCGCCGGCTGTTTCCATTGCTGTCCATCCCCGCCAGTCCATGGTTCATGCCCCCCGACCGAGCGTCCCAGACCGACACCCCGTCCAGCAGCCAGCTTGCCGCCAGCCTCACCCGCAGGGAGAGACAGCACGACCTGTTGGCCCGTTTCGGCATGGTCGCCCTGAAAAGCACCGACCTCGCCGACCTGCTGCAGCAGGCCACATCCCTCTGCGCCGAAGCGCTGGAGGCTGAGCTTTGCAAGGCGCTGGAATGGGTGAAGGAGGCGGATGGCACCGAGCGCCTGCTGGTCCGCGCCGGTGTCGGCTGGCATCCCGGCGTGGTCGGCAAGCGGTCGGTCGGCACCGGCCTCGCCTCCCCCGCCGGCTATGCGCTGAAAACCGGCGAGCCGGTCATCGCCAACGACCTCGGCGCCGAGTCCCGTTTCCGCTGCCCCGACCTGCTGGCCGAACATGGGGTGACGCGCACCATCGACGTCATCATCCGCGGCGAGGGCGCACCCTTCGGCGTGCTGGAGGTCGACAGCAGCCGGGAGGGCCGCTTCGACGCCGCCGATGCCGCCTTCCTCCAGGGGGTCGCCAACCTGCTGGGCGGCGCCATCGACCGCGCCACCGATGCCGCCGAGCGCCGCCGCACCGAAGCCCTGCTGCGCGAAAACGAAGCCCAGTTCCGTGGCCTCGCCGACCTGATTCCGCAGCTGACCTGGATGGCCGATGCCAGCGGCGCGATCTATTGGTACAACCGGCGCTGGTACGACTATACCGGCGCCAGGCCGGGCGAGACGGAGGGCTGGAACTGGCGCAGCGTCCACCACCCCGACCATGTCGAACGGGCCTCCGACGGTTTCTTCCGCGCCATCCGCACCGGCGAGCCTTGGGAGGACACCTTCCCCCTGCGCGGCAGGGACGGCCGGTACCGCTGGTTCCTGTCGCGCGCCGTCCCGGTGAGCGGACCGGATGGGCGCATCCTGCGCTGGCTGGGCACCAACACCGACGTGACCGAGCAGCGCAAAGCCGAATCCCGGATCATGGAGGCGGAACGCCGGCTGCAACTGGCGCTGCGCGCCGCGCGGATCGGCGCATGGTCGTGGAATTTGGAGGAGGACCGCATCGAAGCCGACGGCCGGCTGCGCGAGATCTTCGACTTCACCGCGGACCAGCCGATCGGCGGCTCCGACGTGACCGGTCGCGTCCATCCCGACGACCAGCCGCGGATCGGCGGGATCATCGACACCGCCCGGCGGGAACGCGGCGAATACGACGCCGAATTCCGCATCCTGCTGCCGTCCGGCGAGGTCCGCTGGGCGGTGGCGCGCGGGGTGGTGACCGACAGCACGCCGGAACGCAGCCTGACGCTGATCGGCGTGACCTGGGACACCACCGATGCCAAGCGGGCGGAGGAACAGCTTCGCCTCAGCGAGGAGCGCTTCCGCTCGCTGGTGGAGGCGACCGCCGCCATCGTCTGGAACACGTCCGGCGCCGGCCGCTTCGAGACCCCGCAACCGAGCTGGAGCAGCTTCACCGGCCAGACCTTCGACGAGCTGAAAGGCACCGGCTGGGTCGAGGCCATCCATCCCGACGACCGCCCCCACACCTCGGAGGCCTGGCGGGCCGCGCGGACCGGACGAACCCTTTACAAGGCCGAACACCGCCTGCGCCGCTATGACGGCGTCTACCGCGACATGCTGGTCCGCGCCGTGCCGCTGCTCGACGCCGGTGGCGCGGTTCAGGAATGGGTGGGCGTCCATACCGACATCACCACCCGCCGCCGCGCCGAGGAGGCGCTGCGCGAGACGGAGGAACGCTACCGGCTGGCGGCGCAGGCCACCAACGACGCCATCTGGGACTGGAACCTGTCGTCCGACCGCATCCACTGGAACGAGGCGGTGCGCACCCTCTTCGGCTACGGCGCGGACACCGGCGAGACCTCCGCCTCCTGGTGGATGGACCACATCCATCCCGACGACCAGGACCATGTGGTGACCGGCATCCATGCGGTGATCGACGGCGGCGGCACGCGCTGGAACGACGAATACCGCTTCCGCCGCGCCGACGGCAGCTATGCCAGCATCCTCGACCGCGGCTTCGTCCTGCGCAGTCCCATCGGCCAGCCCCTGCGGATGATCGGCGCCATGCAGGACATCAGCGTGCGCAAGCGGGTGGAGGAGGAGTTGGAGGCTGCCCGCCTCGCCGCCGAGGAGGCCAACCGGGCCAAGAGCCTGTTCATCGCCAACATGAGCCACGAGCTTCGCACGCCACTCAGCGCGGTCATCGGTTACACCGAAATGCTGGAGGAGGAGCTGGCCGACCTCGGCATCGACAGCATGCTTCCCGATCTGGAGAAGATCGAGGCGAATGCCCGCCACCTGCTGAACCTGATCAACGGCGTCCTCGACATCTCGAAGATCGAGGCCGGCAAGATGGAGGTGCACGGCGAAGACGCCGACATCGCCGACCTGACGCGCGAGGTCGCCGCGACGGTGGAGGCGCTGGTTTCGAAGAAAGGCAACCGGCTGGCCGTGGAGGTGGCGGACGGGCTCGGCACCATGCACACCGACGTGGTGAAGGTGCGCCAATGCCTGTTCAACCTGTTGAGCAACGCGGCGAAATTCACGGAAGAAGGCACGATCACCCTGTCGGTCGAGCGGGCGGCCCCCAGCCCGCAGGACGCGAATGACGACACGACCGCCGACATGGTCGTCTTCCGCGTCACCGACACCGGGATCGGCATGACGCCGGAACAGGTCCGCCGGCTGTTCGAACGCTTCATGCAGGCCGACAGCTCCACCACCCGGCGCTTCGGCGGGACCGGGCTCGGACTGGCGATCACCAAGGCCTTCGCCGACATGCTGGGCGGTGAGATTTCGGTCGACACCGCGGCGGGCCAGGGCACGAGCTTCACGCTCCGCCTCCCGACCGACCTGCGGCACGGCCGTCTGGCCGGCGCGGCCGATGCCGACCCGTTGAGCATGGAGGAGGTCACGCCGTCCCAGGCCGCCCGCGAGACGATCCTGATCATCGACGACGAACAGGCGATGCGCGAGCTGCTCGCCCGTTTCCTGCACCGCGAGGGGTTCGGCGTGGCTCTGGCCGCCGACGGGCAGACCGGCTTGTCGATTGCCCGGCAAATCCGCCCGCGCGCCATCCTGCTGGACGTGATGATGCCGCGGACCGACGGCTGGTCGGTGCTGTCGGTGCTGAAGGCCGAACCCGACCTTGCCGACATTCCCGTCATCATCATCTCGTCGCGCCGGGAAAAGGGGCTGGCCCTGTCGCTGGGCGCTGCCGACTATTTCACCAAGCCGGTGGACTGGCAGCGCCTGCACCGGGTGCTGAGCGGCCTCAGCGGGCAGGCGCCCGGCACGGCGCTGGTAATGATGGAAGCGGACGAGACCCGTATACTCCTGGCCGCGGAGCTGAGCCGCGACGGCTGGCAGATCGGCGAGGCCGAAACGGAGGAGGAGGCTTTTCGACACCTTGCCGCTGCCGTCCCGACCGTGATCCTGCTCGATCCCGTCATGGCCGGACTGGACGGCTTCGCCTTCCTCAAGGCGCTGGACCGCAACCCGGACTGGCGGGACATCCCCGTCATCGTCGTCGTCGCCCAGCCAATCGGACGCGACGAGACGGAGGAACTGCGCGGCCGGGTGCAGGACATCATCCCGATGGCAGAGGACGGAGCGGATGGAGTGATCGAGGAGTTGAAGGAAGCGATCACCCGCCTGCGGCCCGCTCCCCCCGACCGGGGCCCCCAGGAACGGAGTATGGAAACCGGCGCGACGAACGGAACAGGAGGTACCGATGGCTAAGCTGCTGCTGGTCGAGGATCATGAGGAAATCTGGGACTTCCTGTCGCGCCGGCTGAAGCGGCGTGGGTTCAACGTCGTTCTCGCCTTCGACGGACGGCAGGGGGTGGACATGGCACGCTGCGAGCGGCCGGACGTCATCCTGCTCGACATGAACCTGCCCATCATCGACGGCTGGACCGCCGCCCGTGAGTTGAAGGCGGGGCAGGAGACCGCCGGCATCCCGATCATCGCGCTGACCGCCCACGCCATGTCCGGCGACCGCGAGAAGACCTTGCAGGCCGGCTGCGACGACTATCACCCCAAGCCGGTCGATTTCTCCCGCCTGCTGACCCAGATCGACACCGCCATACAGCGCCGCCCGCAAACGGCCGGGGAGTGACCGTGGAATGACCCAAGCCCCCCTCGGCCTGCTGAAGCGCCTCTTCGCCGGAGCGCCGGAGGCGCCCGCCCCGGATGCTGCCCCGGACGCCACACTCGGGGCCGATCCCGCTCCGCCGACGTCCCGCCTGGGCCACGAGCCGGCGCTGCATGCGATGCTGGGCCGGCAGATCCTCGACGCCCATCTGCGCAACCGCCACCAGCTGCTCGACCGCGCGCCCACCGACTTCCGGACCGCCGACGCGGACGAGACCCATCTGCTGGTCCTTGCCATGTCGGCCGCCGCCCAGGCCGACGGTGAGCTGGATGCGATTGAACGTGGCCGGATCAGGAGCAGGCTCGGCACCAGCAGCCTCGACGAGGAGGCCCGGAGCCGGCTGGAGCAGTTGGTGGACGAACCGCAATGCCTGGAGGAGCTGGTCCGCCGGATCGACACCCCGCGGCTGGCCGCGCGTTTCTACGCCGTGTCCCTGGCGACAGTCGACAAGAACGCGCCGATCAACCGCTCCTACCTGCGCTATCTCGCCCAGCGCCTGGGCCTGCCCGCCGATCTGGTTGTCCGGCTGAACCGGCAGATGGGGCTGCGGCTGTAAAGGGAATAGCAGGACTTTCGTCCTTCCCTCACACATCCTGCCCGCTGGCGCTGAGTTCGCTCAGCGCCTCGCGGATGGTGTCGGTGTCCAGCAGCATGCGGCGCGAGATATCGCTCAGCGTCAGCCAGCCGACGACCACCCCGCCCTCGTCCAGCACCGGCAGGCGGCGCACATGATAGGCACCCATGATGTCCATGGCGGTGGCCAGCGTGTCGGTGTCGCGGCAGCTGAACAGCGCGCTCGACATCACGTCGCGCACCCGCACCCGCGTGTTGTCGCCGCCTTCCGCCACCACGCGGAACAGGATGTCGCGGTCGGTCAGGATGCCGACGAGGTCGTCGGCCGATCCGACCGGCAGGGCGCCGACATCCAGTTCCCCCATCAGAGTCGCGGCGTCCTGCACGGTGGCGTCGGGCGAAATGAACTCCAGCGCCTTCGCCATGATCTCGGAAACCAGCACGGTCGTGATCCTCGTTGTTCGGGCCATCCGGACATTTGACCTGGGGCCGGGCTTGGGCAACGGAGCCCGCTTCCCGTTGTTCCCCGCCCCGCTCAGCCGCTCCTCTCAGCCGCCCAGCGGCCAGACCATGACGATCAGCCAGGTGCCGAGCGCCAGGATGATCAGCGACAGCGGCACGCCCAGCCGCGGATAATCGCCGAACCGGTAGCCGCCCGGACCCATGACCAGCGTGTTGCACTGGTGGCCGATGGGCGTCAGGAAATCGCTGCCGGCGCCGACTGCAACCGCCATCAGGAACGGGTCGGGGCTGAGTCCCAGCTGCTGCGCCATGCCCGCGCCGATGGGCGCCATCACCAGAACCGTCGCGGCGTTGTTCAGGAACGGGGTCACCGCCATCGCCGCCGCCATGATCAGCGCCACGCAGGCCACCGCCGGCAGACCACGCGCGGCGTCGGCCAGCAGCGTGGAGATCACCTGTGTCGCCCCGGTGCTCTCCAGCGTACCGCTGACCGGGATCAGCGCCGCCATTAGGACGATGATCGGCCATTCCACCGCATGGTAGGCATCCTCGACGCTCAGCACGCCGGTGACGATCATCGCCGCCGCCGCCGCCAGGAAGGTGACCGCCAGCGGTGCCAGATGGAAGGCGAGGACCAGCATCGTGACGACCAGGATGCCGACCGGCACCCAGACCGGACGTCGCCGGCCGAGTTGCAGCCTGCGCTCCGCCAGCGGAATCAGGCCGGCATCGGCCAGCGCATCCGGATAGCGCTCCGCCGGCACCTGCAACAGCAGCAGGTCGCCCTCCCTGAACGTCACATGATGCAGGCGCCGGGCGAGCCGCTCGCCGGTCCGGCTGACCGCCAGCAGACTGACGCCGAAACGCCGGCGCAGATCCAGATAGCGGTCCGATTTGCCGGCCAGCGGCGAGTCCGGCGTCACCACCGCCTCCACCGCCAGCAGTTCGCCCTCCGACCCCTCAAGAATGCCCAGCGGCTCCAGCGATGCACCCTGGACGAGGCGTTGCAGGGCGGGAGCGTCGCCCTCCAGGACCAGCACATCGTCGGCCATCAGGGTCCAGTGCTTGTCCGGCACATAGCGGCGGAAGCGTTCGCGGATCAGGCCGATTACCTGCGCCTCGCCCTCCGCCAGGGCTTCCACGTCGCGGACGGTGCGCCCGACGAAGGAGGACCCGGCCGGCAGCCTCATTTCGCTGGCGTAATTCTCGACCGCGAAGGTCTCCTCCGCCGAGCGGGCGCCACTGCGGTCCTGAGGCAGTAGGCGCCAGCCGACCGTCAGAAACAGCAGCCCGACGACCGTGATGCCCAGCCCGACCGGCAGGTAGTCGAACATGGAAAATGGCTGGCCGACAATTTCGGTCCGCACCCGCGAGACGATGATGTTGGGCGAGGTGCCGACCAACGTCATCAGCCCGCCCATCAGCGAGGCGAAAGCCATCGGCATCAGCACCCGGTGCGCACCCGTCCGATGCCGCCGCGCCAGCTGCATGGTGATCGGCAGGAAGATAGCGAGCGCGCCGATGTTCTTCATCAGCGCCGACATGAATGCCACCGATCCGCACAGGAAGGCGATCTGACGCGTCGGCGTGCTGAGCTTCGCCGCCACCGGACGCACCAGCGCGTCGATCACCCCGGACCGGGCGATCCCGGCGCTGACGATCAGGGCGGAGGCAATGATGATGACGATGTCGTCGGCAAAGCCGGAAAAGGCGTCCTTCGCGGGGATCAGCCCCAGGAACACGCCGGCCAGCAGGGCCAGCACCGCAACCACGTCGAACCGCCACCTGTTCCAGATCAGCATCGCCACCACGATGCCCACCAGCGCGAAGGACATGAACTGCTGAAGGGTCATCTGGGGTCCGTTCGTTGAGGTGCCCGAGGGTAACCCCGCGCCCCCCACCGGCGTTCCCGCAAAGCCTGCGCTCAGGCCCTGATGACCAGGATGCGCATCGTCCGTCGCTTCGGACTGCACTTTCAGGTTGCCTCTTGGGACGGCCCCCCGCACAGCACCCTCGTGCGGCCCCTCAGGCGGCGATGGCCCGCCGGTCCCGCCCCGCGGTCTTGGCCGCATACAGCGCCTGATCCGCCGCCGCCAAAAGGTCGTCCAGCGTGCTGCGCCGCCGCATCACGCTGATGCCGATGCTGACGGTGATGGCCAGCATACAGCCCGGCACGGCCACCCGCGCCTGACGGACGTCCGCCAGCAGCCGCTCGGCGATGCGGTCGGCGTCGGGACCGTCGGCGCCCGGCAGGATGATGGCAAATTCCTCGCCGCCCAGCCGCCCAAGCAGATCGTCGCCGCGCACCGCCGCCTGGAGGATGTCGGCCAGCATACGCAGCACGTCGTCGCCGGCCTGATGCCCGAAGCCGTCGTTGATCGATTTGAAATGGTCGGCGTCGATCATCAGGACGCTGACCGGCCGGCTCTGCCGCCAGACCTCCTCCAGCAACTCGGCGCCGCGTCCCATGAAGGCACGACGGTTCAGCAGCCCGGTCAGCGGATCCAGGTTGGCCAGCTCCCACAGCCTCTCTTCCTGCAGCTTGCGCTCGCGGATGTCGCGCAGCACGCCGACATAGATCGCCTCTCCCTCGCTGTGCGACGCGCCGAGCGTGAGTTCGACCGGAAACTCCACGCCGCTGCGATGGCGCGCCATCAGTTCACGGACACCAGCCTTTTCTCCCAGTCCGTGGCGCGCGAAATGAGCGGGGTCCTGCAGGTCGCGCAATTGGCATGGCAGCAGCAGGTCGATGGCCCGGCCGATCAGATCCTCGGCGGCATAGCCGAACAGGGTCGTTGCGGCAGGGTTGAGAAACTGGATGATGCCGGAGCCGTCCACCACCAGCATCGCATCGCGCGCGGTGGAGACGAAGGCGGTCAGCCGCTCTTCGCTGCGCTGTAGGGCGGCCGTGCGCTCCACCACACGCTGCTCCAGCCGGGCGTTGGCTTCGGCCAGTTGGAGCATCGCCCGCCGCCGCCGGGTGACCTGACGGTAGAGAATGGCGGACAGTGCCGCTCCGCCGCCGCTCAGCACCAGATCCAGCAGGAAAAAGACCGGCAGGCGTCCGAGCCAGCCGCCGATCGCCTCCCGGGTTTCGATGTTCGCCGCCGCGATGATGCCGTAGCGGGGACTGACCTGATAGGCGCCGGGGCCGGCCACACCCGGCAGGATGGAGCCTCGCGTCGTGCTGGTGGTCGTTCCCGGTTCCTGCCCATGGTGGAGGAACAGCGGCCAGTCGCCGGCCGAGCGGCCGAGGCAGTCCATGCTGGGCAGGCATCCGAACACGAAACCGGACGGCGAAACGATTGCCGCCTGCATGCCCTCTGGCAGCGGATATGCCTTCAGCATCGCGGAGAAGATTTCCGGGTCGAGCGCTGCGGAGACGATTCCGACGAGGCGGCCGAACCGGTCCTCGACCCGGCGGCTGACCGGCACCATCCATTGGCCGTCGGTCCGGCTGATGACCGGCTTTCCGATGAACAGGATGTCCGCACCGCCGTTCAAATGATACTGGACATAATCGCGGTCATGCAGATCGACGCCAACGGGGTGCGGCGTGCGGGAGTCGTGGGTCAGGCGCCCGTCCGGTTTGACGACGAAAAGGCTTCGCAGGATCGGTGTGATCCGGTGCTGATGGACCAGAAGACGATGGATGTCGAACTCTTCGAGGTCCGCGATCCGTTCGGAAACCCGCATGAACTCCGACACGACGAAAATGGTGCGGTCCGCGATCTCCAGCACCTCGTCCATATGCTCGGCACTGTGGGCCGTGGTGAGCGAGGCCAAATCCACCATGGACTGGATGCTGGCGCTGCGCTCCGCCGAGAGCAGGCCACCCAGCACGCCGTTCAACAGGATGATCAGTCCGAGGGTCGTGGCGACCCATACCCGCTTCATGGCGCCCCGTATCGCACAGCGTTCGGAGGGAACCATGCCCGCCGATAGGCTGGGCACGCAATTGGGACCAACCGCAGTCGCCGAACGCCCGGCCCTCGGCAATCGTCCGGTGCCGCCAAGCATTCGTTTCACGGTATCGGCTTACTGTCCATCCGGCCCCATGGCACAAGTTGTTGTGGCGAGCCATAACTTGAGAGAGCGTAGTATCCTGGATGATATTCGGGATTTTTTAAAATAACCGCTCACGATATCTAAATGGTTATCATAAGATTTTCCATGGACTCCCGATTCGTGCTCTGACATCGTTCGAATACGAACCTTTACGGGGCAGGAAATCGGAGTCAGGGCAATGAAAACTTCATCCACAAGTTTCAAGGTGGCTTGCCTGTTCGCAATCGCCGGCCTCAGCATGGGCATCGGAATGGCGGCATCGCAGGATCACACCCTGATGCCGGCCCATGCGCACCTCAATCTTCTGGGCTGGGTGTCGCTGTTCCTGTTCGGCGTCTTTTACCGCCTGCATCCGGCATTGGAAACCAGCCGTCTTGCGATGACCCAGATCGTCGTCTGGAGTGTCGGCACCGCCTTCCTCACGGTCGCGGTCGCGGCGCTGCATCTCGGCTATGCCGCGTTCGAGCCGGTCGCCGCAGTCAGCGCGCTGCTCCTGCTCGGCTCGCTTGGGCTGTTCTCCGTCCTGGTCTTCCGGTCCGGCAAGCTGCCGCAACCGACGGCGCGGGCAATGACCGCGGCAGAGTGAGCCCGCGGCGCTTCCGGACTGTTCCAGGCCCGGACGGCGCTCAGCATTTGCGCCGCAACGCATCCACGACGGCGCGCACGGCTGGAGACAGCGGCGCGCCCGCCGCGTAATAGAGGTGGAAGCCGGCAAAGGTCGGCGACCAGTCGGCCAGCACCCGCAGCAACCGCCCGTCATCGATCATCGGCTGCACGACCTGATCAATGCCGTGCCACAGGCCGACGCCGCCGATTGCAGCATCCAGCATCAGGTCGGCATCGTCGGTGACCAGCGTGCCGTCGACGTCGAGCACCACCATTTCCCCGTCGCGCTCGAAGGCCCAGCGATAGAGCGCTCCGCCGGGACCACTGAGGCAGCCGATGCAACGGTGACGCACCAGATCGGAGGGATGGAGCGGGGCCGGACGATCGGCGAAATAGCCGGGCGAACCGACGACCGCGGTGGTGAAGGGCTTGGTCAGCGCCACCGCGACCATGTCCTGCGCCACCTCGTTGCCATATTGGATGCCCAGATCGAACCCGTCGGTCAGGTCGCCCGGCCATTCGACCGTGCGCACGTCCAGCGTGACATGCGGAAACTCGCGCGCAAGCCGGCGGATCGCCGGCCCCACCAGCATCTGGATCGCCAGCCGGGGTGCCGCAAGCCGCACGGTCCCGACCGGCGCGTCCTCCGGAATGCCGGCCGCAGCGACGGCCTCGTCCAGCAGCGCCAGCGCCGGACGCAGATCCTGCAACAGCTTGGCACCGGCTTCCGTCACCGTCACGGCCCGCGTGGTCCGGTTCAGCAACCGCAGGCCCAGCCGATCCTCGAAGGCGCGGATCGCATGGCTCAGCGTCGACGGCGTCAGCCCCAGTTCGGCCGCCGCCCGGCGAAAGCTGCACGCTTCCGCCACCGCGACGAAGGCCCGCACCTCCGCATATTCCCCCGGCTTCAATCGCCTTCGCATTGCTGAATGCCACCCACCACCCTGTTGCACCGCAGCCGCCTTATGACGGAGCGCCCTGGATACTAGCTGAGGGTGATCGGACCCACCATTCCAGGGAAATGCAAATGACCGTCCGCAAATTCGCCGTCACCGATATCCAGCTTGAACGCACGCCCGGCCAGCAGGCCGACGTGTTCGTCGGCAACGCAGTCGACCAGCGCCATGGCGGGCCTGTCACCATCGGCTATGGCCGTTACGCACCCGACCAGAGCATCGACGAGCAAATCGCCGTCGACGACGTGATGGTGGTGCTGGAAGGCCGAATCTCCGTCACCTCCGACGCCGGTACGGTCACCGCCGGTACGGGCGAGATCGTCTATATGCCCAAGGGGTCATCCGTCACCATCCGCTCGCACGCGCAGGGCGCCCTCACCGCCTATGTCACCCATCCGCACTGGCAGGAGGCGCTTCCCGGCACAAAACAGCGCTGATCGACAAAACGCCGATGTTTGTGGTGCGGCTCACATCCGGGAATCCGGCGCTTGGGTAGGGTCTGTCCATCGGCAACACGCTGCACCCCGCGGCCCCGAAAACAGGAGACAGACCATGATCCGCACCGCCCTGCTGACCGGCTTCGCTTCGCTCGCCCTGTTCGCCGCCCCGGCGATGGCCCAGAACATCTCCGACATCTCCAACACCGCGGCCGGCATCGGCAACACTGCCAACCAGAGCGCGCTGGTCATGCAGAAGTCCAAGGGCCCCTTCGCCGGCCCGAACAGCGCCACCGTGTCCAACCTCGCCGCCGGCATCGGCAACACGGCCAACCAGGAAGCCTTCGTGAAGCAGCGCAGCGGCGGCCTGTTCAACGGCGGCTCGGCAGCCACCATCGGCAACACCGCGGCGGGCATCGGCAACAACGCCGGCCAGATGGCGACGGTGATGCAGCGGAGCGGCGGCCTGCTGAGCGGCGGTAGCGCCGCCAACGTCGGCAACACCGCGGCCGGCATCGGTAACACCGCCCTGCAGAGCGGCACGGTGCTTCAGCGTTCGGGCGGGCTGCTCGGGCCCTCCAACCGCAGCAACATGCAGAACCTGTCGGCCGGCGTCGGCAACTTCGCCGGACAGAGCGCCCTGGTTAAGCAGCGCTGACCACCCCCGCCTCCCGGCTTCCTCCCTGACCTCGCTCCGGCCGGCAACGGCTGGAGCATTTTTTTGCCCGCCGTCAGCCCCGGAGGCCCGCTCCGCACTTCAGAGGGAAATCCGCCGGCCGTTGTGGGGCAACTCACAGAAGCCGTTCGGGCACTTCACTTAAGCTCTCCACAAGGACGCCACCGAACCCCATCTCCAACCGAAGGAAATCCCACCATGATCCGCACCTGTGTTCTGGGCACCCTCGCCGCCATGCTGCTCGCCACTCCCGCCCTGGCGCAAAACAAGCCCGTCGGCCCCATGACCGGCCCCGGCATGCCGTCGATGATGGCGGTACCCGGACTGGTCAGCACCAACGTCGGCAACGCCACCAATGTCGGCGCCGGCATCGGCAACTCGGCACAGCAGCAGGGCGTTTTCCTTCAGGGCGGGGGCGGCGCTCCCATCCGCGGCGTCAGCCCGCTGGTCAGCACCAATGTCGGCACCGCCACCAACGTCGCCGCCGGCATCGGCAACAACGCCGGTCAGAGGCTGCTGGGCATCCAGGGCAGCGGTGTGCAGGTCGGGCTGAACTTCAGCGGCCGCGGCCCCCTGGTCAGCACCAATGTCGGGGTCGGCACCAACGTCACCGCCGGGATCGGCAACAGCGCCGCCCAATCGCTGACCGGCCTTCGCCGCTGAGCGCTCCTTTCCCTCCAATCCCGGAGGCCACCGATGCCGAAGCTCCCGACACTCCTAGCTCTCGCCGCACCCGCCCTGCTGGTCCTGGCCGTTTCGGCCTCGGTGCAGGCCGACTCCCTCTCCTGCCAGACGGTCAACGGCAAGACCGTCTGCATGCGAGGTTCGGGGACGCTCAGCTGCGTGACGCACAACGGCCGGACCCGCTGTTCGGCCACCCCGTCCGACCCGCAGTCGGAAGCCGTTCCGGATGCGGAAATCCAACGGCTTCCCCGCCCGATCGCTCCCGATCTGCACAGCCTGCTCGAGCGCCGGGGGTTCCCCTTCGACCATCGGGCCCACTCCCTGATCCTGGAGGACGATGACGATCCGGACATCGACTGATCCCCGCCGAGCCGCGAAACCGGAGAAGCCGAAGGAAATCTTCCGCTAAAGACGATCCACCGCACCCCCCGCAATCGAAGGGCGGCCGGCAGACGCCGGTCGCCCTTTTCGTATCCGACCCGTGCACGAACGGGGCAGAAGCGCCAACGACGGCGTACCGCCTTTGACGGCGGGGGTCGGGTCGGTTGCCGGCGTACCATTCCCCGCATCGATACGACCGAAGTAGTCACCCCCGCGCCGTCAGCCGAAGCTCAGCCAAGAGGCCGCCATGACCGCGATACGGATCAACTTCGACAAGGATCTCGTCCTTGCCGGACATTTCCTGCTCAAGCATCTGGAGCGGGAGGAAAGGCACCGTCTGGCGACCGCCGCGCGGCTGTCCCACCACGCGCGCGGCGCCATGATCTTCCAGAAGGGCGATCCCGGCGACAGCATGATGGCGGTCATCCGCGGCCGGGTGAAGATCTGCTGCCATTCCATGGACGGCAAGGAACTGGTGCTGAGCATCATCAACAAGGGCGGCCTGTTCGGCGAGATCGCCCTGCTGGATGGCGAGCCGCGCACCGCCGACGCGGTGGCTCTGGAGGAAACCGACCTTCTGGTTCTGGACCGGTCGCAGCTGATGCCGATGCTGACGGCAAGGCCGGATTTGGCCTTCCGCATCATCAGCGTGCTGTGCCAACGGCTGCGCCAGACCAGCGAGCATCTCGAAGACACCCTCTTCCTCGAAGCACCGTCCCGCTTCGCCCGCGCCCTGAAACGGCTGGGCGATGCCTTCGGCAAGTTGGGGCCGGAGGGGCTGCGTCTGGACATCAAGCTGTCGCAGCAGCAGCTGGGCTGCCTCGTCGGCGTCTCGCGCGAAAGCGTCAACAAGCTGCTGAACGAGTGGCAGCGTGCCGGAGTGATCGAGATGGACGCCGGCTATATCGTCATCCGCGACACCGACGCCCTGGACGACATCGCAGACTGCTGCGGCTGATACGCCAATCCGGCGCCGCTTGTGAGCCGCGCCACAGCGCGCTTTTACGATCAGCCTCAAGATGCTCCCCACACCCGGCCGTCAGCCACTGAGGGAGCCCAGCAATGATGTCGTCCCGCACCGTCTTTCTGCCTGCATTCGCTGCCCTGCTGCTGACCGCCGGGACGGCCGCGGCACAGGTCACCGGCGGCATCGCCTTTCCGCCCGGTCCGATCCCCGGCGCGGCGATGGCGCAGGCCTTCGCCCAGACACCTCGGCTGCCGGTGTCGGTGAATCCGACGCCCCGCGGCGCCCCTCCCGGCGCGATGGTCACCAACCCGTCCGTGCGCCGGTCTTCCGTGAACCAGCAGGCGATCACCCGCATCCGCGGCGATGCCGGCTATCTCGCCGGCTTCAACAAGGGGCAGCCGCTGGCCGCCAGCCGTCAGCCGCCGGTGCAGCCGGTCGATCCCAGCTTCACCATCATCGATGCGCCCTTCATCGTGAACAATTTCAACAGCGCGCTGAACTTCGCCTTCGGCGACGGCAACATCAGCCAGCAGCAGCTCGGCGACGGCACCGCAGCGGCCGGCGCCGGCCCGGTGGAGACCGCCGCCCCGGCACCGGCGCCCGAACCGGCCCCGCTCCCCGCTCCGGCCCCCGCTCCAACCGCCAAGCCGGCCGGGCCTTCGACGCTCGATATGCTGATGAGCACAGCCGGACCGCTGCCGCATCTGCCCGCGGCGCTGGCCCATGGCGGCGTCCAGTTCAACAACGTGAACACCACCACCAACACCGCCGTCGGCAAGGGCAACCGGGCGACCCAGACGACGGTCACGGTCCAGCGCTGATCCCCGTCAGTTCACCTCCCGCGCCACCCGGAAGCCGTTGGTGAGATAGCGCACGTCGATGTCATAGCTGTTGCGCATCGTTCCATTGATGGCCTCCAGCTTGTCGCGCCAGGACCCGCCGCGCAGAACCCGCTTGCGGCAGTTTCCTTGCGTCCAGGCGCTGCCGTCGGCCGGGGCGCCCTGGTAGTTCTTGTTCCAGCAGTCGGCCACCCATTCCGCCACGCCACCGTTCATATCGTGCAGCCCGAACGGGTTGGCCTTGTAGCTGCCGGCGGCGGCCGGAGTCAGATGCTCGTGCGGACCGCCACAATCGTCGCAGTCGGCATGGTTCCCCTCCTCCGCCCCCCACCAGAAGGGTGTGGCGGTGCCCGCCCGCTCGGCGAATTCCCATTCCGCCTCGCTCGGCAGGCGATAGCGCTGCCCGGTCTTGCGGCTGAGCCAGGCCACATAGGCCTGCGCATCCTGCCAATGTAGATTGTGGACGGGGGTTCCATCGGTCGGGTTGGTCATGCGCGGCATGTCGGTGCAGCCGCCCTCCTGGATGCAGGCGCGCCATTCGCCGACCGTTACCTCATACATGCCGAGCGCGAAGGGCTTGGCGATGGTGACGCGGTGGACCGGCCGTTCCGACGGGTCGCCCTTGTCGTTCCCCATCATGAAATTGCCGGCCGGCACGCGCACCAGCACCGGGCAGGTCGGACAATCCTGGAAGCTGTTGCCCGAGCCATGATTGCGCGCCGTGCCGTTCGTCGGCCCGGATGGCGCAGTTGACGGCGCAGCTGGCGGCGCAGGCTGTGGCGCTGCCGGCGGCGCGGTCGCCGCCACCTGCGGCTCGGCCGGCGGTGGAGCGGCGACCTGGGCCGCTGCCGGCGCCGGTGGCGCTTCACGCTTCAAGAGCGCGGCGGCGACGAAGCCCTGGGTGCCGTCCTCCAGCGCGATGCGGTACCACCCGCCCTCCAACACGCGGCCGAGCACCTGCACCGCCGCCCCGCGCGCCACCCGGCCGACCCGCGCCCCGCCATTGGCCGGCGTCGCCCGCAGGATGCCGTCCGCCGTGACGGTGTAGCGTCCGGGTTCGGCCGGCTCCAGCCCCGGTCCCATCGCCGTTTCCGGCTTGGCTTCCGCCTTTGGCGGCGGCTCCGCCGGTTTGCCGGCGATCTTCAGCGCCTCAAGCTGCCGACGGGCCAACGGCGCGTAATTGCCGCTGCCGAACAGTTGCAGGAAGGCCTGATAGTCGCCGGGCTCCTTGCTGGACTGGATGCGTTTCCACACACTGTCCTCCAGCTCGGCCACCGGCGCGGTGCCGGGCGCCGCGATCTCCACGCTCACGCTCGCCGCGGCGGTGCCGCCACGCCCGTCATCGACGCTGTAGCGCAAGGTGCCGGCGGGACCGGGAGCGGCGGCCTCCGGGTCGAAGGTCAGGCCGGTCAGCGCCTGGACGGTCAACCGGTCGCCCGACTTCACCACCGCCGCACCATTGTGGACGCTGCCGCGCTCCGGCACGGCGGTGACGGTGACGGTCAGCGGGTCGCCATCCGGGTCGGACGGGGCGTCGATCCCCATCGGGTTGCCGGCGACGCGCAGCTTGCGCTCCGCCACCACCGCCGGGGGCTGGTTGCTCGGCTTGATGGTAACCGGGATGGCACCGGTGGTCATGCCACCGCGCCCGTCGGCCACCAGGAACTCGAAGGCGCCGGCATCGCCGCGGAAGCTGCCGTCCGGCTTGAAGCTGGTGGCCGCCAGCTGTTCCACTGTCAGGTAGTCGCCGATCAGCACGCTGCGCTCCCCGACGCGGACGGTGCCGCCGCGCGGCAGTCCGGTGATGCGGGCATACATCTGGTCGTCGTCGGGATCGGTCGGCTTGCCGGCCCCCAGTGGCTCCGCGCCGGCACGGTCGAGCACGGTCAGCGCCCGCAACTCCCCCAGCACCGGCGGCCGGTTGGGCGGGCGCGGGTTGAAGTAGAAGGGCGTTGCGCCGAGCGACCCGTAGACGAACGGCTCCTGCCGCCCGTTGGTGGCCTGCTTCACCGTATCGCGCACATTGCGGAAGAACAGGCTCAGTTCCAGCCCCGGCGTCTGGAGATGCTGGAGCAGCGCCGCGCTGAAGGGGCTGTGGTCGCCGGTGCCGTCCTCCGCCAGCTGGTCGGCGCGGGTCGCCATCGCCACCAGCGTGTCGCTCGGCGTGTCGTCGACGCTGCCGAAGCCGGGATGCGCCTGGTTGCGGTTCGAGCCGCTGCGGGTCAGGCGGTCGACGAAGGGATTGTTGCGGCAGGCGTCGAGGATGAGGATGCCGAGCTTGCGCGCTCCCGCCAGTTCGCCCATCGGCAGGTTCAGCGGGATCGCCTCATAGACCAGATCGCGCTCGCGTTCCAGCTGGGCGTCGGCTGGTAACAGATAGTTGACGCCGTTCACCTGGATGCCGTGCCCGGCGTAAAAGATCACCGCCACGTCGGCCTGCGAAGCCTTCAGGCCGAACTGGCGCAAGGCGGTGGCGAAACCGCGGGCATCCAGATCGTACTGCTCGTCCACCGTGAAGTTCAGTGCCCGCAACGCGTCGCCGATGGCTTTCGCATCGTTGCGCGGGTTCACCAGTTCCGGCGCATTGCGGTAATTGCTGACCCCAATCACCAGCGCCAGCCGGCTTTCCGCCGCGGCACCGGCCGGCGTCTGTCCGGTGGTGGCCGGACCGGCCGCAAGCGCTCCCCCGCCGAGGCCCATGAGCGCCAGCAGCCCAGCCGCCAGCAATAGGAGCAGCACCGCGACCATCGTCCGGCAGGGTCCGACCGGTTTCACCATCCCCGCCTCCGTACCCGTGCAAAGAGGCGCCGCACTCCGTGGTCGGTCGCATGCGACCTGTAGGCTCACCGGCGAAGCTTGCGGCGCATAGCGGATGGCTGTTCGAATCGATTTCGGAAATTGCCGGCAGCCCGCCATGGATGGAAGGAAGCATACCATGGCTCAAACCCATTCCAAGCCGCCCCTTGAGCCCGAACCCGGCAAAAGAGGGGGTGGCAGGCCGAAGTGATTACTTCATGTATCGAGGATTAATGCTGATGATTATCGCCGACGGCTATCGGCGTCTTCATCATCGATCAACAGCCAGATCCGCACCGCCTTCACCTTGCCCTTCAGCGCGACCTCCCCCACCGGCAGCGCCGTGCAGCGGACGCCCGCCGCCTGCTGCCCCCCTTGCCGCACCGCCTGCCAAGTCGGATCGCCGACGATGATCCGGCAATGGCGCGACGTGCAGGCATCGACCAGCTTGCCGTAGGCCTCCAGGCGGGCGGCGGTGTTCGCGGTGTCGCCGAGTAGCGAGTATTCGCTGTGCCGCAACCCGCCAAGGCTGCCGGCGACGAGCGGGCCGGTGTGGACGCCGACCCGGATGCCGACCGGCGGCAGTCCTTCCGCCTGCCACCGCCGGTTCAATGCCACCAGCTCCCGGCCCATCTGCAAGGCGCAACAGACCGCACGGCGGGCGTCGGCGTCGATCTCGTCCTGCGTGCTGCGGGCGACCGGCGCGCCGAACACCGCCAGAATCGCATCGCCGACGAAGCGCAGAACCACCCCGTCATTGGCGGTGACGATGTGGACCATCGCATCCAGATAGCCCTCCAGCCAGCGGATCAGCGGTTCCGGCTCCAGTGCCTCGCAGATGGTGGTGAAGCCCTCGATATCGGAAAACAGCACGGTGGCGGTCAATTGCTGCGGGCGCGGGCGGTTGCCGGTCATGAAGGTTGCACGTTCGCGCCAGATCTCCTCCGCAACCGGCTGGGAGACATGGTTGGCGAACAGCTGCATCATGACGCGCCGGTCCGCCCGTTCTCGCAGCGACATCTGCACGGTCATGGCCGCAAGCCCCGCCCCCCAGGCCAGCGACGGCGCCACCAGCGGCACCAGCGGCCCGCCCGCCGCGAACAGCGCATTGGCACCGGTCCAGGCGGCAGCCGGCACAAGCAACCCGGCCGCCGCCACCAGCCACAAGGGTAATCCGGCCAGCGCCACCGCCACCCCGGCCGCCGCCATCAGCAGCGCCAGCGCCGCTTCGCCCGCGAACGGCAGGCGCGGGCTGCTCCGCCCATCGAGAAGCTGGGCCAGCACATGCGCCTCGATCTCCACCCCCGGGGTCGACGCACCGGCCGACGACAGCGGCGTCCGATGCTGATCGATACCGGCCAGCGCCGTGCCCACCAGCACCGTCCGCCCGGCCAGCCAGCTTTTCGGCAGAACGGCGACAGTCTCCGCGGGATAGATCGGAAACGGGGCGGTCGAGCCGTCCGGTCGGCCATGCCAGTCGATGCGGAAGGGTTCGCCCGGCACAACCGACACACCGCCCAGGCGGGCAAGCTGAACCGGCAGGCTCGGCGTGCCGTCGCCGCCAAAGGGGACATGCCAGCGCACAGCGGCATCCAGCCGGTCCTTCGCCAGATTGGCATGGCCGCGCGGCATCCCGTCGGTGAAGCCGTCGAGGAAACGGCGCTGCCGCTCGGTCAGCGGCGTCTGCTCCAGCGCCGTGATCGCCACCACCGGAACCGGAGCGCCCAGCATGGTACGGCGCAGCCGGTCGTCCAAGGCCGGAAGGCTCGGCTGGTCGAACAGCACGTCGATGCCGATGGCGCGGACCCCGGCCGCCGCCAACACGCCGACGATGTCGGCGAGCATGCCGCGATCCACCGGCGACCGACAGGCAAGACCGGCGAAGCTGTCCTCGCCGAACAGCACCAGCGCGACGGCCGGATGCTGTGGCTGCGCCGGGGCGGCGGCGGCGATCAGCCGGTCGCTCAAGCTCTCGTCGGCGGTGCGCAGCGGCGGCACCAGCCGCGTGGCGGCAAGCGCCAGCACCGCACCCGCCAGCATGACGGCCACCGGCAGCCAGCGGCGCGACCAGCCGCGACGGTCCGGCGGCGGGTCGCGCACCGCCGGTTTCGCAACGGCGGGAGGCTGCGGCCCTTCCCTGGGGTTCGCCGGCGGGCCGTCCATCCGCTCCTCACCGAACCTTCAGGATCAGCTGCGCGGAGGCCACCTCCGTCTCGCGCAGGCGGGACACCGCGCGGTCGAGCTGGCCGGCGGCATCCTCGGCCAAAGGGCGGAAGGCGGCATCGCGGCCGGGAATCTCGCCGTCCAGATTGCGGCTGGTGGCGATGCAGCGCACCTCCAGATCGGCGGGTGTATCCCCGGCGCGCAGCGGCATGCGATCGCCGGACAGGCTGATTGGCACATTGCCCATCACCCGGGCGCTCATCGTGGCACCGGACGGGAAGATCGGGATCAGCTGGCCGCGCGCGTTGCGCAGATAGCAATATAGATGGGCGTCACGGTCGGTCTGCACCAGCAGGCGGATGTCCTCGCCCGGCCGGTAGGCGGCATTGCCGGCCGGATCGGCTGACAGAAAGACGTCGAGCGGCACCATCGCGTCGCGCAGGGATGCCATCGCCGCCCCGCTCTGCCCGGCGCAGCCGGCCGATGCCAGGCCGACCGCCAGCGCCGCGCCGCCCGCGGCCTCCACCATGCGGAGATGCAGGGTGCCGACCGGTGTGCCATCCGGCCGCAGCATGCCGATGTCCGTTCCGTCCGCGAGCGGCAGGCTCCGCGGCCAGGGGGCCGGGCTGCCGTTCGTCCATTCGACCGCCGCGCGCTCTCCACCGGCCTGCAACGTCAACCGGTCCAGTCCCGGCTCAGCCGGGCGCCGCAGCAGGGGGGAACTGCCGGCCTTGACGCATTGCGTGCCGGATGCCGACGGGTCGATGGCCAGCGCCTTCTCCAGCGCCGCATCCAGCGGATTTCCCAGTGCACGCGCGGCACCGAGGTCGCTCTGCATGAACCGGTCATCGCCGGGACCGGCACGGGCCGACACGGCACCGTCCGCCGTCTGGCCGGGAACCCCGTCATAGGGACCGCGCAGCCGCAGAAGGCGCCCGTTGGCAAACAGCAGCGTCGCATTCGCCCCGTCGGGAAGCCTGACCGCCTGCCCGTCGGCGACGAGCTGGCCCTGGACATAGCCGGGCGCGCTCGACGCCACGACCACGCCCTCCGCCGCGGCCTCCTGGCCGAAGCCGAGGGCGAGGACGGCGGCGGCTCCCAGCAAAGAAGAAAAGCGTCTCTTCGGCATGATGGTCACCTCCTGGATTTGAAAGGATCAGTCGCGGTTCCGGCTCTTGCCGGTGGCGGCCCCGTCATCGGGCGCGAGCAGGCAGGCAGTGCGGGATTGCGTCACCACCGACACCGCTCCGTCCGTCCCGCCGTTGCGGCGGAAGCGCAGCCCGTTCATCTGGCTGGCGATGCTGAGCGAGACGACGGCAAGGTCCTCCTCGTCGATGATCTTGTGGCCGTCCTGCCAGCACTGGACACGGACCCGCTTGCCGGATGGGGCGACATCCACGCCGCCCGCAACACCGCCGCTGGTGGCGCCCGACGTGTCGGCCCCCTTCTTGCGGACAACCGTGGCATCGGCAGCACCGGCGAGCCATAGGGCGGCAAGACCGAGGCAGGCCGCGAGGAGCAGAGCGTGTTTCATGGCATTCCCCTCCGTTCGGGCCGCATTCAATGGGTCGGCTTGAATTCGACGCGCCGGTTGCGGCCGTCATAGGGGTTGGCAGCGATCGGCGCCGTCGGGCCCTTGCCGTCCACCGTGATGCGCTTGGGGTCGATCCGATGGACGCGGACCAGATATTCGCCGACCGACACCGCGCGGCGCTGCGACAGCAGCATGTTGTGGGAAAGGCTGCCGCTGGCGTCGGTGTGACCCTCCACCGTTAACCCAAGGGTCGGATCCTCCTTCATCAGCGCCCCGACGGCGTCGATGTAGGAGGCGGACTCGGCCGGGATTTCGGCGGAGTTGAGCGCGAAGTTGATGCGGAAGCCGAAGGCCTGCGGTGCGGCGCCCTGCTCCTGAGCGACAGGAGCGGTGGGCGGCTCGGCGGTGGCCATCTGGGCAGCCGGGGCCTCCGTGCGCACCTCCTGCCGGCGCTGCTTGTGGACCGGGCGGCTGGGTGCGGCTTGCGGAGCAGGTTGGGGCGCCGGTTGGGCAACGGGCTGCACCTCGGGCTGCGGAGCCGGCTGCGCTGCGGAAGGGATCGGCGCCGTGCCGTAGTTGATCTCGTCGATGGGCCGGGGCCGCTTGGCGGCGGCACCGGCCGCACCGCCGATGATCTCGATGCTGCGGGTGCGGATTTTGGGTTCCGGCGCCACCACCTCGCGCAGTTCCTCCACGCTGGGCGGCCGGTCGAACATCATCACCTTCGACGAGCCCGACCCTTCCACCGTTTGGGCGAACACCGGACCGGCCCAGGCGGCGGCCAGCATCGGCAGGGTGGCGACCAGCGTATGGGCCAGGGTATGGGACAGGATGGACTTGGTCATGTCAGGCTCCATGGGCAGGAGAAGGAACGGCGTTGCCCTGGTTCTATCGCCACCACCCTGCCCCGCGCTGTGAGCCGGACAACAGTCGACCCCCGATTCCGGCGGTTCGCCCGAGGTTACTCCCCCTGTGCCAGCGTGCCGGGCAGCACCTTCACCGTCAGCCGCTTGGCGCGGGCATCGCTGCCCTTGGCGGTCGCGAAGGCATTGATCACGTCATCCAGGGCGGCACCGGGTATGGGCTGCAAATCCTCGCTCTTGAACGCCTCGGGGATCCGCACGCCGATCTCGTCGTGCGACAGGACGCAGGCGACCATCTCCTCGGCGTTGGGCCGGTCCATGCGCAGGTTGAAGGGCTTCTGCACCCCCGGCGGGATTTCCACCTGCCGGCCGGCCTCGACGAAAGCGTCGGGCTGGAAGCGGTTGGGGAAGATACGGGACACCGTGCCGGCGGCATCGCGGTAGTAGCAATAGACGAAGCCGTCCGCCGTCGGCTGCATCCGCACCACCAGCGCCTCGCCGGCGCGGTAGCGCGGTGCCGGCCCGCGGTCCGACGACAGCAGCAGGTCGAGCCGGGACGGCGACGGCTGGGCGCGGGGCAACCCTTCGCCCCCGGCATTGCTGACGCTCTGTAGCCTAGCCGGCGACGCCCCACCCTGGCCGGGCGGCTTGGCGAGCAGGCGCTGGTAGAGGTCGAAATCGATGCGGCCGGTGGCGATCAGGTCGCTGTCCGCCTGGAAACGGCCGACCGCTTCGGCGGTCCGCTGGTCGAGCTGCCCGTTGACCGGCCCGTCGTAATAGCCCTGCGCCGACAGCGCGCGCTGGGTGAAGGTCACGCGCTCCGACGGAGCCATGCCGTCGAACCAGCCGCGCGCCTCCGCCATGAAGGCGGGGTTGGTCTGGTCGATGCCCAGGCATTGCCAATAGGGCACGCGGGTCAGCTTGCCCAGCACCTCGATGGTGCTGAGTTCGACCAGCGTGCGCACCCCCTGGTGCAGCCCCTCCGACCGGTTCAGCGAGATGTTGAAGGACAGGCCGGCCTTGCCGATGACGCCACCGGTATCCGCACCGCGCCCGGACGACACCACCGCCAGCGTGTTGGACGCCGACATGCCGGGGATGATCTGGCGCGTCACCAGTTCACCGACATTGAGGTCGACCGAGACCATCGACACCACCTGATCGGCCGACACGCCGATGTCCAGCTTGGGCAGCGACAGTCCGGCTCCCGCCGCCTCGCTGACCACATTGTCGTCCAGCTGGGTGATGGCGCCGCGGATGTAGTAGGAGGGCGCGCGGAAGTTCGGCTGCACCCCGATCATCCAGTACAGCGCGTTGACGTCGTCCAGCGCCGGCTCGAAATCCACGAAGCGGAAGGCGTTGGAGGTTTCCGACATCCGCGAGACGGCGGTGATCAGCATTTCCTTCGTGCCGCCGGCGACCCGGCCGGTGGCGTCGGGCAGGCCGTTGGCGGTGATGTAGATGTCGTGCTTGCCATGGGTCCACAGCAGCGTGTCCATGCAGCGCAGCGCCTCGCTGAAGCTGCTGATGGTGCGGACGGCCGGGGTCTTCGGCTGCTGCACCACGCGGGCCATCTCGCCGGAGGTGAAGCAGCCGCCGAGCGCCAGC
This sequence comes from Azospirillum sp. A29, assembly GCF_042604625.1. Classification (NCBI taxonomy): domain Bacteria; kingdom Pseudomonadati; phylum Pseudomonadota; class Alphaproteobacteria; order Rhodospirillales; family Azospirillaceae; genus Azospirillum; species Azospirillum sp. A29. The sequence goes on from NZ_CP170460.1 coordinate 378,476, forward strand.
GTCAGGCCGACGGAAACCACGGCGGAACCAAGGAACCGGACCATGCTCATCGGCGCTGTCTCCTGTGGGTTTGTGGTCCGGCTTGCTGCCTGCGCCGTCAGGCCGGCTCAGGACCGGTCACCGCGCCGACAGTTGCGGGCTGCGGTCGGCGCGGACCGTGATGGTGATCTTCTTCGACATGATCGGCGGGTCGTGCGGCACATGGTCGGCGTCGGCCAGGACCAGTTGCAGCGTGTGGCGGCCGGGCGGCAGTTCTAGGATCGTTTCGGTCTGGCCCTTGCCGAAATGAAGGTGCTGCTTGTCGCTGGGGATCGGCTCGTTGAAATTCTTGAGGTCAGTGTCGATCAGAAGATGATGGTGGCCGGTGCCGTCCTTGTGGATGCCGGCCGGCGCGACGCCGAAATTGCGCAGCCCGAACCACACCTTGAAGCGCGTCCCCACCACCTGGCCGTTGTTGGGCCAGCCGATGTAGAGCCATGCATCCTTTCGGCCGGGCGTCCGCGGCGCGGCGCCAGAGTCGCTCTGGCTGTCCTTCTGGCCGGCCTTCTGCTGGGCGGATGCGTCCGCCGCAGCCGCGGGCGTCGCCGTGACCGTCACCAGCGCGAGCGACAGCACTCCCCACAGCACCGCGCAGGACACCGCGCCCAGAACCGGTTGCAGGCGGCGAGCGGTCGTAAGCGCGCACGAATTCGATGTCATGGTGCCCTCCCTGGCAGGGACGAAGCGAACGGCTCCGGTCAGCGGACGGTGATGGTCACCTTCTCGGACATCACCGGCGGGTTGTGCGGAATGTGGTCGGCGTCGCCCAGGACCATCTGAAGCGTGTGGGTTCCGGGCGGAAGCTCCAGCCGCGCTTCGGTCTGGCCGGCACCGAAATGAAGGTGCTGCTTGTCGTTGGGGATCGGCTCGTCCGGGTTCGTCAGTTCGGTGTCGATCAGCAGGTGATGGTGCCCGGTGTCGGCATGGCTTATGCCGGCCGGTGCAATCCCCATGTTCTGGAGCCCCATGCGCACCCAGAATTTCCCGCCATTGATGACCGTCCCGTTGGGAGGCCACAGGATGTAGGCACGCGCGTCATCGGGCGCTTTCGCCCGGTCAGCCATTCCCTGCCCAGCCAGAAACAGCGGCAGAAGCAGCAGGGTGCCGACTGCGATCACGGCAGTCCGCAGCATGATTTCCCCCTGTTTTCTTCATTGCCCTTTGTCGGATGCCATCGATCTTAGTCTTCGACCGCGAAGCAGGGTTCCCCCGAATTCTTGGGTAATCCCATCCCGTTGGAAAACAACCCGCTCCTGCGCCACACCCTTCCGAATTGGCGGATAATCGTCTTCTCCATCCCCACCATTGCGGGTGAGGACGGCTCAGGGAAGACAGACAGGCGACCTTTTCAGCGCTTGATCCCGAACAGTTGCTCGTTCATCGCCGCCCGGTCCGCAGTTGCCACACCGCCGGCCCGCCCCGGCAACTGCAGTCCGCCGCCCATCGCGCCGTTCGCCAGGGAGGGGCCGTTCGTCCGGCCGTTCCCCATCCAGGGCGGGAAAGCGCCAACGGGACCGGCCACATTGGGCGGCGCGTTGCCGACCCGGTTCCCCAACAGGGAAACCGCCGCGGCCGAAAGCGGCACGCCACCGGACTGCACCTCGAAAGCGGCGGCCGGCCGGACAATGGCGGTGATCGCGACGAGAGCGGAAAGGCAAAGGGTAACGGCGGCAAGGCTGCGCATCGGGGCTTTCCTCCGCGAACGGGGCCAGGGGCGGCATGGCCCCATCCTGCCGCAGGCCATCCGCCCGCCGCTGTGAGCAGGGCCACAACGGCGGGCAAAAAAGCTGCGAAGGCTCATGCCTGCTCGGGAATACGGGCGATGACCTTGATTTCGAAATCGAATCCCGCCAGCCAGGTCACCCCGACCGCAGTCCAGTTGGGATAGGGAGCATCTCCGATCGCCGTCTCCCGCACCTTCATGACGGCCTCCAACTGCTTGGCCGGATCGGTGTGGAAGGTGGTGACGTCGACGACATCGTCGAAGGTGCAACCGGCGGCCTTCAATACATTGGCGAGATTGTCGAAGGCCAGCCGCACCTGCTGCTCGAAGTCGGGTTCCGGCGAACCGTCCGCGCGGCTGCCGACCTGCCCCGATACGAACAGGAGATCGCTCGAGCGTATCGCCGCCGAGTAGCGGTGCTTTTCGTAGAGCGCGTGCCGGTTGGCCGGAGTGATCGCGTCGCGTTTGGCCATGGTCGTGGTCCTCCTTGACTGCCGGAATATCCGGCATCGGGCTTCACAGCGCGGTCGCAAGTTGATATACGCCGCGTATGCGAACCACAACACGCATACGGTGCGTATGTCAATTCACATACGCACCGTATGCGGAAATTTCCGGAGAAGGCCCATGGCCGCCAAAAAGCGATCCGAGATGATGGAGGAAACCCGCGCCAAGCTGATCGCGTCCGCGCGCAAGGCCTTCGCCGAACAGGGGTTCGCCGCCGCATCGATGGACGATCTGACGGCCGAGGCCGGGCTGACGCGGGGCGCCCTTTATCACAATTTCGGCGACAAGCGCGGGCTGCTCCAGGCGGTGGTCGACCAACTCGACACGGAGATGGCACAGCGTGCGCACGACATCGGCGCCCAGGCAGGAACCGGCTGGGACGGATTGCTGGCCGAAGGTGTGGCCTACATCGAGATGGCGCTGGAGCCCGAGGTCCAGCGCATCGTCCTGCTCGATGGACCGGCCTTCCTGGGCGACCCCTCGCAATGGCCAAGCCAGAACGGCTGCCTTCAAATGACGCGGCAAACGGTGGAACGGCTGATCGCGCAGGGGGTCGTCAGACCCATCGACCCCGAAGCGGCCGCCCGGCTCTTGAATGGGGCGGCATTGAATGCCGCACTCTGGGTGGCCGCCAGCCCCGATCCGCAGATTGTTCTCGCCAAGGCGGTCGAGGCGTTCCGCGCCCTGGCGGAAGGGCTGCTGGCACGCCCATCCTGAAACAGCCGCAGCCCCGCATCGGCGGGGCTGCGGCGACAGACAGGACGATGTTTCAGCCAGATCAGCGGTTACTTGGATTCGCTCTTCAGATAGGCGATCAGGTCCGCGCGCTTGGCGTCGTCCTTGACGCCGGCGAAGGCCATCTTGTTGCCGGGAAGCGCCGCCTTCGGATCCTTCAGATAGGTATCGAGCTTCTGCTCGTCCCAGTCATAGCCAGCATCCTTCACCGCCGCGGAATAGCTGAATCCATCGACGCTGCCCGCCTTGCGGCCGACGATGCCATGCAGGTTCGGGCCGACGCGGTTGGGGCCGCCGGCCTCGATGGTGTGGCAGGCCTTGCAGGTGTTGAACACCGACTTGCCCGCCGCGGCATCGCCGTCCGCGGCCTGCGCGGCAGCGGTTCCACCGGAAATCAGAATGACGGAGGCCAACAGAATCTTGCGCATGACGGACACAGCGAAACTCCCATTTCTCAACGTTGTCTCCGGCCAACCGAGAAAATTGGTCGGGCTTCCTTCCGGCGAGCAAGCGGAAGCTAATGGCGGCCAATGAGGCCAGGAAGCGAATTTACCCGATGGTTGTCATCGGTTTTTCCGATACCATCCTGCCGCATTAGGGGAACCGCCGGTCGCGGCTGCATCCAGTGGATGCGACGAATCGTCTCACACCGGCTGGTCGCGATCAAGCTGCCGATGGCGTAGGTCTTGCTCCCCGTCCGTGGAGGCGGGGTTTCGAGCGAGGTATCATGGATACGGAAATGGCCCGGACATTTCTGGAGGTCACGGCGGCAGGCAGCTTCATGGCGGCGGCCGACCGGCTCCATGTGACCCAGTCGACGGTCAGCACGCGCATTCAGCAGCTGGAGCAGCAGCTTGGCTGCCGGCTGTTCGTGCGCAACAAGACCGGCGCCACGCTGACCAGCGCCGGCCTGCGTTTCCAGCGTCATGCCGCGGCGATCCTCCGCCTGTGGGAGCAGGCCCGGCAGGAGGCCACCCTGCCCGCCGGCCACAAGGCGCTGCTGCGCATCGGCAGCGAGGCCGGCCTGTGGAACCGCCTGCTGTACCGCTGGATTCCCTGGATGCGGCGCAACGCCAACGACATCGCCCTGCGCTGCGACGTCGGCCTGCCGAACGGGCTGTTGCAAGGTCTTCAGGACGGGACGCTGGACGTCGCCGTCCTCTATTCGCCGCGTGCCCTGCCAGGTCTGTCGATCCGCCTGCTGCTCGAGGAGGAGCTCGTTCTCTTCCGCATGCCGGCGGTCGAGGATTACCTGGAGGAACCCTATGTCCACATCGACTGGGGCGACGATTTTCGCCGCAATGTGCAGCTGCATCGCCCGGACGTGCAGGCCGCCCCGGTATCGATCGGCGTCGGCACGCTCGGGCTCGACTATGTCAAGCAGTGCGGCGGCACCGGGCATTTCCCCCGCCAGCTGGTCCAGCCGCTGATCGATGCCGGCAAGGGGGAAATCCTGCCGGAAGCCCGGCCGCTCAGCCTTCCCATCTATGCCGCCTACCCGACCGATGCCGACGACGCCATCATCGACCCGGCCCTCACCGGGTTGAAGGCCATCCTGGGCGAACCGGCCGGCGCCCGCGATTCACTTTGATAAAACCGATGTAATCTATCGGTTTATTTCGCTTTTTGCGATGAATGGCGCTGCCTAGGATCGGCTTCGCGGGCATTTGGACCCCATCCGGCATCGCTGCCGGGGGTCCCGGATGCCCGCTCATCCAAACCGAAGACCGAAGGTCCCGATCCGATGTCCACGCAATTGGCGCAGCCGTCCCTGCTCGAAGAAGAAGGCACCGCGGCGGATACAAAGTTCCGCCGGTTCGAGTCCCCCTACATCGTGTTTCCGTCGCTGATCCTGCTGCTGATCATGCCGTTCGGCATCCTCTTTCACCCGGCCTGGCTCGCCACCGCCGCCGAGGTGGGCGTGGTCGTGATGTTCATCGCCATTTTCCGCATGATGCGCATGTAAGTCCGGCGCCCCCGCCGCTACTAAGACGTTCAGCCGCGGGCGGACCGTGTCCTCCAAGTGACAGTGGCGGCGACCGCCAGCGCACCGGCGCTCAAGGCCAGCGCCCAGAGCAGGAGGCCGAAGCCCGTCCCGTCATGGCGGACCGCGACCGACAGCGCCGCCGCCAGGCACAGCAGCGCCGCCAGCCGCAGCCGGAACACCGTGCGGCGCGGCGGCCCCCGCCTGGACTCGACAAGGTCGCGCCAATGCCGCTCCACCGACAGGGCAAGGGCGGCGAAGGCGACGTAGCAGAGCCCGAACAGGCCGGGCAGCATCAGGGCATCAGGCATGGTCGGTCACCTTCGCCAGGGTTGAGAGTTCGGGATCGGGCCGCTGGGCCAGCCGCCGCGACACCCGCCACGCGGCGAAGGCGGTCAGCGCCAGCACCGCATCGACGCCCAGCACCGCCCAGTCGGCGGAGGCTACGGCACGGATGGGATGCTCCCCCGTCGTGATCCAGTTCAGCGCCACGCAGGACGCGGCCAGCAGGGCGACCGCGGTGCATTGTTCGCTCCAGGGCGGGTCCGTCCGGGTGCGGACGGCGGCATGGACGGCGCTCCCGATCCAGATCAGGAAGAAGAGGCCGACCTCCACCAACTCCCGCGACGGGATGCCGGCCGGCAGCAGCCGGTTGGCCGCCATCATCGCCAGCGTGGCGATCAGCATACCGGAGGTGCTGCCGCAGGCGATGGCGGCGACGCTGCGCCAGCCGACGCCGGGCCTCACCCCATGGGCGACCCGCCGCTTCTCCATCCAGTACAGCATGCCGGTGCCGATCAGCACGCAGCCGGACAGCCCGAACAGGAAATACAGCCAGCGCAGCGGCCAATGGTCGAATGCGGCGAAATGCAGCCCCGACAGGACCCGGTGGGTCGCCACCACCGGCCCCGGCCGCTGGTATTTCAGCACCTGTCCGGTGACGCCGTCGAAGAAGACCGGCTGGACATCCAGGCTGATGCGGTCTCGCAGAGCACGGTTGATGCGGACGACCGACGCGGCATCGCCGGCATTGTAGACGAACACCACGGCCGGCTCGCCCCCGCCCCACAGCCGGCAGGCCTCCGCTACCATCGGATCGAGCGGCGCCAGCGGGGCGGCGATGCCGCTGCGCGGACGGCTGTAGTTGCCCAGCGCATCGTCGTAGAAGCGCCGCACATCGCCGCCATACAGCGCCTGGACGCCAGCCGGCAGCACGATGGGCAGGACGATGACGATCCCGGTGATCGTGATCATCAGATGGAAGGGCAGGACCAGCACGCCCGTCAGATTGTGCAGGTCGAGCAGGGAGCGGCGGAACTGCCCCCAGCTGCGGAAGGTGAAGAAATCCTTGAAGATCCGCGCATGGATGATGACGCCGGAAATCAGTCCGGCCAGCATCGCTACCGACGCGAAGCAGACGATCCAATAGCCGATGAAGCCCGCCCGCAGATGCAGGCTGTAGTGCAGTGGATAGAAGAAATAGGTGCCTCCCAGCGTCCCGACCGGCGGTAGCAACTGGCCATCGCTGGTCGCCATGCCGCCGGCATTGCCGGTCTCGGTCCGAAGCTGAAGCGCCATCACCGGCCGCCGCTCGTCCGGCAACTGCACATACCAGTCGCGCACCGCCCGCCCGGCGGCGAGCTTCTCCACCGCCGGCAGCACCCCATGGTCGAGCGAGGCCGGCCCGGTCTCCACCGCACCGACGCGGGTGGCGGGCATCATCCAGCGGTCGATCTCCGACGCGAAAACCGCCAGCGATCCCATGAAGAAGATCAGCATCAGCAGGCCGCCGAGCGTCACCCCCGCCCAGGTGTGCGGCCACAGCATGGCGGCACGCAACGCCGGGCTGATCAGCTTGCGTTTCTTCGTCGTCATGGCCCGGCGAGACCGTCAAACTGCGAGACCGCGATAAGCAGCACCCCGCCGCCGCCCAGCACCGCCCAGCCGACCGTAACCCTCGGCACCGCGAAGGCCCACAGCGACGCCACCGGCAGCACCACCAGGGCCAGCAGGCTGGAGGCGGTGACCGCCTCCGCCGGCGCCATGCCCGCGAGCGCCCCCAACTCCGCCCCGAAGGCGGCAAGGCCCCAGGCGAAGCCATAGGCGCCGAACATCGCCGCCGCTACGCGCGCGGCGGTGCGCAGGCGCGGCAGCGCAGCCCGTCCCTCAACCTGTCCGGACTGCCCGGCAGTCTTCATCGCGATGGTCCCCCCGCCATTGTGCCTGCCAAAGTTCCAACGCCCCCGACGCGGTCCACGCAGCCCTAACCTTGATAATGATACTGATTCTCATTTGCAAGATTCTTCTCTTTCCGGGGGAGAAAGACGGACAGCCTGCGACCGCCAACTGGAACCGCGCAGGGGCGCGACGCTGCCGGCCGGACTGGGCTACACTCGGGCCGACATCGACCGGCTGTTTCCCGACCGGATCCAAGACCCGGCAGGGCCAAAAAGGACAAGAACCAATGACCACCGAGAGTGTAACCGAAGCGACCTTCGAAACCGGGGCCTTCGAAACCGGGGAGGCTCTGCTCGCCCGTCACCCCGGCGCCATCATCCAGCCCGTCAAGGGAGTATGGCCGCGCATCGCCGCCGACGCCTACATCGCCCCCGGCGCGGTGGTGGTCGGCGACGTCACCATCGGGGCGGAGGCCAGCGTCTGGTACGGCTGCGTGCTTCGCGGCGACGACCACAGCATCACGGTGGGGCCACGCACCAACATCCAGGACGGCACCATCATCCATGTCATGCTGAACGAGTATCCGACCGTCATCGGCGCCGATGTGGTGATCGGCCATGGCGTGCGGATGCACGGCTGCACGCTGGCGGATGGTTGTCTGGTCGGCATCGGCGCAATCGTGCTGGACGGGGCGGTCGTGGAAAGCGGCGCCATGCTGGCGGCCGGCGCGGTGCTGACCCCGCGCAAGCGCATCCCCGCCCGCCAGCTTTGGGCGGGCAGTCCGGCCAGGCATCTGCGCGACGTCACCGACGCCGAGGTGGAGTTCATCGCCTTCGACGTGCGCCACTATGCCGGCCTGGCACGGGCTGCGTCGGGACGCGGATGACAGGGCCGGGGCGGCGTTCGATCCGAACGGACGTCGCCCCACCTGCCCGTTGCGGCACCGCCGACAGCCCTGACCGAGCCCGCGTATAGCGCGGCCGTATATTTCCAGACGTCACGCCCCCCATCGCATTTATATGCCCCGTGGCCTTCTTCTCAGTGGGATAGCGGCCATTGGCCGCCTCTGGACTGCGAGGCTGTCATGCAAGGAAAATCGCCTCTCGCGCTGCTCGACCGGACCATGCCTGCCCCGGCGCGCATGGAAGACTGCGATCCGCGGACATCGGCCGCCCCCTCCCATGAGGCATTCCCTTCCCCACGCGCAGTGCTGGGCGAGGCGGCGGTCACCGTCGCCGCATTCCTGCTGATCGCTTTTGCCCTGCAGGTGCTGGCCTTGTGGATCGGGGCCTGACCGGCGAAGGCGGTCGCGCGGATGCCCGGACGGCCAGCGGCATATACGGGCCGTATATTTTCCGGCCCTGCCGTCCCCCATCGAATCTATACGCGGCTCCGGCGCACCCTCACAGGGTCGGACCTCCCCGCCACCGTCAAGGCGAGGGGGACGCAATTCCGGAGACCCCTACGATGCTCGACCTGCTGTTTCTTGCGCTCACCGTCGGCTTCTTCGCCGCGGCGGTCGCCTATGTCCATGCCTGCGACCGGCTGTGAGGGGAGCGGCGCCATGTCTCTCGATTATGCCTTGGCCGGCCTCGTGACCGCCGGACTGCTGGTCTATCTGGTCTATGCCCTGATCCGCCCCGAACGGTTCTGAGGAGACCCATCCCATGACCGTCAACGGCTGGATCCAGATCCTGGTCTTCCTCGCCCTGGTCGTCGCGATGACGCGGCCCCTGGGCGGCTTCATGACGCGCGTCTTCGCCGGCGAGCGCACACTGCTCTCCCCCATCCTGGGACCCGTCGAACGCTCCCTCTACCGTCTGGCAGGCGTCGACGAGCGCACCGAGCAGCATTGGGTGACCTACGCCGTGTCGATGCTGCTGTTCAGCGCCGCCGGTATGCTGCTGCTCTATGCCCTGCAACGCCTCCAGGATGTCCTGCCGCTGAACCCGCAGGACATGGCGGCGGTGCCCGCCGATCTCGCCTTCAACACCGCGGCCAGCTTCACCACCAACACCAACTGGCAGAATTACGGCGGCGAGACCACCATGGGCCATTTGGTGCAGATGGCCGGGCTGACCTTCCACAATTACGTTTCGGCCGCCACCGGCATCGCATTGGCGGTGGCGCTGGTCCGCGGCTTCGCCCGCAGCTCTGCCCGCACGGTTGGCAATTTCTGGGTCGATCTGACGCGCGCCACCCTCTATGTCCTGCTGCCGCTGTGCATCGTCTATGCGCTGTTCCTGGTCTGGCAGGGCGTGCCGCAGACGCTGGTGGGTGCTGTCGACGCCACCACGCTGGAAGGGGCGAAGCAGACCATCTCGCTCGGCCCCGTCGCCTCGCAGGAGGCGATCAAGATGCTGGGGACCAACGGCGGCGGCTTCTTCAACGCCAACTCCGCCCACCCCTTCGAGAACCCCAACGCGCTGACCAACCTCGTCCAGATGCTGTCGATCTTCGCGCTGGGCGCCGGGCTGACCAACCTGTTCGGCCGGATGGTCGGCGACGAGCGCCAGGGCTGGGCGATCCTGGCCGCCATGGGCCTGCTGTTCGTCGCCGGCGTCGGCGTCGCCTACTGGGCCGAGGCGCAGGGCAACCCGGCCTTCACGTCCTTCGGCATCGACGGCAGCGCCGGCAACATGGAGGGCAAGGAGACCCGCTTCGGCATCGCCGCGACGGCGCTCTTCGCCACCGTCACCACCGCCGCCTCCTGCGGTGCGGTGAACGCCATGCATGACAGCTTCATGCCGCTGGGCGGCATGGTGCCGATGATCAACATGATGCTGGGCGAGATCATCGTCGGCGGCGTCGGCGCCGGCCTCTACGGCATGCTGCTGTTCGCCATCGTGGCGCTGTTCGTCGCCGGACTGATGGTGGGCCGCACGCCGGAATATCTCGGCAAGAAGCTGGAGGCGAAGGAGGTCAAGATGACCATGCTCGCCATCCTTTGCCTGCCGCTGATGATGCTGGGCTTCACCGCCGTGGCGGTGGTGCTCGACACCGGCACCGCGTCGATGGCCAATGCCGGGCCGCACGGCTTCTCCGAAGCGCTCTACTCCTATGTCTCGGGTGCAGCCAACAACGGCAGCGCCTTCGGCGGACTGACCGGCAACACGCCCTGGTACAACGTCACGCTGGCCATCGCCATGCTGGTCGGCCGCTTCCTGGTCATCGTGCCGATGATGGCGATTGCCGGCTCGCTGGCGTCCAAGGCCCGTGCGCCCGTTTCGGCCGGCACCTTCCCCACCCATGACGGTCTGTTCGTCGGGCTGCTGGTCGGCGTCATCCTGATCGTCGGCGGCCTCACCTTCTTCCCGGCTCTCGCCCTCGGCCCGGTGGTCGAGCATCTGGCGATGACCGCCGGCACCCTCTTCTGATCGGGAACGCTCCCATGCATGCCAAAAGCAAACGGTTGGGCCGGTCTTCAGCCAGCACCCTGCTGGATCCCGCCATCCTGGTGCCGGCCATCGGCGGCTCCATCGCCAAGCTTTCCCCGCGCCAGATGATCCGCAACCCGGTGATGTTCTGCGTCGAGGTGGTGGCGGCGCTCACCACCCTGCTGGTCCTGCGCGACGCGGTGAGCGGTGCCGGCGTCTCCGGCTTCGCCATCCAGATCGTCGTCTGGCTGTGGTTCACGCTGATCTTCGCCAACTTCGCCGAGGCGGTGGCGGAAGGACGCGGCAAGGCCCAGGCCGCCAGCCTGCGCAAGACCCGGACCGAGACCAGCGCCAAAAAGCTGGAAAACGGCACCGTCCGCACGGTGCCCGCCACCGCCCTCAAGCCCGGCGACCTCGTGCTGGTCGAGGTCGGCGACATCATCCCGTCCGACGGTGAGGTGGTGGAGGGCGTCGCCTCGGTCAACGAGGCCGCCATTACCGGCGAATCCGCTCCGGTCATCCGCGAGAGCGGCGGCGACCGCTCGGCCGTCACCGGCGGGACCCAGGTGCTGTCCGACCAGATCAAGGTGCGCATCACCGCCGCCCCCGGCTCGACCTTTCTCGACCGCATGATCTCGCTGGTGGAGGGCGCCCAGCGCCAGAAGACCCCCAACGAGATCGCGCTGAACATCCTGCTGGCCGGGCTGACCATCGTCTTCGTCATCGCGGTGGCGACGATCCCCAGCTTCGCCGCCTATGCTGGCGGTTCGGTCGGCGTGCTGGTGCTGGTGGCGCTGTTCGTCACGCTGATCCCGACCACCATCGGCGCTCTGCTGTCGGCCATCGGCATCGCCGGCATGGACCGTCTGGTCCGCTTCAACGTGCTCGCCATGTCCGGCCGGGCGGTGGAGGCGGCGGGCGACGTGGATACGCTGCTGCTCGACAAGACCGGCACCATCACGCTGGGCAACCGCCAGGCGGCCGAGTTCCTGCCGGTCGCCGGCGTCGGCGAGGAGGAACTGGCCGACGCCGCCCAACTGGCCTCGCTGGCCGACGAGACGCCGGAAGGCCGCTCCATCGTCGTGCTCGCCAAGGAGGACTACGGCATCCGGGCCCGCAGGATGGAGGAAATGCACGCCTACTTCGTCCCCTTCACCGCCCAGACCCGCATCAGCGGCATCGACACCGACGGCACGGTGATCCGCAAGGGTGCGGTGGACGCGGTTCTGGCCCACGTCAACGGGGCGCAGCGCGTCGCCGTGGCCGGCGGGCGCGGGGTCACCACGCTGCACCCGGCCGCCGGCCCGGCGGAGCGCGAGATCCTCGCCATCGCGGAACGGGTTGCCAAGGCCGGCGGCACGCCGCTGGCGGTGGCGCGCGACGGACGGCTGCTCGGCATCATCCACCTGAAGGACATCGTCAAGGGCGGCATCCGCGAACGCTTCGCCGCCCTGCGCCAGATGGGCATCCGCACGGTGATGATCACCGGCGACAACCCGATGACCGCCGCCGCCATCGCCGCCGAGGCCGGGGTGGACGATTTCCTCGCCCAGGCGACGCCCGAAGCCAAGCTCCAGCTGATCCGCGACGAACAGGCGAAGGGCAAGCTGGTCGCCATGTGCGGCGACGGCACCAACGACGCGCCGGCGCTGGCCCAGGCCGATGTCGGGGTGGCGATGAACACCGGCACGGTGGCGGCACGCGAGGCCGGCAACATGGTCGATCTCGACAGCGACCCGACGAAGCTGATCGAGATCGTCGAGATCGGCAAGCAGCTGCTGATGACCCGCGGGGCGCTCACCACCTTCTCCATCGCCAACGACGTGGCGAAGTATTTCGCCATCATCCCGGCGATGTTCCTCGCCTTCTACCCGCAGCTCCAGGCGCTGAACGTGATGGGGCTGCACAGCCCGGAAAGCGCCATCCTGTCGGCAATCATCTTCAACGCGCTGATCATCGTGGCGCTGATCCCGCTGGCCCTGCGCGGCGTGCGCTACCGCGCCGTCGGTGCCGCCTCGCTGCTGCGCCGCAACCTGCTGATCTACGGCCTGGGCGGCCTCGTGGTGCCCTTCGCCGGCATCAAGGCGATCGACCTGATCGTCACCGCCGCCGGCCTTGTTTGAGGAGCCTGTCATGTTGAAGGATCTGCGTCCCGCCCTGGTGATGACCGTCGCCCTGACGGCAATCACCGGGCTTGCCTATCCGCTGGCCGTCACCGGCGCCGCGCAAGTCCTGTTTCCGCATCAGGCCAACGGCAGCCTGATCGAGCAGAACGGGACAATCGTCGGCTCCAGCCTGATCGGGCAGGATTTCACCGGCGCGGGCTATTTCCACCCGCGCCCCTCGGCCACCACCGGCGCCGACCCCGCCGATCCGGCCAAGACCGTGCCGGCCCCCTACAACGCGGCGAACTCGATGGGCTCCAACCTCGGCCCGACGAGCAGGACGCTGGTCGACCGCGTGCAGGCCGACGCCGAAAAGCTGAAGGCCGAACATCCCGGCGTCCCGGTCCCGGTGGAACTGGTGACCACATCGGGCAGCGGTCTCGACCCCGACCTGTCGCCGGCCGCCGCCGACTTCCAGGTGCCGCGCGTCGCCAAGGCCCGCGGCCTGACGGAAGATGCGGTACGCAAGCTGGTCGCCGATACCACCACCCCGCGCCCGCTCGGCTTCCTGGGCGAGCCGACCGTCAACGTCCTGGCGCTCAACCTCGCCCTGGATCGGACGGCCGGCAAAACAGCAGGAGGCAAGTAACCGGCGGGGGCAGTGCAACGGGACTGTCGGAATCGGCTATCCCCGCAACGGCCGGCGGAGTAAGCCATAGCCGGGCTTGCGGCCGGGTTTGGGACCGCTTCTGGAGCGGGGGGAGGGGAAGGGGACGATGCCATGACCGACGAACAGGGCGACCGCATTCAGGGCGACCGCGCCGGCCGGCCATCTCCCGACGCGCTGCTGCGCCAGGCGGCGAAGGAGGCGCAGGGACGGCTCAAGATCTTTCTTGGTGCCGCCCCCGGCGTCGGCAAGACCTTCGAGATGCTGCAAACCGCCCAGGCCAAGCGCCGCGATGGCGTCGACATCGTCATCGGGGTGGTCGAAACCCACGGCCGGCGCGAGACGGAGGCGCTGGTCGCCGGGCTGGAGGTGGTTCCGCGCCGCACCATCGAGCACAAAAGCCATGTCCTGACCGAGATGGATGTGGACGCCATCCTCGCCCGCCGCCCGAAGATCGTGCTGGTCGACGAGCTGGCCCACACCAACGCCGCCGGCGGTCGCCATCCGAAGCGGTATCTCGACGTCGAGGAACTGCTGGCCGCCGGCATCGACGTCTACACCACCCTGAACATCCAGCATGTCGAGAGCCTGAACGACGTCGTCGCCAAGATCACCCGCGTCCGCGTCCGCGAGACGGTGCCGGACTCGATCCTCGACCGGGCCGACGACATCGAGGTCATCGACATCGCGCCCGACGACCTGATCCAGCGCCTCCAGCAGGGCAAGGTCTATGTCCCGCGCACGGCCGAGCGGGCGATCCGGCATTATTTCTCGCCCGGAAACCTGACGGCACTCCGCGAACTGGCACTGCGGCGCACCGCCGACCGCGTCGACGAGCAACTGCTGACCCACATGCAGGCGCACGCCATCTCCGGCCCCTGGGCTGCCGGCGAGCGGCTGCTGGTCTGCATCAACGAGGACGCCAGCGGCGGCGCCCTGGTGCGCTACGCCCGCCGTCAGGCAGAGCGGCTGCGCGCCCGCTGGGGCGCCATCCATGTCGAGACGAGCCGGGCGCTGCGCCTGAGCGAAGCCGACCGCGACCGCATCGCCGACACGCTGCGCCTGGTGGAGCGGCTGGGCGGCGAGGCGGTCACGCTGCCCGGCAGCGATATCGCCGACACCGTCGTCGACTATGCGCTGACCAACAACGTCACGCACATCGTCATCGCCAAATCCACCCGTCCGCGCTGGTCGGAACTGCTGCACGGGTCCGTGGCGCACAGCCTGATCCGCCGGGCGGGCGACATCAGCGTGCACGTCATCGCTGCCAGTTCCGGCACCCCGCTTCCCGCCAGAACGGTCAGGACGGAGGCGGCCCGGCAGCGGGCCTTCGCATGGTGGCCCTACGTCGCCAGCACGGGCTATGTCGCGGCGGCGCTGGGCGCCGGGCATGTGCTGCATCGGGTGCTGGCGCTCAACAACATGGCGCTGGTCTTCCTGACCGCCGTGCTGGCAAGCGCCGTCACCGGCGGGCTGGCCCCGTCGCTCTATGCCAGCGTGATCAGTGTTCTCGCCTTCAACTATTTCTTCCTGCCGCCGCTCTACACCTTCACCATTTCCGATCCGGAGAACATCGTCGCCTTGCTGGTCTTCGCCGTCGTCTCGGTGATCGCCAGCAACCTGACCGCCCGTGTCCGCGCCCAGGCGGTGACCGCGAGGCTGCGCGCCAAGACGACGGAAGACCTCTACCAGTTCAGCCGCAAGCTGGCCGGCGTGGTGACCATGGACGATCTGCTGTGGGCCACCGCCTACCAGATCGCCGCCATGCTGAAGGTCCATGTCGTCCTGCTGCTGCCCGAGGACGGGAGCGTGGCGGTCCGGGCCGGCTATCCGCCGGAGGATGTCATCGAGGATGCCGATCTGGCCGCGGCGGTGTGGGCCTGGGAGAACAACCGGCCGACCGGCAAGGGCGCGGACACGCTGCCCGGCGCCAAGTGGCTGTTCCTGCCGATGCGCACCGGGCGGGGCGTCGTCGGGGTGGTCGGCATCGACACCGGCGGCGGAAAGGGGCGGACCGGCGGTTACCTGACGCCGGATGAGCGCCGGCTTCTCGACGCGCTGATCGATCAGGCCGCCCTGGCGATCGAACGGGTGACGCTGGCCGAGGATGTCGACCGCAGCAAGCTGGCGGCGGAAACCGAACGGCTGCGCTCGGCCCTCCTCACCTCGATCTCACACGACCTGCGCACGCCGCTGGCCTCCATCCTGGGCTCGGCGACCAGCCTCGTCGGCTATGGACCGATGATGGACGAGGAGGACCGGCGCGACCTCGCGGCGACCATCCAGGAGGAGGCGGAGCGTCTCAACCGTTTCATCGCCAACCTGCTCGACATGACCCGGCTGGAATCCGGGGCCATCCGGCCGCGCACCGGTGCGGTCGACCTGTCCGAGGTGGTCGGCAGCGCGCTGGAGCGGGTGTCCCGCATCCTCGCCGGCCATCGGGTCGAGGTCGATCTAGCCGCCGGCCTGCCGATGGTGGACATCGATGCCGTGCTGATCGAGCAGGCGCTGTTCAACCTGCTCGACAATGCCGGCAAATACGCGCCGGCCGGCTCGACGATCACGGTGCGCGGACGGCAGGACGCCGCCTTCGTCCGCATCGAGGTGCTGGACGAGGGCGGCGGCATACCGCCCGAGGATGTGGAGCGCATCTTCGACAAGTTCTACCGTGTCCATGCCCAGGACCGGCAGCGCGCCGGCACTGGGCTGGGGCTGGCGATCTGCCGGGGCTTCGTCGAGGCGATGGGCGGGACGGTCACGGCCGGCAACCGCCGCGACCGGAGCGGCGCCGTCTTCACCCTGACCCTCCCCAAGGCAGCCGACATGTCCGGATATGAAGAGGAAGCCGCGGCATGAAATCGGACTCCATCCCGCTGCGCGTGCTCGTCGTCGATGACGAACCGCCGATCCGGCGCTTTCTGCGCACCAGCCTGACCGCCCAGGGATACGACATCGTCGAGGCGGAGGACGGGACCAAGGCGCTGGAGGAGGTGCGGCGGCGCTCCCCCGATCTGCTGGTCCTCGATCTCGGGCTGCCGGGCATCGACGGGCTGGAGGTCATCCGTCGCCTGCGCGGAAGCGGCGTGACCCTGCCGATCATCGTGCTGTCCAGCCGGGTCGACGAGGCCGGAAAGGTCGAGGCGCTCGATCTCGGAGCCGACGATTATGTGACCAAGCCGTTCGGGGTGGAGGAACTGCTGGCCCGTATCCGCACGGCCATGCGCCACAAGCTGCAACAGCAGGGGGAACGGCCGCTGTTCCGCAGCGGCGACCTGACGGTCGATCTGGTCCGGCGCATCGTCACCGTGCGCGGCGAGGATGTGAAGCTGTCGCCGCGCGAATACGACCTGCTGCGGCTACTGGTGGCGCATGCCGGCAAGGTGCTGACCCACCGCTTCATCCTCAAGGAGGTGTGGGGCGGCGAAACCGACATCCAGTATCTGCGGATCTACATCCGTCAGTTGCGGCAGAAGATCGAGCCCGACCCCGAGCGGCCCCACCACATCCTGACCGAGACGGGGGTCGGATACCGTCTGCGCGCACCCGATTGAAGCGACCGCGCTTTCCCCGCCGACCGCCCCGCGACGGCCGCCGGCACATGGTTTCATGACGATTCGATGACGGGTGATTGCAGGTCGATTCCCGCTCTTGACCTTGGCCGGCCAGGGGAGTAGAGGGGCGGCATCGTCACCGCATGATCGTTCCCTCCGCCCCACCCGCCGGGCCAGCGGCCGGATCGAAAAGGCAAGAGATGGACAGCCCCAGTAGTCGATCTACTCACATTCCCCTGACGACGCCGTTCGCGGGCTGACCTCTTGAAGGGGTCCACCCGCGGCCCGTCGTCTTCGGGCCGATCAGAGGTGGACCATGGTGAAGCTCCTCACCATCCCGGTTTCCATGCGCCGCCGCCCCGACGGGCGCGTGTGCTTTTCCGTGACGGGCGACCTGCGCCCGCCAAGTCGCTGACTCCACGCCACTCCTCCTGAAAATCCGCACCGGCGCCTCTGCCGCGCCGCCACCGTTTTCCTTGCCGGCCGATCCCGCGACGGGACCGCAGGATGGATAGTCATGGTCTGGATCAACACGAATGTTTCGGTGAAGGCGACCGACGCCGCGCCGAACCGGTGGGACGTTGTCGCCTTGCCGCTGGTCATCGGCCTGCTGGCCCTGCTCGCCATCGGCGGCCATCAGATGGCCCTGCCGCTGAACAGCGTCGAGGAGGTGCCGGTCACGCTGGACCCCTGGATGCTGCCGGAATACGCCCTGCGGTCGACCCTGCGGATGCTGGCGGCGATGGTGGCGTCGCTGCTGTTCACCTTCACCTATGCCACGCTGGCGGCCAAGAGCCGGCGGGCCGGCATGCTGCTCATCCCGGTGCTGGATGTGCTCCAGTCGGTGCCCGTGCTCGGCTACATCTCCTTCACCGTCGTCTTCTTCCTGGGGCTTTTCCCGGGCAGCGTGCTGGGAGCAGAATGCGCGGCGATCTTCGCCATCTTCACCAGCCAGGCCTGGAACATGGCCTTCAGCTTCTACCAGTCGCTGCGCACCGTTCCGCGCGACCTGGACGAGGCGGCGACCGGCTTCGGCTTTTCCGGCTGGCAGCGCTTCTGGACGCTGGAGGCGCCCTATGCGGCCCCTGGGCTGGTGTGGAACATGATGATGTCGATGTCCGGCGGCTGGTTCTTCGTCGTCGCATCGGAGGCGATCACCGTCGGCGACCACACCATCACTCTGCCCGGCATCGGCTCCTACCTCGCCAAGGCCATCGACGGGCAGCGGCTGGACGCCGTCGGCTGGGCAGTGCTGGCGATGCTGCTGGTCATCCTAGCCTATGACCAGCTGCTGTTCCGTCCGCTGGTCGCCTGGGCCGACAAGTTCAGGGTCGAGTTGACCGGAGCGCAGGAGGTCCCGGAGTCCTGGCTGCTCACCCTGTTCCAGCGCACCCGCTTCTTCCGCGCCGTCTTCGCACCGCTCGACCGCCTGTTCGGCCGGCTGGTCTGGCTGCGCCTGCCGGTGGGCGGTGCGCGCCGCGGTGCGGCAGGCGGCCTGCGGACGGTCGGCGGGCTGCTCGACCGGGTGCCGGCGCGGGCCGTCGACGTGGTCTGGTACCTGCTGCTGACGGTGGTGGGCCTGTGGGCCGGCTGGTCGATGATCGCCTTCGTCTCGTCCGGCGTCGACTGGGGCGATGTCGGCACCGTGCTTCTGCTCGGCGGCGCCACGCTGCTGCGGGTGATCGTGCTGATCGCGGTGGCGACGCTGGTCTGGGTCCCGCTGGGGGTGCTGATCGGGCTGCGCCCCCGGCTGGCAGAAAAGGTCCAGCCGGCCGCCCAGTTCCTCGCCGCCTTCCCGGCCAACCTGCTGTTCCCGGTGGCGGTGGTCGCCATCGTCCGCTTCGACCTGAACCCGGATGTCTGGCTCAGCCCGCTGATGATCCTCGGCACCCAGTGGTACATCCTGTTCAACGTCATCGCCGGGGCCACCGCCTTTCCCGGCGACCTGAAGGAGGCGGCGGCCAATTTCCGCATCCGCGGCTGGCAATGGTGGCGCGATGTCATGCTGCCGGGCGTCTTCCCCTACTACGTCACCGGGGCGGTCACCGCGTCCGGCGGGTCGTGGAACGCCAGCATCGTGGCAGAGGCGGTGAACTGGGGCGACACCCGGCTGACCGCCCATGGCTTGGGCAGCTACATCGCCCGGGCCACCGAGGCCGGTGATTACCCCCGCATCGTGCTGGGCATCGCCGTCATGTCGCTGTTCGTCATCCTGTTCAACCGTCTGCTGTGGCGTCCGCTCTATGCGTTCGCCGAGCGCCGCCTGCGCCTCGCCTGAGGGGGACCCTGCCATGCTGAACACCCGCAACACCACCATCTTCGAACTGAGCGGCGTCCGTCAGGCCTATGCCAAGCCGTCGGGGCAGGATTACCTCGTGCTCGACAACGTCGATCTGACCCTGCGCGACGGCGAGATCGTCGGGCTGCTCGGCCGCTCCGGCTCTGGCAAGTCGACTCTGCTGCGCATCGTCGCCGGCTTGGTCAAGCCGACCGGCGGCTCCGTCCACCATCATGGCAAACCGGTCGCCGGCCCCACCGACGGGGTGGCGATGGTCTTCCAGACCTTCGCGCTCTTCCCCTGGCTGACGGTGTGGGAGAACGTCATGGCCGGCCTGAAGGCCAAGGGAGTTCCGGCCCGCGAGGCCGAGGCGCGGACCGAGGAGGCCATCGACCTGATCGGCCTGTCCGGCTTCGAATCCGCCTATCCCAAGGAGCTGTCCGGCGGCATGCGCCAGCGGGTGGGGTTCGCCCGCGCGCTGGTGGTCCATCCGGAAATCCTGCTGATGGACGAGCCCTTCTCGGCGCTGGACGTGCTGACGGCGGAGACGCTGCGCACCGACCTGCTCGACCTGTGGATGGAGCGGCGGCTGCCGATCAAGTCGATCCTGATGGTGACCCACAACATCGAGGAGGCGGTGCTGATGTGCGACCGCATCCTGGTCTTCTCCTCCAACCCCGGCCGGGTGGCGGCCGAGATCGGGGTGAACATCCCCCATCCGCGCAACCGCTTGGACCCGCAGTTCCGCGCCATGGTGGACGACATCTATGGCCGGATGACCGCGCGCAAGCCGCTGGTGGCGTCGTCGCCGGCCGCCAAGCAGCCGCCGGCCCATGCCGTGCCGCTGGAGCATGTGTCGACCAACCTGCTGGCCGGCCTGCTGGAGACGCTGGCCTCGCCGGCCTACCATGGCAAGGCGGACCTGCCGCATCTGGCCGCAGCACTCCAGCATGAGATCGACGACCTGTTCCCGATTGCCGAGACGTTGCAGATGCTGGGTCTGGCGGAGGTGGCGGAAGGCGACATCCACCTGACCGAGCCCGGCCGGCTGTTCGCCGAATCTGGCCTGGAGGACCGCAAGCGGCTGTTCGCGGAGCATCTGACCCGCTACGTGCCGCTGGTGGCCCACATCCACGGCCTACTGAAGGAACCGGCGACGCAGCGTGTGCCGAGCAGCCGCATCCGGGCCGAGCTGACGCCCTTCATGAGCGAAGGCTATGCCGAGGAAACGCTGAAGGCGGTCACCAGCTGGGCACGCTATGCCGAGCTGTTCACCTACGACGACGAGACCGAGACCTTCGCGTTCGAGAATGCGGACTGAACGGGCAGACGGATCCGTTCACTGGAGCCGGCCCCGTCACATCAGCGAAAGCCGGATCGGCACCGACGCGTCCCGTCGGCTGTCCGGTCCGGCATCTTCCCGGTGCTGTCCGCAGGTCAGAGATGGCAGCCGCTCATTTGCGGGCGCATTTCTTCACGTCGTCTTCGCTGATCGAAAACGCATAGGCCTCGGTCCCCGACAGAGCGACGTTGCGCAGGACGCAGGTGCGCCCCTTCTTGTCCTTCATGCTGACATCCCAGGTCCCCGGCTTGACATCGCTGAGCTTCAGGCGCTCATCGGCCTCGACCGTCTTGTCCTTGTCGTTCAGCGTCTGGTTCTTGCCCCACTTGTTCGTGCCGGGTTCGGCAAGCTTCAGCTCGGTGATGGTTTCCGTGGTCAGGTTCCAGAACTTCAGCGTCTGCGCCGTCTGGGCCTGCGCCGCCGTGACGAACGATCCCGCGCACAGCAGCAGGATGGGGATCAGGCTGTTTCGCTTCATGGTTTTTCCTCCCTTGGGTTGCTCAAGGCACGCCCGATCTGAGCACAGGCCAGGAAGAAGCGGAATGCGACAATGGGATAAGCTGATTGTGTGAGTCGCGTCTCGCGAGTGGCGCGAGATCAGGCGGAGACAGCACAACTCAGGGCACGAGCTGCCGGCGACCGCCCGCACACCATCGGGAAGGGTGGTCAAATCGTCCCGCCACCGCCGAATGGCTTGACTGGACGAGGCTGCGCGTGAAGGTTGGTTGCGGCTTTCCGCAACAGCCGGCTCCTCCGTATGGCTCGCCGCCAGACCGCGCGCAACACGCATGCCTCCATCCGGATCGGCGTTTCCGCCGGTACGGTTGGACTGCGCCGCGCACTGGTCGGCTGGCTTGCCGTCCTGGCTCTGCTGATCCAGGTGGCGGTTCCCGATCTGGCCATGGCAGCGCGGGCGCAAGCCGGATTGCCGGCCGGGTTCCTGACCGCCCCGACGGCAGCCGACCATTGCGGCCCCCTCCCATCCGATGCACAGGACAGCGAAGGGCTGGCTGGCGGAGACTATGGTGGCGGAGGCCATGACGGTTCCAGCCATCCCGTCATGGATCATGACGGCCTCTGCGCCTTCTGCCTTGCGCTCGGCACCCATGGCCTGCTCCCCGGTTCCGCTGTCATCCGACCGCAGGCCGTCCATCGCATGCCGGTTGCCGCACCGGCTGCCGCCGGCATTCGCCCGGACGACCATTTCCTGACCTGTCTCAATCCCCGCGCTCCGCCAGTGTGACGGCCTATTCCCCGTCGTCATCGGACCATCATTCCGTTCAGGAGCGCATCATGACCCGCATCATTTCCCTGGCGCTCGCCGCCGGGACCCTTTGCCTTGCCCTGTCCGCCGGCAGCGCCGCTGCGCATGTCACGCTGGAAACCCGCGAAGCGCCGGCCGGCAGCTATTACAAGGCGGTGCTCAAGGTCGGCCACGGCTGCGACGGTTCGCCGACCACCGCCATCCGCGTCCGCCTGCCCGACGGGGCGGTGCTGGCCAAGCCGATGCCGAAGCCGGGCTGGACCCTGGCGACCAAGGAAGGCCCCTACGCCCAGCCTTATGAGTCGCACGGCCGCAGCATCACCCAGGGCGTCACCGAAATCGCCTGGACCGGCGGCAGCCTGCCCGACGCCTGGTACGACGAGTTCGTCTTTCAGGTCGTGCTGCCCAAGCAGCCCGCCGGCACCATGCTATACATCCCGGTGGTGCAGGAGTGCGAGAAGGGCGTCCACCGCTGGATCGAGATCCCCGAAGCCGGCAAACCGGCGGACGATTATCGGGAGCCGGCACCGGGCCTCAAGCTGACCGAACCCAAGCAGCACTGACGGCGCCCCGGCACCGGCCGGAAGATCGGGCTGCATGCCGACTGCCGCGATGGCTACACGGCATGCAGCCCCTTGGCCGCCTCTCTTCCGCGGCCCTCGCCTTTCCCGATAGCGAGGCATCCTCATGCGTCCCAGCCCGCGTCGCAGGCTTACGGGCCTGTCCGTCCTCTTCTTCGCCGTGCTGCTCCTCGCCACCCTGCCGCGGGCCGGCTGGGCTCATGCAGTCCTGATGGAGTCAATGCCGGCCGACGGCGCCAGCCTCGACGCCGCGCCGGCAGCCCTGTCGCTGGAGTTCAATGAGCCCGTCACTCCCATC
Source organism: Azospirillum sp. A29 (assembly GCF_042604625.1). NCBI lineage: Bacteria > Pseudomonadati > Pseudomonadota > Alphaproteobacteria > Rhodospirillales > Azospirillaceae > Azospirillum > Azospirillum sp. A29. Next base: position 401,105 of record NZ_CP170460.1, read on the forward strand.
CACGTCCAGCTGCTTGACCAGCAGGGGCGGGACATGGCCGATCCGCAGGGTGCGCTGGCGGAGAACAACCGCGTCCGCCTCGCCCTGCCGCCGGGTCTGTCGAAGGGTCTGTACGTCGCCAGCTATCGCGTCACCTCCGCGGATGGGCATCCCGTCGCAGGCTCATTCACGTTCGGGATCGGCGTGACGCCGGCACCGACGACCGGCACGCCGCCGGTGGACGATCCGTCCCGGGCTGCCGCCTTCGCCGGGCTTCTGCTGCGGGCAATGCACTATGCCGCCCTGCTGGCCGGAACCGGGGGCGGACTGTTTCTGGTGCTGGTGACCGGGCGATGGGCACCGCTCAACGACCGCCTGAAGCCTGCTCTCTGCCTGATGCTGCTGGTGGCCGGCCTGTCGGCGGTGCTGCTGGTGGGAGTGACCGGTGCGACTCTGGCCGGCCAGCCGCTTGCCGCCCTGGCGACAGGAGCCCCCTGGACCACAGGGGCGGGGAGCAGCGTCGGCCTCAGCGCCGGCATCGCTCTGCTGGCCCTGCTCTGCTCGGCTTGCGGCTTGGCCATCGAGGCCCGTTCTGCGATGGGACCGGCGCTGCTGGTGGCGGGGGCATTGCTGGGGGCCGCCTCGCTGGCCGCCACCGGCCACGCCGCCACGGCTCCTCCCCGCTGGCTGAGTGCGCCGCTCGTCGGCCTGCATGGGCTGATGGCCGCCTTCTGGGTCGGCGCCTTCTGGCCGTTGTCCATGGCACTGCGCCTGGAATCCCCGGCCGAGGCCGCAAGGCTGACCCGCCGCTTCTCGCGCATCGCCATCGGTGCCGTGGCCATTCTGGCCGGAGCCGGCATGGTTCTGTCCGCGATCCAACTCCAGTCCGTCCAGGCCGTGCTGTCCAGCGGCTATGGCTGGGTATGGCTGGGCAAGATGCTGGCGGTCCTGCTGTTGCTCGGGCAGGCGGCATGGAACCGGCAAGTCCTGACCCCTGCCCTGGACCGGAGTGGCGACCGGAATGGTGGCCGCGCCGTCAGGTCCCTGCGGCGGAGCATCGGCCTGGAGATGGCGGCGGCAGGCACCGCCCTGCTGCTGACGGCGGCCTTCGCCCTGACGCCGCCGCCACGCGCACTCCATGCAAGCGAGGAGAAGCCGCCGGCAGGCTTTTCCGCCGTCACGGTGAAAGGCGGGCTCATCGCCCTCATCGACGTCGGCCCGGCCAGTCCCGGGCGCAATGGCGTTCGGCTTCACCTTCAGAACGAGGACGGCAAACCGGTTGCAGCCCGTGAGGTGACGATGAATTGGGAGCTTCCTTCGGCGGGTGTGGCTCCGCTGCGGCATGCCCTGACGAGCTTCGGTCCCGGCTTCTTCGGAGCCGACGACACGACGCTTCCGCTGGCCGGGCAATGGTCGTTGCGTCTTGAGGTGCTGATCGACGATTTCGACAAGCGGGTGTTCCAGACGGAGGTTCCAATCAGGGAAACGCCGGCAAGCACGGAGGGGATTCCCACAAGCCCGAAGCTTCGCTAGAATCGAGCCCGGTCCCGCCATCCACGGTCTTCGATCCCATGGCCAACAGCGCTGACAACTCCAGCCCGTCCATCGATCTCCGCTGTGACCATTGCGGCCGGCCACATGGGCAGATGCTTCGTTGCCTGCCCGACGGCCGTTGGCTGTCGCCCGACAACGGGTGGATCGACGCCAACGGCGACCAGGCGTCCTGGCCGGATGTCGTCGACTACGCCCGTCTGCGTCACTCACGTGCGGTTGTCGGTCTCTACCGTCAGTCGGCAGCGGCAAGGATGGCCGCTGAAGACCATCACCGGCTTTGCCGTCGCTGTCACTTCGTGACCGGTCGCGAGAAACATCGACGGGTGGCGCGACTGCGGGCACTCACGCGCTTCGCCCTCGGCGACCTGTTCGACGGCACCTACGCCGTCTGAGCGGCGGCCGGTCACGCGCAGGCAAGCCCGGCGCATAAGTCACTGAAGACCGACATTTCTTATTCCCCGGACCGACGGCACAGCATCGCGCCGTCGGCCAAAGCGCGCGGATTTGGTGCGGCGCAGCAACGCAAACGTTTGCGCAAACGTTTCGATGACGCTAGCTTCGGCCTGTCCTGCCCAGTTGGAGCCGCTTTGCGATGAAACGGATTGGCCTTCTCAATGCCCCGCTCAGCCATGCGATTGCCTCGCTCGGCCATACGCAGGCGTTGGTCATCGCCGATGCCGGGCTGCCGATTCCGGCCGGGCCGGAACGGATCGACCTCGCGGTGACGCCGGGCCTGCCCTCCTTCCTCGAAATCCTCGACGCGGTGGCGGAGGAGATGATGGTGGAGCGCGCGGTGATCGCGACCGAGATGGCAATCGTGAATCCGTCCCTGCGCGCCCAGCTGTCCGTCCGCCTGGACCGCATGGCCGCGGCGCAGGGCCGGCAGATCGCGCTGGAGGAAGTCCCCCATGAGGAGTTCAAGCGGCTGACCGTGTCCTCCGCCGCTGTCGTGCGCACGGGCGAATGCAGCCCCTACGCCAACATCCTTCTCTATTCCGGTGTAACCTTCTGAACGCAGAGGGCGTGATGGATTCCCGATCCGGATTCCTGCTCGATCTCCAGGGGGTCGGCAAAGGCTTCAACGGCGTGACGGTGCTGGACGGGGTGGATTTCCGCCTGCGCGCCGGCGAGGTCATGGCCCTGATCGGCGAGAATGGCGCCGGCAAATCGACGCTGATGCGGATCGTCACCGGCATCGTCCAGCCCGACAGCTCCAGCGCGATGACGTTCCGCGGCCAGCCGGTGCGCTTCACCGCGCCGCGGCAGGCCATCGACGCCGGCATCGCGATGATCCATCAGGAATTGAACCTGCTGCCCCATTTGTCGGTGGCCGACAACATCTGGCTGGGGCGCGAGCCGCGCAACCGGCTCGGCCTGATCGACCGCAGCCGCATGCGGCGCGAAGCCAAGGCCCTGCTGGAGCGGCTGCGCCAGACCATCGATCCGGACTGTCCGGTCGGAAGCCTCAGCGTCGGGCAGCAGCAGATGGTCGAGATCGCCCGCGCCCTGTCGCTGAACGCCGAACTGATCGTCATGGACGAGCCGACCGACGCGCTGACCGACGTCGAGACCGCCGTCCTGTTCGAGGTCATCCGCGGCCTGAAGGCCGACGGCAAGGGCATCGTCTACATCTCGCACCGGCTGGGCGAGATCTTCGCGCTGTGCGACAGCGTCACGGTCCTGCGCGACGGGCACATGGTCCATCGCGGGGCGGTCGCCGATTTCGACGAGGCGGCCCTGATCCGCCACATGGTCGGCCGCTCGATCACCGACCAGTACCCCTATCTGCCCTGCCCCGCCGGGGCCGAGCGGCTGACGGTGGAGGGATTGAGCGCCGACGGCGTGAACGACGTCAGCTTCAGCGCCGCCGGTGGCGAGATTCTGGGATTTGCCGGGTTGATGGGTGCCGGACGGACCGAACTGGGCAAGGCGATCTTCGGCGCCAGCCGCCTGCACGCCGGCAGCGTCCGCGTCGATGGAAGCGAGGTCAGGCTGCGCCATCCCCGCAACGGCGTCGCCGCCGGCATCGCCTATGTGCCCGAAGACCGCAAGGCCGAGGGGCTGATCCAGGGCCACTCGATCCGCACCAACATGTCGCTGGCGGCGCTCAAGCAGCTTTGCGGCCCCGGCGGTGTCGTCCGGCAGGCCGACGAGCGGACCGCCGTAGACCGCTTCATGGCCGCCTTCGCCGTCAAGGCGCACGGCATCGGGGCGGAGGTGCGGACGCTGTCCGGCGGCAACCAGCAGAAAATCTCGCTGGCCAAGGCGCTGATGCTGTCGCCCAAAATCGTGATCCTCGACGAGCCGACGCGCGGCGTCGATGTCGGCGCACGGCGCGAGATCTACGGCCTCATCAACGATCTGAAGGCCAAGGGCCTGTGCATCCTGCTGATGTCGTCGGACATGCCGGAGCTGCTGGGCCTGTCGGACCGCATTCTCGTGATGGCGGGCGGGCGGATCACCGGCCGCTTCGGCCGGGACGAGGCGACCCAGGAAAAGATCATGGCCTGCGCGATCGGCTGACGGGCAGGAAGAGAGACGACGATGACCACGCTGAAACGCTTCCTCTCCCGCAACAAGCCGCTGGTCGGCCTGATCGTGCTGATGGCCGCCGTTGCGGTCATGAGCCCCAGCTTCATGACCGTCGACAATCTGCTGAACATCCTGCGGCAGACCTCGATCAACGCGGTGATCGCGGTCGGCATGACCTACGTCATCCTGTCCGGCGGCATCGACCTGTCGGTCGGATCGGTGCTGGCCTTCTGCGGCGCCGTCTGCGCCTGGCTGGTGGCGGGTGACTTGTCGATCTGGCTGGCGATCCCACTCAGCCTGCTGCTGGGGGCCGGTCTGGGCGCCATCAACGGCGTCGTCATCGGCACCGGCGGCGTGCAGCCCTTCGTCGCCACGCTGGTCGCGATGACGATGCTGCGCGGCGCCACGCTGGTCTTCACCGACGGGCGGCCGATCACCACCGGGACCGGTGCGGCGGCCGATGCGTTCTGGAGCGTCGGCGGCGGCTATCTGCTCGGCATTCCGGTGCCGGTGGTCGTGGCGGCGGCGGTCTTCGCCGTCTGCGGCCTTATCCTGACCCGTACCCGCTTCGGCCGCTACACCTATGCGGTCGGCGGCAACGAGGTGGTGGCGCGGCTGTCCGGCATCCGGGTCAATCTGGAAAAGACGACGATCTACGCTCTGTCGGGGCTGCTGGCGGCGCTGGCCGGCGTCATCCTGACCGCCCGGCTGGAAAGCGCACAGCCGACCGCCGGGGCCGGTTACGAGCTGGATGCCATCGCCGCCGTCGTGGTCGGCGGCACCAGCCTGTCCGGCGGCAAGGGCACCCTGTTCGGCACGCTGGTCGGCGCCCTCATCATCGGCGTGCTGAACAACGCGCTGAACCTGATGGACGTCTCCTCCTATTACCAGATGATCGCCAAGGGCGCGGTCATCCTGCTCGCGGTGCTCGCCGACAGCCGCAAGTCGCCGTAAGGCGACCGTTTCACCGGATCGGCTCCCTTTGGACCCGTTGCCTGGCCCAATCAGACGAACAAGAACGATGAGGAAGGACTCCAACCATGCGTAAGCTCCTGACCGCGGCCACCGTCGCCGCCACCGCCCTGCTCGCCACGGCCAACGCCCAGGCGGCCGACACCATCGCCCTGGTCGTCTCGACCCTCAACAACCCGTTCTTCGTCACGCTGAAGAACGGGGCGGAAACCAAGGCCAAGGCGCTGGGCTATAACCTGCTGGTCCTCGATTCCCAGAACGACCCGGCCAAGGAACTGGCCAATGTCGAGGATGTGGTGAACAAGAAGGTCAAGCTTCTGCTGGTGAATCCGACCGATTCCGACGCCGTCCGCTCGGCGGTCCGTTCGGCCAACCGCGCCAAGATCCCGGTGGTGACGCTCGACCGCTCGGCCAATGGCGGCGAGGTCGCGTCGCACATCGCGTCCGACAACGTCGCCGGCGGCCGGATGGCCGGCCAGCTGGTTGTCGACATGCTGAAGGGCCAGGGCGCCGTCGTCGAACTGCAGGGCCTGCCGGGCGCGTCGGCCGCCCGCGACCGCGGCAAGGGCTTCCACGAGGTGGTGGACAAGGCCAGCGGCCTGAAGGTGGTGGCGAGCCAGCCGGCCGACTTCGACCGCACCAAGGCCCTGAACGTAATGGAGAACATCCTCCAGGCCCAGCAGAAGATCGACGTAGTGTTCGCCCACAACGATGAGATGGCGCTGGGGGCCGCCAAGGCGATCCAGGCGTCCGGCCGCAAGATCCCGGTGGTCGGCTTCGACGGCACCGACGAGGGCGTCGCGGCGGTCAATGCCGGCAGCCTGACGGCGACGGTCGCCCAGCAGGCCGGCCTGATCGGCGAGAAGGGTGTCGAGACCGCCGACAAGGTCCTGAAGGGCGAGAAGGTCCCAGCCTTCACGCCGGTTGAGTTGAAGATGGTGACGAAGTAAAGCACGAGCCCGCCCCTGCCGGCACGGCCGACGAGGCTGGCGCCGACGAAGCTTGCGCCGGAGGGAGCGGAATGTGTTGAGGAGAGTGGCGGCATGGTGACGATCAGGGATGTGGCCCGCGAGGCCGGCGTGTCGATGAGCACCGTCTCCCACGTCATCAACGCCACCCGCTTCGTGGCGCCGGAAACCGAGCAGCTGGTGCGCGCCGCCATCGACCAGCTGGGCTACACGCCGAACGGCATCGCGCGGGCGCTGAAGGGCAACCGCACCCGCACGCTCGGGATGATCGTCACCGCCAGTTCCAACCCCTTCTTCGCCCATGTGATCCACGGGCTGGAGACGGTCAGTTCCGACCGCGGTTACAGCCTGATCCTGTGCAACACCGACGATGAGCCGGACAAGCAGCTCCGCGCCTTCGAGGCCCTACACAACCGGCGGATCGACGGGCTTGCGGTGCTGACCAGCAACGCCGATCCCGGCTTTCTCGACAATGTGCAGGCGCGGGCGCCCAACCTGCCGCTGCTGCTGCTCGACACCGATCCGCATCCGGGCGCCTGCACGGTGACCGACGATTCGGTGATGGGCGGACGGCTGGCGGCCCGGCTGCTGGCGGAACGCGGCTTCCGCCACATCGCTTGCATCACCGGCCCGGGGCGCCATCCGCGCTCCCGCGCCCGGCTGGCCGGCCTCGTCGAGGAATTGGGCAAGGCCGGGCTGACGCTGGAGCCGGGGCTGCTGCGCGAGGCCGACCTGACCATTGCCGGCGGTTACGCGGCGGCGGCATCGCTGCTCGACGGGGGGGAGCCGCCGGAGGCGGTCTTCGCCTTCAACGATCTGATGGCGGCCGGCGTGCTGCGCGCCGCGGCCGAACGTGGGCTGGCCGTGCCGGACCGCCTGTCGGTGCTGGGGTACGACGATATCGAACTGGCCGCCTACCTCACCCCGCCCTTGTCCACCATCCGCCAATCCGCGGGCCTGCTGGGCGCCCGCGCGGCGGAGCTGCTGATCGACCATCTCGAAGACGGCCGGCCCCTGCCCGACCTGTTGTCCCTGCCGCCCGACCTCGTGCTCCGCGCCTCGGTCGGCTGGCCCTGTGCGAGGCTCTCATGACGTCAAACCGCCCTATCGTCGTCTTCGGCAGCGTCAACATCGACGTCTGCGCCTATTCCGACCGGCTTCCCCGTCCCGGCGAGACCGTGCATGGCACCGGCTATGCCATGGGGCTGGGCGGCAAGGGCGCCAACCAGGCCGCAGCATCCGCCCGGCTGGGCGGAACGGTCGAGATGGTCGGCCGGACCGGCGGCGATGCCTTCGGCGAGATGGCGCGCAGCCGGCTGGCCGGCTTCGGCGTGCGGACCGGCCGCCTGTCGAACGACCCGGCCAACCCGACCGGGATCGCGGTGATCGGCGTCGAATCCTCTGGCGAGAACTGCATCACCGTGATCGGCGGCGCCAACATGGCGGTGAGCGGACAGGACGTGGCGCAGGCCGCCCCGCTGTTCGCCGAAGCGTCCGTGCTGCTGCTTCAGCTGGAAACCCCGCTCGCCGCCGGTCTGGCTGCGGCGACCGCGGTGCGGGCCGGCGGCGGCCGCATCATCCTGGACCCGGCGCCGGCCCCGCATGGCGGGCTGGCCGCCGAAATCTTCCGGGCCGTCGATGCCATGACCCCGAACGAGACGGAGACCGAATCCCTGGTCGGGCTGCGGCCGACGACCCCGGACGAGGCCGCCGTGGCGGCGGAGCGGCTGGCCGAGCGCGGCCTGTCCATCGCCATCGTCAAGATGGGCGCCAAGGGCGTCTACTTCCGCGGCCTGGGGCAGCAGGGCTTCATCCCGCCCTTCCCGGTGACGGCGGTCGACACCGTCGCGGCCGGCGACTGCTTCAACGGCGGGCTCGCCTTCGCGCTCGCCCGCGGCGACGATCTGGCTGGCGCGGTGCGCTTCGCCGCCGCCTGCGGGGCGCTCGCCACCACCCGCGCCGGTGCTGCGGACTCGGCCCCGACGCTGGCGGAGGTGGCGGCGCTGCTGGGGTGATCGGTGTTGCCCCGCGCCGCTACACGGCGTCCTGGGTCACCGCTCCATCCCCGGCATTCGACGCGGCCTCGTCCCGCCGCAGCTTGTGCAGGGCGACGTCGATGGTCCGCTCATAGCTGACCAGGGGCGGTTTCAGCCCGTGGCTGAACAGCGCCTGACGCGAGGCGTGGCTGGTCCCGGTCAGGATCAGCTTCACGCCGCGCCGCGCCGCCTTGTGCGCCAGCCCCTCGATCGTGTTGGCCGCGGTCGAATCGAGAAACGGCACGGCGCTGAAATCGACGATCAGGACCCGGTGGGTATCGGCGATGCGGTCGAGCACCGAACCGATGGACGCCGCCGCCCCGAAGAAGAACACGCCGGAAATCCGGTAGATCACCACCTCGGGATCGGCGGCACCCTGATCGTAGGGCTTGCGGGCGACCAGGGCGCCGTCCGCGCTGTCCTCCGCAACGAAGGGTGTCTGGCTTTCGATGGCGGTGATCGTCGACATGCGGTGGATGAACAGCACCGAGCCGAGCGCGAAGCCGATGACGATGGCTTCGGTCAGGCCGGTGAAGATCGTCAGCAGGAAGGTGGTCAGCAGCACCGCGGCATCGCCGCGCGAGGCGCGCAGGAGGGCGGCGATGGCCGGCTTCTCCACCATGTTCCACGACACGACGGCCAGGACGCCGGCAAGGCTGGCGAGCGGAATGAAGCTGGCGAGCGGTGCCGCGACCAGGATGAAGACCAGCAGGAACACGGCGTGCAGCATGCCGGCGACCGGCCCGTGGGCGCCGGCGCGTACGTTGGTCGCCGTCCGGGCGATGGTGCCGGTGACGCAGATGCCGCCGAACAGGCCGGACGCGATGTTGGCGACGCCCTGCCCGACCAGTTCGCAGTTGGAGCGGTGGCGGCGCCCGGTCATGCCGTCGGCGACCACCGCCGAGAGCAGCGATTCGATGGAGCCGAGCAGCGCGAACGAGATGGCGCTCGGCAGAACCGCCTGAATCTTTTCGAGCGTGATCGCCGGCAGGGCCGGCATCGGCAGGCCCGACGGAATGCCGCCGAACTTGGTGCCGATGGTCGCGACGTCGAGGCCGAAGGCGGCGGTCACGACGGCGCTGCCGGCAACCGCGATCAGCATGCCCGGCCAATGGGGCCGCACTGCCTTCAACCCGACGATGATGCCGACGGACGCCAGCGCCAGCCCGACCGACGCCGGGTCGGCGGTCGGCAGGCCCGACCATAGCACCGGCAGCTTTTCAAGCAGAGGCCCGGGTTCCGGCCCGCTCAGGGTCAGGCCGAGGAGATCCTTGATCTGACTGGCGAAGATGATCACGGCGATGCCGGCGGTGAAGCCGACCGTCACCGGATAGGGCATGAATTTGATGTAGGTTCCCAGCTGCAGAAGGCCGATGGCCGCCAGCATCAGGCCGGACAGCAGGGTGGCGAGGATCAGACCGTCCATGCCATGCGCTTGCACCGTGGCGGCGACCAGCACGATGAAGGCGCCGGCAGGACCGCCGATCTGGAACCGGCTGCCGCCCAGGGCGGAGACGAAGAAACCGCCGAAGATCGCCGTGTAGAGTCCCTGTGCCGGCGATGCGCCCGAGGCGATGGCAATCGCCATCGACAGCGGAAGCGCGACGATGGCCACCGTCAGCCCGGCGATGGCGTCGGCGCGAAGGTTCGAAAGCCCGTAGCCCTCGTGCAGGATGGTGACGAGCTTCGGCGTGAACAGCTCGGCAAAGCTCGGTCGATGGGAAATCGGTGCGGTCATCTGTCCGGCGGCCTTCTGAAATAAGGCGGCGGGATCGTCGGCATCAGGTCGGCGGTCGCCGTCGCGCGGTCGATGGGATGGGCGTCAGGGTTTGGCGCCAGGATTTGGCTCCAGTGTTTCAGGGCCTGGGTGCCGGTGTCTTCAGACGGACGCCGCGGCCGCCGGCGACGCTCTGCGCGTTGTCGCCGATCAGCTCGATACCGGCGAGGTCGAGCGCCTCCACCACCCTGGTCAGGCTCTCCACCACGCCGCGCACGTTGCCGTCGCTGGCCTCCATGCGCTGGATGGTCGGGACGGACAGTCCGGCCAGTTCGGCCAGCGTCTTCTGATCGATCCCAAGCAGCGCCCGGGCGGCGCGCAGCTGTGAAGCCGTGATCATCCTGCATACCCCGCTGAAACATGCAAGTCGGTATCTGAAACATACATTATGATGTTTTAAACATCATTATCAATGTATGGAACCGCGGCGCTTTTCCGGCCCCTACCACCCGATGCCCGGTCCCTGCCATGCGATGGAATGCATGCCCACCGGCGAAATAGGCCGTTTCGGATCCGGTATAATTTGGGCAGGATTGTCCCAGGGATTTGCTGGAACATAAGGACAAGACGATGGACGGGATGGTTACGGGGCTCGACGGGCTGACCGCGGACATGACGGATTGGCGGCGCGATCTGCACGCCCATCCGGAAACCGCCTTCGAGGAGCAGCGGACCAGCGACTTCGTGGCGGAAAAGCTGGCCTCCTTCGGGCTTGAGGTTCATCGCGGCCTCGCCAAGACAGGCCTGGTCGGGATCCTGCGCAATGGCGAGGGGCCGATGGTCGGCTTCCGCGCCGACATGGACGCGCTGCACATCCACGAGGAAACCAATCTTCCGCACAGCTCGCGCAATCCCGGACGCATGCATGCCTGCGGTCATGACGGGCACACCGCCATGCTGCTGGGTGCCGCCCGCTACCTGACCGAACACCCCGAGCTGTTCCGGGGCACCATCGTCTTCATCTTCCAGCCAGCGGAGGAGAACGAGGGCGGCGGCCGGGTGATGGTGGAGGAAGGGCTGTTCGACCGCTTCCCCGTCGAAAAAGTCTTCGGCATGCACAATTGGCCGGGGCTCGAAGTCGGCCGCATCGCGTTGCGCCCCGGCCCGCTGATGGCCGCCTACGACATCTTCGAGCTGACCCTGACCGGCAAGGGCACGCATGCCGGCATGCCGCATATGGGGACCGACACGATCATGGTCGGCAGCCAGATCGTCTCCGCCCTCCAGACCATCGCCAGCCGCAGCGTCCATCCCATCGATTCGGCCGTCGTCAGCGTCACGCAGTTCCACGCAGGCGATACGTGGAATGTCCTGCCCGGCACCGCCGTTCTCCGCGGCACCGTCCGGACCTTCCGGCCGGAGGTTCAGGATCTGGTGCAGCGCCGCATGGGTGAGGTGGCGACCGCCATCGCCGCCGGATTCGGAGTCGAGGCCAGCCTGCGCTACGAGCGGCGGTATCCGCCCACCACCAACAGCGCCGCGGAGACGGAACTGGCCCGGCGGGCGGCGGCACGCGTGGTCGGAGAAGAGGCGCTCGACCTCGATCCGATGCCCAGCATGGGGGCGGAGGATTTCTCCTTCATGCTGCAAAAGCGGCCGGGCTGCTACGTCTGGGTTGGTGCCGGACCGTCGGACCAGGGCCGGAACCTGCACAGCCCCCACTATGATTTCAACGATGCGGTGCTGCCGATCGGCGCCAGCTATTGGGTGCGGCTGGCGGAAACCGTCCTGCCGAAATGACGCAGATCATGTACATGCGTCCCGATTTCCCGATCAGGACGCATGACATGAAAAAATTTCCGCGGAAAAATCTTGGGAATTGCGTACGTGTGTCCATTGTCCCATAGTTCGGCGGGAAACGGATGGCCCTAACTCCAAAAGGGGATAAGGGCGTAGCGGATTTCAGCCGAACAGGACGGGCGCGACGTGACGAACCAAGGGGCACATCAGGCGGCGGGCCAGGCGCAGGACATTCCAGGCCGGGGCGGCATCTGGCAGCGTCCGGACTCGCTGTGGGAGGCCACCGCCCCGCCGCCGCCCGCCCTGCCGGCGTTGCAGGACAGCGTGCAGGCGGACGTGCTGGTGATCGGCGGCGGCTTCACCGGGCTTTCCGCCGGTCTGCATGCGGCCGAGGCCGGGCGCCGCGTGGTGGTGCTGGAAGCATCCGAACTGGGACGGGGCGCCTCCGGCCGCAACAACGGGCAGGTCATCCCGACGCTGACCCGTCCCGACCCCGCCGACCTCATCGACCGCTTCGGTTGGGAGAGCGGGGAGCGTCTGGTCGGGTTGATCCGCGACAGCGCCTCCACCCTGTTCGATCTGGTGCGCCGCCTCGGCATCGACTGCGCGGCGGAACAGACCGGCTGGGTTCAGCCGGTCCATTCGCCGGGCCGCATCAAGATCGCCGAGCGCCGGGCAACGCAATGGGGCAAGTTCGGCGCCGATGTCGAGCTGCTCGACCGCGCCGCCGTCTCCGCCGTTCTCGGCACGGACGCCTATTTCGGCGGCTGGATGAACCGGACCGGCGGACACATCAACCCGCTGGCGCTGGTGCGCGGGCTCGCCGCCAAGGTGGTCGCGGCCGGGGCCGCGGTCTATGTCAACTCCCCCGCTTTGTCGGTGCAGCGCCGCGGCGACTCCTGGGTCGCCCGCACCCCGCAGGGCATGGTGACCGCCGGCTCCCTGGTGCTGGGCACCAACGGCTATGCCGCATCGATCTTCCCGGAAATCCGGACGGAGGTCGTACCGGTCCTGTCCTGGCAGATGGCGACCGCTCCCTTGGGCGACAACATCCGCAAAACCATCCTGCCGGGCCGGCAGGCGATGTCCGACACCCATGGCGACCTGCGGTTCATGCGCTACACCGCCGACAACCGGCTGGTGACCGGCGGCGCGCTGCTGAACCCGGTGAATGGGGCGGAGCGGTTGAAGCGCATCGTCGGCGCCCGTCTGGCCGGGATGTTCCCGGCACTGAACGGTGTCACCTTCGATTATGTGTGGAATGGCCGCATCGCCATGACCACCGATTACTTCCCCCGTGTCCACCGGCTGGGGCCCAACGGCTTCGCCTGGGCCGGCTGCAACGGGCGCGGCGTGGCGCTGTCGGTTTCGCTGGGACGGGAACTGGCCCGCGCCGCCATCGGCCAGGACCCGAAGGATCTCGCCCTGCCCTTCACCGCACCGACGCCCCTGCCCTTCAACGCCCTGCTGCAACGCATCGGGCCGCTGAAGATCCTGCAATACCGCTGGAACGACGCCCGCGAAGTCTGATCGAGGAGACTGCCAGCATGTCGGACAGCCCCGACTACCCCACCCTTCTGCGCAATGCCTACGCGATGCGCGCGGCGTCCTACGCCCACATGTTCGACGTGCTGCGCGAACGTTTCGGCACCGAAACGGCGCTGGAGGTCGGACAGGAATCCACCCGCCGTCTCGGCGAGGCGATGGGCGTGAAGTTTGCGGGGCACGGTCCCGACGACCTAACCGGCCTGTGCCATGCCTTCCTCGACGGCATTCCCAACCGCGACAGCATGTTCGCGCCGGAGATCAAGCGTTGCGACGGCGAGGCGCTGGAAATCCATTTCCACCGCTGCCCGCTGAAGGAAGCCTGGCAGGCGCAGGGCCGGTCCGACGCCGATCTGGAACTGCTCTGCAAGATGGCCGGCGCCATCGACGGCGGTCTGTTCGAGGCCGCCGGGTTCGTCTTCAAGGGCGAAACCTGGAAGCCGGGCGACGAGGGCTGCTGCCGGCTGAAGGTCCTGCCCGGCGCCAAGGCTGCCGAATAAACGCGCGTCGCCGCAAAGCCTGCAAATACAGACAATAAGAGGGTGCCATCGCCATGAATTTCCGCCTCCTCACGCTGACGACCCTCACCGCCGCCGGAATCGCCGGTTCGGCTTTCGCCGCCGACACGGTCAAGCTTGGCTACCAGTTGCCGCTGACCGGCGACACCGCTCAGTACGGCCAGGATTTCCGTAAGGCCGCCGAGATCGCGCTGACCGAGTTCAACGCCGCCGGCAAGCCGTTCAAGGTCGAGATCCTCTTCGAGGACAGCCGCTCCGACGCCAAGGAGGGCACCAACATCGCCCGCAAGTTCGTGGACGACAAGGAGATCGTCGGCGTTCTGGGCGACTTCACCTCCGGTGTGTCGATGGCGGCGGCGCAGGTCTACAAGGACGCCGGCATGCCGCAGCTGTCGCAGACCGCCTCGCACCCCGACTATACCAAGATCTCCAAGTACCAGTTCCGCAACATCGCCACCCAGGCGCAGGAAGGCCCCTACAACGCCAAATGGATGGCGGCCAAGGGCTTCAAGAACGTCGCGGTGATCGCGGAACAGACCGATTGGGGCCAGTCGGTGGTCAGCGGCTTTTCCGACGCGGTCAAGGCCAACGGCGGCACCGTCGCCTTCTCGGAATTCTTTAACCGCGGCCTGAAGGACTACCGGTCGCTGATCAGCAAGCTCGAGCGTGCGAAGCCCGACGCGATCTACACCGGCTTCTTCTACGAGGACGGCGCGCAGTTCCTGAAGCAGTTGCAGCAGCTGGGCATCAAGACGCCGGTCTATTCGACCTCGGCGGCCTACAGTCCGAAGCTGATCGAACTGGCCGGCGGCGCGGCGGAGGGCGTGCACCTGACCTCCAACTTCCTGCCGACCGACCCGTCGCCGAACGTCCAGCATTTCGTCGACGAGTGGAAGAAGCGCTCCGACGGCGCGGTGCCCGGCCAGTTCCCGGCCCAGGCCTATGACGCGGTCCGCATCATGCTGACGGCGGTGGAGAAGGCGTCGCCCAACCCGACCCGCGAGAAGGTGCGCGACGCGCTGGCCCAGACCAGGGACTTCCCCGGCGTCACCGGCAAGACCAGCTTCAGCGCCGACCGCGAGGCCGAGAAGGAACTGGTGAAGGTCGAGGTCAAGGGCGGCGCCTTCGTTCCGGTCGCCGACTAACCCCCCGGCAAACGATCCCCAGCGCCCCTTTTCCCAGCGACAGAGCCCGCATGTTCGATCCCTATTATCTCCAGCAGCTGGCCATCGGCCTGTCGCTGGGCATGACCTACGCGCTGATGGCAATCGGCTTTACGTTGATCTTCGGCGTGCTGAACGTCGTCAACTTTGCCCATGGCGAGATCTACACGCTGGGCGCCTTCGCCGGCCTCGTGCTGATCTCGGCCACGGCGCCGCCCATCGTGGCGGTGATCCTGGGCGCGCTGGCGATCGGGGCGCTTGCGGGCTTCTCGCTGGAGCGGATCGCCTTCAAGCCGTTCCGCCGCTTCACCGACGAGGCGTCGCTGAAATCGCGGGCGATGCGGGAATCGACCCTGCTCTCCTCGCTGGCGGTGTCCATCGTGGTGCGCGAGGCGCTGGAGATCGTCTTCGGATCGCAGATGCGCTCCGTCCCGTTCGAGTACCTGATCAACACGCCGGTGCGCGTCGGCCCGGTCATCCTGGTGACCGGCGACTTCATCATCTTCGGCGTCGCCGCCGCCATGCTGATCGGCCTGCAATATCTGTTGACGCGCACCCGTGTCGGGCTGGCGATCCGCGCGGTGTCCAGCAACCCGCTCGGCGCCAAATATGTGGGCATCGACACGGATCGCACCATCATCACCACCTTCGTCGTCGGATCGATGATGGGGGCGGCGGCCGGCATCCTGATGGGGCTGTACTATGGCGCGGTCTTTCCGGCCATGGGCTTCACCCCCGGCATCAAGGCCTTCGTCGCCATGGTGATGGGCGGACTGTCCTCCATCCCCGGTGCCGTTATCTGCGCGCTGATCCTCGGCATTTCGGAAAGCATGGCGACGACCTTCGTCTCGTCGGGCTGGTCGGACATGGTGGCCTACGGCTTCCTGATCCTGACCCTGATCTTCTTCCCCAACGGCTTGTTCGGAGCGCGCCGTGAACGCGTTTGAGACTGCGGCACCTGCCGATGGCCTGACCCGGCGCCGGGGGCTGCTGGTCCCGGCGCTGATCCTGCTGCTGGTCTTCGCAGCGCTTCCGGCGCTGCTGGCCGGCTTCGACAAGGGCTATTTCTACCAGATCGCCAATCTGGCGCTGATCTTCGTCCTGCTGTCGGCCTCCATGCATCTGGTGACGGGGGTGGCCGGGCTGCTGCATCTGGGACACGCCGCCTTCTACGGCGTCGGCGCCTACACCGCGGCGCTGCTGACCTCCAAGCTGGGGCTTGGCTTCACCGTCACGCTGCCGCTGTCCGGTCTGGTGGCGGCGCTGGTCGCCTTCCTGGTGGCGCTGCCGACCATGCGGCTGGTCAGCATCTATTTCGCAGTGGCGACGCTCGCCATCGGCCAGATGCTGTATCTGGTGATGCTGAACTGGGTGGACTTCACCAAGGGTCCCAACGGGATCATCGTCTCCAAGGGGTTCGAGCTGTTCGGCTTCAGCCTGTCGGGCCGCCTCGCCGCCTACTACACAGTGGCGACGGTGGTGACGCTGTCGGTCATCGCCATCGGCCGGCTCAGCCACTCCTATTACGGCAACGCCCTGCGCTCGATCCGCGAGGACGACCAGTGCGCCGACGCCATGGGCGTCAGCACCGTGCGGCTGAAGATGGAGGCCTTCACCCTGTCGGCCTTCTTCGCCGGGGTGGCGGGCGGCCTGTGGGCGCACATGACCGGCTACATCTCGCCGGGCGATTTCAAATTTTCGGAATCCATCCTGATCCTGGCAATGGTGGTGGTCGGCGGCCTGGGCAGCCTGCCGGGGGCGGTCATCGGCGCGCTGCTGCTGATCCTGCTGCCGGAAGGGCTGCGCGGCCTGGGCGACTTCCGCAACATCATGGTCGGTCTGGTGATGTTCCTCTCCATCCTGCTGCTGCCGAAGGGCCTGTTGGGCGAGGTATCGGCCCTGCGGCTGGTGCGCCAACAGCTGGGTGCGGCATGGCGGACCACCGGCCCGGCGAATGGCAAGGGGGAAGGGATCGGCTGGCGATGACCCATCTTCTTGAAATCCGCAACGTCAGCCGCCGCTTCGGCGGCGTGCAGGCGGTCGGCGACGTCACGGCCCATGTGAACGAGGGCGAGCTGGTCGGGCTGATCGGACCGAATGGCGCCGGCAAGACCACGCTGTTCAACCTGATTTCCGGCTTCACCCCGCTGTCCGGCGGCACCGTCGCCTTCGCCGGCCGGACCATCAGCGGGATGACACCCAATCAGGTGGCGCGGCTGGGCATCAGCCGCACCTTCCAGAACCTGCGCGTCTTCCCCAACATGTCGGTCTTCGACAACGTGTCGGTCGGCGCCGTCGGCGCGCTGCCGCAGGGGGCGTTCGGCGCGCTGTTCGGCTCCCTCCACCGGCGTGGCCGGGACCGCTCCGCCGAGATCAGCCGCCGTACCTGGGAAGCGCTGGAGGCGGTCGGCCTGACCCATGTGGCGGCGGAGCTGGCGGCCAACCTGCCCTACGGCCAGCGCAAATATCTGGAGATCGCCCGCGCGCTCGCCATGCGGCCGCGCTTCCTGATCCTGGACGAGCCGGCAGCCGGGCTGAACGACACCGAGACGCGCGATCTGGCCGCCTTCATCAAGCGGCTGCACGGCCAGGGACTGACCATCATGCTGGTCGAACACGACATGACGCTGGTCATGGGCATCTGCCAGCGCATCCTGGTTCTGGCCTCCGGCCGCAAGATCGCCGACGGCACGCCGGACGCCATCCGCACCGATGCCGGCGTCCTCGAAGCCTATCTTGGGGTGGATGAATGACCGCGCCGCCAATAACAGCGCCGCTGCTCTCGATTGCGGACCTGCATGTCGCCATGGGACCGCAGGAGATCCTGCACGGCGTCCGCCTGGATGTGCCCGAGGGCGCCATCGTCGCGGTGCTCGGCTCCAACGGCGTCGGCAAAACCACGCTGATGCGCACGGTGTCCGGCATCTACCGGGCGAAACAGGGGACCATCACCTTCCGCGGCCAGCCCATCGCCAACATGCCGGCCCACCGCATCGTCCAGCTTGGCCTGTCCCAGGCGCCGGAAGGGCGGCAGATCTTCTCCAACATGAATGTCCGCGAGAATCTGGTGCTGGGCGGCGGCGATGTCGGGCTGGGCGAACTGGACCGCGTGCTGGCGATGTTCCCGATCCTGAGCGAACGCCTGCGCCAGAATGCCGGATCGCTGTCCGGCGGCGAGCAGCAGATGCTGTGCATCGCCCGCGCCCTGATGCGCCGGCCGAGCCTGCTTCTGCTCGACGAACCGTCGCTGGGGCTGGCGCCGAAGATCGTCGCGCAGATCTTCGACCTGATCGGCCGCATCCGGGCCGAAGGGGTGTCAATCCTGCTGGTCGAACAGAACGCCCGCGCCGCATTGCGGATTGCCGACCATGCCGCGGTGCTGGAGGATGGCCGGATCGTGCTGTCCGGCCCGGCCGACCAGTTGCGGGACGACCCACGCATCGCCGAGGCCTATCTCGGCGGCCATGCCCATTGAAGGCCCATTAAAAGCCAATTGTGACGCCACCTCATGGAAGGAAGCCAGTCATGACCCAGACCATGGGCATCCTCGAACGCCGCCGCATCGAGGCGGAAATCCTGAAGCCGGTCTATGAGGAGATGGCCGCCCGGCTGGGCGAAGCCACCGCACAGGAGATCCTGGGGGCGGCGATCACCAAGGCGGCCCTGGCCGCCGCCAAATCCTTCGCCGAGACCGAGCCGGAGGGCACCAGCCTGAAGAGCTTCGCCGATCTTCAGCCGCTGTGGACCAAGGACGACGCGCTGCGGCTGGATGTGAAGCGGCAGGACGACACCCATTTCGACTACAACGTCACGCGCTGCCGCTACGCCGAGATGTACCGGGAGATGGGGCTGGGGTCGATTGGGCACCTGCTGTCCTGCAACCGCGACGCCGCCTTCTGCACCGGCTACGACCCGCGCATCAAGATGGAGCGCACGCAGACCATCATGCAGGGCGCCGACCATTGCGACTTCCGTTATCGCTTCGAGGCTAAGGAGGAGTAGGCGCCGCGGTCAGCCGCTTTTCGATCTCCATCAGCACGAACAGCACGGTTCCGACGGCGGCCATCGCCGCCCAGGCGGTGACGCCGACCGGGGCCGTGCCGAACAGGGACTGCAAGGGCGGCGCATAGGTGAAGGCCAGTTGCAGCAGGGTCATCACCGCGATGGACAGCCAGACCGGCCGGCTGCCGGCCAGGGCGGACGGCAGCCCAGCCCGCCCATGCAGGTCGCGGGCGCTGAGCAGGAAGAAGATCTCGCCCACCACCAGGGCGTTGACGGCGATGGTCCGCGCCTCCTCGATGCCGTCGCCCTGCAAGCGGTGGAAGTGGAAGAAGCCGAAGCTGGAGACCACCAGCAGGGCCAGAACCACCGCCATCCGCCGCACCAGCCGGCCGGTCAGGATCGGCTCGTCGCGCGGGCGCGGCGGGCGGGCCATGACGCCGGGTTCCGGCGCCTCGAAGGCCAGCGCCAGCCCCAGCGTCACCGCGGTCACCATGTTGACCCACAGGATCTGTACCGGCGTGATCGGCAGGATGCTGCCCGACAGCACCGCCAGCAGGATCACCGCCGCCTGCGCTCCGTTGGTCGGCAGCATAAACAGGATGGTCTTGCGCAGATTGTCGTAGACGGTGCGCCCCTCCTCCACCGCATGGACGATGGAGGCGAAATTGTCGTCGGCCAACACCATCGCCGCCACCTCCTTCGCCGCCTCGGTGCCGTTGCGGCCCATGGCGACGCCGATGTCGGCCCGCTTCAGCGCCGGGGCGTCGTTGACACCGTCGCCGGTCATGGCGACCGTGTCGCCCGCCGCCTGGAGCGCCGCGATCAGGCGCAGCTTGTGTTCCGGGGTGGTGCGGGCGAAAACGCTGTTGGCCTGCGCCGCGGCGGCGAATCCGGCCTCGTCCAGCCGGTCCAGTTCCGGCCCGCCGATGACGCCGTCCGGCAGGCCGAAGCGCCGGCCGATGGCGGCGGCGGTGGCGGCATGGTCGCCGGTGATCATCTTCACCGTGATACCGGCCTGCCGGCAGGCCGCGACCGCGACCAGCGCCTCTTCCCGCGGCGGATCGATCAGGCCGCAAAGGCCGAGCAGTTCCAACCCCTCGTCCCCCAAATCCTCGGCGATCAGTTCCGACAGCTCCACCGATGTGCGGCGCATCGCCAGCGCCAGGACGCGCTGGCCCTGCCCGGCCAGTTCGGCGGTCACGGCGGACCAGTGCGCCCGGTCCACCGGCGCCGTGCCGTCGCCGCGCCGCTCCCGCCCGCACAGCGCCAGCACCCGCTCCGGCGCCCCCTTCACCACCAGGATGCCGTGGCCGGCATGATCGTGATGCAGGGTCGCCATGTATTGGCGTTCGGATTCGAAGGGTAAGGCGTCGCGGCGCGGAAAGCGCGTCGCCTCGCCGGCCGGGTCCAGCCCCGCCTTCATCGCCAGCGCCAGCAGCGCGCCGTCGGTCGGGTCGCCGGCAAGCTGCCACGCGCCGCCGGGGTCACGGTATAGGGCGGCGTCGTTGCACAGCAGGGCGGCACGCGCCATATCCAGCAGCAGCGGTTCCCCGGTCGGATCGACCAGCCGCCAGTCTCCATCCAGACTGCGACCGATCTCGCCTTCCGGCGCATAGCCGCTACCGCCGGCGCGATAGCGGGCGTCGGCGGTCACGATGCTGGTCACCAGAAGTTCGTTGCGGGTCAGCGTGCCGGTCTTGTCGGTGCAGATGGTGCGGACGCTCCCCAGCATCTCGACCGCCGGCAGATGGCGGATGATGGCGTTGCGCCGCGCCATCCGGGTCACGCCCACCGCCATGGTGATGGTCATCACCGCCGGCAGCCCTTCCGGGATCGCCGCCACCGCCAGCCCGACCGCGGTCAGCACCATGTCCTGCCATGGCTCGCCATACACCAGCATTCCGAACAGGACTGTGGTCAGCGCCAGCAGCAGGATGCCGCCGGTCAGCCAGCGGCCGAACCGCGCCATCGACACCAGCAGCGGCGTCGCCACCGTCGTGACCGAGGCCAGAAGATGACCGATGCGACCGACCTCCGTCGCGTCGCCGGTCGCCACCACGATGCCGGTGCCCTGCCCCTGCACCACCATCGTGCCTGCATAGGCCATGCCGCCGCGGTCGCCCAAGGCCGCATCGGCGGCAACGGCGGCGGCGGACTTGGCGGTGGGCACGGATTCGCCGGTCAGCGCCGCCTCCTGCACCAGCAGGCCCTTGGTGCGGTCGAGCCGCAGGTCGGCCGGCACCCTGTCGCCGGACACCAGGAACACGCGGTCCCCCGGCACCAGCGTTTCCGCCGCCAGGGTCACGGCATGGCCGTCGCGCAGCACCACAGCCTGGGGCGACAGCAGGGTGCGGATGGCCTCCAGCGCCTGTTCGGCCTTGTCCTCCTGGATGTAGCCGATCAGCGCATTGACCAGCACGACGCCGAAGATCACCCCGGCATCCGTCCAGTGCCGCAGCAGCAGCGCCACCGTGCCCGATGCCAGCAGCACATAGATCAGCAGATTGTGGAACTGGGCCACGAACCGCATCCAGGCCGGCCGCCGCTTCGGCGGGGTCAGGCGGTTGGGGCCGAAACGGGCCAGCCGCGCCACCGCCTCCGCGCTGTCGAGCCCGTCTACCGGACTGCCGAGCCGTTCGGCAACGGCGCCGACATCCAGCGCGTGCCAGGGAGCTTCGACCGGGTTGTCGTGCGGCGCCAAGACGCCTGGGCCTGTGTCTGCCAGCGGTGGCATGCGGTCCGCCTCCCTGGGGGAATCCCCATCCCAAGGATGACACCTTACCCATGCAAGAAGAAGGGATTCGACCGGCTGGTCCGCTCCGCAACCGGCGCATGGTGGCCGGCAACGGAGCGGACGCCACGAGTCCTCAGACCACGATCACAGCTGCACGGTCAAACCTGGGCCATGCCGCCGTCGGCGAACAGTTCGATGCCGTTGACGAAACTGCTGTCATCGGATGCCAGGAAGACGGCGGCCTTGGCGATCTCGTCCGGGTCGCCGACGCGGCCCAGCGGCACCTGGGCGGCCAGATAGTCGACCAGACCCTGCTGCTGCGCCGCGTCGGGACCGGCCAGCTCGACCAGACCCGGCGTGCGGACCGGACCGGGGCTGAGCGTGTTGATGCGGATGCCGCGGTCCTTCAGGTCCAGGATCCAGCTGCGGGCGAAGTTGCGCACCGCCGCCTTGCTCGCGCTGTAGACGCTGAAGGCCGCCGTGCCCATGCTGCCGGCGGTCGAGCCGGCGAGGATCACCGACGAGCCCTTGCCGAGCAGCGGCAGCGCCTTCTGCACGGTGAACAGCACGCCCTTCACATTGCGGTTGAAGGTGTCCTCATACTGTTCCTCGGTGATGGCGCCCAGCGGCAGCATCCCGCCGCCGCCGGCATTGGCGTAGAGCACGTCGAGCCGGCCGGCCTCGCTCTGGATTTGGGCATAGAGCCGGTCGAGATCGGCGAGGTTGGAGGAGTCCGCCTGCACCCCCGTCGCCTTGCCGCCGGCCGCAACGATCGCCGCGACCGCGGCCTCCAGTTCCGTCTGGCGGCGGCCGGTGAGATAGACGGTGGCGCCTTCGGCGGCGAAGCGCTTGGCCGCGGCGAGGCCGATGCCGCTGTTGGCGCCGGTGACGAGGGCGATCTTGCCCTCAAGCTTGCGTGACATCGGAAGTCTCCTTGGAATTGGGTTGTTCGCTGGAGACAAAGCTATCGACGGCACGATCTTATCGAAATAGAAATGACTGAAAACCATCGTTGCAGGATTGGCGATGTCGAAGCTGCCGGATTTCGAAGGGCTGGCGATGTTCGCCAAGGTGGTTGAGGAGCGCTCCTTCGCCGGTGCGGCCCGCGCCATGGGGGTTTCGGTCGCCACCGTGTCGCGCGCGGTCAGCCGGCTGGAGGAGCGGCTGGGCGCGCGGCTGTTCAACCGCACTTCCCGCCGGCTGGCCCTGACCGATTTCGGCCATTCCCTGGCGGAACGGGCGACCCGCCTCTATGACGAGGCGGAAGCGGCGGAGAACGCGGTGCGCGAGATGTCGAGCCGCCCGCGTGGCCTGATCCGCTTCGCGGTGCCGATGTCCTTCGGACTGCGCTGGGTGGCGCCGCTGCTGCCGGGCTTCTTCCGCCTCTATCCGGAGATTTCCATCGACCTGCACCTGAGCGACGCGGTCGTCGATCTGGTCGGGGATGGCTTCGATGCGGCCCTGCGCGTCGCGGTGCTGCCGGACAGCTCGCTGGTGGCGCGGCGGCTGTGCGGGGTGGCGCCGGTGGTGCTTGCCGCCCCCAGCTATCTTGTCCGTCATGGCGAGCCGCGGCACCCGCGCGACCTGAACGGCCACCATTGCCTGGGCTACGCCTATCGCCGGCGCCAGGACATCTGGCACTTCACCAACAGCGCCGGCGAAGAGGAAAGCGTCATCCCGTCCGGCCCGCTGCGCGTCACCAATGCCGACGCGCTGCTGCCGATGCTGCTGGACGGGCTGGCCATTGCCGAACTGCCGGAATTCATGGCGGCGGAGCATCTGGCCAACGGAACACTGACCGCCATCCTGACCGACTGGTGGCTGCCGAAGGGGGGCCTCTACTTCATAACGCCGTCGGCCCGCACGCGGCCGGCCAAAGTCGGCGTGCTGGCCGATTTCTTGATCGAACGCCTGTCGGACCCTGTCTGGCGGCGTCAGATCGACGGCATGAAACCAAGCGAATGACGGTCTGGGACATCAATCCAGAGCCAGCAACGGGCCGAAGGCCTCCTCCAGGCTGCTGCGGTGCAGACCGATCTTCGCCGGATTGCCGGGCGTCAGGTTGACCGCGCGGATCAGGCGGCGGACCACCCGGTCGGCCGTCACGTCAATGTCGATGATGTTGATGCAGCCGTAATCCTGTTCGAAGGCCGACAGGGCGGACAGGCCGGCGCTGCAGGCCCAGGACAGCAGCATGCGGTTCACCCCGTCATGGGCGATCAGCGCCAGATGGGTCCAGTCCGGTTGCCTCACCAGCGCCTCGATGGCGGCCACCACCCGGTCGCGCACGGCGGCGAAGCCGTCGCCGCCGGCGAAGCGCCCATCCTCCGCCGCCGCTTCGAAGCCATAGACATAGGCGGCCTCGCGCCGCTCCTTCGGCACTTCCGACAGCCGGCCGGCGCGGATTTCCAGATACTCGGGATCGTCCTCCACCGGCAGCCCATGCGGAGCGGCCACCAGTTCGGCCGTCTGCCGCGTGCGGGCGAGGCCCGAACACAGCACGCGGTCCAGCGGCACACCGGCCAGCAGGGCGCCCGCCGTCCGCGCCTCCTCCCGGCCGCGGTCGGTCAGCGCGGCAAGCTTCGGATTCAACGGTTTGCCATCGGCATCGTAATAGGCGACGTGACCGTGGCGCAGCAGGTAGAGGCGGCGGCGGGCGACCGTTCCTTCCAGGGGCGGAAACAGGCTCATCGGCCGGGTTCCCGCCGTTCCGCGGACAGCCGCTTGGGGTTGCTGACCGCCAGCCTTGCCAGCGTGATGTCCGTCAGGACCGCCCGCAAAGCCGACTGCCGGTCCGGTGCGTCGAAGCGCCCGGCATCGATGGCGGCGCAGAGCCGCGGCAGCAGGGTCGGCAGATCGCCGGCTTCGCCCAGCAGGTCGCCGACGGCGGCGGCCAGGGCAGGCTCGGCACCGGTGCCGGCGGCGAGTTCCCGCTCGGCCGTCCCCAGCGCGTTGGCGATCATCAGTGCGGTGAAGCGCTGGTCGGCCGGCACCACCGGCAGGATCGCCTCGCGAAAGCTGCGCAGTGCGATGGCGACCAGATCGCGGGCGCCGGGATCGTCGTTGATCATGCCCCGTCTCCGATCATGGCGTCTCCGATCATGGCGCGGCCTCGACAGCATCGAGGTGGCGCAACAAATCCATTTCGATCTCCGGCAGCATCCTGCCGGTCAACGCCAGTTCCAGCGACGGTTCGGTGCCGGAGATGTGGCGGTCGGCCTGCTGAATGGCGATGACCGCCCAGCGCATGCAGGCCGCGGCCTCCCAATAGGCGACGGCGACAGGGTCCACCCCGCGTCCGGCGGTTTCCTCGTAGCCGGCATAGAGGTCGGAGCGGTCGGCGATGCCGCCGGCTTCGCGGTCGTTGCGGCCGAAGCGCCAGCAGGCGGCGCAGAACCAGCCCAGATCCTCCATCGGATCCGACCAGCCGGCGAACTCCCAGTCGATGATCGCCGTCAGTCGGTCACCGTCGACCATATAGTTGCCGGTGCGGTAGTCGCGATGGCACAGCACCAGGTCGCCGGCCGGCACTGCGTTCCGCTCCAGCCAGCGCAGGCCATAGGCCAGCACCGGATCGCTGGCGGCGTAGCGCCCGGCCCAGCGGCGGAAATCGGCCACCGCCTGCAAGGCCGCCGTCGGTTCCGGCCGCGCCAGGAACTCCAATCCCACCCCTGCCGCACCCGGCCGCACCCGGTGGATCAGGCCGAGCTGCCGGCCGAGTTCACGGGCCAGTTCGCGCCGCGGTTCCTCGCTCTTGACGATGCGGAAGCCGGCGGCGACGCCCGTCGCCCGCCGCATGATGTAGAAGGGCGCCCCCAGCATCGCCGGATCGGCACCGGCGAACAGCGGTTCCGGCACCGTGGCGCCGACAGCGAAGACGGCGCGCAGGACCGCGGCCTCCTCCGCCTTGCCCAGGCTGGCAGAGACGCCCGACGCCGATCCGGTGCGCAGTACGCAAGGATGGCGTCCGGACAACGGCCCGCCGTCGATCTCCAGCGTCACCGCGAGGTTGAGTGAGATGGCGCCGCCGCTCAGCCGCCCCTCGTCGATGACGGTGACCGACCGCGCCCCGGCCTGTCCGGCCAGCCAGCTTTCGAGAGCGGCCTTCCGGCCGGCATCGATCAGGCTGGAGTCGAGACCGGCCTTCCTGCCGCCGCTCATCGCCAGCCCCAAAAATCGTCGCCCTCGGCGAGATAGCTGCGGCTCAGCACCATCTTATGGACCTCCGACGCGCCGTCGACCAGCTTGGCCTGCCGGGCGTAGCGGTAGATCCATTCCAGTACCGTGTCCTTCGAATAACCGCGCGCACCGCAAAGCTGGATCGCCGTGTCCGCCGCCTTGAACAGCGTGTCGGCGACCTGGACCTTGGCCATCGACACCTCCTTGCGGGCGAAGCTGCCGCTGTCCAGCGCATGCGCCGCCTTCATGGTCAGCAACCGGCCGATCTCGATCTGCATCGCCGTCTCGCCCAGCATCCACTGCACGCCCTCATGCTCAGCCAGCGGAATCCCGAAGCTTTCGCGTTCCTTCACGTAAGATCCGGCGATCTCCAGGCAGCGCTTGGCGAGGCCGGTCCAGCGCATGCAGTGGGTCAGCCGCGCAGGACCCAACCGGATCTGCGTCACCTTCAGCCCGTCGCCGACCTTCATCACCACATTCTCGTCCGGGATCTCCAGCCCGTCGAAGATCAGCTCGCAATGGCCGCCATGCTCCTCCGGCCCCATGATCGGGATGCGGCGCTCGATGCGCCAGCCGGGCTGGTCCTTGTCGAATAGGAAGGCGGTCAGCCCCTTGCGCGGATCGTCCGACGTACGCGCCATCAGGATGAAGTGCTGCGCCGCGTCGGCCCCGGTGATGAACCATTTGCGACCCGTCACCACCCAACGGTCGCCCTTGCGCTCCGCCCTGGTCTTCATCATCGACGGGTCGGAGCCGCCGCCCGGATGCGGTTCGGTCATGGCGAAGGCGCTGCGCACCCGCCCCTCGACGATGGGAGCCAGCCAGCGTTCCTTCTGGCCCGGCGTGCCGACCATGCTCAGCAGCCGCATGTTGCCGTCGTCGGGTGCGGCGGCGTTGAAGCAGACCGGGCCGAAGATGGAGCGGTTCATCTCCTCGTAGCAGGCGGCGACGCCGACCATCGGCAGGCCGTGGCCACCGACGTCCTTCGGCAGTTGCAGGGTCCACAGCCCGGCTGCCTTCACCTTGGCGCGCAGCGCTGCCAGAGGTGCTTCGGCGATGTTCTCGTGCTCGTCCCAGTTGGCGCGGTCGGCCTCGACGGGAAGGATCTCCTCCTCGACGAAGGCGCGGACGCGGCGGCGATAGTCTTCCAACACCGCGGGAAGTGTGAAATCCATGGAACCGCTCCGTTCGTTCAGAGGGAGGAAACCAGATGGCCGCCATCGACGGCCAGAACCGATCCGGTCATATAGGCGCCGGCATCGGACGCCAGCAGAAGCAGCGGCCCGTCGAGATCGGACAGCCGGCCGAGCCGGCGCTGCGGGATGCGCTTGACCAGCACCTTGCCGGCATCGCTGGCGAAGAAATCGGCGTTCAGCTCGGTCTCGACATAGCCGGGGCACAGCGCATTGACGCGGATGTCGTAACGAGCCAGTTCCAGCGCCATCGCCTTGGTCAGATGCACCAGCCCGCCCTTGGCGGCGATGTAGGACGAGACCTGCCCCGCCACCCGCATGCCGAGGATGGAGGCGATGTTGACGATGGCCCCGCCCTGCTTGTCGTCGCGCATGCGCTGCGCCACTGCGCGCGCCACGCGGGCGCAGCCGGTCAGGTTGGTGTCGATCACCCGGTCCCAGTCCTCCTCGCCCATGTCGAGGAAGGGGCGGGTGGCGGTGACGCCGGCATTGTTGACAAGGATGTCGATGCGGCCCAGCGCCCCCCATGCCTCGTCTACCGCGGCGGCGACGGAAGCGGGGTCGGTGACGTCCATGGCGACGACGACGGCGCTGCCGCCGGCGGCTTCGATGGCGGACCGCGTTTCGGCCAGCGCCTCGGTCCGCCGCGCGGCCAGCGCCACGCGGGCGCCCGCCTTCGCCAGGACACCGGCGAAGTGGCGGCCCAGGCCGCTGGAGGCGCCGGTGACCAGTGCCGTCCTGCCGGTCAGATCGATGGAGACGCTCATGCTTCCTCCCATGGTCGGGATCGTTTGGCGAGGCGGCGGGGCATGGCCCCGAACGGCACTCTTGAAAAATCGAGCGAGCGCTCGCTTTATATCCTTGGCGCCGACGATGTGCAAGAACGATCGGCATCGCAAACGATAGGACAGCCGGTATGAACAGCTTGCGCGACTTCCAGGCACGGCACGATCTGTCGATGGAGGCGCTGTGCGCCCGCATCCTGGAGCGGCATGCCGCGACCATCCGGATTAAGAAACCAGCGGTCGCCATCGGCAATCTGGCGCGCATCGTCGAAACCACGCTGATGCTGGCGAACCGCAAGGGCTTCCACTCCACCAGCCTGCGCGATCTGACCGAGCAGTCGGGGCTGAGCATGGGGGCGCTCTACGCCTATTTCGACAGCAAGGACACGCTGCTGATGATGATCCTGGGCCAGGTTGTCAGCGTGGTGGAGGAGGTGCTGGGCCACCCGCCCGACGGGTTGGCGAACGACCCAGCCGCCCGGCTGCGCTGGCTGCTCAGCACCCACCTGTTCCTGACCGAGACCATGCACCCCTGGTTCGTCTTCGCCTATATGGAGGCAAAATCCTTCCCCAAGGACGGGCGCGACCTTGCCGTCACCAGCGAGATGCTGACGGAAAGCATGATCGCCGACGCGCTGGCCGACGGCGTCGCCCGCGGCCTGTTCGCCATGCCCGACGTGACGATGACGGCGGCGCTGATCAAGCCGATGCTGCAGGACTGGTACGTGAAGCGCGCCAAGCACCGCCGCCGCGGCATCACCCCCGACCTCTATGCCGAGCAGTTGATCGCCTTCGTCGAGGCGGCGGTGGGGTTGAAGAGGGCTTAGGTCGCGGACACCCGATCGCGCAGCACCCGCTTGGTCACCTTGCCGTTGGCGTTGCGCGGCAGCGCGTCGCCCAGCAGCGTGACGTAATCGGGCACCTTGTACTCGGCGAGGCTGGCGCGGCAGAAGTCGCGCACGTCGTCTTCGGTCAGGCTGCCCGACTTCGAAATGACGAAGACGTGGATCTTCTCGCCCAGCACCGGATCGGGATGGGCGACCACGGCCGCCTCCACCACGTCCGCATGGCGGACCAGCAGGTTTTCGACCTCCACGCTGTAGATCTTGTGGCCGCCGCGGTTGATGACGTCGTTCTTGCGGTCGTGGAGCCGGAGATAGCCGCGCCCGTCCAGCGTGCCGATGTCGCCGGACCGCCAATAGCCATCCACGAAGCTGTCGTGGGTGGCCTCCTCGCGGTTCCAGTAGCCGCGGATGGTCATGGGTCCGCGAATCCACACCTCCCCGCTCACCCCCGGCGGGCATTCCCGGCCCTGATCGTCGACAATGCGCAGGTCGCCGCAGGGCACGCACATGCCGACCGAATCCAGGCAGGCGCGGGTGTGGCCGATGGGAACCACGCTGATGATGGTGGCGCATTCCGTCGACCCGTAGGCGTTCAGCAGATGCAGGTCGGGCAGCCGTTCCGCCATCGCCTCCACCGTCGCTTCCGGCATCGGGGCGCCGCCGAAGCCGCCGATCCGCCAGGACGACAGGTCGTAGCGGCTGAAGTCGGCGCGCAACAGGCAGAGATTGTACATGGCCGGGACCAGCACGGTGGTGGTCATGCGCTCCCGGCTCGCCAGTTCCAGGAAACCGGCGACGTCGAAGACGGGCATCATCACGGTGCAGCCGGCGACGCGGATCATCGCCATGACGACGGCGACCAGCCCGGTGACATGCGAGGCCGGCACCGCCAGCACCGCGCGCTCGCCCTCGCGATAGTCCCAGCATTCCTCGAAATGCATGGCGGAGTGGATGATGTTCACATGGGACAGCAGCGCGCCCTTCGGCTTGCCGGTGGTGCCGGAGGTGTAGAGGATGACGGCGGTATCCTCCTCCCGTTGCGGCTCCACGGACTGCGGAAGGTCGGCGTCGGTTTCCAGCAGCTCCTCGAAGGGCCGGCAGCCGTCCACCGCTCCGCCGGCGGAGAAGCGCGAGACCAGCGACGGCACCTCCGCGGTGTCGGGCATCCGGTCGGCGAGGCCTGAGTCATGGATCAGGATGGAGGCGCCGCAGTCGTTCAGGATGCCGGCGATGCCCGGCCGCTGTTCCCGCGCGCTGACCGGCACCGCGACGATGCCGGCGCGGGCCGCCGCCAGCAGGGCGATGAGGAACTCCGCGCGGTTGGATAGGACAAGCGCCATGCGGTCGCCCGGCCGGGCACCTTGCGCCAGCAGGGACGCGGCCGCGCGCCTCACCAGCGCGTCCAGCCGCCCATAGCTGTAACGCCGCTCCCCATCCACCAGAGCCTCGCCGTCCGGCCGGCGCGCAACGGCGGCGCGGAACATGGCGTCGATGGTGGCCGGACGCTCGCTGTAGCACGGTACGAGGCGCGTGCCGAAAAGCAGCTCGCGCCGTTTGGAAATGCCGATCCCGTCCGGCCAGGCCATGCCGTTCCTCCCTGACGATGAAATTGGATTTTCTGGTGGAATTTCTGGATTCAGGCGATGCCGGGGGCTCGAAGCTCTGCGGCTCCACCGGCACCGCACTTGTCGGTCTTGCGGAAACTATGTCATCCTATGAACTGAGTGTCAAATAGCGACACCATCAGCGGGACGAACATAGCGCCCGACGCGAGCGGAACCGACGCTTCGCGCGACCATTTCCCACTTCCGCACATCATCGAAGAGCAGGCGCCCGACGCCAGCCAATCGGGAGGAAACCGATGTCGACACCCCATTACGTGACCCTCGCCGACAGCCAGATGCGCGTCTGGCGCAGCGGATCGGGCCCGGATCTGCTGGTCCTTCCCGGCCTGATCGAAGCAGCCTCGGTCTGTGCCGACCGGCTGGCGGGGGCTCTGCCGGGTTGGACCGTTACCGCGTTCGACCTGCCGGGGACCGGCGGGTCGGTCACAAGCTGGGCGGACGACGTCGCCGGGCTGGCCCGCCTGATCGCCGATGCTGCCGGCCGGCTCGGCCTGACCGGCTGCCCGCTGCTGGCCTTCGACCTTGCCGCCCCTCTGGCACGCGCTCTGCCGGCAACGGGGTGGCAGCCGGACGGCGTGCTGCTGGTCGACACCGCCATGGCGGAGGGGTGGAGCGAACGGGACTTGCGTCCTGCCCCGCTGACTCCCCGTGCGGATGGCACCCATCTGGCGGTGCTGTGGGCGCATCTGCGCGACGCCCATGTCCTGGAACCGCGCGACGCCAGCCATCCGGCCAGGAGCGGCGCTCCCCTGCCCGCTCCGCCTGACCTGGATGCGATGCTGCGCAGCACTGCCGTCGCACCGGACCGGTATGGGGCGCTGTGGTCGCTGTGCCTGGACGCCATGCGCGGGGAGACCGGGTCAGCCTCCGGAGAGAGCCGCGTCGATGGGCTGGCGGCGGTCGCCGACCGTCTCGCGCCGACGACCACCGGCCGGAAACCCGCCGCTCCGCTGCCGCCGACCCGGCCCTTCGCCGACCCGCTGCGGGTCTGGCACGACTACGCCGACACACCCCATGGCCGCGTCCATCTGCGCCGCGCCGGGCGGGGACGGCCGCTGCTGACTTTCCAGTCGGCACCGGGTTCGTCGGCACCGCTGCTGCCGCTGCTGCACGGGCTGGCGGCGGAACGGGAGATCATCGCGCCCGATTATCTCGGCAACGGCGAGTCCGACAAGCCGGAGCGTGCGGTGGACATTGGCGTGCTGGCCGACGACATGCTGGCGCTGGCCGACGCGCTCGGTCTGGATAACGTCGACCTGTGGGGAACCCACACCGGCGCGCTGGTGGCGCTGGATCTGACGGTCCGCCATCCCGAGCGGATCGGCCGCGCCGTGCTGGAAGCGCCGGTGCTGATCCCGGCCGACTTCAGCGCCGACATCCTCGACCGTTATTTCCCGCCGCTGGCCGCCGACCGCTGGGGGCTGCATCTGCTCCAGGCCTGGAACATGCGGCGCGACATGTTCCTGTTCTGGCCGTGGTACCGCCAGGAGCGCGCCGCCGCCCGCGACATCGGCGTCCCCACCGCCACGGTGCTGCATGACTGGACCATGGGGCTGCTGGCGAGCGGCAGCCATTACGACCGCTCCTACCGCGCCGCCTTCCGCTACGACACGCGGGCGGCCCTGGTGCGCCTGACCCGTCCGGCCCTGATCTGCGCCGGTCCGGCCGACATGCTGGTCGAAGGGCTGGCGGAGGCGAAAACGCTCGCCCCGGCCGGAACGGAGGTCACGCCGACCCCGGCCACCGTCTGGTATCCCGGCCAGGGCGCCCAGGCGGTACAGGAAACCATCGACTGCTACGCCGCCTTCCTCGCTGGAAAGCCGGGCGCGGCAAATCCGCACCCTGTGTCGTAAGGCGACACAGCTGCCGCTCCGCCTCAGCCGCCGATGGCGGATTGGGCGCGGGCGGCGCGGTGCAGCGGCGGAGCCGACAGGGAATAGAGGTTCGCCGAGATCTCCCGTACGGCGTCGCGCATGTCGTCGAGGAAATTGGGCTGGCCGTTGCGGACGATGTGGGGGGTCAGGCCGGTCAGGCTGACGGCGGCGATCAGCCGGCCGTCCGGCTCGAACAGCGGCATGGCGATGGCGGCCAGCCCTTCGATCACGTCGTCGACCGCCACCGACCATCCGCGCTGCCGCACCTCCTCCAACTCCTTCGCCAACTGGCGGGGATCGGTGGTGGTGTGGGGCGTCAGGCGCGTGGTCCCGCGCGACAGCACGCGGTCGACCTCCGCCTCCGGCAGATAGGCCAGCAGCACGCGCGGTGCCGCGCCGCAATTCATCGGCAGCTGCCCGCCGACGATCCACCAACGCACCTCGACCGAGCGGTCGCTGTGGAACTGGTCCAGACAGACGGCCGACCCGTCATGGTAGACGGACAGGAACACAGTGCTGCCGGTCGTCTTCGCCAGCCGCGACAGAATGGTGGAGGCGATCTGGCGCAGGTCGCGGCGTTCCGGCACCGCCCCGGCCAGCTTCAGGATCTCGAGCCCCAGGCTGTATTTCTGGCTCTGCGGGTCGAAGGCGGCGAAGCCATCCTGCACCAGCGTCAGCAGGATGCGCCGAGCCGTCCCCTTGTCGAGCTTCGCCGCACCGGCGACCTCCGTCAGGGTCAGCGTCGGACCTTCCTGATAGAAGCTGCGCAGCACGGCCAGGGCCCGCGACACCGCGCGGACGCTGAGACCGTTCTTTTCCGTGCCCTGCTCCGCGCCCTGGTTGTCCGCGCCCTGGTTGTCGTCCTGTTCGGTGTCCATACGTTCAAGCCCCTTATGGATGTCCCGCGTCTCGAGTCCAGGCGGAAACGCTGCTGTCCGGCACAGCCGGTGGAAGACGGCGGAACTGCCGTCATCCCGCCGCAGTAGCAGCGCCGGCTAGCATTGATGGCCGGCGCAGAGTTCCGCAACCCCTTTCCACCGTCCCTAGCGCGATGCGCCGTTCGTGTCAAACAGTGACACCAATTTTGCCTGTTGACACGATCCGGCGCAAATGGTTTCCTTGGCAAACAAACAAAACGAGCCAAACAGAACAAGCGCGCTCCACCGCCTTTGCGGATGGCGGGCGCCCCATGCTCCGGCACGCCGCCGTCCCCTGATTTCCCGGACCGGCCGCCGGCATCCTGCACGAGGGGAGGACTATGCACACCATCGCCCTTGGTGCGTTCACGGTCACGCGGATCGAGGAAATGCTGACGCCGGGCTTCGACCCCGGCTTCCTGTTTCCAGCCTACGACGATGCGATCCTGACCTGGAACCCCGAACTGGCCGAACCGAATTTTCTCGACCCGGCATCAAAGCGCCTGATGTCGAGCATGCATTCCTGGCTGATCCGCACCGACCGCCATGTGATCCTGGTCGACACCGGCTGCGGCAACCACAAGGAACGCCACACCCCCGGCTTCGAGCGCTTCCACATGCTGGACAAGCCTTATCTGCGCAACCTCGCGGCGGCGGGCGTGCAGCCGGAGGACGTGACGCTGGTCATCAACACCCATCTGCACATCGACCATGTCGGCTGGAACACCCAGCTGGTCGACGGGCGCTGGGTCCCGACCTTCCCCAACGCCCGCTATATTTATGGCGCGCAGGAATTCAAGCACTGGCGCAGCCCCGAGGGCGGGCTGATCGGCATGCCGGGCAACGGCCCGGTGATGGAGGACAGCGTCCTGCCGGTCTGGGAAGCCGGTCAGGTCGAGTTGATCGAGGACGGCGACCGCATCCTCGACGGGCTGTCGGTGGAGCTGGCCCCCGGCCACACCGCCGGCCAGATGTTCGTCCGGCTGGAGTCGGACCGGCATGCCGCCTACTTCACCGGCGACTGCCTGCACCAGCCGATGCAGGTCGCCCGCCCCGATTGGAACAGCCGTTTCTGCGAGGATCAGGCGCAAGCGGTGGCAACCCGCCGCCGGCTGCTGGACCATGCCGCCGACCGCGGCGCCCTGGTCTTCCCCGCCCATTTCGGCGCTCCCCACACCGGCTATGTCCGCCGCACGGCCGAGAATTTCCGGTTCGAGCCGCTCGCGGCCTGATCATTTCAGAGGGACACTCCATGAGCATCGCCGCCCTCGACGGCCCGGCCACTCTGATCGACACCCTGCGCACGGCGCTTGGGCCCGACGGCCTGCTGGATGACGAGAAGAGCCGGAATTTCTACGCCAACGACGTATTCTGGCAGCCCGGCATCGCGCCGCTCGCCATCGCCCTGCCGCGTGACCGCGACGCGGTCGCCGCCACCGTGCGCGCCGCCCATGAGGCCGGGGTGGCGGTGGTGCCGCGCGGCGGCGGCATGTCCTACACCAAGGGCTATCTGCCCGAAGGCCCGAATTCGGTCGTCATCGACAGCCGCCGGCTGAACCGCATCGTCGAGCTGAACACCGACAGCCTCTATGTGACGGTGGAGACCGGCTGCACCTGGGCGGCGCTGAACGAAGCGCTGGAGGGAACCGGGCTGCGCACCGGCTATTGGGGGCCGCTGTCGGGCATCAACGCCACCATCGGCGGCGCCCTATCGCAGAACAGCGCCTTCTTCGGCTCCGCCCTGCACGGCACCGTGGCCGAAAGCGTGCTGGGCGTCACCGTCGTGCTGGCCGACGGCCGCACCGTCACCACCGGATCGGGCGGACGCGTCGGCACCAAGCCCTTCACCCGCTCCGGCGGTCCCGACCTGACCGGCCTGTTCCTCGGCGACAACGGCGCCATGGGCTTCAAGGTGGCGGCGACGCTGCGGCTGCACCGCCGGCCGGAGCACACCGATTTCCTGTCCTTCGGCTTCGCCACCATGCAGGCGATGGCAGCCGCCCAGGTGGAGATGGCGCGGGCGCGCTGCGTCTCGGAAGGTTTCGGCATCGACCGCACCAAGGTCGAGCATTCGGCCAGCGTCAACAAGCTGTCGGACGGGCTGAAGACGCTGGGCAACGTGGCGAAGGCCGGCAAGTCGCTGTTCCAGGGCGCCAAGGAGGCGCTGAGCGTCGCCACCGCCGGCACCGCCTTCCTCAAGGATCACAACTTCACCCTCCATCTGGTGGTGGAGGGGCGCAGCGAGACCCAGCTGCGCGAGGCGATGCAGACGGTGCGCGAGATCGGCGCCCGCCACGGCAAGGAGATCGAGAACAGCGTGCCCAAGGTTATGCGCTCCAAGCCCTTCGGGCCGGTGCGCGGCATGCTGGGGCGCGAGGGCCAGCGCTGGGTTCCGATCCACGCCATCTTCCCGCTGGGGGACGCCGACAAGGTGGTCGCCGCCAACGACGCCTTCTTCGCGGAGAAGCGCGGCTTCATGGAACAGCACGGCATCATCTATTCGGTGATGACCATGACGGTCGGCAACGACTTCTTCCTGGAGCCGGCCTTCTACTGGACCGACGAGATCACGCCGCTACACGCCGCGAGCCTGGGCGACGAGGTGGTGAAGCCCTGGCGCGACCGCCCGGCCAACCCGGCGGCACGCAACGCGGTGGCGGAACTGCGCCGCGCAACGCAGGAGCTGTATTGCAGCCTCGGCGGCGTCAGCTGGCAGGTCGCCCGCGACTATCCGTTCCGCGAGATCATGACCCCCGAAACCTGGTCGCTGCTGGAGGGCGTCAAGCGCGCCGTCGATCCGCAGGGGCTGATGAATCCCGGCTCTCTCGGCCTCGGCGGCTGAGGACCGGGAGCGGAGACATCCACGCCATGGGCTACACCATCACCGAGAAGATCCTGGCACGCGCAGCGGGGCTGCCCGCGGTGCGCGCCGGCCAGGACATCAAGGCGAAGCCGGACTTCGTGCTGGCCTACGACTTCCCCGGCTACACCGACGTCTATTTCAAGACGATGAAGGAGGATTTCGGCATCGAGCGGGTGGCCGAGCCGGAACGCTTCGGCATATTCATCGACCACATGGTGCCGACCGCCACCGCCAAGGAAGAGGAACTGCACATCAACACGCGCAACTGGTGCGCGGAGAACGATGTGCCGCTGTTCGAGCGCCACGGCATCGGCCATCAGGTGGCGGCCGAGGTCGGCTATGCGACGCCGGGCGCCTTCGTCGTCCATTTCGACGGCCATGTCAGCCAGCTCGGCACCTTCGGCACACTCGCCATCGGGCTGCGCCGCAACGTGATGGAAGCCTTCGTCAGCGACACGGTGTCGATCCGCGTGCCGGACACCGTGCGGGTAAACCTGCGCGGGTCTTTGCGGCCCGGTGTGATGGCGCGCGACGTCTTCCACCATCTGGTGCGCCGGCTGGGGCCGAGTTCCTGCCGCTTCCAGGTGCTGGAGCTGGGCGGGCCGTCGGTGGCGGCGATGTCGACGGAGGGGCTGCAGACCATCACCGGGCTCGCCATGTTCACCGGCGCCCTGACCGCCATCGTCAATCCCGACCCGGTGCGGCTGGACTACGCCCTGCCCCGCGCCCGCAAAAAGCTGGAGCCGGTGTCGAGCGATCCGGACGCCCACTATTCGGCGGTCCACGACATCGACCTGTCGGATCTGGAACCCATCGTCGTCGTCCCGCCGACCCCGGCGGACACCCGCGACCTGACCGAGTTCCTCGGGCTGGAGATCAATGCCGGTTATCTGGGGTCCTGCGCGTCAGGCCGGCTGGAGGATCTGCGGGCGGCGGCCAAGGTGCTGGAAGGCCGGCGGGTCAAGACCGGCGTCTCGCTGCACATCGTGCCGACCAGCCAGGAGCTGATGGCGGCGGCGGCGCGCGAGGGGCTGGTCTCCACCCTGGTGGAGGCGGGGGCCTTCCTCTCCTCCCCCAGCTGCGACTATTGCTTCGGCCGCATCGCGACGATGACGGCGGGCCAGCGCGCGGTGTCCACCGGCACGCTGAACGTCCGCGGCCGCATGGGCAGCCCGGACTCCGAGATTTACCTCTGCAACGCCGCGGTGGTCGCCGCGTCCGCCATCGAGGGCCGGATCGCCGATCCGCGCCCGTACCTGTGAGGCCGGTCATGACCGAACCCACACTCGACATGCCGGCCAATATGCCGGCGATGAAGGGCCGCGTCGCCTTCATCTTCGACGAGGTGAATTTCGATGTCGACCAGATCGTCGGCGTCAAGAACATCAAGATCACCGACGTGGCCGAACTGGCGCAGCTCGCCATGCAGGCCTACGACCCGGACTTCGCCACCTCGGTGCAGCCGGGCGACCTGCTGGTCGGCGCCGACAATTTCGGCTACGGCCACCCGCACTACCCGCCGATGAAGGCGATGCGCCATCTCGGCATCGCCGGGGTGATCGCGGAATCCTTCTCGCCCGGCTACTGGCGCGGCGAGGTCAGCATGGGCTTCCCGCAGGTGAGCTGCCCCGGGATCCTCGGCTTCGTCCGGCGCTGGGACGAGATCGAGGTGGACTGGGCGGCGGGCGTGGTCCGCAACCACACACAAGGCACCGAAATACCCTTCGAGCCGCTGCCGCAGGCGGATGCCGAGATGATCGAGGCCGGCGGCCTCGTCCCCTTCCTGAAGCGGCAGGCGGCCCAGCAACGCGAACAAAAGGACCATGCTCATGTCTCGGGGACCTGAATTCCGCAACCGCGTGCTGGCGCAGAAGACCGTCTGGTCGGCCGGCGCCTATGACGCCCTGTCCGCCCGCTTCATCGAAGCGGCCGGCTTCGACGCGCTGATGACCTCGGGCTTCGGCGTCTCGGCCTCCTTCCTCGGCCAGCCTGACGCCGAGCTGTACACCATGTCAGAAAACCTGACGGTGGTCCGCAACGTGGTGTCGGCGGTCAACGTCCCGGTCATCGCCGACATCGACACCGGATACGGCAACGCCATCAACGTGATGCGCACGATCCGCGAGTTCGAGGCGTCGGGCGTCTCCGCCGTCATCATGGAGGACCAGGTGGCGCCGAAGCGCTGCCCGATCTGCGTCGGCGGGGTCGAGGTGATCCCGATGGACGAGGGCGTCGCTAAGATCCAGGCGGCGGTCGAGGCCCGGCGCGATCCCAACATGCTGATCATCGCCCGCACCGACGTGGTCGATCCGGCCGCCGCGATGGAGCGTGGGCGCGCCTATGTCGCCGCCGGCGCCGACATGATCCAGCCGATCAGCAAGTGCTTCAGGGACATCGATGGCTTGCGTGCGATGCGCGAGGCGGTCGGCGTGCCGCTGTCTCTGCAGCTGCTCGGCTGGCTGGAGACGCTGTCGGCCGACGAGGTCGAGGAGGTGGCCGGCATGGCGACCTACGCGCTGGTGCCGCTGATGACCGTCGCCTCGGCGCTGAAGGAGAATCTGGCGGCGCTGGCCGAACGCCGCTCCACCCGCGATCTGCCGCGTCCGGTGACCGACCACAACAGCTTCATCGACTTCATCGGCTTCCCGCAGATCGAGGAATTGCAGAAGCGCTACCTGAAGACCGCCTGACGATCCTTTGCCGGCGGGCACCACCCGCCGGGGCCAAGGGCAACGCAAAAGACGACCAATCCACGGAGGAACCCCATGTTCGGTAGGCGCACTCTCCTTGCCGCCGCGGCGGCCCTGGTCCTGACCATTCCCGTCGCCGGCATCACCGGCGCACAGGCGCAGCAGCCCCCGGTCCGCATCGCCCTCATCGGGCCGATGAGCGGCACCGGCGCCTTCGAAGGCCAGCTCGGGCTGGAAGGTGCGCAGGCGATGGCCGCGGTGATCAACGCCAAGGGCGGCGTCGCCGGCGGCCGCAAGATCGAGCTGCTGACCTACGACGACAA
Source organism: Azospirillum sp. A29 (assembly GCF_042604625.1). Classification (NCBI taxonomy): domain Bacteria; kingdom Pseudomonadati; phylum Pseudomonadota; class Alphaproteobacteria; order Rhodospirillales; family Azospirillaceae; genus Azospirillum; species Azospirillum sp. A29. Next base: position 439,919 of record NZ_CP170460.1, read on the forward strand.
GGGTTCCCCCGAGGATGGCGTCAGCGCCGCCAAGCGGGCGATGGAGCAGGACAACGTCGACATGATCGTCGGCGGCTGGTTCAGCGCCGTCGCCCTGTCGATGAAGGAAGTGACGCGCGACAAGATCATCACCGTCATGACCAGCTCCCAGCACCCGAAGGTCACGGAGGAGGGGCACAAGTACCTGTTCCGCCTGAACGCCACCTCGGCGATGATGTCGGAGTTCTATTCGAAGGCGATCTGCGACCGCATCAAGCCCAAGTCCATCGCCTTCATGAACGTCAACGACGATTGGGGCCGGCTGGAGCTGGACAACTACACCAAGCTGCTGACCGGCTGCGGCATCGAGGTGAAGGGGCACGAGTTCTACAACCGCACCGACACCGACTTCACCACCGCGCTGACCAAGCTGAAGTCGCTGAACGCCGACGCCATCTATGTCGCGGCGATCAACACCTCGCAGGGCGCCACCATCTACCGGCAGATCAAGCAGACCGGCTATCGCGGCAAGGTCATCGCGTCGGCCGGCAATATGAACCCGAAGCTGGTCGAGCTGTCCGGCAACTCGCTGGAGCAGGTCTATTCCGCCTCGCCCTTCACCGAGGACGGCGCCGCCCCGTCGCTGAAGCCGTGGCTGGACCAATACCGCAAGGACTACAAGAACGATCCGTCCTTCATCGCCGCGCTCGGCGCCCAGGCGGTGCAGACCCTGGCCTTCGGCGTCGATGCCGCCGGCGGCGACCCGCGCGCCTACGACAAGATCGCCGCGGCCCTGAAGTCGCAGGCGGTCCCGACCGTGATGGGGGAGCTGCGCTTCTCCGACAAGGGTCAGGCGAGCCAGGCGATCCATCTGGTGCAGGTTCAGAAGAAACAGATCGTCAGCGTCCGGGACTGAGTGGCGGCTGGTGAAAATCCCTCTCCCGAAATGGGAGGGGGAGACTCCCGACAGGAAGATTCGACATGGATTTCACCGTCTTCGCCCAGCAGATCGCGAACGGCTTGGTCAACGGGATGGCCTATGTGCTCATCGCCACCGGGCTGACGCTGGTCTTCGGGGTGCTGCGCATCGTGAATTTCGCCCATGGCGAGTTCTACATGCTCGGCGCCTACATAACCTATTTCGTCGGCACCCTGTTCGGGCTCGACTACATCGCGGCGGCGGCGATCTCGGCCGTGGTGGTGGCGGGGCTCGGCGTCGCCGCCAACAAGCTGATCTTCTGGCCGCTGCGCCGCGACCATGAATTCACCATCCTGCTGTCCAGCCTGGGCCTCGCCCTGCTGATCGCCAACGGCGGCGAGCTGCTGTTCGGCGCCGATCCGAAATATGTCGAGAGTCCCTTCGCCGACGAGGTGCTGGACATCGGCACGGTGACGCTGACCCAGCAGCGCGTGCTGGTCTTCGCCGCCGCGGTGGTGGCGCTGATCGCGGTCTACCTGTTCATCCGCTATTCGCGCTTCGGCAAGATGATGCGGGCGACGGCGCAGAATCCGGACGGTGCGGCGCTGACCGGCATCAACATCGGGCTGGTCCACACCTACACCTTCGCGCTCGCCTGCGGGCTGGCGGCGCTGTCGGGCGCCCTGGTCGGCCCCACCGTGATGATCTTCCCGACCATCGGCAACTGGGCGGTGCTGAAGGGCTTCATCGTCGTCATCATGGGCGGTCTGGGCAGCGTCACCGGCGCCCTCTTCGCCGGCCTGCTGCTGGGCGTCATCGAATCGCTGGGCGGCGGCTACATCTCCCTCGGCTTCATGGAGGCGATCGGCTACGCGATGATCATCGCGGTCCTGCTGTGGCGCCCCAACGGCCTGTTCAGCACGGCGCGGGGTCTGCGATGAACACCAACTCTCATGGGCATTCCCTAGGCCAACCCCTGGCGATTGCCGGCGGTATCGCCGCCCTGGCCGTCCTGCCCTTCCTGGCCGGCAACGCCTATCTGGAACATCTGCTGGTGCTGTGGATGCTGTATGCGCTGCTGGCGCTCAGCCTCAACATCGTCATCGGCTATCTCGGCGAGCTCACCTTCGGCCATGCCGCCTTCGTCGGCGTCGGCGCCTACACCTCGGCCATCCTCTCCACACAGCTGGGCCTGCCGCCGCTGCTGGGGCTGCCGCTGGCCGGGCTGGTGGCCGCAGCGTTCGGGCTGGTCATCGGCTATGCCGCCCTGCGCGTGGTCGGGCCGCAGTTCGCCATCCTGACGCTGGGCTTCGGCGCCATCCTGTTCACCATCACCAACCATTGGGTCGATCTGACGCGCGGGCCCATGGGCATCACCGACATCCCGCCGATGGCAATCGGCCCGCTGGCCTTCGACAGCGCCCGACCGACCTATTATCTGGTGCTGGCCCTGGTGCTGGCGACCGCCTATCTCTGCCACGCGCTGGTGGGCAGCCGCACCGGCCGCGCCTTCCTGGCGGTGCGGGAGAATGCGCCGCTCGCCGCCTCGCTCGGCATCAACGTCTTCCACACCAAGCTGATGGGCTTCGTCGCCGCCACCGCCATCGCCGGCATCGGCGGCGCCATCTATGCCCACTACATCCGGGTCATCACCCCCGACATCATGGGCGTCCACAATGTCGCCGCCCTCATCATCGTCGTCATCATCGGCGGCCGTGGCACCATCCTGGGTCCGATCCTGGGGGCGCTGGTCTATATCGGCCTCTTGGAATCGCTGCGCGTCGCCGGCCCGCTGCGGATGGTCATCTTCGCGGCCCTGCTGACCGGCACCGTCGTCTTCCTGCCGGGCGGGCTGATCAGCCTGTGGCAGCGCTGGCGCAACACCCACAAGTCGGAGAACACCCAGCCGGCCACGCCCACCGGCTTGCCCAGCACGGAGGGAGGTGCGAAATGAACCCCGCCGCAAACGCAGGTGAAATCCTCGCCGTCAGCAATCTGACCCGCATCTTCGGCGGCCTGACCGCGGTGCGCGACGTCACCATGACGGTCCAGGCCGGCGAGGTGGTCGGGCTGATCGGGCCGAACGGCGCCGGCAAGACGACGCTGTTCAACATGCTAGGCGGCTCGCTGCCGCCCTCGTCCGGCAGCATCCGCTTCGCAGGATCCGACTGCACCGGCGCGCCGTCGCACGTCATGGGCCAGCGCGGCGTGTCGCGCACCTTCCAGATCACCAGCCTGTTCCCCAGCCTGACGGCGCTCGACAATGTGCGCAGCGCCGCCTTCCGCACGACGCGGGCCGGCTGGGGGGCCGCCATCCTGCGCAGCCCCGCCTACCGGCGGGAAGAGGCGGAGCTGCGGCGCAAGGCGCTGGAGATCCTGGCCTTCTGCGATCTCGACCACCGCGCCGACACGCTGGCCGACGCCATGTCCTACGGCGAGCAGCGCCGGCTGGAGATCGCCATCGCGCTGGCCGCCGAACCGCGCCTGCTCCTGCTCGACGAGCCGGCCGCCGGCATGAACCCGGAGGAAGGCCAGCGGCTGGTCGAAATGATCCGCCGCATCCGCGCCCGCGGCGTCACCGTTCTGCTGGTGGAGCATCACATGCGCGTGGTCGCCAGCGTCTGCGACCGGCTGGTGGTGCTGGACCATGGGGTGAAGATCGCCGAGGGACCGCCGGCCAAGGTGCTGAACGATCCGGAAGTGATCCGCGTGTATCTGGGACGGGAGCCGGTCGATGCTTAAGGTCGAAGGTCTGAAGGTCCGCTACGGCCACCGCGAGGCGGTCCACAACGTCTCCCTGACCGTCGAGGACGGAGAGCTGGTCACGCTGGTCGGCTCCAACGGCGCCGGTAAGACGACGACGCTGAAGGCGATCTCCGCCCTGCTGCGTCCGAGCGGCGGGACGATCACCTTCGACGGCGAGCGCATCGACCGGCTGGCGCCGCATCAGGTGATCGAGCGCGGTCTGGTCCATGTGCCGGAAGGCCGCCAGCTTTTCCCCGAGATGACGGTGCTGGAACATCTGGAGCTGGGCGCGCTGCGCGGCCGGCCCGGCAGCATGGGCTTTGCCGAGCGGCTGCGCTGGGTCTACGAGCTGTTCCCCATTCTGGCCGAACGCCGCACCCAAAAGGCCGGCACGATGAGCGGCGGACAGCAGCAGCTGGTCGCCTTCGGCCGCGGCCTGATGGCCAACCCGAAATGCCTGATGCTGGACGAGCCGACGCTGGGTCTGGCGCCGATCATCGTCGACACGCTGGCCGACACCATCAAGAACCTGCACGGCACCGGCATCACCATCCTGCTGGTCGAGCAGCGGGTGGATCTGGCCCTGCGTCTGGCCGACCGCGCCTATGTGCTGGAGACCGGGCGGGTGGTGATGGAGGATTCGGCCCAGACCCTGCTGGCCGACCCGCGCATCAAAACCGCCTATCTCGGGCTGTGACGGGCATGTCCGGCACGGAGGTGGTGGAGCGGGCGCGGGCGATCCTCGGGCCGGCGCATGTGCTGGTCGGGCCGGACGACACCGCCCCCTTCCTGGCGGACTGGCGGGGGCGCTACCGCGGGGCGGCGCTGGCGGTGGTCGGCCCGGCCGATACGGCGCAGGTGGCGGCCATCGTCCGGCTGTGCGCGGAGACGGGCACGCCGCTGGTGCCCCAGGGCGGCAACACCGGCGTGGTCGGCGGCGCCATTCCCGACACGACCGGACGGAGCCTCGTGCTCAGCCTGTCGCGCCTGAACCGGGTCCGCGAGGTCGATCCCATCGGCGACAGCCTGACGGTGGAGGCCGGCTGCACCCTGGCCGCAGTCCAGGCCGCCGCCGAGGAGGCCGGTCGGCTGTTCCCGATGAGCCTGGGCAGCGAGGGCAGCTGCCAGATCGGCGGCACCATCGCCACCAACGCCGGCGGCACCGCGGTGCTGCGTTATGGCCCGATGCGCGACCTCGTGCTGGGGCTGGAGGTGGTGCTGCCCGACGGCACGCTGTGGAACGGGCTGCGGGCGCTGCGCAAGGACAACACCGGCTATGCCCTGAAGCACCTGTTCATCGGGGCGGAGGGCACGCTGGGCATCGTCACGGCGGCGACGCTGAAGCTGTTCCCGCGGCCGCAGAGCGTCGCCACCGGCTTCCTCGCCCTGCCCTCGCTGGACGCGGCCCTGCGGGTGTTCGCCCAACTGCGCGGTGCGCTGGGCGACCGGGTGACCACGGCGGAAATCCTGTCGGAAGGACAGCTTGCCTCGGTGCTGGCCCATGTGCCGGGCACGGTCAGGCCGCTCGGCACGATCATGCCCTGGTATCTGCTGGTCGAAGTCACCGATCCGATGCAGGGGCTGGATCTGGCCGCGCGGCTGGAGGATCTGCTGGCAACCGGGCTGGAGGACGACAGCATCGTCGACGCGGCGGTGGCCCGCAGCCAGGCCCAGGCGAATGGGATGTGGAAGCTGCGCCACAGCGTGTCGGAGGCCAACCGCAAGAGCGGCATCGTCGTCGGCCACGACACCGCGGTGCCGGTCGCCCGCATCCCCGACTTCGTCGCCCGTGCCAGCGCGGCCATCAAGGCGGTGCGGCCGGATGCCCGCGTGGTGGCGGTGGGGCACATCGGCGACGGCAACATCCATCTGGTCGCCATCCTGCCGGAAAGCCTCCGCGAAAACCTGCGGGCATCGGGCGAGCCGCTGGACCGCATCGCCCAGGCGATCAGCGCGGCGGTCCATGAACAGGCAATCGCGCTCGGCGGCACCATCAGCGCCGAGCATGGCATCGGCCAGAGCATGCGCGACGCACTCGCCGCCTTCAAGGGACCGGCGGAGATGGCGCTGATGCAGGGCATCAAGCAGCTGTTCGACCCACAGGGAGTGATGAATCCGGGCAAGGTCGTGGCGGTCCAACGCTGACGGTCGTACCGCCGGCTCAGGCCACCGCCGTTATCACATGCGCCTGAATCCTGCCGTCGATGGGGCCGTCGGCGAAATGCCGGGCGATGGCCTGGGCGGCGAGGTCCGTCACCTCGTCGAGGCGGCCTGCATCCCGCGCCTCGATCTCCAGGCGCATGGGCGTTCCCTGGCAAAAGCCGGTCGCCGGATCGGCGGCCGTCGCCGCCCGGCTGCGCAGGGTCACGGTCTCAATTGCGATGTTGGTGAAGCCGGCTTTTTGGAGGTCGTCGCGGATGCGCCCAGTGTCATAGTAGCCGTGCGGCGTCCGTGCCATGAAGCCGGGCGGATCGTCGGGAAAGGCCGCGGCGACGGCGGCGCTGACGACCGCAGCGATCTCGTTGTCCTCGATCCGGTCCCACACGCTGAACAGGAAGCGACCTCCCGGTTTCAGCACCCGGCGTGCTTCGGCGAAACCCGCGGGCTTGTCCGGGAAGAACATCACGCCGAACTGGCAGACGAGCGCGTCGAAGCTGTCGCTCTCGAAGGGCAGGCTCAGGGCGTTCGCCTGCCGCCATGTCACCTGCGACGCATCCAGTTTCTGCGCCGCATGGTCGAGCATCGGCTGATTGAGGTCCGTCGCAACGAGTTCGACGCTTGCCGGCAGGGTCTGGACCAGGGCGCGCGTCACGATCCCGGTTCCGGCGGCCGTTTCCAGAATCCGCCCTTCCATGCCTGCAAGCCGCCGTGCCATATCGCCGGCATAGGGTTCGAACAGGAGAGGGCCGAGATAGCGGTCATAAAGTGCCGGGATCGCCCCTGCGAATGCCTTGTCCACGTCAGCCATGTCGCCCCCCATTTCAAAATGCGGGATCGCTCAGCGTATTCCCCGCCAACGATGAGCGCGACGGCCAATAGGGGGCGGATGCGGGCTCCTTGGGTCCAGCAATCGACGAAATCGCAACGAAAAGCCCCCGGATCCATGCGTTTCGGCATGGCTCCGGGGGGCTTGCGCTCATTTTGGGAAAATGGATGGTTCAGCGGTCCGACCGGGTGAGGAGCCGCAGGACCAGGGCGGCGGCCGAGGCGGCGGTGGCGACGGCGACCACGCCGTTCCAGCCCCAGGCGGCCAGGGCCTGGCTGCCCAGCGTGGCGCCGGCGGCCATGCCGATGAACATGCCGACCATCAGCACCGCGTTCAGGCGGCTGCGGGCGGCCGGGTCGATGCCATAGACGATGGTCTGGTGGGCGATCAGCGATGCCTGGACGCCAAGGTCGAAGCCGACGGCGCTCGCCACCAGCAGCCACAGGCGGCCACCCTCGGGCAGCAGCGGCGACAGCGCCATGGCGGCGAAGGACAGCACGGCCAGACCGGCACCCAGCCGGGTCATCAGCGCCGGACCGCGGCTGTCGGCGAGGCGGCCGGCAATCGGCGCCACCAGCGCACCGGCCGCACCGGCCAGACCGAAGGCACCCGCCGCGGCGGCACCCAGATGGAACGGCGCACCATGCAGCATCACCGCCAGGGTCGACCAGAAGGCGCTGAAGCCCAGCGACAGCAGGCCCTGCGCCATCGCCGCCCGGCGCAGGCCGGGATGACGGGCCCACAGCGTGACCAGCGATCCCAGCAGTTCGCCATAGCCGAGATCGGTCGTCGGCGCGAAGCGCGGCAGCCCACGCCACAGCGTGGCACCCAGCAGGGCGATGCTGCCGGCGGCGGCGACGAACACAGCGCGCCAGCCGAACTGTTCGGCAATGACGCCGCTGACCACCCGAGAGAGCAGGATGCCCAGCAGCAGGCCGGTCATCACCGTGCCGACCACCCGGCCGCGATGCTCCGCCGGGGCCAGCGTCGCGGCGGCGGGGACGATGTCTTGTGCCAGCGTCGCCGAAAGCCCCATCACGAGGCTCGCTGCCAGCAATCCGCCGATGGACGGCGCGAAGCCAGCCGCCAGCAGGGCCGCGACCAGCACCGACACCTTCGCCAGGATGATCCGGCGGCGGTCGAAGCGGTCGCCCAGCGGAGCCAGCAGCAGGATGCCGAAGGCGTATCCCAACTGCGTCAGCGTCGGCACCCAGCCGACCGTCCGATCCGCCGCCCCAATGTCGGAGCCGAGCACACCCAGCATCGGCTGGCTGTAATAGAGAGTCGCCGCCGCCAGACCGGTACCCGCGGCCATCAGGAACACCAGCGGCCGGCTCATCCCGCCGTCATGCGCAGGCGCCAGCGGGATTGCACTTGCCAGCGGCGTTGCATGCGCGGTCTGAATGATTGTCATCGTTCAATCCCCTCAAGGGCAAGCAGTGTCTTGGTTGAGGGGGAGTATGGCGGCGGGCCGCAGGGGATGGTAGCCGGACCGGGTGTAGATTTGCTATACGCTTCACGTATGAGCAATGATCTCTCGGCGGTCGGCAGCGACCGCATCGCCCTGCTGGAGACCTTCGTCCGCATCGTGGAGGCAGGGAACCTGTCGGCCGCGGCCGCGCAGCTGGGCAGCACCCAGCCGACGGTCAGCCGCCGTCTGCAACTGCTGGAGCGGACGCTCGGCGTCCGGCTGCTGCACCGTTCCACCCACCGGATGAACCTGACGGAGGACGGCACCCTCTGTTACGAGCGGGCCAAGGATCTGCTGGCCGGCTGGCAGATGCTGGAAAGTGATGTCCGCGGCGCCGACGACCAGCCGACCGGACATTTGCGGGTGCTGGCGCCGCATGCGTTCGGACAGCAGCAGTTGATCGGGCCGGTGGCGGACTATCTGCGCCGCTATCCGCGGATGACGGTGGAATGGCTGCTGCACGACCGCATGCCGGACTTCATCGCCGAGGGCATCGACTGCGCCATCCGCGTCGGCGAGATCGCCGATTCGTCGGTGGTCGCCCTGCGGCTGGCGGAAGTGCCGCGGATTGCCGTCGCCTCCCCCACCCTGCTCGGCGGCCGGCCGGTGCCGCAGCATCCGGACGATCTGGCGGACCTGCCCTGGCTGGCTCTGCGCACCTTCTACCGGGGCGAGGTGACGCTGACCCATGCCGGGACCGGCGAGACGGCCAGCTTCCCCATCAGGCCACGCCTGTCCACCGACGGGCTGCAGGCGATCCGCAACGCGGCGATCCTGGGGCTGGGGGCGGCCATCGGCTCGCAATGGGCGCTGGTGGACGATCTGGCAGCTGGCCGGCTGGTGCATCTGGCCCCGGACTGGCAGGCGCCCACCCTGCCCGTCAGCTTGGTCTATCATCCCGCCCGCCACCAGCCGGCCCGCCTGCGCCGCTTCATCGAGGTGATGCGCGTCGCCGTGCCCCTCGCCTTCCGCGCGGTGCAGGCGCCATAGCGTCAAAAGGCGGCGGCTTTGCCACGGCTTTGCTATGGTGTCCGCGACTTGTTCAGGAAGGCCGATGTTCATGCACGAGTATGTCCGCAAAATCCTCACCGCGCGCGTCTATGATGTGGCGATCGAAAGCCCGCTCGACCCGATGCCGCGGCTGTCGCAGCGCCTGAACAACATGGCCCTGCTGAAGCGCGAGGATCTGCAACCCGTCTTCTCCTTCAAGCTGCGCGGCGCCTACAACAAGATGGTCGGGCTTCCGCCGGAGGCGCGGGAGCGCGGGGTGGTGTGCGCGTCGGCCGGCAACCACGCCCAGGGCGTGGCGCTGTCGGCGCAGAAGCTGGGCATCAAGGCGGTGATCGTCATGCCGCGGACGACGCCAGCCATCAAGGTCCAGGCGGTCAAGAGCCGCGGCGGCAAGGTCGTTCTGCACGGCGACGTCTTCGACGACGCCTATCTCCACGCCCGCCAGATCGAGGCCGACAAGGGGCTGACCTTCATCCACCCCTATGACGACCCCGACGTGATCGCCGGCCAGGGCACCGTCGGCATGGAGATCCTGCGCCAGCATCCGCACCCGCTGGACGCCATCTTCGTGCAGATCGGCGGCGGCGGGCTGGCCGCCGGGATCGCCGCCTATGTCAAGTTCCTGCGCCCCGACGTGAAGGTGATCGGCGTCGAGCCCGACGACGCGGCCAGCATGGGTGCCGCTATTGCGGCCGGAAAGCGCGTGCAGCTGGATCAGGTCGGGCTGTTCGCCGACGGCGTCGCCGTCCGTCAGGTTGGCAGCGAGACCTTCCGGCTGTGCAGCGAGCTGCTGGACGAGGTCATCACCGTCAACACCGACGAGATCTGCGCAGCCGTCAAGGACATCTTCGAAGACACCCGTGCCATCACCGAACCGTCGGGCGCGGTCGGTCTGGCCGGCCTGAAGAAATATGCCGAGCGCGAAAGGCTCCAGGGCAAGGGGCTGGTGGCCATCGGCAGCGGCGCCAACATGAATTTCGACCGGCTGCGCCACATCGCCGAACGGGCGGAGATCGGCGAGCGGCGCGAGGCGCTGCTGGCCGTCACCATCCCGGAACGGCCCGGCGCCTACCGGCAATTCATCCAGGCGCTCGGCAAGCGGTCGATCACCGAGTTCAATTACCGCTATGCCGACGACCGCGAGGCGCAGATCTTCGTCGGCGTCCAGCTGACCGAGGGCGACGCGGAAAAGCGCCACATCATCGACCTGCTGCGCGGCCTGGACTGCCCGGTTCTGGACATGAGCGACAACGAGATGGCGAAGCTCCATGTCCGCTACATGGTCGGCGGCCGGGTGCGCGGGTTGAAGGACGAACTGCTCTACCGCTTCCAGTTCCCGGAGCGGCCAGGCGCCCTGCTGAAATTCCTGAACGGGCTGGCGCAGGAGTGGAACATCTCGCTGTTCCATTACCGCAACCACGGCGCCGACTATGGCCGCGTGCTGGCCGGCATCCAGGTGCCGGAGAAGGACCGGACGCGGTTCCGGCGCTGCCTGGACGAGCTTGGCTATCCCTGCTGGGACGAGACCGGCAACCCGGCCTACCGGATGTTCCTGGCCGAACCACAGGGCTGATGCCGGGACCGCTCCCTAAAAGCTGGCAAGTTTGCCCTTACATGTTTACAAATACCTGACAGCCGAGGGACGGCAGCCAGCGGAGCGGGAGCGACAGGATGGAGTCGAGTGAACACGGCGCGATGACCGCTGCGGTGTCGGACGGCGGGGAGGGCACGCCGCTGCTCCGGCCCCGCCAGACGCCGCTGGTCACGCGGATCTACCAGCTGCTGCTGGCTCAGATCAGCGCCGGCGATTTCAAGCCCGACGAGCGTCTGCCCGGCGAGAACGACCTTGCCGCCCGCTTCCAGGTGTCGCGCCCGGTGGTGCGGGAGGCGCTGAAGCGGCTGCGCAACGACGGGCTGATCTATTCCCGCCAGGGCGCCGGCAGTTTCGTCCGGGTGGCGGTGGAGGAAAGCCAGCCGGTGCTGGGCTATGCGCCGGTGGAAACGATTGCCGACATCCAACGCTGTTACGAGTTCCGGCTGACCATCGAGCCGGACCACGCCTATCACGCCGCATTGCGCTGGAACGACGCCGCGCTGGACCGCATCGCCGCGGCGCTGAGCCTGATGGACGATGCGACCCGCGCCCACCGGCACCGCGAGGACGCCGACTACGCCTTCCACACCGCCATCGCCGAGGCGACGAACAACCATTATTACATGTCGTCGATGCAGGCGCTGAAGGATCACATCTCCGTCGGCATGAAGTTCCACGGCGTGTCGCTGATGGGTCCGAGTTCCGGCCTGACTGGCGTGTATGACGAACATCGCGGCATCTTTGACGCCATCCGCCACCGGGACGGCGAAACCGCACGCCAGCGGATGCGCACGCATCTGGAAGGGTCGCGCGACCGCGTGTTCGAAGGCCGGGCGCTGGACCTCTCGCTGTAAATCGCTGACCTGCAATTGCTTTTCCGGCAAAACCGCACCGCCCGGCCGTCGCTGGCGCGCGCGGGCCGGCGCGTCCATGGCTTCTTGGCGCAACATGTAAACATGTATTGCCCGAAAACCGCGCTGTATCCCTTATTTTTGCCCTCAACAACATTACAACATATTGACATCTCCGCAGCGCTATGATGGAGTGGGTCATCGTCGAGGGCGGCGGGAGCGCCCGGCAGCTGCCCATCGCAGTGCGAGGGCCGCCGCTCACAAGGATGGGGACCACCCATGGACAGCATGGTTCCACAGGACGGATCGCCGCACGGCATCCAGGCGGCGGCCGGATCATCGGCAACGCCGCATCCGTGCCTGATCGCCGACGACCTGACCGGGGCGCTCGACACCGCCGCCCAGTTCGCCGCCATCGCCGGTCCGATCCCCGTCTACTGGCAGAGCCTGCCCTATCCGGCATTGCCGAATACGCTCGCTTTCGACAGCGGCACGCGCGAGGCGACGCGGGACGAGGCCCGCCGCCGGGTCGCCGCCATCGCCGCCGGCCTGCCGCGCAGCCCCGGCTCGCTCCATTACGCCAAGCTCGACAGCCTGTTGCGCGGCCATGCCGGGGCGGGGATCGCCGCCTGGATCGCGGCCACGGCCCCCGATCATGTCATCGTCGCTCCCGCCTTTCCCTATCAGGGCCGCATCACACGCGGCGGCATCCAGCTTGCCCGTGGCGATGATGCCCGCGATTGGACACCCACGGCCAGCGACCTGCGCGCCGATCTGGAGCGGGAAGGCTTTGCGGTCCAGCTCTGCTGCCCCGGTGCGGCGGTGCCGGCGGGTGTCAGTCTGTGGGATGCCGAAACGGATGCCGATCTCGACGCCATCGCCGCCGCAGGCCTCGCGCTGAACGGGCGCGTGCTGTGGTGCGGCAGCAGCGGACTGGCCGGTGCGCTGGCCCGGCAGACGGGCACCGCCGCCTCCGATCCCGTCGCCATGCGGCTGCCACGGCCGATCCTCGGCCTGTTCGGCACCAACCATCCGGCGATGACGGCGCAGATCGGCGCCTGTCCGGAGCATGTGCTGGCGCTGCCCGACGGCGGTCCGACCTCGGCCACGGTGCTGGCTCAGCGGCTGGACCGCGATGGCATCGCGCTCGCCACCCTCGCCCTGCCCGACGGGCTGGCGCGGAGCGACGCGGCGCAGCGGATCGAACGGGAATTCGCCCGGCTGGTCCGCCGGCTCGACCCGCCCGGCACGCTGCTGGTGGCGGGCGGCGAGACCCTGCGCGGCCTCTGCCTCGCCCTGGAGGCCGACCGGCTGGATCTGGACGGACAGGTCTGGCCGGGGGTGCCCTGCTCCATCCTGCGCGGCGGACGCTTCGACGGGGTCCGCGTCATTTCGAAATCGGGCGCGTTCGGCGACCCGTCACTGCTGCGCCGGCTGCTTGCGCTGGCTGCGCCGCTTCATCAGGGAGAACAAGCATGACACCGCATCTGGCCATCACCATGGGCGATCCGGCCGGCGTCGGGCCGGAGATCATCGTGAAGGCCTGCGCTCGTCTGAAGGACCGGCTGGCCGACGGGTCGCTGCGCCTGCTGGTCATCGGCAGCAACCCCGCCCTCCATGCGGCGCGCGATGCGCTCGGCAGCGACCTCGACTTCCCCGAGGTGACCGACGTGAACGGCGAATGGCCGGCGCTGGCCTGCCTCCAGGCCGGGCCGGAGGGCGAGCCGATCCGTCCCGGCGTGCTGTCGGTCGACGGCGGCCGCTTCGCCTATCTGGCGGTGGAACGCGCGGTGCGGCTGGCCGAAGCCGGCCGCATCCACGGCATCGTCACCGCGCCTTTGAACAAGGAAGCGATGAACAAGGCCGGCTATCACTTCGCCGGGCACACCGACCTGCTGGCCGAACTGACCGGCGCCCGCGGCTCGGTGATGATGCTGGCCCACGGCAACATGCGGGTCAGCCACGTCACCACCCACATCGCGCTGGAGGACGTGCCGAAGAAGCTGACGCCGGAACGGCTGCGCTACGTCATCGACCGCACCGACGAGACGCTGGCCGGGCTCGGCCTTTCCCGCCGCCGCATCGCCATCGCCGCGCTCAACCCGCATGCCGGCGAAGGCGGGCTGTTCGGCCGCCAGGACATCGAGGTGACCGAGCCGGTGATCCGCCAATGCGTCGCCGACGGGCTGGATGTCGTCGGGCCGGTGCCCGGCGACACCATCTTCGTCAAGCTGCGCGCCGGCCAGTACGATGCGGTGGTCGCCATGTATCACGACCAGGGTCACATCCCGGTCAAGCTGCTGGGCTTCAACGTCAATCCGGAAACCGGCACCTGGGACGCGCTGAGCGGCGTCAACATCACGCTCGGCCTGCCGATCATCCGCACCTCCGTCGACCACGGCACCGCCTTCGACATCGCCGGCAAGGGCATCGCCAACGAGCTGAGCCTGATCGAGGCCATCGACTACGCCGAAAAGCTGGCCGCCGCCCGCGTGCGCGTCGCCGCCTGAGGAACCCGATCATGAACACCATCGACCTGACCACGCCCATCGACCTGCTCCGCCCGCCCCGCGTCGTCTTCGGCGCCGGCACCGCGGCCGAGACCGGCCGTTGGGTGCGGGAGCGCGGCCTGACCCGCATCCTGGTGGTCGCCGACGCCTTCAACGCCACCCGCGTGGAGCGGTTGGGGCTGGAGGGCGCCGTCACGATCTTCGCCGACATCAAGCCCGAACCCGACGTTCCCAACCTGGAGGCGCTGCTCGCGGTCGCCGAACGGGTCGAGCCGCAGGTGGTGATCGGCTTCGGCGGCGGCAGCGCCATGGATCTGGCCAAGCTGGCCGCCGTGCTGCCGGGCAGCGGCCAGACCATCCGCGACGTGGTCGGGCCGGAGAAAGTGGCGGGCAAGCGCGCCGTCCTGGTGCAGGTGCCGACCACCGCCGGCACCGGCAGCGAGGTCGGCACCCGCGCGCTCGTCACCGACCCGGCGACCATGAGCAAGCTGGCGGTGCAGAGCGTCCACATGCTGGCCGACGTCGCGGTAGTCGATCCCGACCTGACGCTGAGCGTGCCGGCCGCGGTGACCGCCGCCACCGGCGTCGACGCGCTGGCCCATTGCGTCGAGGCCTACACCAACCGCAAGGCCCATCCGCTGATCGACCTCTATGCGCTGGAAGGCATCCGGCTGGTCGGCCGCTTCCTGCCGCGCGCCATCGCCGACGGCAGCGACCGCAAGGCGCGGGCCGGCCTGTCGCTGGCGTCCTTCTATGGCGGCATCTGCCTGGGTCCGGTCAACACCGCCGCCGGCCATGCCGTCGCCTATCCGCTGGGCACCCGCCACCACATCCCGCATGGTGCCGCCAACGCGCTGATCTTCCCGCATGTGCTGGCCTTCAACGCGCCGGCCGTCCCGGCCAAGACCGCCGCCGTTCTGGAGGCGCTGGGCCTGCCGGCGGTCGCCGATCCGGCCGCGGTGTTCAAGGCCGCGCACGATTGGTGCGTGAACCTCGGTTGCACCATGCGGCTGTCGGCGTTCGGCGTGCCCGAGGCCGACTTGGCCGCCATGGCCGAGGAGGCGCACGCCATCCGCCGGCTTCTCGACAACAACCCGCGCGATCTCAGCCGCGAGGACATCCTGGGCATGTACCGCGCCGCCGCCTGACGGCGCGGCGCCAGCCCTCATCCCGTTCGTGAAAGGCCAATCCCATGAGCAAGACCAGTGGCAAGATCGGCGGACCTTTCGTCGCGATCGTCACCCCCTTCGATGGCGACGAGCGCGTCGAATTCGCAGCGCTGCGACGGCAGGTGAAGCGGCAGGCGACCACCGGAAACGGCGTCTTCTGCGCCGGCACCAACGGCGAATTCTACGCCCTGTCCTTCGACGAGAAGCTGGCGGTGGCGGAGACCTGCGTCGAGGCAGCCGACGGCAAGGTGCCGGTGCTGGCCCATATCGGCGAGATCTCCACCAACCAGACCATCGCGCTGGGCAAGGCGGTCGAGCGGCTCGGCGTCAAGGCGGTCTCCGCCATCACGCCGTCCTTCATCGCCTGTTCGCAGGCCGAACTGGTGGAGCATTACCGCCGCGTCGCCGATGCGCTGACGGTGCCGGTCTATCTCTACAACATCCCCGCCCGCACCGGGAACACGCTGGAGCCGCAGACCGCCCGCATCCTGGCCGACCACCCGAACATCATCGGCATCAAGGACAGCGCCGGTTCGCAGGAGAGCCTGGACGGCTTCCTCGCCATCGCGCGCGAGCGTGACGATTTCGACGTTCTGGTCGGCCCGGATTCTCTGGTGCTGCAAGGTCTGCGCAACGGTGCGGCCGGCTGCATCTCCGGCCTCGGCAACATCGCGCCGGTGACGCTCAACGGCATCCATGCCGCTTTCGTGGCCGGCGACGATGCCGCGGCCGACAGGCACCAGACCCATTTCAGCACGCTCCGCAAGGAACTCTACGCGCTGGGCTTCCCGCCGGCGATGGTCAAGCGCGCTCTCCGCAGCGCCATGCCGGAGGTCGGCTTCAGCCGCGCCCCGGTGCTGATCGCCGACGAGGTGGACAGCCGGATCAAGGCAATCGCGGCACGCTACGCCGAAGCGGTGTGACGTTGTTCCACGCCGCATGGCGCCGCGACGTCACGAGCCCGGCGCTAATCCCCCGAACAACACCGCCCTGAACAACACCGAAGGCGGACCCATCCGCCCGTTAGGGAGACCCGTCCATGAACCATTTCACCAGTGGAGAAAGTGCGCTCATCCTGGGGATCGTCGTCCTCTACATCCTCTTCACCTCCTGGCTGACCATCCGGTTGCGCAGCCGCAACAACGGCGAGTTCATGAACGCCGCGCGGTCGATGCCGGCGGCGGTCGTCGGCGTGCTGCTGATGTCCGAGTTCATCGGCGCCAAATCCACTGTCGGCACGGCGCAGGAAGCCTTCAGCTCCGGCATGGCGTCGGCTTGGTCGGTGCTGGGCGCCTCCATCGGCTTCCTGCTGTTCGGCCTGTTCTTCGCCAAGCGCATCTACGGATCGGGCGAATACACCATCTCCGCCGCCATCGCGAAATATTACGGCACCTCCACCATGCGGACGGTGTCGATCATCATGATGTATGCGCTGCTGCTGGTGAATGTCGGCAACTACATCAGCGGTGCCGCCGCCCTGTCCACCGTCATGAACCTCAATCTTACCTGGGCGATGGTCATCATCGCGGTGGTCAGCACCTTCTACTACGTGTTCGGCGGGCTGAAGGGCATCGCCTACGTCACCATCCTGCACAGCGGACTGAAGCTGCTCGGCATCGCCCTGCTGCTGGGCACTGCGCTGTCGCTCAGCGGCGGCATCGGCCCGATGGTGGAAAAGCTGCCGGCCCACTATTTCACCATCGACGGCACCATCGGCATGCCGACGATCTTCGCCTGGGTCATCGGCACCGTCGGCGCCATCTTCTCCACCCAGTTCGTCATCCAGGCGATCTCGTCCAACCGCAGCGCCGGCGAGGCCCAGCGCTCCGCCTTCTATGCCGCGATCTTCTGCCTGCCGCTCGGCATCATGCTGGCGCTGATCGGTGTGACCGCGCATTACCTCCATCCGGACATGAAGAGCCTGTACGCGCTGCCGGTGTTCCTCGACGCCATGCACCCGCTGATGGCCGCCATCGTCACCACCTCGCTCGTCGCCTCGGTCTTCGTCAGCGTCAGCACGGTGGCACTCGCCATCGCCTCGCTGGCGGTGCGCGACTTCTACGTGCCGTGGAAGAAGCCGACGCCAGAGCAGGAATTCCGTACCACCCGCATCCTGTCTCTCATCATCGGCTTTCTGCCGCTGATCTTCGTCTTCTTCGTGCCGGAAATCCTGAAGCTGTCCTTCTTCACCCGGGCGCTGCGCCTGTCGATCACGGTCGTGGCGATGATCGGCTTCTTCCTGCCGCTGTTCGCCAGCAACCTGGGCGCCACGCTGGGCCTGCTGGGCGCCACCGTCAGCACCACCGTCTGGTACGTGATGGGCAACCCCTACGGCATCGACAACATGTATATCGCCCTGCTGACGCCGATGCTGGTGATGCTGGTGGAACGCCTGATCCGCGGCCGCAACGCCCCGGCGATGGTCGCCGCTCCGCCCCAGGCCGACGCAGGATGACCGCCATACGCTGACCGGCCCGCCCCTTTCCCCAGTTTGCATGTGACCGACATGACCACACCCTCGACCCTGCCCTCCACCACCGACCGCGGGCGCGTTGCGCCCGTGGACGGGGACGCCGGGCGCCGCGACGCCTATCTGCCGTCGCCCTGCGTCCAGAACCATGCCGCCAACATCGTTGTGCTCGGCAACGGCGATCTCGGCTGCGTCTGGTTCGGCGGCACCCAGGAAGGCATCCCCGACATCTCCATCTATTTCTCGCGGCTGCCCCGGGGCTCCGACAACTGGACCGATCCGGTCAAGCTGTCGGACGACCCGACCCGCTCGGAACAGAACCCGGTGCTGTTCCCGGCGCCGGACGGCACGCTGTGGCTGTTCTACACCGCGCAAATCTCCGGCAACCAAGACACCGCCGTCGTGCGCTGCCGCAGCTCCGTCGACAATGGGCAGAGCTGGGGGCCGATCCGCACCCTGTTCGAAGGCAACGGCAGCGACGGCATCTTCATCCGCCAGCCTGTGGTGGTCCTGCCGAACGGCGACTGGCTGTTACCGACCTTCCTCTGCCACGGCACGCCGGGCGAGAAGTGGGTGGGCGACAACGACACCAGCGCGGTGCGCATCTCTTCCGACCGCGGTGAAAGCTGGACCGAGCATCCGGTGCCGGACAGCGTCGGCTGCGTCCATATGAGCGTCGTGCCTTTGCGCGACGGCACGCTGGCCGCCTTCTACCGCAGCCGCTGGGCCGACCATGTCTACCGCAGCGTCTCCGCCGACAATGGCCGGAGCTGGAGCGCGCCGGTCCCGACCGAACTGCCCAACAACAACTCCTCGATCCAGGTGACGGCGCTGGCCGACGGCCGCCTCGCCATCGTCTTCAACGAGTCCAGTGCGGAGAACGCCACCGAGCGCCGCGCCTCGCTCTATGACGAGATCGAGGACGACGTTCCGGCCGGTGGCGCCGCCGTTGCGGTCGCCGCAAAGCCGGCGCAGGCACCCGCCCGCAAGGCCTTCTGGGGGGCGCCGCGCGCGCCGCTGACGCTGGCCCTGTCGGAGGATGGCGGGCTGACCTGGCCGCTGCGCCGGAACCTGGAGGTCGGCGACGGCTACTGCATGACCAACAATTCCAAGGACAGCCTGAACCGGGAATTCTCCTACCCGTCGGTCACCCAGACGGCGGAGGGCGACCTGCATGTCGCCTTCACCTATTTCCGGCAGGCCATCAAATACAGCCGCGTCTCGCCCGACTGGGTGGGCAACCGCTGATTGGCGATGGGAGCGTCACCCGGCGCTCCCGCCTGCCCGTCCGATTCCTCATTTTCCAGGGACTTGTCCCATGACCATGACCGCCGAGGCCGTTCTTGAGGCCGCCGGCGCGCTGCTCGCCGCGCGCCGTGACAACCGCCCGCTCGACGCCCTGCCGCCGGCGGCGATGCCAGCCGACAAATCCGACGCCTACGCCATCCAGACCGAGGTCGCCCGCGGCATCGGCCCGGTGACCGCCTGGAAGGTCGGCGCCTCCGCCCCCGACGCCGAGCCGTCGAGCGCGCCCATTCATGCCGACACGCTGTTCTTCAAGACCGGAACGCTGCCCGCCGCGATGTTCCGTGTCATCGGGATCGAGGCGGAGATCGTCTATCGCCTGAAAAGCGACCTGCCCGCCCGTGACGAGCCCTGGACGCGGGACGAGGTTCTGGACGCCGTCGGCTCCATCCATCCGGCCTTCGAGATCTGCGATACCCGCTTCGCCGCCTACGGCTCGCAGGGGCCGCTCGCCTCGCTGGCCGATCAGGGCAACCATGGTGCGCTGATCGTTGGGCAGGCCACGGCGGACTGGCGCCGCATCGATCCGGTGACCCAGCCGCTGACGCTGGACATCGACGGAGAGCGCAAGGTCGAATTAGTCGGCGGCAACAAGGCCGGCGACCCGATCCGTCTGCTGGCCTGGCTCGCCAATGTCGGCGCCCGGCCGTTCGGCGGCCTGCATGCCGGCGACACGGTGACCACCGGGTCCTGCACCGGAACGATCTTCATCCAGCCCGGCAGCCGCGCCGTCGCCGACTTCCCCGGCCTCGGCCGCATCGCGCTGACCGTGGCATGAGGGAGGGCGCCGGGATGAACACGGAAAGCCCTTGCCGGCGCGCCCTCGTCACCGGCGTCAGTTCGGGGATCGGTGCCGCCATCGCCGAACGGCTGTTGCAGGATGGCTGGCTGGTCGAGGGGATAAGCCGCTCGGCCCCCGCCATCGACCACCCGAACCTGCGCTTCACCCCGGCCGACCTGATGGCGCCGGATTCCGTGGCACAGGCGCTGACCGCACTACCGCCCGTCGATGCGCTGGTCCATGCCGCCGGGGTCATGCGGGTCGGCAGGCTCGGCGAACTGGCCGGGGACGATGCGAGGGCGATGTGGCGCCTGCATGTGGAGGCTGCGACGCAGCTGGTCGAGCATGTCGTCCCGCATCTGCCGGACAACGGTGGCCGGATCGTCCTGATCGGCAGCCGCACCGCGCAGGGAGCCGGCGGCCGCAGCCAGTATGCGGCGACCAAGGCGGCGATGGTCGGTCTTGCCCGCTCCTGGGCCATCGAACTGGCGCCGCGCGGCGTCACGGTCAATGTGGTGGCGCCGGGGGCGACCGACACGCCGATGCTGAAGGACCCGAACCGCACCGGCCTGCCGCCGAAGCTTCCGCCCATCGGCCGCTTCATCAAGCCGGAGGAGGTGGCGGCGCTGACCACTTTCCTGCTGTCCGACGCCGCGGCGGCCATCACCGGGCAGCAGATCCTCGTCTGCGGCGGAGCGTCGCTTTAGACGAACTCAGGTGAACCGCGTTATTTCTTCGGCAAGGTATGCGGGCAGCCGGCGCTGCGGTCCCTCTCCCCGTTGTAGCGGGTCAGCATGTGCGCGCCGGCCTTGCCGATGAAGGTGGCAGTGTAGACCAGCGGCTCGGCGTCGCTGTCATTGTGCTGCTGGTGAAGCATGCCCGGCGGAATTTCCACCACCACTCCGGGCTTCAACTCCACATCCGGCTTGCCATCGACCGACAGCCGGCCGCTTCCGCTCACCACCTCCATCATCTCGTCGATGTCGTGCTTGTGACGGTGGGCGTCCGACCCGGCCGGGACTGTCAGCTTCTCCACCATCCGCATCGTTCCCGGCAGGCCCGGCACCGGTGCAGGCGGCAGCAGGACGTTGCAGCTCACCTCCATCGGCTTTGCCGGGGGCTTCGACGGAGCCTCCGTCGCCGCCATGGCGGGCATCGCCGCGGAGAGCAGGAGAAGGCCGGCACCCGAAAACAGACGGAACATCATTGGGGAGCTTCCCGATCCTTATAGAGCGACAGAGGTTTGACAGCGACATCGACAGGTGTCGATAGGAATGGTTGCACCACCATACCAGCCCTGTCAAAGGCCTCTCTTCGGCGTGGTCGAAGCGCCAAGCCTCGCTTATGGTGGGTGCCGTTGCTCCGGACCTGACCGCCAATCCGTCACGAGGAAAGATCACGCTATGTCGAACACCGCCCCGACAACGACCGCCCCGAAAACGGCAATCGTCACCGGCGCCACTTCCGGATTCGGCGACGCCATCGCCCGGCGGCTGGTCGCGGAGGGCTGGCGGATCGTCGCCACCGGCCGACGCCGGGACCGGCTGGACGCTTTGGTCGAAGCGCTGGGCGGGCCGGATGTCGTCCATCCGCTGTGCTTCGACATCCGCGACGAGGCGGCAACCAGCGCTGCCCTGGCCACCCTGCCCGACGCCTTCGCCGACATCTCGGTCCTGGTCAACAATGCCGGGCTGGCACTCGGCACCGGGGCGGCGCAGGACTGCGACCTGGAACAGTGGCGCACCATGATCGACACCAACATCACCGGTCTGGTCACCATCACCCGGCTGCTGCTGGCCCGGCTGATCGCGCATCGCGGGCTGATCGTCAACCTCGCGTCGGTCGCGTCCAACTGGCCCTATCCGGGCGGCAATGTCTATGGCGGCACCAAGGCCTTCGTGCGGCAGTTCTCGCTCGGCCTGCGTAGCGACCTGTCGGCCCAGGGCGTGCGCGTGACCTCCATCGAACCGGGTCTGGCGGAAAGCGAATTCACCCTGGTGCGCACCGGCGGCAACAAGGACGCCTACGACGCGCTCTATGCCGGGGCCAACCCGCTCCAGCCCGAGGACATCGCCGAGACGGTGCGCTGGGTGGTCTCGCTGCCGCCGCACGTCAACATCAACAGCGTGGAGATCATGCCGGTGAGCCAGTCCTGGGCGCCGTTCAAGATCCACCGCGACACGCCGGCCTGACGCATCCGCGGCCATCCAGCGCAATCATTCGGTGCCGTTGCAGGCGCCGAATGATTGCGCCACCGTAGATATACTAGTATCCAATGGCCCCGGCCAGGATTCGCGCCGGCACTCACCGCTCCGGAACGCGTCTGGCCGATCATGACTCTTGCCTTCCATATGATGCCGCTCGTCGGCACGATCCTGCTGCTCGCCTCCCGCCGGGTCAGCCTGCTGTCCGCCGGGATCGCCGGCATGGCGCTGGCGCTCGTCACGATGGTCGCCCCGATGCTTATGGCGCAGCCGTCGGCCGGTCCGGTGCTGGGTCTGGCTGCCGTCAAAGCGGGGGAAGGGGCATGGCTGGCATGGCACGCGATGTCGATCATCGCCGCCGGCCTGCTGTTCCACCGTGCCTTCGAGGCGCGCGGCACGCGGACGGCCACGGTCGCGCAGGAGAACCGGCGGCGCGCCGTCTTCGTCGCCTGCTTCCTGGTCGGTCCCTTCGCGGAGTCGGTGACGGGGTTCGGCGTCGGCCTGGTGGTGGCGCTCGCCATGCTGCGCCGCCTGGGTCTGCCGCCGGTGCAGTCCGCGGCGCTCGGCCTGTTCAGTCAGGTCCTGGCCGCCTGGGGCGCGATGGGCGTCGGCAGCCGGGTCGGGGCCGAACTGATCGGCGTATCCTTCACCGAGCTTGGAACCGCCAGCGCCCTCCTGATGGCGGTCGTGCTGCCCTGCCTCCTGCCGGTGTTCTGGGGGTTGATCCAGTCGTCGGGGCTGCGCTCCAGCCTGCGGGAGCGGGCGACCGACGTCGCCCTTCTCCTCTGTCTGGCCGGGCTGATCTGGCTGACCAACCGGTTCGTCGCGCCGGAACTCGGCGGCGGGCTGGCGACCGCAACCCTGCTGCTGGTGGTGGAGGGGCCGCGCCTGCTGCGCAGCGGCACCGGT
Organism: Azospirillum sp. A29; assembly: GCF_042604625.1. NCBI lineage: Bacteria > Pseudomonadati > Pseudomonadota > Alphaproteobacteria > Rhodospirillales > Azospirillaceae > Azospirillum > Azospirillum sp. A29. The sequence continues at coordinate 462,823 of NZ_CP170460.1, forward strand.
GTCCGCCAACTGGCCGAGCGGCTCTGGCCCTATGGGCTGCTGATCGCCGGGCTGATGGCGACCCGCCTGCTGCCGCCGATGTCGGACTGGACCGGGCAATGGCTCGTGCTCGACCCGTTCGGCGGCCTTGCGCCGCTGGCCTTGCTGCGCCACCCGGCGACCTGGCTGGTGCTGATCGCCGGCATCCTGCTGGCCGGCCTGCCGGGCGCCGAGGCCGGGAAAGTCGTGCGCGGCGCCCTTCGCGCCGCCCTGGTGCCGATGGCGGCGACCCTGGTCTTCGTCGAGTTCGCCACCTTCATGGCGGCCTCCGGCGGAGCGGCCATGTTCGGCAACGCCTGGCGCGAGGTGGCGGGACGCTTCGCCGTGCTGGCCAGCCCGGTCTTCGGCGCCGCGGCTGGCATGCTGACCGGCTCCAACACGGCATCGAACGCCCTGATGATGCACATCCAGCTGAGCCTTGCCGCCGAAAGCGGCCTGCCCTCCATCCTGATCGCGGCGGTCCAGACGGTTGCCGGCAGCATCTGCACCATGCTGACCCCCGGCCGCATCGTGCTGGCCGCCGGTCTGGTCGGGCTGGAGCGGTCGGAGGGGGCGATCTACCGCCGCGCCCTGCCAATCGGGCTGGCGACCATCCTTGCCCTGCTGGCCGTCATCGTCGCGATGACCGGGTTCAAGGCAGGCGGGTTGGTTTAGGCGATCAGGCGAACCGCTTCGCGCCGGCGACGCAGAGCACGACCAGCCCGGTCGCGGCGATCATCGTCCAGGCGACCGGCTCGCGCAGCAGCAGCCCGGCCAGGACCAGGCCGAAGGCGGGCTGGAGCAGCTGCAACTGTCCGACGCCCGCTATGCCGCCCAGCGCCAGCCCGCGATACCAGAAGACGAAGCCGATCAGCATGCTGAACACCGACACATAGCCGAGCCCGATCCAGGCCGGCATGGCGACGCCGGTCCAGTCGTCCGGCATGGTCGCAACCGCCGCGCCCGCCATCACCGGCAGCGCCAGCACCAGCGCCCAGGAGATCACCTGCCAGCCGCCCAGCCGGCGCGACAGGGTCGCCCCCTCGGCATAGCCGAGCCCGCAGAGCAGGATCGCCAGGATCATCAGCAGGTCGCCGGTCAGCGACGCCCCGCCGCCCTGCCACAGGGCGAAGCCGGCGACGGTCAGGCTGCCCGCCGTCGAGAACAGCCAGAAGGCCGGCCGCGGCCGCTCCCTCCCCCGCAGCACGCCGAACAGGGCGGTGGCGAGCGGCAGCAGACCGATGAAGACGATGGACTGCGCCGAGGTGATCTGCTGGAGCGCCAGCGCGGTCAGCAGGGGAAAGCCGGCGACCACGCCGACCGCCACAATGGCGAGCGAGGGCAGGTCGCGCCGCGCCGGCCAGGTCTGCCGGAGCAGCGCCAGCAGCGCCGCCGCCAACGCCGCCGCGATCACCGCCCGTGCCGCGGTCAGGAACAGCGGCGTGAAGCCGCCGACCGCGACGCGCGTCGCCGGCAGCGAACCGCTGAAAATGATCACGCCGAGCAGCCCGCTGCCCCATCCCGCCGTCGACGTCCGCATCCCGCTTTCCTTTCGCGCCCCAGAATTCGCAGCACGATCGTAGCGCGGTGGCCACTGGCGGAAACAGGGACAGTCCCATACAATTCCGCCAAACTGTACCGCCTTACAGGGCAATACACTTCTCTTTGCGGTGGAGCATCATGGGCAGGACCGGCACGCGCACCGGCGAGGTGATGGAGGCGATCCGCCGCAGGATGGCGAACCGCCAGCTGTCTCCGGGGGAAAAGCTGCCGTCGATCCGCAGCTTCGCCGCCACCATGGGCGTGTCGCCCTCGACCGTGGTGGAGGTCTATGACCGGCTTGCGGCGGACGGCGCGATCCAGTCGCGGCCGGGATCGGGCTTCTACGTGTCCGGCGCGCTGCCGCCGCTGGCATTGGCCGAAGCAGAACCGCAGCGCGACCGTGCCATCGATCCCTTCTGGGTGTCGCGACAGTCGCTCGATGCCGGTGCCGATATGCTGAAGCCGGGATGCGGATGGCTGCCGGCCGACTGGATGCCGAACGCGGCGATCCGCCGGGCGATCCGCCAGCTCGCGCGGGCAGATGACGGGCTGCTGGCGGATTACGGCGGCACCCGCGGATCGCTGCCGCTGCGCCGGCTGCTGGCCCGCCAGTTCGCGGACGAAGGGATCGCCGCCGGTGCCGACCAGATCCTGCTGACCGCCTCCGGCACACAGGCCATCGACCTGATCTGCCGCCTGCTGCTGCAGCCGGGCGACACGGTGCTGATCGACGACCCCTGCTATTTCAATTTCCAGGCGCTGCTGCGCGCCCATCGGGCGCGGGTCGTAGGCGTGCCCTATACGCGCAACGGGCCGGATGCGGAGCTGTTCGCCCAGGCGCTGGCGACGCACCGGCCGCGTCTCTACATCACGAACTCCGCCCTTCACAACCCGACCGGCGCCACGATGACGCCGCAGACCGCCCATCGCCTGCTCTGCGCCGCCGCGGCCCACGATCCGGCCCACGACCCGGCCGCGCGGGACCTGACCATCGTCGAGGACGACATCTTCGCTGGCTTCGAGCCCGAGCCGTCACCCCGCCTCGCGGCGCTGGACGGGCTGTCCCGGGTGATCCGGATCGGCAGCTTTTCCAAGACGCTCTCCGCTTCGATCCGCTGCGGCTATATTGCGGCGCGGCCGGACTGGGTGGAGGCGCTGGTCGATCTGCAGGTGGCGACGAACTTCGGCGGTCCCAGCCCGGCTGCGGCCGAACTCGTCCTCGCCACCCTGAACGACGGCAATCACCGCAAGCATCTCGACGGGCTGCGCCGGCGTCTGGCACGGGTGCGGCGCGAGACGGCCGCCCGGCTGGAGGCGATCGGTCTGCAACCATGGCTGATGCCGCGCGGCGGCTTCTATCTCTGGTGCAGCCTGCCCGATGGACGGAACGCCGCCGACGTCGCCCGCGCGGCCTTGCGCGAGGATGTCGTGCTCGCCCCCGGCGACGTGTTCAGCGTCTCCCACTCCGCATCGGGATTTCTGCGCTTCAACGTCGCCCAGATGGGCGATCCGCGCATCTACGGCGTTCTGGAGCGGGCGATGGCGAACACTCCCCCTCCATAAGCCCTTCACCGCTGCGGAGAGGGCTTGCTCGCCAGCGCCTCGCTCAGCGTCTGAAGCAGGGTGTCGATGCGGTAGGGCTTCGACAGCACCGCGATGCCTTCGGTGCGCGCCACGTCCTCGCTGTAGCCGGTCGTCAGCACCACCGGCAGGCCGGGGCGCAGGAGCGTGGCCTCGCGGCCGAGGTCGATGCCGCTCAGCCGGCCGGGCATCACCACATCGGAGAAAAGCAGGTCGATGCGCTCGTCCCCTGCCAGCAGCGGCAGCGCCTCGTCGGCCGAAGAGGCGCGCAGCACGGTCCAGCCGCTTTCCTCCAGCGCCGCCGCGACAGAGGAGGCGACGACCGGATCGTCCTCCACCATCAGCACCCGCGCCCCCCGGATAAGATTGGCAGCGGCCTGGACGGGAGCCGCCGGCGCCCTCGGGATGCCGGTGCCGGCGCGTAGCAGCAGGACGATGCGGGTCCCCTCCCCCGGCCGGCTTTCGATCCAGATCGTGCCGCCCGCCTGCCGCGCCAGCCCGTAGACCTGCGCAAGCCCGAGGCCGGAGCCCTTGCCGACCTCCTTGGTGGTGAAGAAGGGGTCGAAGGCCCTCGCCACCACCTCCGGCGTCATGCCGGTTCCGGTGTCGGCGACCGTCAGCCGCAAAAAATCGCCATCCAGGCCCCCGCCATCCAGGCCGGTTGCTTCGCCGGGCCCGAGCGTCCGGTTCTCCGCCTCGATGATCAGGGTGCCGCCGTCGGGCATTGCGTCGCGCGCGTTGACCGCCATATTGATCAGCGCCAGTTCGAACTGGGTCGGGTCCACCTCGATGGGATGCAGACCGGGGGCGAAGCGGGTTTCCAGCCGGATGTCGGCGCGCAGGGCGCGCTCGAGCAGGCCAACCATGCCGAGGACGCGGTCGCGCACGTCGATGGGCTCCGGACGCAGGCTGTCGCGGCGGGCGAAGCCCATCAGCTGTTGGACCAGCTTGGCGCCGCGGTCGACCGCCTGCATGCCGGCCTCCAGCAAAGGCGCCAGCCGAGGCTCTGCACTGCGACGGCCGATCATGGTCAGGCAGCTGCTGAGCGCCTGGAGCAGGTTGTTGAAGTCGTGGGCCACGCCACCGGTCAGCTGGCCGACCGCCTCCATCTTTTGCGCCTGCCGCAGCTGATCCTCGGCCCGGCGCAGGGCGGCGGCGGCTTCCTTGCGCGCCGTCACGTCGCGTCCCACCGCATGGATAAAGTGGTCGTCCGGCACCGCGGTCCAGGAGATCCAGCGATAGGACCCGTCCTTGTGGCGGTAGCGGTTCTCGAACCGCAGGGTGGTCAGGCCCGATTGCAGCCGGCCGACCTCCGTCACCGTGGCCGCCCGGTCGTCGGGATGGACGAAATCGAGGAAGAGGGCACCCTGCAGTTCCGCCTCCCGCCAGCCGAGCAGGGTGGTCCAGGCCGGGTTGACCGCGCCGACCGTGCCATCGAACCGCGCCACCAGCATGATGTCGGTCGAAAGCCGCCATATGCGGTCGCGGTCGGCCGTCCGTTCCGCCACCCGCTGTTCCAGCGTCGCGTTGAGCGCACGCAGGGCATCTTCGGCACAGCGGCGGTCGGTGATGTCGTAGCAGGCGCCGAGAACCCGCACGCCCCCTCCATCTCCGTCCTCGTCGCGCTTGAATGCCTGGGCACGCCGGGCGATCCAACGGACGGCGCCGTTGTCGGGCCGCAGGATGCGGTATTCGACATAGCCCAGACCGTCCGTCGGCACCTGCCCCGGCTGGAGCGTGTTCAGGGTGGGCCGGTCCTCCGGATGGATCAGCCCGACCAGTTCCTCCAGCCGCACCAACGGCTGCTCGTCGATCCCCCACAGGCGGCAGAACTGCGGCGACACGGCGAGCAGACCGTCGGCGCGCAGTTCGAAGGTGCCGACCCCGCCGGCATCCTGGGCGATGTGCAGCCGCTGCTCGCTCTCGCGCAGCGCCTCTTCCGTCCGCTTCATCCCGGTGACGTCGCTGCCCTGGACGAACAGGCCCGTCACCTGCCCCTCGTCGTCACGGATCGGCTGGAAGACGAAGGTGACGAAGCGTTCTTCCAGCGGCGCACCGGGCCGCCGGGCGATCCGCGCCGGCATGCCTTCGCCGACGAAGGGCTCGCCGGTCCGGTAGACCCGGTCGGCCAGTTCGAAGTAGCCCTGGCCGACGATTTCCGGCAACGCCTCCCGCCCCGGCTTGCCGATGACGTCGCGCCGGCCGATCAGCTCGAAATAAGCGTCGTTCGCCATCTCGAAGACATGGTCCGGCCCGCGCCAGACATACATGAAGCCCGGCGCCTGCCGGAACAGGGCGCGCAGCCGTTCCCCCTCGGCCCGCAGCCGGTCGTTGGCGCGCCGCACCTCCTCTTCCGCCTGCACACGCTCCACCGCCGACCAGGTGCGTTCCGCAACCTCCTCGATCAGTTCGACCTCGTCCTCGCGCCAATGCCTGGGGTGGCGGTCATGGACGTAAAGCGCCGCAACCATCCGGCCCTGCTTCACCAGGCTGGCGGTGACCGCGGAGGAGAAGCCGGACGCAGCGAAGGCAGCCAGCAGGTCCGGTGTTGCGGTGCGCGGATCGGTGGCCGCATCGTTGACGACCAGCGCCTGTCCGCTGCGCAGGGTCGCCAGCACCGGCTCGCCGAAGGCCAGCAGATCATGGGTCCCGCCGATGTGGGGAGCAACCGTGCCGTCGGTCCAGTTGCGCTCCGTGGTGAAGAAGCGCTCGCTCTCGTCCATCACGCCGTAGCCGACCCGGCTGGCGCCGAGATGCCGGCCCAGCGCCTCCGCCGCCACGGTGACCACACGGAGCGGGTCGGTCAGTTCGCGCAGCCGGTGCTCCAGTTCGGCATGGAAGGCCATGCGCCGCTGGCCCCGCACGGCAAGCGTGGTCTCCGCCACGATGCAGAGGAAGCCGCCGATACAGCCCGTTTCGCCGTCGATCGGCGTGTAGGAGAAGGTGAAGTAACAGTCCTCGACCAATCCGCGCCGTTCCAGCGGGATCAGCAGATCCTCGTGCAGCAGCGCCTCTCCGTCATAGGCGCAGCGGACGAAATCGCTGGCCTGCGGCCACGCGTCCGGCCAGACCTCCCTCATCGGCCGGCCCAGCGCCATCGGGTGGCGGGACCCCAGAATGTCCAGATAGGCGTCGTTGTAAAGGAAGGTGACGTCGGGTCCCCAACCGATGAACATCGCCTGCCGCGACCGCATCATCAGGCCGACCATGGCCCGAAGCTCCTGCGGCCATCCCTCCGGCGGACCGAGCGGCGTCGCCGTCCAGTCATGGCCGCGCATGAGAGAAGCCACATCCCCCGTCCCGGTCAGAAAGGCGGGCGGAGACGCCGCGGCGGGTGATTGACTCACCGGCATCGTTCAACACCGGCGGGGAACGGAAGTCCTTGGACGTTCATCAAAGCAGTCGAAAAAATCCAGCGTCGAAACGATTCCGTTATCACACGGCTCAAGGGCGGCGGCCTAGCTGTCCAATCGTCAGCCCCGAAGGAGGTGGCTGTCGGAATTTCCCTCGGTCACCCCGGCAAGCTCCCGGGCCGGCGCCGTGGCCAACGCCGTTTGCAGATAATCGAGAAAGGCCCGTTCGGCGCGGTTCAGCTTGGCCTGCTCGTTCCAGATCAGGTGGACGTTGACCGGCGCGATGCCCTCATAGGGCGGCAGTTCCCACAGCAGGCCATCGGCCACGTCGCGGGCGGCGATGTGTTCGGGCAGCGGGCCGATGCCGAGGCCGCAGACGATCATCCGCCGCACCTCCTCCAGGTTGGCCGACGACGCGACGACGCGGCCGGCGAAGCCCTCCCGCGCGCGGAACAGGGTCAGCGGCGACAGGGCGCCGTCGATCTGGTCGGAGGTGAAGGAGACGAAACTCTCGTGGCGCAGTTCGGCGATGTCGATGTCGCGCTGGCCGAACAGGCGGAAATCCGGGCCGCAATAGAGACGGTAGGTCTGGCGCAGGAAGATCTGGCTGGACAGTCCGGGAATCGGCTCGCGCAGCAGGCAGATCGCCATGGCGCCGACGCGCTGCTGCAACGCGATGTGCGCGTCGGCCGACGCCATGACGTCGATGCGGAAGGTCACCAGCGGGTACATGCGGTGGAATTCCCGCAGCGAGCGGTCGAGCAGCGGGGTCTGGATGCGGCTGGTCATCAGGATGTGGACATGGCCGCTGACCTCGTCCTTGGCGTCGCGCACCAGGGCGCCCAGGCGGGACACGGTGGCGTGGATCGACACCGCTTCGTCATAGACCTGCTCACCGGCGGCGGTGACGGCGAAGCGGCCGGGACCGCGGTCGATCAGGGCGCGGCCAAGCTGCTCCTCCAGCCGCTTCAGGGCAAGGCTGACCGCCGGCTGCGTCAAAAACAGGCGGACGGCGGCCCTGGTGATGCTGCCCTCCTGCACGATCACCATGAAGGTGCGCAGCAGGTTCCAGTCCATCTGCTGGCCCAGCCGGGCCAGGGCCTGCCGTTCCGCCTCGCTTTCGTTCACCGTCCCACCCCCTCGATCACTGCCCGATTCCGGTGCATTGCTGCTGCCGCCCAAATTCTACGCACATGAATGCGCTGTGAGCAACTGCGGCATAAATCAGATTCATGGGCGAAATGAAAAATGCTTATTTGCCTGATCGATTGGATGCCTTCCTAATCGACACATGGCGGCCTTCAAACATCGCCATGCCGGACACCGCATATTGCACCGTTATGGCGGCCATATCCATTTGGGATGGGCCGCAACGCAACAGCTTCGTCTTTTTCCACCCGCCCGTGCATCCCTGCCGCAGCAGCGAAATGGATTCGGGCAAAGGATTTAGAATGACACGAGATACGGCAGACCGTCTCGACCATGTGTTGCCGGACGCCGGCCTGCGCGCTGCGATCCTGGACGCCGCCGATGCGGCGCAGGGCGATTGCGTGTCGCACCTGTCCGACCTCGTCCGCCAGCCGTCGCTGCTGGGGGACGAGTCCGGGGCTCAGGCGCTGATGGTCGACCGCTTCGCCGCGCTCGGGTTGGAAGTCGACCGCTTCGACATCGACGAGCAGGCGATTTCCCGCATGCCGGGCTTCTCGCCGCCGGTCCTTCCCGGCGCCTATGCCGGCCGCGAGAATGTCGTCGGCGTCCACAGGCCGCGTGAGGCAAAAGGCCGCTCGCTGATCCTGAACGGCCATATCGACGTGGTGCCGACCGGCCCGGCGGAGCTGTGGACCACCCCGCCCTTCGAGCCGCGGATCGCCGACGGGCGCCTCTATGGCCGCGGGGCCGGCGACATGAAGGCCGGCATCGCCGCCTACACCGCCGCCTTCGCCGCCCTGCGCACGCTGGGCTACCAGCCAGCCGCCCCGGTCTATCTCCAGTCGGTGATCGAGGAGGAATGCACCGGCAATGGCGCGCTGGCCTGCCTGCATCGCGGCTACCGCGCCGATGCCGCCGTGATCCCGGAGCCGTTCAACCACTCCATCTCCATCGCCCAGGTCGGCGTGATGTGGGTGCGGCTGGTGCTGACCGGCACGCCGGCCCATGTGCTGGATACCTCGGCCGGGGTGAACGCCATCGAGGCGGCCTATGCGCTGGCGGCGCATCTGAAGGCGCTGGAGGTGCGGTGGAACGAGCCGGCCTGCCGCCACCCCGCCTTCTGCGGCCATGCCCATCCCGTCAACATCAATCTCGGCCGGATCGAGGGCGGTGAGTGGCCGTCGTCAGTCCCGACGCGCTGCGCGCTCGACCTCCGGCTCGGCTTCTTCCCCGGGCAGGAGCCGGAGGCGGTCCGCGCCGAGGTGACCCGGGCGGTGGAGCAGGCGCGCTCCACCGACCCGGCCCTCTCCGGTGTGGGGATCGAGCAGCAGTGGAACGGCTTCCAGGCCGCCGGCTGCGAGATCGACCCGGCGCACCCGCTGGTGACCATGCTGGCCGACAGTCATCGCGCCGTGCGCGGCGGCGATCCGGAGCTGGTGGCGCTGACCTGCACCACCGATGCCCGCTTCTTCCAGCTCTATGGCGACACCCCCGCCACCTGCTACGGGCCGGAGGCGACGCGCATCCACGGCATCGACGAATCGGTGTCGCTGGACAGCCTGCGCGACGTGACCCGCGTGCTGGCGCTGTTCATCGCCGGCTGGTGCGGCCTGGAACCCATCTGACCCCTTAGCCTGACGAGACCCGCCCGATGATCGCCGCCACCCTGAAAGCCAACGCCGCCCACGCCCCGCAGGCCACCCGCGACTGTTCCGACGTGGAGTGGAAGGCGCGCACCGATCTGGCCGCCGCCTACAAGCTGTTCGACCGGCTGGGCATGACCGACCTGATCTACACCCATATGTCGGCCCGCATCCCGGACACGCCGGACCATTTCCTGATCAACCCTTACGGCCTGATGTTCCATGAGGTGACGCCCGACAACCTCGTGAAGGTCGACATCGACGGCAATCTGGTCGACGGGCGCGACGGCGACGCCATCAATCCCGCCGGCTTCACCATCCACAGCGCGGTGCACCACGCCCGCCCGGACGTCGGCGCGGTCATCCACCTGCACACCGACGCCGGCATGGCGGTCAGCGCCCAGGCCGACGGGCTGCTGCCGATCACCCAGCATTCGCTGCGCTGGTACAACCGCATCGCCTACCACACCTACGAGGGCATCGCGCTGGATCTGGCGGAGCGGGAACGGCTGGTCGCCGACCTCGGCAACCACCACAGCATGATCCTGCGCAACCACGGCCTGCTGACCGTCGGCCAGGACGTCGCCGAGGCTGCGGTGCTGATGTACTACCTGGAGCAGGCCTGCAAGCAGCAGATCATGGCGATGGCCGGCGGCCGTCCGCTGGTCTATCCGTCGCCGGAGGTCTGCGAGCACACCGCCCAGCAGTACGAGCGCGCCTATCCCCGCGCCGGCGTCCTGGAATGGGACTCGCTGCTGCGCTGGCTGGACAGCACCACCGGCCCGACCGGGCCGCGCTGATCCGTCCGCCTTTTTCAAAAGAAGAACGAAGACGACAGGGTCGCATCCCGCAACGACACCATCTGGAGACGAGGACACCCGCATGACACGACGCCTTTCCGGTATCCCCGCCAGCATCCAGCGCGGCTTCCGCCGCAACGTCCACCGCGCCGCCGCCGCCGGCCTGCTGGCCGCGGCACTCGCCATCCCCGGCACGGCCGCCCTGATCGCCGCCCCGGCCATGGCGCAGGAGACGCCGGTCCGCGGCGGTATCCTCAACTCCATCGTCCAGCCGGAACCGCCGACCCTGATGCTGGGCCTGAACCAGCAGGGGCCGACCCAGACCGTCGCCGGCAAGATCTACCAGGGCCTGCTGACCTACGACCGCAAGCTGACCCCGATGCCGTCGCTGGCCGAGAGCTGGACGGTGTCGCCGGACGGCCTGACCTACACCTTCAAGCTGTACCAGAACGTGAAGTGGCACGACGGCAAGCCGTTCAGCGCCAACGACGTGGTGTTCTCCACCTCCAAGTTCCTGATGGAGGTCCACCCGCGCGCCCGCGCCGCGTTCAGCCGCTGCGAGTCGATCAAGGCGCTGGACGACAACACCGTCGAGTTCAAGCTGAAGGAGCCGTTCCCGGCCTTCATCCAGGCCTTCGAGGTGTCATCGGCCCCCATCGTGCCGGCCCACATCTATGAGGGCAGCGATTACCGCACCAACCCGGCCAACAACACCCCCGTCGGCACCGGCCCATTCAAGCTGAAGGAATGGGTGAAGGGCAGCTACATCCAGCTCGTCCGCAACGAGGATTATTACAAGAAGGACCTGCCCTACCTCGACGGCATCACCTTCCGTGTGATCCCGGACGCCGCCAGCCGCTCGCTGGCGCTGGAAAGCGGGCAGGTGCAGCAGACTCAGTACAGCGACCTGGAGCCCTTCGAGGTTCCGCGCATGAAGACGCTGCCCAACGTGACCCTGACCACCGCCGGCTACGAGTTCGTGGCGCCGATGGCGTGGCTGGAGATCAACCACCGCGTCAAGCCGCTGGACGACAAGCGCTTCCGCAAGGCCATCGCCTACGCCATCGACCGCAAGTTCATCCGCGACAAGATCTGGTTCGGCCTCGGCCGCGTGCCGACCGGCCCGATCAACTCGGTGGTCAAGTTCTACGACCCCAAGGTCACGACCTACGAGCCGAACCTCGACAAGGCCAAGGCCCTGCTCGACGAGATGGGGCTGAAGCCCGACGGCAAGGGCGTGCGCGCCACCGTCAAGCTGATGCCGATGCCCTATGGCGAGACCTGGACCCGCCTGGGCGAGTATCTGAAGCAGGCGCTGGGCAAGGTCGGCGTTTCCGTGGTCCTGGAAAGCACCGACGCCGCCGGCTGGGCGCAGCGCGTCGCCAACTGGGATTACGAGATCACCACCAACTTCCTCTACCAGTACGGCGACCCGGCGCTGGGCGTGGCCCGCACCTACATCTCGTCGAACATCCGCAAGGGCGTCCTGTTCACCAACACCATGGGCTATTCCAACCCGAAGGTTGACGAGCTGTTCGACCAAGCGTCGCGCGAGAACGACCCGGCCAAGCGCCAGGAGCAGTACAGCGAGGTCCAGCGCATCCTGTCCGACGACCTGCCGGTGGTGTGGCTGCTCGAGATGGAATTCCCGACCTTCCTCGACAAGCGGGTGAAGAACGCCAACACGACCGCCATCGGTGTCAACGACACCTATGAAAGCGTCTGGCTGGCGAAGTAACGAGACCTCCCTCTCCCGCTCCGGGAGAGGGAAGGGGCCCATGCGAAGCATGGGAAGGGCGAGGGGTAGCGCAAGGAGCCATGCGCTCCGGGATTTTTGCATCTCCCCTCACCCTCCCCGCCTTCGGCGGGTCCAAGGCCGCTCGCAAGTCTCGCGACCGCGCTCCGCCTACGATCACCTTCGGTGCTCGTCCGGCCTACGGCCGTCGGCTCCACGCCCTCTTCCGGGGCGGGAGAGGGCCAGAATTAGGAACCTGCCCATGCTGGGATTCGCCCAACTCTTCGCGAGCCGCCTAGTCAAGGCCGCCGCGATCCTGATCGCCATCGTGGTGATGAACTTCTTCCTCGTCCATGCCGCCCCCGGCGACCCGGCCATGGTGATGGCGGGCGAGGCAGGGGCCGCCGACGAAAAGTTCGTGACGCAGCTGCGCGAGCAGTTCGGGCTCGACCGGCCGCTCTACGAACAGCTCGGCACCTACATCGGCAAGGTCGTGCAGGGCGATCTCGGCTTTTCCTACCGCCAGCAGCGGCCCGTCTGGGACATCCTGGCGGAACGGCTGCCGGCCACCCTGGTGCTGACACTGACCGCCTTCATCCTGGCGCTCGCCGCCGGTGTGGCGCTCGGCACGCTGGCGGCGGTCACCGTCGGCACCTGGGCCGACAGCGCCATCACCGTCGTGGCACTCCTCGCCTACGCCACACCGATCTACTGGATCGGACTGATGCTGAGCCTCCTGTTTTCCATCCAGCTCGGCTGGCTGCCGGCTTTCGGCTACGAGACCATCGGCGCCGGCTATACCGGATTGGCGCATGTGGCGGACGTGGCGGTCCATCTGATCCTGCCGGTCATCACGCTGGCGCTGTTCTACATGGCGGGGTATGCGCGCCTGACCCGCGCCTCGATGCTGGAGGTGCGCAGCCTCGACTTCGTCAAGACTGCCAAGGCCAAGGGACTGACGCAGGGCCGCATCGTCACCCGCCATGTCCTGCGCAACGCCATCCTTCCGGTCATCACCGTCGCCGGCATCCAGGCCGGACAGCTGGTCGGCGGCTCCATCCTGATCGAGACGGTCTTCGCTTGGCCCGGCATCGGCCGGCTGGCCTTCGAGGCGGTGCTTCAGCGCGACTATCAGGTGCTGCTGGGCATCTTCCTGGTCACATCGATCATGGTGATCCTCTTCAATATCCTGACCGACATCCTCTACGGCCTCGTCGATCCGCGCATCCAGGTGTCGCAATGATGAACTCGGATTTCTGGCGGGCCTTCGCCCGCAACAAGGGCGCGGTCCTGGGGCTGGCGATCCTGATCGCCATCGTCGTGCTGGCCGCCTTCGCCTCCGTCCTGTTCCCCGGCGACCCGTGGGAGATGGCGACGGCACCTTTCCAGCCGCCGCTGTCGGAGGATGCGCTGCTGGGCTCCGACATGCTGGGCCGCGACATCGCGTCGGGCATCGCCCATGGGGCGCGGGTGTCGCTGCTGATCGGCCTGACCTCCACCGCCGCGGCGCTCGCCATCGGCGTCACGCTGGGGGCGCTGGCCGGCTTCCATGGCGGCAAGGTCGACGATGCCATCATGCGCTTCACCGAGCTTTTCCAAACCATCCCCAACTTCGTGCTGGCCGTGGTGCTGGTCGCCATCTTCACCCCCAGCCTGACCACCATCGTGCTCGCCATCGCCATCGTCAGCTGGCCGCCGCTGGCCCGTCTGGCCCGTGCCGAGTTCCTCAGCCTGCGCTCACGCGAATTCGTCCAGGCCGCCATCACCACCGGCCAGAGCAACAGCACCATCATCCTGCGCCAGATCCTGCCGAACAGCCTGTCGCCGATCATCGTGTCGGCCTCGCTGATGGTGGCGACCGCCATCCTGCTGGAAAGCTCGCTGAGCTTCCTCGGCCTCGGCGATCCCAACGCGATGAGCTGGGGCTACATGATCGGCGCCGCCCGCACGGTGATCCGGCAGGCCTGGTGGATGAGCGTCTTCCCCGGCCTCGCCATCGTGCTGACCGTGCTGGCGCTGAACCTCGTCGGCGAGGGGTTGAACGATGCCCTGAACCCGAAGCTCGCCCGGTCGCGGGGGTGATCCGATGAGCCAGTTCAACGTTATGCGCACCCCCGTGGAGACCGCCGCCATGAAGACCCCCCTGTTGGATGTGCGCGGCCTCAGCATCGCGCTGCCGCCGGGCGCCGACCGCCCGCTGGCGGTGGACAACCTGACCTTCACCCTGAACCCCGACGAGATTCTCTGCGTGGTCGGCGAGTCCGGCTCCGGCAAGTCGATGACCGCGCACGCCATGATGGGCCTGCTGCCCGCCCCCCATGTCCGCGTTGCCGGCGGCAGCCTGCTGTTCAAGGGCAAGGACGTGCTGGCCATGCCGGAGGCGGAGCAGCGCAGCCTTCGCGGCGGCCGCATCGCCATGGTGTTCCAGGAGCCGATGACGGCGTTGAACCCGCTGATGCGGGTCGGCCGCCAGATCGGCGAGAGCCTGCGCGAACACACCGACCTGCCCGCCCCCGCCCGCCGCGCCCGCGTGGTGGAACTGCTGGCCCAGGTCGGGCTGCCCAACCCGGCCGAACTGGCCGAGGCCTATCCTTTCCGCCTGTCGGGCGGCCAGCGCCAGCGCGTGATGATCGCCATGGCGCTGGCCTGCCAGCCCGATATCCTGATCGCCGACGAGCCGACCACGGCGCTGGACGTCACCACCCAGAAGCAGATCCTCGACCTGATCCGCTCGATCCAGGCCGAGCGCCACATGGGCATGATGTTCATCACCCATGATTTCGGCGTGGTGGCGGAGATCGCGCATCGGGTGGCGGTGATGCGCCACGGCAAGCTGGTGGAATATGGCGCGGCGTCGGACGTGCTGAACCGGCCGCAGCATCCCTACACCCGGCAGCTGATCGCCTCGGTCCCGCACTACATCGAGCACCGCGACGACCATGCCAGGACGGGCGCGCCGCTGCTGGTCGCCGACAAGGTGCGCAAGGTGTTCAACGTCGGTGGCGGGCTGTTCAAGAAGTCCAAGCAGGTGGTGGCCGGCGACGACCTGTCGCTGACCATCCATCCCGGCGAAACCGTCGGTCTGGTCGGAGAATCCGGATCGGGCAAATCGACGCTCGGCCGCTCCATCGTCGGGCTGATCAAGCCGGATTCGGGCCGCATCCTGTTCGAAGGCACCGACCTGCTGGCACTCGACCGCAAGGGCTTCCGGCCTTACCGCCGGGCGGTGCAGATGGTGTTCCAGGACCCCTACGCCTCGCTGAACCCGCGCCACCGCGTCGGCGACATCGTGGCGCAAGGGCCGGTGGCCTTCGGCGAGGACCGCAACAGGGCACTGACACGCGCGCGGGAGTTGCTGGCGATGGTCGGGCTCGACGGCTCGGCCGCCGACCGCTTCCCGCACGAGTTCTCCGGCGGCCAGCGCCAGCGCATCGGCATCGCCCGCGCCCTCGCCATGGAGCCGAAGCTGCTGGTGGCGGACGAGCCGGTTTCGGCGCTCGACGTGTCGGTGCAGGGACAGGTGCTGGACCTGCTGGACGACATCCGCAGGCGGCTGAACCTCGCCATGCTGTTCATCACCCACGATCTGCGGGTGGCGGCCCAGGTCTGCGACACCATCGCGGTGATGCGCCGCGGCAAGATCGTGGAGATGGGCACCGCGCGCGACGTGTTCACCCATCCGCGCGACGCCTACACCCGCAGCCTGCTCGACGCCATCCCCGGCAAAGCCTGGCACATCCCGGAGGATCTCCAGCAAGCCCCCGTAGGAGCGCACTGAATGAAGGTCGCCATCATCGGGGCCGGCGCGGTCGGCGGTCTGCTGGCCGCCCGGCTGGGCGCTACCGAAGCCGAGGTGACGCTGGTCGCCCGGCCGAACGCCGCATCCGCCATCCGCCGCAACGGCCTGACCATGGTGACGCCGTTGAACCGCGTCGCCCGGCTCACCCCCCGCGTCACCGACGACAGCCTGTCGCTGGGTCCGCAGGATCTGGTGTTCCTCTGCGTCAAGGCCCATGCGCTGCGCGGCACCATCGATACGCTGACGCCGCTGCTGGGGCCGGAGACCGCCATCGTGCCGATGGTCAACGGCATCCCCTGGTGGTATCCGCACCGTCAGCCGGACCCTTTGGCCGACCTGCCGCTCGCCAGCGTCGATCCCGACGGGCTGCTGTGGCGCACCATCGACCCCGACCGGGTGGTGGGGGCGACCAGCTTCGTCGCGGTGGAGGGTGACGGTCCCTGCCGCATCCGCCATGTCAGCGACCAGCGCTTCGTGTTCGGCGATGCCGGCGGCCGCGACAATCCGGCAGTGGACCGCATCGTGACGCTGTTCGGGCAGGCGGGATTCCAGCCGGCGAAGACCGCCGACATCCGGCAGGCGATCTGGGTGAAGCTGTGGGGCAACCTCGCCTTCAACCCCTTGAGCGTGCTGACCGGGTCGACGCTGGGCCGGCTGTGCAACGACCCCGGCACGCGGGAAACCGGCCGCGCCATGATGCTGGAGGCCAAGGCGGTCGCGGAAAAGCTGGGCGTGGTCTTTACCACCAGCGTGGACGAACGCATCGCCATGGCCGCCGGCGTCGGCGACTTCAAAACCTCGATGCTCCAGGACTATGAGGCCGGCAGGCGGCTGGAGCTGGACGCGATCCTGGGCTCGGTGATCGAGCTGGCCGAGCGTTGCGGCGTGGACGTGCCGATGCTGCGCGCCGTGCTGGCGATGGTCGACCTACGGGCACGGGAGCGGCGCGAAGCGGCCTGACCGCTTCCCGCTCCCCCCTGCCTTCAACCAAAAAATTCTGCGTGGAGTTTCCATGTCCCTTCCCTCCAATCTGCCCATCGACGGCCAGCGCCTGTGGGACAGCCTTGCCGAGATGGCGAAGATCGGCGCCACCGCCAAGGGCGGCAGCTGCCGCCTCGCCTTGTCGGACGAGGACAAGGCCGGCCGCGACCTGTTCGTCTCCTGGTGCGAGGCCGCCGGCTGCACCGTGACGGTCGACCGCATCGGCAACATCTTCGCCCGCCGCAAGGGCCATGACGACAGCTTGGCCCCGGTGGTGATGGGCAGCCATCTCGACACCCAGCCGACCGGCGGACGCTTCGACGGCGTGTTCGGCGTGCTGGCGGCGCTGGAGGTGGTGCGCTCGCTGAACGACCGCGGGGTGGAGACGCTGCACCCGGTCGAGGTCGCGGTGTGGACCAACGAGGAGGGCTCGCGCTTCTCGCCGCCGATGATGGGATCGGGTGTCGTCACCGGCGTGTTCACGCTCGACGAGATCCTAGACAAGGTGGCGCAGGACGGCGCGCGGCTGGGCGACGAGCTGGTCCGCACCGGTTATGCCGGCGAGGCTCCGGTCGATCATCCGATGCACGCCTATCTGGAAGCCCACATCGAACAGGGTCCGGTGCTGGAGGTCGAGGGCAAGGAGATCGGCGTCGTCACCGGCGCGCAGGGCCAGCGCTGGTACGAGGTGACGGTGACGGGTGTCGAGGCCCATGCCGGACCGACGCCGATGCGCCTGCGCCGCGACGCGCTGGTCGCAGCATCGGCGATGGTGCAGGCGGTGCAGCGGGTCGGGCTGGAGACGGCGGGCGACCCCTGCGCCACGGTGGGTATCCTGGATGTCCACCCGCATTCGCGCAACGTCATCCCCGGCCGCGTCTTCTTCACCGTCGATCTGCGCCACCCGAACGCCGACACGCTGGCCGACATGGACCGCCGCTTCCGTGCCGCCGTCGCCGAGATTGCCGAGCAGAACGGGGTAAGCGCCGAGATCGCCGATTTCTGGCACTTCCCGCCGACGCCCTTCGCCAAGCCGCTGGTCGACCGGGTGCGCGAGGCGGCGGCCGGCTTCGGCTTCAGCCACCGTGACATCGTGTCGGGCGCCGGCCATGACGCGGTCTATGTGGCGGGCAAGGTGCCGACGGCGATGATCTTCATCCCCTGCGAGGATGGCATCAGCCACAACGAGGTCGAGAACATCTCCCCCGCCGACGGTGCCCGCGGCGCCGCCGTGCTGTTCGAAACGCTGGTCGCCACGGCTGGAAAGCCCTGAGCCTGTCCGTTCTCCGGAGAGTCCCCTGATGAAGTTCGTGCATCACCCCGACACCGCCCTGCACCGCCCCGCCACCTATTTCAACAAGGGACTTCTGCGCGCCCTGCCGGAGAAGCCGGAACGGGTCGGCGCGCTGGCCTCGCTGATCGAGAAGCGCGGCGAGACGCTGATCCTGCCCGACGATTACGGTTCCGCCCCGCGCGCCGCCGTGCACACCCCCGCCTATCTCGCCTTCCTGGAAACGGCGCATGCCCGCTGGGTGGCGGCTGGCGACATGGGCGACGTGGTGCTGCCCAACGTCCACCGGATGCAGGCGGCTCCCAACTACCCGACGGGTATCGTCGGTCAGGCCGGCTGGCACATGTTCGACACCGCCTGCCCCATCGGTGAGGGCACTTGGGCCGCCACCTGCGCCGCCACCAATGCCGCCATCCACGCGGCGAAGCTGGTTGCCACCGGGGCGGACAGCGCAGCCTATGCCCTGTGCCGGCCGCCGGGGCACCATGCCACCCGCGATATGGCCGGCGGATTCTGTTACCTGAACCATGTCGCCGTCGCCGCGGAATCGGTGCTGCCGCTGCTGCGCGCCCAGGGGCGGCCGGCACGGGTGGCGATCATCGACGTGGACGTCCATCACGGCAACGGCACGCAGGACATCTTCTACGAGCGCGACGACGTGTTCTTCGTCTCGGTACACGGCGACCCGGCCGAGTTCTATCCGCACATGGCCGGCTATGCGCAGGAACGCGGCATCGGCCGCGGCGAGGGCTACAATCTGAACCTGCCGCTGCCCATCGGCAGCGACGAGGCGACGGTGCTGGCGACCATCGGCAAGGGCCTGGACGCGATCCGGAGGTTCGCGCCGGAGATGCTGTTCGTCTCGCTGGGCTTCGACACCTTCATCGACGACCCGCTGGCCGCCTTCGGCGTCACCACGCCGGGCTTCGCCCGCATGGGCGCGCTGCTCGCCGCCGCCGGCCTGCCGACGGTGCTGGTGCAGGAGGGCGGCTACGCCATCGACGATTTGTCCGCCAACCTGTCGAGCTTCCTCGATGGTTTTGCAGGCAAGACAGCCGCATGACCGCAATCGCCGCCAGCGGCGCCGGCCGCGATCCCGTCAAATACCTGCTGATCGCCGTCATCAGCCTGTTCTGGGGCCTGAACTGGCCGGCGGTGAAGACGATCCTGACGCAGATGCCGATCTTCAGCCTGCGCGCCATCGGCTTCACCGCCGGGGCGGTGCTGCTGCTGGGAGCGGCGCGGCTGGCCGGGCACCGGCTGCGGGTGGAGCGGGGGGAATGGCCGGCGCTGGTGGCGGCAGGGCTGTGCAACGTGCTGGTCTTCAACCTGTGCACGGCGCTGGGCCAGAGCCTGATGGCGACCTCGCAGGCGGCCATCGTCGCCTTCACCATGCCGGTGTGGGCGACGTTGCTGGCGATCCCGCTGCTGGGAGAGCGGCCGGGGCCGCGCCAGATCGTCGGGCTGGCCTGCGGCCTCTCGGGTCTGCTGGTGCTGCTGGGGCCGGAGGCGCTGTCGGCGCCGCCTTCCGCGCTGGCGGGTCCGGCGGTGATGCTGGTGTCGGCGGTGGCCTGGGCGCTCGGCACCATCGTGATGAAGCGGCGGGTCTGGCGCACCCACCCGATGGTCATCACCGGCTGGCAATATGTGCTCTGCGCCCTGCCGATGATCGGGCTGGCGGCAACGGAGGTGCGGCCCACGCTGGCCGAGCTTCACCCGGCGGTGTGGGCCGGCTTCGCCTGGCACATCGTCTGCTCGATCTGCGTGGCGCAGGCGCTGTGGTACGTCACCGTCCGCCGCCTGACGGTGGGGGAGGCGGCGGTCAGCACCCTGCTGATCCCGGTCGTCGGGGTGGGCGGCGCCGTGCTGCTGCTGGGCGACCCGGTGACGCCGCGGCTGGCGGCGGCGCTGGTGCTGATCCTGGCCGCGGTCGCCTGCGTGCTGGGGCCGAAGCCGGCCGCGCGCTGACGGTACGCTCAGCCGAGTTGCCGCTCCACCCAGGCGGCGGCAGCGGACAGGCTGCGGAAATCGGATACGGAGCGGACGGGCAGGTCCGGATGCCGCTCGGCGGCCATCCGCGCCAGCGCGTTGCCGGGGCCGGTTTCCAGCAGGACGGTGCAGCCCATCTCGATCAATCCGTCCAGGCAGGCGGCCCAGGCGACCGTCTCGGTCATCTGACGGGTCAGCACCGCGACCGCCCGCTCGCGCGTGTAGACGGGGGTGCCGTCGATGCCGGCCAGCACCGGCAGCGGCGGTGCTCGCAGGCCGCTCGCCGCAAGGATTGAGGAGAACTCCGCCGCCGCAGGCGTCATCAGGCGGGTGTGCGAGGCGATGGTGACCGGCAACGGCGTGACCGCGGCGCCCAACGCCAGAACCGCCCGCTCAACAACCTCAAGCGTCGTCCGGTGCCCACCGACCACGAACCGGTCGGCACCGTTCTCAATGGCGATGTCCGCGCCGCAGTCGCGGCAGACCGCTTCGAGCCGGGACCGGTCGAGACCGCGCACGGCCAGCAGCCCGCCCGGCTCGGAGTCGGCGCGGTCCATCGCCTCCGCCCGGCCGTTCGCCAGCCGCATCAGCTCATCCACGTCGAGCGCGCCGGCGACCCGATAGGCCGACAGTTCCCCCAGGCTGTAGCCGGCCACCGCCCGCACAGGCGGCAGAAGCGGATGCAGCGCCGCCCAGGTCGCCGCCTGGACGGCGCAGAGCAGCGGCTGGGCGACGGCGTTGCGCTGCATCTCGGCCTCAGGTCCGGTGACGAGGGCGCGCGGATCCTTGCCCATGATTGCGGTGGCCCGATCCAGAACCGCCTGCGCCGCCGGTTCCCGCCGCAGCAGGTCGAGCATGCCCGGCCCCTGCCCGCCCTGGCCGGAGCAGAGGATGCCCAAACTCATGCCCAGCCCTCGCGCAGGGCGTGGACGAAATGCGCCGCCGCCAGCATGTCGGCGCTGCCGCCGGGGGACAGGCGGCGGGCGATGCAGGCACGGTGCAGGGCCAGCGCCTCGGCCCGCCAGTCGGCCCGGAACACCCCGCCACGGTCGAGGAAGCGACTTGCCTCGCCCTGGACGAAGGCCAGCCCGGCGGGACCGCCGCGATGCAGCAGGTTGGTGTCCTCCAACTCCGCCATCAGCGAGAACAGGGTTTGCACCAGTGCCCGCTCCGGATCGGCGCCGTCCGCCAGCGCGCGGTCCAGGGCGGGCAACGCCAGGGTGAACAGGGTGGGAAACCCTTCCGCCGCCTCCTGCCGGGCGCCACGCACTCTGTAACGCTGAACCGCAAGCCCGCCATGGCTGACGGGGGCCTGCGGTGCTGCGCCCAGGATGTCGGCGCTCCACAGGTCGGCGACGGTTCCGCCCAGCGCCGCGCCGCGAAGCGTCCGGCCGCGCCGCATCCGCCAGCCAGCCGCCGCGGCGAGAAAGCCGATGCCGAACACCGCGCCGCGATGGGTGTTGATGCCGGCGGTGGCCGCCAGCATCCGGCGTTCGGCCGCGATGCCGAGATCGCGCAGGGTGGCGAAGCCGGCCCCCTCGGCACCGGCGGCGGCGATGGAGCGGAAATAGCCACGCAGGGCGAACAGGCTGCGCAGGAAGGTGCCCATGTCCATGTCGTCATGGCTGCCGCTGTCGAGCGGGCTGACCAGCCCCGGCTTGGGATGCAGCGCCAGTTCGGCATAGAGCGCCCGGACCGCCGTCCGTCCGACCATCGCGCCGAGTGGACACGCATTGTGGGACGAAACCGGGGTGGATGCGGCATTGCTGCGGATCATGCGGCCTCCTCCCGGTCGAACAGTGCCAGCACGGATGCAAGGTCGCGCAATCCCACCTCTGCCGCCCCCTTCACCAGCAGGCGGGCCGGCCGGCCGGCCAGTTCCCGCCACGCGACCGCAGCACCGTCCGGCAACAGGATTTCGCCATCCAGGCGCGGAGAGTCGTTGCCGACCGCCATCAGCAGTTCCAGCAGGCCCCCCAACTGCCGGCGGTCGTGCGGGGCGAACAGCAGGTCGATGTCGGACTCGGGCCGGACATAGCGCAGGCCGGTGCGGTGCTGCCACGCCAACGAGCCATAGACCGCGGCGGCCATTCCCAACTCCTGCGCCCACCGCGCCAGATCCGCCAGCATCCGCCGCCATGCCTTCGGCGCCGACGCTGCCGCCTCGGCCAACGCCAGCGGTTCCAGTCGCTCGGCCACGGCATCCACCGCCACATGCAGGCCGATCCGCCGCTTGTCCGGCGTGGCGAGCCCCAGCCGAAGTTCTCCCTCTCCGTCGCTCGGCCGGCCGCGCGCGATCACCAGCGGCCGGCCGGCGGCGCACCAGTCATCGGCCTCCGCCCGCTCCGCCGGAGCCAGGGGAGAGCGCAGGCGGTCCGCCCAGCCCTCCCCCAGCCGGGCCCAGCCGTGGCGCGGCCAATGAAGGAGTTCAGGCCGCATCGTGCCGCACCCGGTCGGCCACCTTGCGGGCAAGCTGCCGGCCGCCGCGCTCCTCGCCCAGCGCCCGGCGGGGGTCGCCGTCGATGGGGGCTGCCAGCGCCTCGGCAAGGCAGGCGGCGAGATCGCCCTGCCACAGGGCGGCGATGGCGCCCATCCGGCGGTAATTCTCCACCCCCGGAGCGAAGACCGGCGAGGACGCGCTCAGCTCCGTCAGCCGCTCCAGCGGGATCTTGGTGACGCGGGCCATCGCCGGCAGGTTCATCACCCGGATCTCGGCGTCCGGCAGGGCGTAGCAGCGGTCGGCCAGCAGGCTGGTGGCGAGGAAGCCGCCGCTGACCGCCTGCCCATAGACCAGCCCGAGCACGCGGTGCCCGGTGCGCCGGGCGAGGTCGATGCATTTCGCCAGATGCGCCATGTAGCCGTTGATGCCCAGCAACTCGTCGCGATGGCTCAGCCGCTGGCCCTGGGTGTCGACCAGCAGCAGGATCGGCCGGCCGGGGTGGCGGCGCACCACCTCCAGCACCGCGCCGGCCATGCGGAATGCCAGCTCGATGCCGATGGGCGTGTTGTCGACGGTGCCGATCACCGCCACCTCGGTGCCGAAGACCCGGCCGGTGCCGTCGAAATAAACGCCGTCTGCGGCGATGTCGTGCCCGTCCGGGAACAGCCGGTCCAGAAGAGTGGTCACGTCCATGGCTCAGGCCCTCCGGTCGCGGACGGTTGCGAGGAAGCTGGCGGTGTCGAGGATCGGCAGTTTCTCCGGTTCCTCCACCCCCAGCTTTTCCCAGATGTCGAGCGCGTCGCGGCAACCGCCGAAACGCTCCAGCCGGCTGCCCAGCGCCGCATGCTCCGCCTCCAGTGCCGCCAGCGACAGGTCGGGCCCATGGTCTGACAGTTGGTCGAGCAGGGCAAAGGCGGCGGCGCGGAAGGCGGAAACGTCGTCCTCGACCAGGGTCGCCGCCTCGCCCAGCAGGTAGCGGTGCTTGCCGCCGACGGTGCGCCAGACCAGCGCGCGGTCGCGGCTGTCGAACTCCTCCACCCCCATGGTGGTCTCGATCACCTCGGGGCCGGACAGGCCGAGCCGCCCCTCCTCGCTCATCACCACCGCGTCGCACAGGCGCGACACGATGCCCATGCCGCCGAAGCAGCCGAAGGTGCCGCCGTCCAGCACGATCACCGGGATGCCGGCGGCCCGCACGGCCAGCACGGCGCGCATCACCTCCGACACCGCGATCAGCCCGGCATTGGCCTCGTGCAGCCTGACGCCGCCGGATTCGACCAGCAGCAGCACGCCGTCGGGACGGGTGTCGAGCGCGCGCTCCAACAGGCCGGTCAGCTTGGCGCCATGCACCTCGCCGACCGCCCCGCCCATGAAGCCGCCTTCCTGGGCGGCGACCAGCACGCGGCGGCCTGCCAGACGGCCTTCACCGACGACGATGCCGTCGTCGAAGGCGGCCGGCGTGTCGAGCTGGCGCAGATGCGGGCTGACCATGCGCTCGGTCGGCGGCAGGATCTCGATGAGGCTGCCGGGGTCGAGCAGCCCGTCCAGCCTGCCGCGGGAGCTGTCCTCGTAATAGCTGCTCATGGTTGCGACCCTCCGGCGAAAGCGTCCAAGGCCTGGTCGAGCCGCAGGCTGACCACGGCCGGCGTGGCGCCGACATCGTTGATGGAGATGCGGACATCGGCCAGCGGATGGCGGGCGAACACATCGTCCAGCACGGCCTGCCATGTCGTGCCGAAGCCGACCGCCGCGGTCTGGATCTCGACCCGGCAGAGGCCGCCAAGCGGCGCCGGTTCCACCAGCACCTCCAGATTGCCGGAGCCGACGACGCCCACCAGGACGGACGGCGGCGGGGACGCCACGGGACGGCCGCCGCGATATTCGAAGCTCAGGATTTCCATGGGATAAGGCTCACCAGTTGCGGAAGCGCTTGGGTGGGTCGTACAGGCCGCCCGATGCACGCACGAGGTCCTTGACCGACCGCGCGGCCAGCAGGTCGCGGGTCGCCAGCCGCTTGTCGATGCCCAGATCCTCCGGCCGGCGGATGACGCCGCGGTCGCGGAGGTTTTCCACCATGCGGCGGTCGCGCCCGCGGCCCACGGGCGTGTAGCCGGCGACGCCGCGGATCGCCTGTTCCCGTTCCTCCGCCGTCCGGCAGAGCAGCAGGTTGGCGATGCCCTCTTCCGTCAGGATGTGGGTCACGTCGTCGCCGTAGATCATCACCGGCGGTAGTTCCATGCCGGCGCTCTCCGCCAGGTCCCAGGCGTCGAGACGCTCGACGAAGGCCGGCTGCATATGCTCGCGGAAGGTTTCCACCATCTGGACGACCAGCTTCTGGCCGCGCGGCATCTGCCCGCCGTCGCCGCGCGCCTCCCGCCCGGCCTTCAGCCAAGCCGGGCTGGCATGGCGCCGTCCGCGGGCATCCGCCCCCATGTTGGGCGCACCGCCGAAGCCGGCGATCCGCCCCAGCGTGGCGGTGGAGCTGTTGCCAGCGAGGTCGATCTGCAGGGTCGAGCCGATGAACAGGTCGCAGGCATAATGGCCGGCGGCCTGGGACATCGCCCGGTTGGAGCGCATGTTGCCGTCGGCCCCGGTGAAGAACACGTCCGGCCGCGCCCGGATATAAGCCTCCATCCCCAGCTCCGAGCCGAAGGAATGGACGCTCTCGACGAAGCCGGCCTCGATGGCGGGGATCAGCGCCGGGTGCGGGTTCAGCGCCCAATGCCGGCAAATCTTCCCCTTCAGCCCCAGCGATTCCGCGTAAGTCGGCAGCAGCAGCTCGATGGCCGCGGTGTCGAATCCGATGCCGTGATTCAGCCGCTGGATGCCGTATTCGGCATAGATGCCCTTGATGGCCATCATCGCCATCAGCACCTGGATTTCCGAGATCTGGGCCGGGTCGCGGGTGAACAGCGGTTCGATATAGTGCGGCGTCGGGCTCTGGATGACGAAATCGACCCAGCCGCCGGGGATGTCGACGCGCGGCACGCTGTCGACCAGCTCGTTCACCTGGGCGATGACGATGCCGCGCTTGAAGGCAGTCGCCTCGACGATGACCGGCGTGTCCTCGGTGTTGGGGCCGGTGTAGAGGTTGCCGGCGGCATCGGCCGCCTGGGCGGCGACGAGGCTGACCCGCGGCGTCAGATCGACGAAATAGCGGCCGAACAGCTCCAGATAGGTGTGGATGGCGCCGACCGAAATCCGCCCGTCCACCACCATGCGCGCCAGCCGCGCGCCCTGCGGGCCGGAGAAGGAGAAGTCCAGCTTCGCGGCGATGCCGCGTTCGAAGACGTCGAGATGCTCCGGCAGGGCCAGCACCGACTGGACCATGTGCAGGCCGTTCACCCGGGCCGGATCAACCGAGGCGAGGGTGCGGGCCAGGAAATCGGCCTGCTTCTGGTTGTTGCCCTCCAGGCAGACGCGGTCGCCCGGTTCCAGCACCGCTTCCAGCAGGGCGCGGGCGTCGGCGGTGGCGACGCGCTTGCCCTCGGTCGAAGATGCTACAAGGCTGGCGGCGCGGGCCAGCCGGGCGTCGCGGTTGCGCCCCTGCAGGTTCCAGTCGCGCATGGTGTCAGCTTCCTTCATCGCTGTGCTCGAAACAGGCGGGTTGGAATTGGGGTCTCTAATCAGCCGACGATCGCCTTGATCGCCAGGAACAGGACCGACGGCCCCATCAGGCAGCCCAGGCCGGTGTGGAAGGTGGCGACCAGGGCGCCGTAGGGCACCAGCCGCCGGTCGGTCGCCGCCAGCCCGGCGCTGACGCCGCTGACGGTGCCGGCCAGCCCGCCGAACACCATCGCGGCCTGCGGGTTGTCCAGCCGCATGAAGCCGGCCAGGACAGGGGTGAAGACCATGACCAGGATCGCCTTGACCACTCCCGTCGCGATGCTCAGCGCCATGACGTCGGAGCTTGCGCCGATGGCGGCACCGGTCACCGGGCCGACAATGTAGGTGATGGCGCCGGCGCCGATGGTGGTCAGCGCCACCGGGTCGGTGTAACCGAAGGCCATGGCGACGGCGACGCCGACGATGAAGGGCAGCACGGTGCCGAGGAAAAGCCCGATGAAGCCGAGCCAGCCGGCCTTGCGCGCCTCGTCGATCTGCACCTCGCTGGCGGTGGCGACGATGCAGAAGTCGCGCATCATCGCTCCGCCCATCAGGGCCAGCCCGCCGAACATGGTCAGGTCGGCCATCCCCTTGGTCTTGCCGGTGACCAGCCCGCCCCAATAAGCGAGCGCAAGCCCGGCCAGCACGGCGATGGCCGAGCCGTGAACCCGGCCGGCCGTCAGATGGCGGGCCAGCAGGTTGGAGACCCAGACGATGATCCCGACGACGGCGAAGGCGGCGACCAGCTGGTTGTCCGCGATCTCATGCATGAATTTGTCGAGCATGACGGCCCCCTTATTCGAGTTCGGCGGCGGGGGCGCCGGCCTGCCAGGCGGCGGCGGCTCCGGTCCGGTGGATCGTGCGGTTGATCAGCGAGATGACGCAGGCGCAGAGCGCGACCGAGCCGAAGGCGGCCAGCAGGGCGACGGGGCCGCTCTTGACGGCGACGATGACGTTCTGGGTGGCGGCCATGGCGACCACCACGGGGATGTACATCATCGCCCAGAACGTGACGCCCTTCTCCGTCTCCGGCCGCATCAACCCGCGCTTGCGCATGTGGTACTGAGCGGCCATCAGCAGCATCATGGCGATGCCGACACCGCCGACATTGGCCTTGACCCCGATCAGCGCCCCAAGGATATCGCCGAGCAGCACGCCCAGCAGATAGCAGCCCGCCAGCAAAGCGGTGCCGAAGATCACCATGACGCGCCCTCCGTCCCGGCGGTGGCCGCAGCAGCTGTTGGCATGGCAATTGGAATGAAAGTTCCGTGTCGTCCCATCATGTGCGTTTCCCCATTTCGTCGTTTCATGCGGCCCGGCTGCCCAATCGCGGGGCAGAGAACCGGACATGCTGTCCGGAGATGGCCGGGCACGAAGTCACGACGGCGGCCGATGGTTTGCCCAGAGGGAGCGCACACCATTCATGTATGCGAAGTCCCAAGATAACGGGCTTCAGGTATTTTTATCTCAGCCGCCGCTACTGTAGTGCATACATATCATGGACGATCAGGCTGGCAAACATAATTTTGACCGCCGAAACGCTTTTTGTATACTGGTTCGCGGATAAGCCGGCGTCTGCGCATACGCAGACCGGAAACAACAGGCGGTTATGTACGCAATGGATGCCATTCTCCCGGACGGCCAGTCGGAACGCGACATCGCGGAGGACGGCAAGGGCCTGCTGTCCGACGTCATCCGGCTGGCGCTTGCCGACGAGATCGCCACCGGACGGCTGAAGCCGGGCACCCCGCTCGACGAACAGCAGATCGGCCAGCGCTTCGGCGCTTCCCGTACCCCGGTGCGCGAGGCCCTGCGCCAGCTTGCCACCACCGGCATGGTGGAGGTCCGGCCGCGCCGCGGCGTGGTCGTCGCCACCATGACGGCCGAGCGCATCATGGACATGTTCGAGATGACGGCGGAGATGGAGGCGATGTGCGTCCGCCTCGCCACCTACCGCATCACCCCGGTGGAGCGCAGCCGGTTGCAGACCATGCATGAATCGGCGGCGGAGATGGTGCGGGGCAGCGATCTCGACGCCTATGACGACTTCAACCGCCGCTTCCACGAGGCGATCTATCACGCCACCCACAACCAGTTCATGGCCGAACAGGCGGTCGGGGTCCGTGCCCGCCTCGCCGCCTTCCGCCGGACCCAGCTTCGCCACGGCGACCGGCTGGCGACCTCTCATGCCGAGCATGGAACCATCCTGGCCGCCATGGCGCGTGGCGACGGGGATGAGGCGGCCCGTTGCATGCGCGCCCATATGCTCAACGCCAGTTGCGCGCTGACCCGCTACATCCAGGAACTGGATCTGCCCTGACCGGCCTTCCGAGCGGATCGCCGGAAAGCTTCCGCCTTCAGGCGCAGTCGAATATTACAGGCGCCCCGATGCGCTGCCGCTATGCAGGCGCCATCCGAGCCGGCCTGCAACAGTGCATTCGCATGAATTTAACGTTTACGCCCGTATGCTGTTGACGATCTCCACCTTGAGCTTCCTTTGCCATGGGCGCCGCGGCCTGCACCAGCCATCTGCCAGATCGTCATTGGTCTACGAATGATTTGTCGGCCTTTTGCCTGATCTCCGATCCGGTTTGGGTCATCGATCTGCAGACGGGCGATGCCTTGTGGGCCAATCAGGCGGCTTGCGACCTTTGGGGTGTCCGGTCGGTCCGGGAACCGGCTGCTGTCGGTTGCTTGCCGGAAACGGTCCGGCAGCGCCTGCCCGATTATGCCCGGCGCCTGTCGGACGGCGGGCGCATCGGCGAGCGCTGGACGGTCGGCACCAGGGGAGACGACCGGGGAAAGGACGGGGGTGCCGACGAGACCGCCCTGGCCTGCGACTGTTCGGGGCTCCGCTTGACGGACGGGCGTTTGGCGATGCTCGTCCATGCAAGACCGCTTGAGGGGATGGAGCCAACGCCTGCGCCGAAGCTGCACCTGTCGCGGATGGTCGAGAATCTGCCGATGGCCGCCGCCTATGTCGAGGGCGAGCGGATTTTCGTCAACCGCGCGGCGGAACGGCTGATCGGCTTCCGGCAGGACGAGTTGCCGACGATGGAGGAATGGTTCAAGTCGGCCTATCCCGGCCAGGACCGGGAAATTCGTCAACGCTACGATGCCGCGCGGCAAGCGGAGGCCTCGGTGCTGACCGAATTGCAGGTGACCCGCAAGGACGGCGTCCGGCGCTGGATCCGCTTCTTCGCCTATCTCACCCATGGCGGAGAGGTGTGGCTGATGGAAGACGTGACCGACCAGCGCGCCACACTGGAGGCATTGCATCAGGAACGTGCCGTCCTGCAAAGCCTGATCGATTCGATGCCCGACATCGTCTTCTTCAAGGATCGCGACGGCGTCTTCCTGAACTACAACCGCGCCTTCCTCGATTATGTCGGCTGGCACCTCAATTCGAATGGCCGCCTGCGCGACATCGACATAGTCGATGGCGACGTGGCGGAGCGTCGCCGGCAGACCGACCTGCGTGCCATGCGGGAGGGGATGACCCGCGGCGAGGAGTGGTTCGTCTATCCCGACGGCCGGCACCGACTGATGGAAACGCTCAAGACCGCCTGCCGCGACCCACGGGGCAACATACTGGGCGTCGTCGGCATCTCCCGCGACATCACCGACCGGCGGGAGATGGAGGAGACGCTTCGCCGCAGCGAAGCGGAAAAGGATCATCTCGCCAACCATGATCCGCTGACCGGCCTGCCCAACCGCCGGCTGTTCTTCGCCCGCATGGACTCGGCGCTCGCCCACGCCCAGCGCATCGGCCAGCCGCTTGCCCTGCTGTTCATCGACCTCGACGGCTTCAAGCCGGTGAACGACCGGTTGGGTCACGATGCCGGCGATCAGGTGCTGCGGGTGACGGCGGAACGTCTGACGGCATGCCTGCGCGCGTCCGACCTGGTGGCGCGCATCGGCGGGGACGAGTTCACCGTGCTGCTGGAAGGCGCCGGGTCACTCCGAGATGTGGAGCACATTGCCGGCAAGCTGATCCAAGCGGTGTCGGCGGAGATCGAACTCGGCCGCAACACCCTGACTGTGGGCGCCAGCATCGGCATCGCACTGTATCCGCGGGATGCGGACAACGCCCAGGATCTGCTGAAGGCCGCCGACGATGCGCTCTACCGGGCCAAACATGCCGGCCGGGGCCAATTCATCGTCTGCCGACACCCCCGCTGAGCAGTCGGCGGGGCCATGATGTAGCAACACTACAGAGACGCATGTGACGCGGTAGCCGCTGCCTTCGCCCTTTAAATTCCTTGTTATTCTATGACCTCTCTAGCAATCCCCGCCCCTACCCTGCGACCGAATTGCTCAGGCGATGCGCTTGCCAGCCTCCTCCCGACAGGAGTATGTAGTAAAGCTACATGACGGGAGCGAAACCCGCCGACGGGCCTGCACCGATGCGCGGCAGCGAGGACATCGACCGATGAACATGGACAGCAAGGATGTGGGAGGCTGGAGCCAGCCCACCCCGCAAACTCTCGACGCACTGATGCCCGATGCCATCGCGCTCGCCGCCGAGAATCTCGGCGTCAAGAAGGCACATTACGACACTCCCACCCTGTTCGCCCTGGCGGTTCTTGCCGGTGCCTTCATCGCCATGGGCGGCCTGTTCGCCACCGTCACCATGTCGGGCGCCGAGGGCATGCTGCCCTATGGGGTGACCCGGCTGCTGGGCGGTCTGGTCTTTTCCATGGGGCTGATCCTGGTGATCGTCGGCGGCGCGCAGCTGTTCACCGGCGACGCGCTGATGGTGATGGCCTGGGCCAGCGGCCGGTTGCATGCCCGCGAGATGATGCGGGTGTGGACCACGGTCTGGATCGGCAATTTCGTCGGCGCCGCCGGCACTGCCCTGCTGGTCTTCCTGTCCGGACAATATACCTTCGGCCATGGCGCAGTCGGGGCCTCGGCGCTGTATTTCGCGGTGGCGAAGAGTTCGCTGCCGACGACCCAGGCCTTCTTCCTCGGCATTCTCTGCAACGTCCTGGTCTGCCTCGCCGTCTGGCTGGCGCTCGGTGCCCGCAGCGTCGGCGACAAGATCCTGGCGATCACCTTCCCGGTCGCCGCCTTCGTCGCCGCCGGCTTCGAGCACTGCGTCGCCAACATGTATTTCGTCCCGCTCGGCCTGCTGATCGAATGGGGCGCGCCGGACAGCTTCTGGCACGACCTCGGCCGTGCCGCCCCGTCCATCCCGGTCGGCCATTATCTGGTCAACCTCGCCGCGGTCACGCTCGGCAACTGGATCGGCGGAGCGGTGATGGTGGGTGCCGTCTACTGGTTCATCTACCGGCGCCCCAAGCTGCGCTGAGCGCGGGCCTTTCAAAATCCCTCCCGACACGTCTGCGAACTGTCATTCCCTCAAGAAACGGGACATCCCTTCCCATGAGCGCCATCACCGAAATCCGCGCCCGCGAAATTCTGGACAGCCGCGGCAATCCCACCGTCGAAGTCGACGTCAGCCTTGAGACCGGCGCCTTTGGCCGCGCCGCGGTGCCGTCGGGCGCCTCCACCGGCGCCCATGAGGCGGTCGAGTTGCGCGACGGCGACAAGTCCCGCTTCGGCGGCAAGGGCGTGCTGAAGGCCGTTCAGTCGGTCAACGGCGAACTGGTCAAGGCGCTGGTCGGCATGGATGCCGCCGACCAGCGCGTGCTCGACATGACGATGATCGAGATCGACGGCACGGAGAACAAGGGCCGGCTCGGCGCCAACGCGATCCTGGGCGTGTCGCTGGCGGTCGCCCGCGCCGCCGCCGAGGATGCCGGCCTGCCGCTCTACCGCTATGTCGGCGGCGCCTTCGCCTCGCTGCTGCCGGTGCCGATGATGAACATCATCAACGGCGGCGCCCATGCCGATAACCCCATCGACATCCAGGAATTCATGATCATGCCGGTGGGCGCCGAGACCGGCGCCGACGCCATCCGCATGGGTTCCGAGATCTTCCAGTCGCTGAAGAAGAAGCTGAAGGACGCCGGCCACAACACCAATGTCGGCGACGAGGGCGGCTTCGCCCCCAACATCGGGTCGACCGACGAGGCGCTTGGCTTCGTCATGAAGGCGATCGAGGCCGCCGGCTACAAGCCGGGCGACGATGTCATGCTGGCGCTCGACGCCGCCTCGACCGAGTTCTTCAAGAACGGCAAGTATGAGCTGGCCGGTGAAGGCAAGTCGCTGTCGCCCGAGCAGATGGTCGCCTACTGGGCCGATCTGGCCGGCCGCTACCCGATCATCTCGATCGAGGACGGCATGGCGGAAGACGACTGGGAAGGCTGGAAGGCGCTGACCGACGCCATCGGCAGCAAGGTTCAGCTGGTCGGCGACGACCTGTTCGTCACCAATCCGAAGCGTCTGGCCCAAGGCATCCGCCAAGGCGTCGCCAACTCGATCCTGGTGAAGGTGAACCAGATCGGCACGCTGTCGGAGACGCTGGAAGCGGTCGATATGGCGCACAAGGCCGGCTACACCGCCGTGCTGTCGCACCGCTCGGGCGAGACCGAGGACAGCACCATCGCCGATCTGGCGGTCGCCACCAACTGCGGCCAGATCAAGACCGGCTCTCTCAGCCGTTCGGACCGTCTGGCCAAGTACAACCAGTTGATCCGCATCGAGGAGCAGCTCGGCGTCGCAGCCCGCTTCGCCGGCCGCGGCATCCTCAAGGCCTGAGTTCCACGAGCTTCCTGAAGTCCCCTGCCCGGCAATCCTCCGCCCCCTCTCCTGCCCCCGGAGAGGCGATCACGACGGCAAGGACTGCCCCTGAAGGGACTTCAAGGACGGGCGGCGGGCGCCCTTGATCGCTGAGACGTCCCGCCGTTGTGCCCCCTCCTCCCGTCTCTCCCCGGGAGGAGGGGGAAGCCCCGCCCGGCCATCCCGCAGAAATCGGCTCCGAGCCACCTGCGGCATAGTGTCAAGGGCCGGGCTTTTCGACGGTTCCATGTTGCGATGCACAGTTAATATATTAATATATCTAAGGTTCCCGGCGCGGCGCAGAACGCTGGCGCAAAACGGGCGACGACCTCGGACGACACACTGGACGGCCTCCCTTTCCGTCCCCTCCCGACGCCGCCCCTTCGGACCGAAGAAAACGGGCCGCTCGCTCGACCCGGTCAACCGGAGTGTTCAAAAATGCGTGCCAGTGGTGAAGCTTCCGGCAACGGCGCCTGCGCCGTCGTCGAGAATGTGACCTTCGACGAAATCCAGATCGGCCAGTCGGCCAGCCTGTCGCGCCAGCTCACCCTGATGGATGTGGAGCTGTTCGCCACCGTGTCGGGCAACATCAACCCGGCCCATCTCGACCCGAAATTCGCCGCCGACAGCCGGTTCCAGAAGGTGATCGGTCCCGGCATGTGGTCGGGCTCGCTGATCTCGGGCGTGCTGGGCACCTATCTGCCGGGCGCCGGCTCGCTTTATGCCGGCCAAAGCCTGCAGTTCCGCCGCCCGGTGGGCTTGGGCGACATCGTCACCGCCACCGTCACCGTGATCGAGAAGCGCCCGGCCAAGAACCTCGTCGTCTTCGACTGCGTCTGCACCAACCAGGATGGCGAGATCGTCGTGCTGGGCACCGCCGAGGTCGTCGCCCCGACGCAGAAGGTCATCCGCCCGGCGCATGAGCTGCCGCAGATCCAGATGATCCGCCACGACAAGCACGACGCCCTGCTCGCCAAGTGCGACGAGCTGCCGCCGGTCGTCACCGCCGTGGCCTATCCCTGTGATGCCAGCTCGCTCCAGGGCGCCGTCGAGGCGGCAGAGGCCGGGCTGATCGAGCCGATCCTGGTCGGGCCGGAAGCGCTCATCCGCAAGGTCGCCGCGGCCGGCGGGCTGGACATCGCCCGTTACCGCATCGTCGACGCCGCCCACAGCCGCGCCGCCGCGGCAGCCGCCGTGGCGCTGGCCCGCACCGGCGAGGCCGAAGCGGTGATGAAGGGCAGCCTGCACACCGACGAGTTGATGGGCGAGGTGGTGAAGAAGGAAACCGGCCTGCGCACCGCCAGCCGCATCAGCCACGTCTTCCTGATGAATGTGCCGACCTACTCCAAGACGCTGCTGATCACCGACGCGGCGATCAACATCTACCCGACGCTGGAGGACAAGGTCCACATCGTCCAGAACGCCATCGACCTTGCCAAGGTGCTGGGCGTCGCCACACCGCGCGTCGCCATCCTGTCGGCGGTCGAGACGATCAACCCGAAGATCAACACCACGCTGGAAGCGGCAGCACTCTGCAAGATGGCCGACCGCGGCCAGATCACCGGCGGCATTCTCGACGGCCCGCTGGCCTTCGACAACGCCATCTCCGCCGAAGCCGCCCGCACCAAGGGCATCGTCTCCCCGGTCGCCGGCCAGCCGGACATCCTGCTTGCGCCCGATCTGGAGGCCGGCAACATGCTGGTCAAGCAGCTGTCCTTCCTGGCGAATGCCGACCTCGCCGGCATCGTGCTGGGCGCCAAGGTGCCGGTCATCCTCACCAGCCGCGCTGACAATGTGCGGGCCCGGCTCGCTTCCTGCGCCGTCGCCTCGCTGGTCGCCGCTGCCAAACGCCAGCCGAAGCTCGCGCTGGCCGCTGAATAGGACATCCCCGTCATGGTCGCACTGTCAAACTCCAGCGAGGATGCCTGCCTCGTCATCAATGCGGGTTCCTCCAGCCTGAAATTCTGCGTCTTCCAGGGTGGCAGCGCCACCGAGATCGAGCCGGTCGTTACCGGCCAGATCTCCGGCATCGGCACCGCGCCCCGCTTCGAGGCGAAGGATGCCGCCCGCCACAAGATCGCCGACCACAGCTGGGCCGACGGGGAGAATCCGGGCCGCCCAGAGCTGCTCCACCATCTGCTCGACTGGATCGGCGACACGCTGAAGGGCGCCACGCTGGTGGCCGCCGGCCACCGCGTCGTCCACGGCGGCACCCGCTTCTCGGCTCCCGTCCGCGTCACCCCGGCGGTGCTCGACCAGTTGGAGGAGCTGATCCCGCTCGCTCCCCTGCATGAGCCGCACAACATCGCCGCCATGCGGGCGCTGGCCCAGGTCTACCCGTCGCTGCCGCAGGTCGCCTGCTTCGACACCGCCTTCCACCAGACCCAACCCTGGCAGTCGCAGACCTTCGCCCTCCCGCGCGAACTGACGGCGGAGGGCATCCGCCGTTACGGTTTCCACGGGCTGAGCTACGAGTACATCGCCCACCGCCTGCCCCAGGTGGCGCCGGAACTGGCCGACGCCCATGTGGTGGTCTGCCATCTCGGCAGCGGCGCCAGCCTGTGCGCCATGCGCGGCGGGCACAGCGTCGACACCACCATGGGCTTCACCGCGCTGGACGGCGTGCCGATGGGCACCCGGCCGGGCACCATCGATCCCGGTGTGCTGATCTATCTGATGCGCGAGAAGGGCTACGGCGCCGACGAGCTGGAGAAGCTGCTCTACCACAAGTCGGGCATGCTGGGCGTCTCGGGCATTTCCAACGACATGCGCGACCTGGAAAGCTCCGACCTGCCGGCCGCTGCCGAGGCGGTGGAGCTGTTCTGCCACAACGTCGCCAAGCAGGTGGCGGCGCTGGCCGGCTCGATGGGCGGGCTGGACGCGGTGGTCTTCACCGCCGGCGTCGGCGAGAACTCCACGCTGGTGCGGTCGCGGGTGGCGGAGAAGCTGTCCTGGCTCGGCGTCGCCATCGACCCGGCGGCCAACCGGGCCAAGGCGACCCGCATCTCCGCCCAGGAGAGCCGCGTGCCGGTCTTCATCATCCCGACCGACGAGGAACGGATGATCGCCCGCCACACGCTGGGCGTGATTGCAGCAGAGCAGTTGGAACAGGCAGCGTAAGCGCAGCAGACGCCGGCAATTCTCCCTCTCCCAGAACGGGAGAGGGAGACCTCTCCGGGCAGGAAAGCGTCATCATGGAACAGGTCCCTACGAGCGCCGCCGCCAAACCGCCGGAAAACGTCCGGCTCGGCATCCTGTCGATGCTGCTGGCGATGGCCCTGATGACCATCATGAACGCACTCGCCAAGATCCTGGCGGAGAACTATCCACTGGGCGAGGTCACCTTCTTCCGCAACCTGTTCGCCCTGCTGCCGGCGGTCGCCATGGTCGTCGCGGCGGGCGGGCGGAGCTGCCTGCACACCGACTATTGGCAGGGGCATCTGTGGCGGGCCATCGTCGGGCTGGCATCGATGGCGCTGCTGTTCTGGGCCTATCACCTGATGCCGCTGGCCAATGCGGTGGCGATCTCCTACTCCGCCCCGCTGTTCCTCACCGCCCTCTCGGTTCCGCTGCTGGGGGAGAGGGTCGGCGCCTTCCGCTGGGGTGCGGTGGCGGTCGGCTTCGCCGGGGTGCTGATCATGGTCCAGCCCGGCGCCGAGATGATCGACCGCGGGTCGCTGGTGGCGCTGACCGCCGCCGTCTGCTACGCGCTGGCGATGATCGCCATGCGCCAGCTGGGCCGCACGGAGAAGCCGGTGACGACGGTTTTCTATTTCACCGTGGTCTCGACCCTGCTCAGCGCGCTGGCCCTGCCGTTCGGCTGGACGACGCCGGACGGCCATGCGCTGGCGCTGATGGCGGGAATGGGGATCGCCGGCGGCGGGGCACAGTATTTTAGCACGCGGGCCTATTCGCTGGCCCGGGCGGTGGTGGTCAGCCCCTTCAGCTATGCCAGCCTGATCTACGCGACGATCCTCGGCTGGCTGGTCTGGGGTGACGTGCCGGCCCCGCATGTGATCGTCGGCGCCACCGTGGTGATCGGCAGCGGGCTGTTGATCCTCTACCGCGAAACCCGCCGCGCCGCGGCGTACCCACCGAAGCCTTGCACGACACACTCGGGGCCCGGACCTATCCGGACCGCCTGAACAGCAAAGAACGAAGAACAAGACTGGTTCGAAGGAAAGGACAAGCATCATGCTTACGACCGATGTCCGAGGCAATCTGGCCCCCCGACTGACCGGCCGGCTGCATCTGATCACGGGTGGTCGTGATGCGAGCGGGCCGGCGCAGTCAACCCTGTTCACCCCCGCCCGCAAGGCGGGACGATCCGACCACGCGGTCTGCGCCATCGTCGGCGGTGCGAAGCTGTCCGCCAAGCTGGATCTGCTGATCCGGCTGGTGACGCGGGTCGACGTTCTGGCGCTGGGCGGCGGCGTCGCCAACACCGTCCTGGCGGCGACCGGCACCGACATGGGCGCCTCGCTGTGCGATTACGGGCTGATCGACGAGGCCCGCAAGCTGCTGGACCGGGCGAAGGCCTGCGGTTGCGAGCTGCTGCTGCCAGTCGACGTGGTGGTGGCGACCGAAGCGAAAAACGGGGTGGAGGACCGCGTCGTCCCCTGCGCCGCCATCGGGCCGGAGGACATGGTGCTCGACATCGGGCCGGCGACGGCGGCGCGGCTGACCGCCTGCGTCGAGGGCGCCCACACCGTGGTGTGGACGGGACCGCTCGGGGTTTATGAAATCGCCCCCTTCGACGGCGGCACCAATGCGCTCGCGTGGTTCATCGCCCGGCGCACCCGCGATGCCGGCCTGCGGTCGGTGGCGGCCGGTGACGACACCATCGCCGCCCTGGCTGCCGCCGGGGTGGAGGACCGCTTCAGCGAGCTGACCAGCCGCGACGCCCTGCCGGCGTGGCTGGATGCCCCCACCCCGCGCCGTCCCTGCGTGAACGCAAAAGCACTCCCTTAAATTGCAATTCCTGCGGACTGAAACCCGCATTTCCCGGTTGAATCAGGTCTCCGCCCCAACCGGCACGGGACCGCAACCGAACGACTGGAGCACATCATGGCTGTACGGGTAGCGATCAATGGGTTCGGCCGCATCGGCCGTCTGGTTCTGCGCGCCATCTACGAGAGCGGCCGCAAGGACGTGGAGGTCGTGGCGATCAACGACCTCGCCGATCTGAAGGCCAACGCCCACCTGCTGAAGTACGACAGCGTCCACGGCCGCTTCCCCGGCACCATCGAGACCGGTGCCGATGAAAACGGAAATGGCGTGCTGATCGTCAACGGCCACTCCATCAAGGTCGTGCAGGAGCGTGACCCGGCCAAGCTGCCGTGGAAGGATCTGGGCGTCCAGATCGCCATGGAATGCTCGGGCATCTTCACCAAGCGCGCCGATGCCGCCAAGCATCTGGAAGCCGGCGCCGAGAAGGTGCTGATCTCGGCTCCGGCGACCGACGAGGACATCACCGTCGTCTACGGCGTCAACCACGACAAGCTGACCGCCGAGCATCGGATCGTCTCCAACGCGTCCTGCACCACCAACTGCCTGGCCCCGGTGGCCTTCGTGCTGAACAATCTGGTCGGCATCGAAAAGGGCTTCATGACGACGATCCACTCCTACACGGGTGACCAGCGGATCGTCGACACCAACCACAAGGACCTGCACCGCGCCCGCGCCGCGGCCCTGAACATGATCCCGACCTCGACCGGTGCGGCCAAGGCCGTCGGCAAGGTTCTGCCGGAGCTGAAGGGCAAGCTGGACGGCACCGCCATGCGCGTTCCGACCCCGAACGTGTCGGTCGTCGACTTCAAGTTCACGTCCAAGCGCGCCACCTCGGTCGAGGAGATCACCAAAGCGATCTCCGACGCCGCCAACGGCCCGCTGAAGGGCGTGCTGGAGGCCTACACCGAGGATCTGGTTTCGACCGACTTCAACCACGACCCGCACAGCTCGATCTTCGCGCTGAACGAGACCAAGGTCATCGACGGCAATTTCGTCCGCGTCATGGCATGGTACGATAACGAGTGGGGCTTCTCCAACCGGATGGCCGACACCGCCGTCGCCATGGCGAACGCCAGATAACACCAGCCCGACCCAGACCAAAAGGAGCCGGACGATGAGCAAGACGATCATGTGGGCCGAAACCGACGCCAAGGGCTTCGAGTCCGAGTGCCTGTTCAACGAGGACAGCCGCCACTATGAAGTGATGGTCTGCGCCTCGGGCCGCCGGCTCTGCCGGTCGGAGTCCTTTCCGGCCCAGTCCGACCCGATGCAGGGGATGAGCGACGACGACCGCCGGCGGGCGCTGCACTGCGCCGAACGGCTGGTGACCGAGATCGAACACGATCTGGGCGACCGCTGAGCGGGCAAGCCCGGACTTGTTGAAACGGCCAGGGCGGGCATCCTCGCGGTGCCGGCCCTTTCGCCGTTGCACCGACCGTCTACCGATGGGCGGCGAAGTCCGCCGTCCGTTCGACGAGGTCGTCCAGGTTGCGGCGGAACTGCTCCAGCGCGAAGCCGGTGCCGAACATCCGCCACAGCCAGTCGGTCGGCATATCGCGCGTCCGCCTTTCCGCCCGCGTGCGGTCGATGCCGGCCCGATAGCCCGCCAGCGCATCGGCGAGTGCCGTCGAGCGGTCGGGCGGCTGGCCGGTGGCGAGGGCGTCGGCCAGACCACGCAGGGTTGATGCGCCCGCCGCCGCGACCGGTGTCCAGTCGGGGCAGACGTCGCGGTCGGCGATATCCTGCCGGGGCTCCCCCACCGCCCGGCGCAGCATCACCACGTCATGCCGCAACCGCATCAGCGTGCGCAGCAGCGGATCGGGGTCGGGCATGTCGGCCAGCCGGCTCCGCCGCTCCCGCGCAGCCTCGCCCACCAGGGTTTCCAGCCGGGTCAGGGCTTGCCGGGTCCGCACCACCAGCCGGTTCATGACGGCCTGGGAAGCGTCGTCGGCGACGGCAAGCGCATCCAACTGCTCGGCCATCAGCCGCGCCGCCTCCGCCGCCGTCTCCAGCACGGAGCGCGAGGCGCGGGCCGGCACCACCAGCAGCGACACCAGGATCCCAACGATGCAGCCGAGCCCGACCTCCAGCATGCGGTCGGTGGCGAAGCTGAGCGGGCCGAGGCTGGCCCCGGCGCTGCCCAGTAGCACGATGATCGCGGTGATCGGCGCGATACGGAAGCCGGCCGACTTGGCGGCCAAGTAGGACAGCGGCGCCACCGCCGCGAGCAGCGCTGCGGCACGCGCCAGCCCGTCCGTGTGCGGGATCAGCATGGCGATCGCCCCGCCATAGGCCACGCCGACCAGCGATCCGACGAAGCGGTCCAGCGCCGCCTTCAGCGAGCCGCCGACATTGCTTTGAGTGACGATCAGTGCGGTGATGACGGCCCAGAAGCCCTGCGACAGACCCAGCACCTCCGCCAGCGCGAAGGTTGCGAGGGTGGAGGCGGTCATCCGCAAGGCATGCACCAGCTTGGACCGGTTCCGCGCCACCCACGACGCCGGCACGCTCCGCCACCCGCTCATTCCATCGGTCCCGGTCCATCTTCGACTGGCGCTCAGTGTCCACCATGACGACGCAAATCGCCAGAGACGGTGCGACGCCTTCATCGTCCCGGAGAAAGGGCAGCGGCGGCCGGTTCGCCGCCGCTGCCCCGCCCCCGTCAGTTCGCCTGGGCCAGCGTCTTGCGCACCTTCGCCACATCCCCGGCGCTGACCGGCGGGGCGGCATTGCTCCAGCTGTTGCGGATGTAGGTGACGACCGCCGCCACGTCGGCATCGGTCAGCCGCCAGCCGAGCGGCGGCATCGCCGGTCCGGTCGGACGGTCGGCGGTCGCCACCGCGCGGGAGCCGTCCAGCACCAGCCGGATCAGCGTCGCCGGATCGTCGGCCTGCACCAGACCGCTGCCTGCCAGCGTCGGGAACAGGAAGGTCTGGCCCTTGCCGTCGCCGCCGTGGCAGGCCATGCAAGTGTCGGTATAGACCGCCCCGCCCGTCTTCATCCGCGCGTCATCCGCCGCCAGCGGCGTCGGCGCCTTCCCCGCGGGCGGCTTCCGGTCGAGCAGATAGGTCGCGATGGCCTTGAGATCGGCATCGGTCATCTTGGAGCTGGAGTTCTGGATCTCCTCCGCCATCGGGCCGGAGGCGAGCGACTGGTGGTTCGCCCCGGTCTTCAGATAGGCGGTCAGCTGGTCCACCGACCAGTTGCCGATGCCCTGCCGCTTGTCCGCGGTGATCGACGGTGCATACCAGGCCTGGAGGTTGGCCCCCTGCAAGGCACGGTCGTTGTCGTCGGCGCCCAGCGCGCTCTTCGGCGTGTGACAGGTGCCGCAATGGCCGAGCGCCTGGACCAGATAGGCGCCGCGGTTCCACTCCTCCGACTTCTGCGGGTCGGGCTTGAAGCTTGAAGGTTCGAAATTCAGCAGGTTCCAGCCCGCCATCAGCAGCCGGATGTTGAAGGGGAAGGGCAGCTGATTGGCTTCCACCGCGTTGCTCACCGGCTCCAGCGTCTGGAGATAGACCCACAGCGCGTGAATGTCGTCGTCGGTCATCCGGGTGTAGGCGGGATAGGGCATCGCGGGGTAGAGCCGCTTGCCGCCGCGGCCGACGCCCTCGCGCAGGGTTCGCCGCAGATCCTCCTCGGTCCAGTTGCCGATGCCGGTCTCGCGGTCCGGCGTGATGTTGGGGGCGACCAGCGTGCCGAAAGGCGTCTGCAAGGCCGTTCCTCCGGCATAGGGCTTGCCGCCCGGCACGCTGTGGCAGGCGACGCAGTCGGCGGCGGTGGCGACATAGCGGCCGCGCTCGATCAGGGTGAAGTCCTGGTCGTCGGCGAGGGCGGGCGCCATGACGGCGGCAATGACGCTGAATGACGCCGTGACCAGCAGGGCCGCGGCGATGGCGAGACGGTTCCTGGTCATGCGTGCACCAAGGGGCCGGGGGATTTCAGGTAACGGCTGCGGATCGCGTCCGCCGCGCGGAAGGCCAGCGCCCCCACCGTTCCGGTCGGGTTGAAGCCCGAATTCTGCGGAAAGACATTCGCCCCGACGGTGAAGACGTTCGGCACGTCCCAGCTTTGCAGGAACGGGTTCACCACGCTGGTGGAGGGATCGGCACCCATCGCCGTGCCGCCGACCACATGGGTGGACTGGTAGGGAACCGTCGACCAAGGTCCGGTGCGCGGATACTCGACGCTCTGCTGCGCCCCCATGGCGCGGACGATCTCCGCCACCTTCTTGGTGACGTAGGCCGACATCTTCACGTCGTTCTCGGGGAAGTCGAAGGTGATGCGCATCAGCGGCCGGCCGAGACGGTCGGTGTAGGTGGGATCGAGGTCGAGGAAATTGCCGCGGTTGGCATAGCTGCTGGCCTCGCAGCCGACGCTGAGATTGCTGAGATAGCTGTCCCGCATCGCCTTCTTCCAGCCCGATCCCCAGGCCGGGGTGCCCGGCGGCGTCGGTCGCTTGGAGATCGGCTCCGCCCCGATGGGGGCGCAGCGCGTGCTGCCGCCGCCGAGGAAGCCCAACGGCCCATGGTCGAAATTGTCGTTGTTCAGCTCGTCGATCGCCATGCCGGTGGCGCCGCCGCCGATGAAGTTGTTGAAGTTGTATTTGGCGGGATCGAAGAAGCCGACGACCTGATTGGCCATCTGGTAGCAGAAATTCCGCCCCACCACGCCGGTGCCGGTGCTGACGTCGTAAGGCTTGCCGATGCCGGACAGCAGCATCAGCCGCACATTGTCCAGCATGAAGGCGCAGAGGATCACCAGATCGGCCGTCTGCTCCAGCTCTTCGCCCGAGGTGTCGACATAGGTGACGCCGGTCGCCTTCTTGCCGGTGGAATCCAGATTGACCTTCAGCACCTCGCACAGGGTGCGCAGCTCGAAGTTGGACTTGCGCATCAGCACCGGCAGCACGGTCGTCTGGGCGCTCGCCTTCGAATAGTTGGCGCAGCCGTAATTGGTGCAGAAGCCGCAGAAGGTGCATTGCCCCATCGTCACGCCCAGCGGGTTGGTGTAGGTGCGCGACAGCAGCGAGGACGGGATCGGGAAGGGCTTGTAGCCCATCTTGGCCGCC
This sequence comes from Azospirillum sp. A29, assembly GCF_042604625.1. Lineage (NCBI taxonomy): Bacteria > Pseudomonadati > Pseudomonadota > Alphaproteobacteria > Rhodospirillales > Azospirillaceae > Azospirillum > Azospirillum sp. A29. The sequence goes on from NZ_CP170460.1 coordinate 505,518, forward strand.
GCCTCGGCGAACAGGGTGGGGCCGTAGGTCTGCATCATCGGCGGGTTGGGAAACTCGCGCTTGCGCGGCCCTTCGAACGGATTGCCGCCCTCCTGGATCTGGCCGTTCAGGTTGCCGGCCTTGCCCGACACGCCGGCCAGATACTCGAACCTGTCGTAATAGGGCTCCATGTCCTCGTAGGTCAGGCCCCAGTCCTGGATCGTCATGTCATCCGGTATGGCCTGAGCGCCATAACGCTCGGTAAAATGAGAGCGCAGCCGGAAGTCGGCGGGCGAGAACCGCCAGGTGATGCCGGCCCAGTGCACGCCGGCACCGCCGACGCCGTTGCCGGGATGGAAGGAGCCGAACTGCCGCATCGGCAGCGCCGTCTGATCGGCGTTGTTGCGGGCGGTCACCGTCGTCTGCGCCGGGCGCAGCATCAGTTCCTGGCGCGAGTTGTAGCGCAGCTCGTCCGGGGCATAGCCGATGTTGAAGTCGGTGGCGGTGTCGCGCCAGGGGCCGCGCTCCAGCGCCACCACGTCCAGCCCTTCGTCGCACAGTTCGTTCGCGATGATCGAGCCGGTCCAGCCGAGGCCGACGATCACCACATCCTTGTGGGGAAGTTTGCGCGCCATTCCTCAGCCCTTCCTGGCCCAGTCGCCGCGGCCGCCGATCGACACCGGCGGCAACGTGTATTTCCGATTGTGCTTCAACACATGGTCCCGGTAGTCGTACCGGGTGCCGGGGAAGCCGATCATCTTCCAGCTGACCATGTCGCGGTTGCCGCCATAGATTGGGTCGGCGAAGAACCCTTCCATGGTGTTCTGCAACAGCAGGCTGAAGAGGCTGCCGGAACCGACCGGACCGTCGAACTTTGCCTCGCCCGCCTCCATCGCCGTCAGCAGCTTGTCCTTCTGCTCCGGCGACAGATCGGTGAAACTCTTGCCGTCCATGGTCCGGCGGCAATGGTCGTCCAGCGCCTTCAGACCCTGGCGGTACTTCATCGCCGGGGGCAGGTCGGTCTGGTCGCCCTGGGTCGGCAGGCCGGGCTGGAACGGCCCCTTCATGTAGAGCCGGTCGGAGGTGCCGTAATGGCCGGACAGCTGGCGGTCGATGAAGACGGCGCAGCCGGCATCCTTGCCGCTGACGCTGAGGTCGTCCGCGGGGATCAGCCGTTCGACGATGGCCTCGACCAGTTCGCCCTCGCGCGGGGTAAAGAAGGTCCAGGGACCGGGAAGGACTTGGCGGGGCGGCTCGATGGAGCCGGAATCCCAGGGCAGGCCGGTGCCGAACAGGATTTTCGCCCGGGCGCCGGAGGCGGTCAGCGCCACCAGCCCCATCGCCGTGGTGGCGAGGAAACGGCGGCGGCTGGTGTGGAACACGCTTGGCTGGCCCGTATTCGGGCTTTTGCTTGGGTTCATGTCTGGATCATCCCGGAATCGTCACAACCGCAGCCGTTGTCGCATTGCACAACAAATCAGCGGTGGAACGATAATTTCCAATGATCGAAAGACATACACCCGGTCTCAATGGCGCACGCCGTTATCATTGGGCGATGATCGAGCACAAACGGTCAGTGCGGCGGGCGCAAATGCAGTCTCCACCGGTGGTAACCGCGGGCGGACACTGACCCGCGGCGACGCAACCTTTCGGCGCCTTCGGACACTCCTCTTCCTCGTCTTCCTCCTCTTCAGGGACCTCTTCAAAGACGATCCTGTCGCCTACGGCGTAGAGCATGCACTCATGGTTGCCGCCGGACTGCTCGCACCGCTCCAGCGCCGCCTCCTTCGCCTCTTCCTCGCTGTCGCGATCCCAGACGGTGGCCCAGCGGCCGGCGAGCGTCACGGCCAGCGCCTTGTAGCCGGGGTTGCGCTGGTAGTTCACCATGCCGACCTTGCGGGTGTGGTCGCTGACGAAGGGCACGCGCGCCGGATCGAAACGGCCGGCCCCGAGGATCTCGACCGGCATCGGCGTGAAGCCCTTGGCGTCCATCACCACCGCATCGTCGACCGCATAAAGCGTGCAGGACTCCTCCGCACGGTACTGGCAATATTGCAGGGCGCTGCGCTTGACGTCGTCCCCGGTCCGGCTGTTCGACTTGTTGGAGAAGTAGGCGTAATTGCCCTTGGTCGAGATCGCCAGCGCCTTGGGCGAGGGCAATCCGCTAAACATTGCCAACGCGTCCCGCGATTTGGCGTTGAGATAGGGGATCGCTGCCACATCGAACGGCCGGGCCGGCGGGGCAGCCGGGGCCGGGACAGCCAAGAGGGCCGGGGCAGGAGTTGCGGCGGGAACCGGCGGGGTAGCGAGCGCCGCGACCGAAAGCTGGGCCCGCTCCGCAGGCACCGCCCCGCCCAGTTCGGTGACGCGCGCCTCGGCGATGGGGGCGAAGGTGCCTTGCGGGAACTGCTTCAGATAGGCTTCGAACAAGCCGCGGTTGGAACTGCCCTTGATGCTGTCCCAGAACAGCGTCTCCTTGTCGGGGTTCGCCGCGGGCGCCGCCGACGCCGCAGGCGCTACGTCGGCGGGAGGCGCCGTCACCACGGTGGTCGGCCCCAGGAAATAGAAGCGCCCTTCGATGGGAGAAGCCGAAACCCAGGGCTGCTGCACCCCGCCGGAGTTGCGTTTCACCGCTATGCCGACATCGTTGAAGATATCGAACACCGCCTCGCCCGGCTTCAGCATCGCCTTCGACAGCACCTCGGTATAGGGGCTGTTGGAGCCAGCACCATCGGCCGCCACGGCGCCCGGCTGGGTCGCGTAGGCGATGATGGTCCCGGCGGGGGCCTGCATCTGCGCCAAGCCCGGCAGCGCCGCACGCATGCCGCGCCCGCCGAAGGGATTGTTGCGGCAGGCATCCAGGATGACGATGTTCAGCCGGCTTTCCGCCAGCGCCATCTCGTCCAGCACCATTGCGACGTCGATCAGTTCGTACCGGACGTCCGCCTCCTTCTCCAAATTGGCGGAAACCGGCAGCAGGTAATTGGTGCCCCGCGCCTGCATGCCGTGCCCCGCATAGAAGAACAGCCCGACATCGGCCCCGACCAGCTTGGCGCCGAAGTTGCGGATCGCCCGTTCCGTTGCCGCCCGGTCCAGATCGAGCTGCGGCGCCCCGCCGATCAGTTCGAAGCCGGCCGCGCGCAGGGACTCTGCCATCGCCTTGGCATCGTTGGTCGGGTTGGGCAGCCGCGGCGCAAAGCGGTAGTCGCTGTTGCCCAGCACCAGCGCCACCCGCCGTTCCGCCGCGGCCTCACCCGAGGCCGCCACCCACACGAAAAGCGACAGGGCGAGCGCGACGGTGCGTCCCAGGATCTTCAAGGCCGGTTTCCTTCGGATCGAAAGCAGTGCCGGCACTTTGCCCAGGCAACGGCGCGCGATTCAAGGGCGGCGACCATCTTCCTGCACCAACTTGACATCCGAATTTCCGTCCGCCATGGACGCGGCCGCGCGAACCGCGTCGATGAAGGCCCGCAAGGCCGGGGCCATCTGCCGCTGGCGCGGATAGCACAGGAACCGGCCGGGAAAGGCGGCGGACCAGTCCTCCAGCAGCGGAACCAGTTCCCCCGCCGCGATAGGCCCGGCCACGGCATCCTCGACGCAAAAGCCGATCCCGATCCCCCGGAGGGTCGCGCGCAATGCCATGTCCTTGTCGTTGAAGATCAGCGGCCCGTCGACAGCGACCTCGAACCAGGACCCATTTCCGAAGAATTCCCAGGCATAAGGCATCACATGGCCCGGCCAGCGCCAGCGGATGCAACGATGGTCGACCAGATCGCGCGGATGCGCCGGGCGGCCATGACGATCCAGATAATCCGGCGACGCCACAGCGATCTGCCGCAGGTCCGGACCGAGACGCACGGCAACCATGTCGCGGTCGATCACTTCGCCGATCCGGATCGCCGCATCGAAGCCACCGGCCACCAGATCCACCACGGCGTCATCCAGCGTGATGTCCAGCACGACATCCGGAAAGTCCCGTGCAAAGTCCGCCAGCATCGGTTCGATGTAGCGTTCCGCCGCTGCGCGGAAGCTGTGGACGCGCACAATACCGGAGGGGCGTTCGCGATATTGGCGTACCTGCCCGATGGCATCGCCGAGTTCCGAGACGGCCGGCTGCACGCGCCGGAGCAGATTCTCACCGGCATCGGTCAGCGCGACGCTGCGCGTGGTCCGGTTGAGCAGCCGCACTCCGACCCGCTCCTCGAACCCGCGCACCAGTTGGCTGAGCGCCGATGGGGAAACGCCCAGCCGCTCCGCCGCACGGCTGAAACTCAGCGTCTCGCCGACGGCGAGGAACGCGCGAAGCTGGTTGTAGTCGCTGCCGGAGAGTAAGGGATCCATGAACCGAAGAGAACATTCTTCAGCCACGCTTACAAGTCTCATCAGAAATCCGGGTATTCTGTGATCCGGCAACGGGACGTATCTCTGACCGGGAAAGGAGACTTCCCATGACCACATGGTTCATCACCGGCATCTCGCGCGGCCTCGGGCTGGCACTCGCCAAGGCGGCCCTCGCGGAGGGCGACACCGTCATCGGCACCGTCCGCACCGGCAGGCCGGACCTCCCCGCAGGACGCGGCACCCTGAATGTCCTCACCGTCGATCTCGCCGACGGCGATGCGGCCGAGGCGGCGATCGGTCAGGCCTTCGCTCTTGCCGGCCGCATTGACGTGATCGTCAACAATGCGGGTTACGGTCTGCTGGGGGCGGTCGAGCAGGCCAGCGACGACGAGGTCGCCCGGCTGTTCGCGGTCGATGTGTTCGCGCCGTTCCGCATCATCCGCGCCGCCCTTCCCCGCCTCCGTGCCCAGGGGGCCGGGCACATCGTCAACATCACCTCCATCGCCGGACGGGCACCCGGCGCCGGTTCCGGTCTCTATGCGGCGGCCAAACATGCCTTGGAAGGATTGTCCTCCGTTCTTGCGCAGGAGGTCGGCCCGCTTGGCATCAAAGTGACGGCGGTGGCCCCCGGCGCCTTCCGCACCGACTTCCTGTCCAGCCATTCGATCCGCAAGAGCAGCGCCGAAGACGCGGCCTATGCCGACAGTGTCGGACGCATGTCGTCAGCTTTCGACGGCATGGCCGGACGCCAGCTCGGCGATCCGGATCGCGCAGCGCAGGCCATCCTGGCCGCCGTCCGTTCGGATACCCCTCCGCTCCACTTGCTGCTGGGGTCCGATGCCCTCAACCGCGCCCGGTCCAAGCTCGACGCCGTGATCGCGGAAATCGACGCCTGGGAAGCGGTGACCCGCAGCACCGACTTCAGGGGCTGAGGCGCGGGACGGGCTAACGGGCGGGAGCTTTGCAAGGCCGGCGAACTCTCCCGCCCGCGGCGCCGATTTTCGAACGGGCATTCACATTCGGTCCGCAAACCGTTCATGACGCTGACTAAGGGCATTCAATGGAATTGACGAGACTGCGCCCTCCCGCAGGCTGGCACGGGCCGGCCATAAAAAATGCAATGGGAGAGGAACGCCGTGTTCAAGACCACCACCCGCACCATAGGCCGCAGCATGAGCCGCAAAGTGGCCGCCGCCGGACTTGCCGCGCTGCTGCTGAGCGGAACCGCGTCCCACGCCGCCTTCGCCGATGACGGGTTGCCCAACGTCACCATCCTGGCGACCGGCGGCACCATCGCCGGCACCGGCGCCACCAGCACCACGACCGTCGGCTACACCGCCGCCAAGGTCGGCGTCGAGAAGCTGATCGAAGCGGTGCCGGAACTGAAGAAGGTCGCCAACGTCAAGGGCGAGCAGGTCTTCCAGATCGCCAGCGAGAACATGACCAACGACCATTGGCTGAAGCTGGCCAAGCGGGTCAACGAACTGCTGGCGCAGAAGGACGTCGACGGCATCGTCATCACCCATGGCACCGACACCATCGAGGAAACCGCCTATTTCCTGAACCTGACGGTCAAGAGCACCAAGCCGGTGGTGATCGTCGGCGCCATGCGGCCATCCACCGCCATCAGCGCCGACGGTCCGGTCAACCTCTACAACGCGGTGACGCTGGCCGGCTCCAAGGACGCCGTCGGCAAGGGCGTGCTGGTCTCGCTGAACGACCAGATCAACGCCGGCCGCGACGTCACCAAGACCAACACCTCGACCGCCGACACCTTCCGCACGCCCGAACTGGGCTTCCTCGGCTACATGCAGGACAACAAGGCGCATTTCTACCGGCAGGTCGTGCGCAAGCACACCGCCGAGGCGGAGTTCGACATCTCCAATCTGGACAGCCTCCCGCAGGTCGACATCGTCTATGGCTATGCCAACAACAACCGCACGGCGCTCGACGCGCTGGTGAAGGCGGGGGCCAAGGGCATCGTCCATGCCGGCGTCGGTGACGGCAGCCTGTCCAACGCGATGAAGCCCGGCCTGATCGACGCCCGCAAGCAGGGGGTGGCAATCGTCCGCTCGTCCCGCGTCGGCAACGGCATCGTCGCGCGCAACGGCGAGGCCAACGACGACGAGCTGGACTTCGTTGCCAGCGACACCCTCAACCCGCAGAAGGCGCGCATCCTGCTGATGCTGGCGCTGACCAGGACGACCGACAGCAAGGCCATCCAGAAGATGTTCTACACCTACTGAGCCGGGACATGCGGACAGGGGCCGTCCGGCACTTTCCGGCGGTCCCTCTCAAGTCGCGGAGAATTCCGTAGGCAACAAGCACCCCGGATCGGACGTTGAGCAGGAGGAAGCGGAAGCCGCACCGGGTTCAGCCGCACCGGGCTCCGATCAGCGGTCGCACCACCGAGGGAGATACCGATGCCTGCCCCATGCCGCCGCGGCCTGATTGCCCTGTCCGCCGCGGCGCTGCTTGCCGCCCTGGCCGGCGCATGTCCCGCCGCGGCACAGGACACGGCCGGGCTCATCGTGCTGATGCGCCATGCGGACGCGCCCGGCACCGGCGATCCGGCCGGTTACAAGCTGGACGACTGCGCAACCCAGCGCAATCTCAGCGAGGATGGCCGTGCCCAGGCGGCGCGGATCGGCGGGCGGCTGCGGCAACTCGGCATCGATCAGGCGCGCGTGCTGTCCAGCCAATGGTGCCGCTGCCTGGACACCGCCCGCCTGCTGGATCTCGGCCCGGTGAAGGAACTGCCGGTCCTCAACTCCTTCTTCGGCCAGCAGGACGAGGAGAAGGACAGGATCACCCAACTGCGCCAGTTCCTGGCCGACCTGCCGCGCGACGGCAAGCCGGTCGTGCTGGTCACCCATCAGGTCACCGTCACCGCCCTGACCGGCATCTTCCCGGCTTCGGGCGAGGCGGTGCTGCTGCGGGCGAACGGCACCCCCAACCCGGAGCAGGTGGACCGGCTGACCGTCCCCTGATCCGTGCGATGGGGGTGGGTGGTACCGCCCTTCGCGGCGGACCTGGACATCTGCGCCGTTGACCAGACACCCGCCGTCAGTCTGGATAGGCCGCCCAACGCGGCTGATCGCCGGGAAGATGCCAGGAAAAGGACTGATGTTCGGTGGGCAAACAAAATATCCTTACAATGAAGCACCGATTCATTATGGCGCATGGAGCCGGTTTTACAGGATCGGACTGCCGCTTCTATTGAGCATCGTCGGGTTTGGACTGGCCGGCTGCTCGACCTCCCATATCACCACCCCTGCCCGTTCCGCCACCGAACAGCTGCTGATCTCCACCGCGGCCGATCAGGCCGCCGAGCGTTTGGCCGGCAAGCTGGCAGTGCGGGGAAGCATCTATGTCGATTCCGCCGGCGTCGAAGGCTACGACACCAAATACGCCGTTTCCGCCGTGCGCGACGCCCTGCTACGCCACGGCGCCGCCATGGCCGAGAACCGTGACAAGGCGGCCACCATCGTCGAGTTGCGGGTCGGCGCCCTGTCGGTGGACAGCGAAAGCTCGCTGCTCGGCATTCCCAGCATCGACATTCCAATGCCGGTCGGCGGCAGTTCCTCCACGCCGGAGATCTCGCTGTTCAAGAAGGAGCTGACCCAGGGCGTTGCCAAGATCGCCGCCTCCGCCTACGACAGGACTTCCGGTACTCTGGTGTCCTCCAGCGGGCCGCAATATGGCTTCTCCAACCGGGCGGAATGGGTTCTGCTCCTGATGCTGAGCTGGGACACCAACGACCTGCTGCCGCCCAAGACCCGGCCCGATCCGAAGCCCTGGGACGACTGACCGGACAGAAGCGATCTAAAGGAAGCCAAGAGATGACCGGTGACCTGTTTCCGTCCTGGATGCTGTGGGCGCTGCTGTCGGCCTGCTTCGCGGCGTTGACCGCCGTCTTCGCCAAGGTTGGCGTCGAGGGCGTCGGGTCCGACATGGCGACGCTGATCCGCACCGCCGTCATCTTCGCGATGCTGATCGGGATCGTCGTCTCGTCGGGGCAGTCGCTGTCGCCGTCGGCGGTGTCGGGCAGGACGTGGCTGTTCCTCGTCCTGTCCGGCCTCGCCACCGGGGCCTCCTGGCTGTGCTATTTCCGCGCGCTGAAGCTGGGTCCTGCCTCGCAGGTGGCGCCGGTCGACAAGCTCAGCGTCGTGCTGGTGGCGGTTTTTGGCATGCTGTTCCTTGGTGAAAAACTGTCGGCGCCGAACTGGCTGGGCGTCGTGCTGATCGCCGCCGGGGTGATTCTGCTGGCATTCAAGTGACGCCGGTTTCCGCACCTGAACGGGGCACCTCACCAAGTCCTGCGCGAATGAAAATCATTCTTATTATCATAGTGACTTTTCGGCAACATTGCCGATTTCCATCCCGAGACGCCCCCTTCCGCCGACATCGACCCGCCACCGCAAGCACGCGCCATCTTATTGATAGTTAAGCATAAACTCCATAACGCGACGCAACCTGCCGCCGTCGCGACCCAGACGGCCAACCACGCGCATTCAGCGTGAAAGCCTTTCCGTTCGCCCGCGGCGGCTGTTCGCCCACCCTCCAACTCAGAATGCCTCTCAATCTCAGCTGTTGCAAGGAAGGCCTATCCCATTGGTAGAAGGCGCTCCAGCGATCGTCCAATCCACCTTGGCGCATTTCGGGAGAGCTTGATGCGACAGACCACGTCCCCCCATGGACTGAGACCCCTTCTGGCAGGTGCCGCCGCCACCGCCAGCCTTGCCATGACCTTCGCCCTGCCGGCGACGGCCGATGCGCAGGGCACCGGCACGGGATCGGGAAATCCGGGGACCGGTCCGACGCCGCAACGGTCCTCCGGCGACGCCTTGCAGCTCGATTCGATCAAGGTCGATGCCGCAGCACCGCAGACCGGCAACGTCAACGCCGCCCCAACCGGCGTGTCCCGCCTGCCCGACACGGTCAAGGACACGCCCCGCGTCGTCAACGTCGTGCCGCAGGAGATCATCGAGCAGCAGCGCGCCACCTCGCTGGAACAGACGCTGCGCAACGTGCCGGGCATCACCATTTCGACCGGCGAGGGCAACGGCGGCCAGAACGGCGACCAGTTCCGCATCCGCGGCCTGACCGCGCGCGGCGACATCTACACCGACGGGCTGAAGGATTTCGGCGTCTACACACACGACGTCTTCAATACCGAGACGGTGCAGGTCTTCAAAGGGCCGTCGGGCAACGGCTTCGGCGTCGGCAATTCCGGCGGCGTCATCAATCAGGGCACCAAGAAGGCGTCGCTGCAGCAGAAGGCCAAGGTGGAGCAGTCGGTGGGCAGCGGCCCGACCTACCGCACCACAGTAGACGTGAATCAGCCGCTGAGCGACACCGCGGCACTGCGGGTGAACGGCCTGTACCACACCCAGAACGTTCCCGGCCGCGACGATGTGGACGCCGACCGCCGCGGCATCGCCGCCGACCTGGGCCTCGGCCTCGGCACGCCGACCACCTGGCATCTGAACTACGCCTTCCTGAAGGGCGAGAAGACGCCCGACATGGGCCAGCCGATGGTGCAGGGCCGTGACGGCATCTTCCGTCCGGCCGCGGAGTACGGCCTCAACCGTTCGACCTCCTATGTCCGCACCCTCGACCGCGACGACACCGAGAACCACATCCTCACCTCGTCCTTCGCGCATGAGGTGAACAAGGCACTGTCGGTCTACAACGACTCCCGCTTCAGCCATTACGAGCGCAACATCGCCGCCACCACCCCGTCGCCCCTCAGCGGCGCCGCGGCGACCCAGTTCCTAGCCGGCCGCGATGTGGCGCTGAGCTATGGCGCCGGCGGCGGCATGGCGTTCAAGCAGCAGGGCTTCGGCGTTCAGAACGTCACCGGCGCCAAGGTCGACGGCGATCTGTTCGGGCTGCGCCACTCCCTCAACGGCGGCCTCGACGTCAGCTATCAGCGCGACAAGCGCGAGACCGGCACCTGGGTCAACCGGGTCAACAACCAGACGGTCCGCAACCCGACGCGCAACTACTCGGCCAACACCGCCATCGTCTATCCGGAAAGCGGTGGCCGCGAGGCCAGCGTGACCAATGCCGGCCTGTTCGTCACCGACCGCATGTGGCTGTTCGACAAGCTGTCGGTCCAGGGCGGCCTGCGCTGGGACTATTTCCGCACCAGTTTCGGCTCCGCTTCTCCGACCATCGCCGGCGGGCAGGCTTCCGACCGCACCTGGAGCCCGTCGGTCAGCCTGATCTATGAACCGACCAAGGAGTCGTCGGTCTACGCCTCCTACTCGCGCTCCTACAAGCCCATCGGCACCGACATCGCCGCCGCGGTCACCAACGGCACGGCGGAGACGCCGAACGGCGCGCGCAGCTTCGATCCGGAACAGACCGACCTGTACGAGATCGGCGCCAAGGCCGACTTCCTGAACGGCCGGCTGGGCGTCAGCGGCGCGATCTTCCAGGCGGAAAAAACCAACACCTACTCGGTCGATCCCGCCACCGGCACCGTCACCGACGGCTTCTCCGAAGCCGGGCTCGGCGTCCGCATCCGCGGTTTCGAGGCCAGCATCAGCGGCAAGCTGACGGAAGGCTGGAGCGTCTACACCAACTACGCCTATCTCACCGGCAAGGTGACGGAGTCGCGCACCAATGCGGCGCTGGTCGGCCATGCCGCCCCCAACGTGCCGAAGCACAATGGCAGCCTGTGGACGACCTACGAGTTCGATGCCGGCAGCGTCGGCAAATTCACGGTCGGCGGCGGTATGCAGGTGGCGTCGGAATATTGGACGGACAGCGCCAACACCGGCCGCCTGCCCTACACCTTCTCGGCGGATGCGCTGGTGTCCTACGAGTTCCGCAATGTCTCGGTGGCGCTGAACGGCTACAACCTGACCGACCACCGCAACTACATCTCGGCCTTCAACGCCAGCCGCGCCGTGCCGGCTTCCGGCCGCACCGTCATGCTGACCACCGGGCTGACCTTCTGATCCATCACCGCATCGCCTGAAAAGTCGGCCGGACCGCCCCCGTCACGGGCGGTCCGGCCTCTCTTGTACGAGGAACCACCCCATGCTCCTGCAGATCCCCGACATCCTCACCGCGGATGAGATCGCGCAGTGCCGCACGGTGCTGGAGGCGTCGCCCTGGGTCGACGGGCGGGTCACCGCGGGCGATCAGGCGGCCGGCGCCAAGCGCAATCTGCAAATCCCGGAGGAGAGCGACACCGCGCGGGAGCTTGGCACCGTCATCCTGCGCGCGCTGGCCCGCAGCCCGGCCTTCAATTCCGCCGCCTTGCCGTTGCGCGTGCTGCCGCCGATGTTCAACCGCTACGACCACGCCATGACCTACGGCTATCACGTCGACAACAGCATCCGCACGATCCCCGGAACCGGCGGCATGCGCATGCGGGCCGACGTGTCGACCACCATCTTCCTCAGCGATCCCGAGGAGTACGAGGGCGGCGAGCTGATCGTCGAGGACACCTACGGCACCCGGCCGGTCAAGCTGCCGGCGGGGCATGCGGTGGTCTATCCGTCCAGCAGCCTGCATCAGGTCAGCCCGGTGACGCGCGGATCGCGCTGGGCCTCCTTCTTCTTCACCCAGTCGATGGTGCGCGACGATGGGCTGCGCGCCATGCTCTACGACCTCGACATGGCGATCATCGAGCTGCGGCAGGAGCTGGGCGACAGCCACCACGCCGTCCTGTCGCTGGTCAACCATTACCACAACCTGCTGCGCCGCTGGGCGGAGGTGTGAGGACGGTTCCGATGCGGTCCACCTCCCGCGGCATCGGCCCGGCGGACACCCTGCTGGCGCTCGGCCAGTCCTGCCTCGACCGCGGCGAGGGCGAACCGGCCTTCGCTTGGTTCCGCAGCGCGGCGCGCGGCGGCGATGCCCGCGCCATAAACCTGCTCGGCCGCTGCCATGAACATGGCTGGGGCGTTCCCGCCGATCCCGTCCAGGCGGCGGCCCATTACCGCAAGGCGGCCGATCTCGGCGACGGCTGGGCGATGTTCAATCTGGCCGACCTCCATTGCCGCGGGATCGGCGTCGCCAGGGATGACGAGGCCGCCTACCGGCTCTATGCCGCCTCCGCCGCCAAGGGCAATGCCAAGGCATTGAACATGCTGGGCCTGTTCCATGAATGCGGGCGCGCGGTGCCGGCCGACGAGGCCGCGGCGCGCACTCTGTTCAAGGCGGCCGCGGAGGCCGGCGATTGCTGGGGCCGCTTCAACCATGCCCGCCTGCTGATCGGGGACGGAGCGAGGGACGAGGCGCTGCGCTGGTTCCGCCTCGCGCTCGACAGCGGTTTTCCCGACTTTTACCGCAGCATGGCGGCGGCTCTGGCCCCGCATCCCGATCCACAGATCCAGGCGCTGGCCGCCGAGGCCCTGAGGCTGGCCGAAAGCCGGAAGGAGGCTTCTCGATGATCGTCCCGCCCAACACCGTGTCGCTGTCCGACTATGAGCGGCATTTCAACGACCGGGTCGATCTGGCGACCCGCGCCTACATCGCCGGGGCCGGGGCCGACGGCATCACCCAGCGCGCCAACCGCGAGGCCTTCGACCGCCTGCGGCTGATGCCGCGCGTCCTGCGCGAGCTGTCCGGCGCCACCGCCCGGTCCGAGCTGTTCGGGGAAGTGCTGGATTATCCCATCATCCTGGCGCCGATGGCCCACCACAGGCTGGTCCATCCCAACGGCGAACTGGCGACGGTAGAGGCCGCCGGCCTGACCCGCAGCTGGATGACCGTCAGCACCCAGGCCAGCGTCCGGGTGGACGAGATCGCCCGGCGGGCGACGGCGCCCCTATGGTTCCAGCTCTACAGCCAGCCGCGGCGGGAGGACACGCTGACCCTGGTGCGGCGAGCGGAGGATGCCGGCTGCAAGGCGCTGGTTCTGACGGTGGACGCGCCGGTCAACGGGATGCGCAACATGGAACAGCGCGCCGGCTTCCGCCTGCCGCCGACAATCGCCCCGGTGAACCTCGCCGGCCTCGCTCCCGACGATTTCCGCCCGCCCCGCCCCGGCAGCCCGGTCTTCCAGGGCATGCTGCACACCGCCCCGACCTGGGACATGGTGGCGTGGCTGTGCAGCGAAACGGGCCTGCCCGTCCTGCTGAAGGGCATCCTCAATCCCAAGGATGTGGAGCCCGCCATCGCCGCCGGGGCCGGCGGGCTGATCGTCTCCAACCATGGCGGCCGGACGTTGGATACCCTGCCCGCCAGCATCGACGCCCTGCCGGCGGTGGCGGAGCGGGCGGCCCGCCGTCTGCCGGTCCTGATGGACGGCGGCATCCGCCGCGGCACCGACATCCTGAAGGCGCTGGCGCTGGGCGCCGACGCGGTGCTGGTGGGACAGCCGGTGCTGCACGCGCTGGCCGTCGGCGGTATGGCCGGCGTCGCCCACATGCTGACCCTGCTGCAAACCGAGCTGGAGGTCGCCATGGCGCTCACCGGGCGGCCGACCCTGCCGGACATCGACCGTTCGGTGATCTTCGGTACCTGATCGCGGCGCTTGATCGCGTCGTCATGCCGCCCGAACATGGCGGAGGAATTCCTCCGCCTGATCGCGCAGGGACAGCGCCTGCCGGCCGAGGTCGGCGGCGGCGGCACGGACTTCGGACGCCATCACGCCGGTCTCGTGCGCGGACTGCGAGACCTCCTCGATGTTGTGGGTGACCTCGGTCGTGCGGTCGGCGGCGCGCTGGACGGACTGGGCGATGTCGGCGGTGGTGGCGCTCTGGTGGTCGGCGGAGACGGCGATGCGGCCGACAAGGTCGCTGACCGACAGCACGGTGCGGCCGATCCCTTCGATGGCCTCCACCGCATGACCGGTCACCGCCTGGATTTCCGCCACTTGGCGGGCGATGTCGTCGGTGGCGCGCGCGGTCTGGTTGGCGAGCGTCTTCACCTCGCCGGCGACGACGGCGAAGCCCTTGCCGGCCTCCCCCGCCCGCGCCGCTTCGATGGTGGCGTTCAGCGCCAGCAGGTTGGTCTGCGCCGCGATGTCCTGGATCAGGGTCACCACCTCGCCGATCTTGCCGGCGGCGGCGGCCAGCCCGTCCATCGTGTGGTTGGTGCGGGTCACCTCCTCCACCGCGCTGCGGACCATGCGGGCCGACTCCTCCACCTGCCGGCCGACCTCGCCGATGGAGCTGCTCATCTCCTCCGCGGCGCCGGCGACGGTGCGCACGTCTTCGCTGGCCTCGCCGGCTGCGGTGCTGACGGTGTGGGCGCGGACGCTGCCGGTCTCGGCGATGTCGTGCAGGCGCTGGGCATTGGCCTGCAACTGCGTCGTGGTGGCGCTCAACACGCCGACGACGCCCAGAAGCGAGCCTTCGAAGGACTGCGCCACCTCCTCCATCGCCGCGCGGCGTTCCTGAACCGACCGCGCGCGCTCCGCCGCCTGGGTTTCGTGTAGTTGAGCGACCTCCAGCGCGTTGTCCTTGAACACGCCGAGCGCCTTGGCCATGCCGCCGATCTCATCCTTGCGGCCCAGCGCCGGGATGGCGACCGACAGGTTGCCGCGCGCCAGTTCCTCCATCGCGACACGGATGCCGGACAACGGCCGGAACATGCGCCGCGCCAGCAGCAGGCAGCCGGCGGCGACCAGTAGAGTTACGATGGCGCTGATGACCGCAATCATCGCCTGGGTGTCGCGGATCGCCGCGAAGAACTCCGCCTTCGGAATGCCGACATAGAGAATGCCGACGACGCGGCCGTCCGGCGCCTTGATCGGGTCGTAGGCGGTGTAGAAGGGCGTGCCCAGGATGTCGACCTGCCCGCGATAGGGCACGCCGCGCCCCAGCACGGCGTCGTAGACCGGCCCCTTCGCCAGTGTCGTGCCGACCGCGCGGCCGCCGTCCGGCTTCAGCACGTTGGTGGCGACGCGGCGGTCGCCCATAAACAGGGTCGCGGTGCCGCCGACCAGCCGCTTGACCCGATCCACCGGCTCGAAGAAGTCGTTCAGGGCGCGCTCGCCGGCAAACAGCTTGCCGTCATGCGCATCGAACGCCTGTCCATACTGATTCAGCACGTCCCAGGCGACGCGCATGTTGGTTTCCTGCCGCTCCATCGCCACCCGGTCGGCATAGCTGGTCAGCAGAAATTCATTCACACCGAATGTAGAGAATGCAAGCAACAGCAGTCCACCGCCGCAGAGCATCACAGTCTTGCCCGCAAGGGACAAAGCCCTGATCGTCATACCCAATCCCCGATTTAGTCCCGCCAACGGCGCCTTGCTCTTCTTTTGCGGCGCATGCCTTATCCGGCACCCATGTCGGACAGGAAAAACCGGAGAATACTTAAGAAAAAGTTAGAACAAATTCCTGAATTCTCTTTGGGTGATTGTCTCCGTCATACGGATTGATCGAAGGGCAACGATCACTTTGAAAGCTTCGTTCAACAAATTGGCTGCCGTTGCGCCATCGTTGCCGGCCGACGCGCTTGCCGGTGAGGATTCCGTCGTGGGCCGTCGCCGTGCCGGTCCGTGGCGACGGATCTATGGAAATGGTCATATGATTATGATCCGACATGCGAAGGAGGCTCACAGGCGAAGGCGGACAACTGCCCCCTACTGGGTACGGCCGGTCGCGGTCAGGCTGTCGACGATGCGGACCAGTTCCACGACGGAGCGGGCCTCCATCTTGCGCATGGCCTGGCCGCGGTGCAGCTTCACCGTCGCCTCGCTGAGCCCGAGATCGTCGGCGATCTGCTTGTTGCGCAGGCCGGACACCACCATCAAGGTGATCTCGCGTTCCCGCGGGGTCAGCGTGTCGAAGCGAGCACGCTGGGTGGTCAGGCCGCGCTCCTGGCAGCGACGCTCGCCATGGGCGGCGATGGCGGCATGGATGGCGTCCAGAAGCTCCTGGTGATGCACGGGCTTGGTCAGGAACTCGAAGGCCCCCGCTTTCATGGCGCGGACCGACATCGGCACGTCGGCATGGCCGCTGATGAAGATCACCGGCAGGCTGTTGCCGGAGCGCGCGAGTTCCGCCTGGAAATCCAGGCCACTGCGCCCCGGCAGCCGCACGTCCAGCACCATGCAGCCGACGTCGATGGCCGGCCGCTGATCGACATACTGCTGGACCGAGCCGTAGCTCCTGACCTGCAAGCCGACGGAATCGAGCAGCCCCTCCAGCGCCTCGCGGACGGCTTCGTCGTCGTCGATGATGACGACGGTCTCTGCCGCCGCCACGGCCTCCGCCTTCCTCACCATCACTTTCCTCCGGGCGATACGGGCAGCACGAATTCGAACACGCTCCCGCCCGACGTGCCGGGCGTCGCGGTCAGCCGTCCGCCATGCAGCTCGACGATCGACCGGCTGATCGACAGGCCCATGCCCAGCCCGTCGGGCTTGGTGGTGTACAGCGCGCGGAAGATGGCGTCGATGTCGGTTTCCACGATGCCCGGCCCGCTGTCCTCGACCCGGACGCGGAGCCAGCCGTCGGCGCTGCCGGTGACGATGCGCAGCCGCCGTTCGGGCAGATCGTCGGCGGACATCGCCTCGATGGCGTTCATCACCAGATTCAGGACGAGCTGCTGCAACTGCACCCGGTCGCCATGGACCCAGGGCGGACCGGCCTGAAGATCGGTTTCCACCGTGATGCGGGCGCGGCGCAGCTCGGCCCGCACCAGTTCCAGCGTGTCGGCGGTCAGCGCGCTGATGTCGACCCAGCCGGGATCGACGGGAGTCCGACGGGCCAGCGCGCGGATGCTGCGCACCACGTCGCCGGCCCGCTGGGCGTCGCGCACGATCCGCTCCACCACCATGCGGGTCTTGTCGAGGTCGGGCTGAGGCTGCGACAGGTGCTGGAGGCAGGTTCCGGCATTGGTGACAATCGCCATCAGCGGCTGGTTCACCTCATGCGCGACGGCGGCCGCCAGTTCCCCCATCATGGTCAGCCGGCCGATATGGGCGAGGTCGGCCTGAGCCGTGCGCAGAGCCTCGGCGATCCGGCGGCGCTGGGTCAGATCGCGGAACACCAGGATCGATCCGACGAGATCCCCACGGTCGTCGATGATGGCGGAGCAGCGCTCCTCGACGACGATCCCGGCCGGCAAAGCATCCGCATCCCCGCCGCGCGGCAGCAGGCGGGATTGCCGTTCCGTCGGAGCGAAGTCGCCGCTGCGCAGGACGACGGCGGAGAAATCCTCCAGCGGCTGCTGCGTTTCCTCGTCGACCACGACGAAGACGGCGGACAGCGGCTGCCCGGCGGCCTCCGCGGCGGTCCAGCCGGTCATCGTCTCCGCCGCGCGGTTCATGAAATCGACCCGGCCGTCGCGGTTGCACAGGATGACGCCGTCGCGGATGCTGGCCAGAGTCGCGGCATAGCGCCGCTCGCTGAGGCGCAGCCTGGTGTCGCTGGCATGCTTGTACAGCGCCATCTGGATCACGGTGCGCATCTGCGGCTCTTCGAAGGGCTTCAGCAGATAGCCGAAGGGCTCCGTCAGGCTGGCGCGATGCACGACCTCGTCATTGGCATAGGCGGTCAGGAAGACGATGGGGATGCGGTGGGCATCGCGGATCCTGCGCGCCGCCTCGATCCCGTCCATCTCCCCTTCCAGGCGGATGTCCATCAGGACGAGATCGGGCTGCTGGCTGCAAGCCATCCGGACGGCATCCTCGCCGCTGGCCGACATGCCGACAACCACATGGCCCATTCGGGACAGTTGATGCTGAATATCGCGCGCAACGATGCGGTCGTCTTCGACGATCAGGATGCGTGCCGCGATCATTGACGTCCCCGATTGCGCCCCTTCAAAGGAAAGGTAACGATGAATTCTGATCCGGCACCCGACCTGTACTTCAATGCGCCGTGCAGCTGACTGGTCAAGTCCGAAACAAGTTGAAAGCCTACGGACTCCATCCTATCGGGATCGCATCCGTCGGGCAAGCCCACGCCGTCGTCCCGGACGGACAGGCGGCAATCCTGCCCGTCGGTGGTCAGGGCGATCCGCAGAACCCCGCCCTGCCCCCCCGGAAAGGCATGCTTCAGCGCGTTGGAGACCAGTTCGTTGACGATCAGCCCGCAGGGCACCGCACGGTCGAGGTCCAGCTTCAGGTCGTCCATCTCGGTTTCCAGCCGCACCGTCCCGGCATTTCGGAAATAGGCGCGCAGCAGATGGGCACAGACCGATTCCAGATGCTCGCGCATCGGCACCCAGGCGAAGTTGCCCAAACGGTAGAGGCTTTCGTGCACCAACGCCATCGAGCGCACGCGGTCGCGGCTGTCGGCGAACAATGCGGCCACCGCCTTGTCCTCGATGCGGCGGGATTGAAGGTTGAGCAGGCTGGTGACGAGCTGGAGGTTGTTCTTCACCCGGTGATGGATTTCCTTCAGCAGCGCGTCCTTCTCCTCCAGCGTCGCCGTCTCCAGCGAGGCCGCCGCCTGGGCGCCGAGCAGGGTCAGCACATTGACCCGCTGCGGGGTGAAGGCGTAGGTCGCCAGCGCATTCTCCAGATGCAGCAGCCCGACGACACGGCGGCGGCGGACCAGCGGCAGGCACAGGATGGAGCGCGCCTCCGTCTCCTGGAAATAGGGATCGGCGGACAGCGGGCCGGCGGCGCGGGTGTCGTCGACGATCACCGCCTCCTGGTCGCGGACGGCGCCATGGATGATGGTGTGGGGTAGCGGAAAGCGGTCGGCATCCTCCTGCACCAGCCGGACCGACACGCCATAGAGGCCGATGGTCGCCTCCGCCTCCACCCGCAGCCGTTCGCCGCGGGCGAGGATCAGCAGTCCGCGGCTGGCGCCGGCATGTTCCAGCACCAGGGTCAGCAGGGTGGTGGTCAGCTGTTCCACGCCCGCCTGATCGGAAACGGTGCGCAGCGTCTCCAGGAGAGAGGCCAGATCGATCCCATCGAACCCACGCGGGGCCTCCGGCATCACCGCCTCGCCCGATTCCACGGTCAGGGAGGGATGACGGCGGGCGAGCTGCCGGACCTTGGCCGTCGCCCCCCAGCGGCCGTAGCGGTCGACCGCCTCGCGGATGCAGGCCAGCTCCAGCGTGGGAACCCCCATCCGGCGGTAAAGGCCGGCGGCGCATTCATGGGCCAGCGCCTCCACATGCGGCAGGGCGTTGCGGCGGGCGGCCAGAACGGCGCGGTCGTAGCCGCGCATCGCATCCTCGGTCCGCCCCTGCGTGCGCGCCGCCTCCGCCTCCGCCAGGGCGAAGCGCGCGTCGAAGCTGTCGGGGCTGTGGCCGGCCCATTCGCGCAGCTGGTTGAGATGGCGGGCCAGGGCCACGGCATGCCGGGGGCGCTCCTCCGGCTCCACCCCGTCCATCGCCCCGGCCCTGGCCAGGGCGGCGTGGAAGTGGAACTCCGCCATCTCCCAATGGCCCGAGGTGGTCCACAAAAGCCCCTCGGCGCGCTCGGCCGCCTCGACCGCCGCCGCCATCCGGCCGGCGATGCAGCGGAGCTGGAGCGTGCGGATCCAATGCCAGCAGGTGGCGATGTCCAGGCTGGGGTTGGCCAGCAGCCGCGCCTCGAAGGCGGCATTGTCGAAGCCGCGCCCGTCGAAGGAGCCGAGTTCGTCGGTCCGCCCGCGCAAGGCGCGCACAAGCTGCAACTGGGTGGTCAGGATGTCGGCGCACAGCCCGAACTTCACCTGCCGCACATAGGCGAGCCGCGCCTCCGCCGTGCGCTGCACCGTCGCCAGCGGATCGCCCGACGCCAGCATGCTGGTGACCAGCGTCACGCTGGTGAAGCCGCCATAGGTGACGTCGCCGGCCTCCCGCGCCTCCTCGAAGGCGCGCAGGAGCAACGGCCGCTCGCTGCGGATGTCGCGGGTCCAGGGCACGACATGATAGGCGAACGTCATCAGCACCCGCGCCCGGTAGCGCGTCCGCCCGTGCCGCTCCGCCAGATCGTAGCCGAGCCGGCCGAACGCGTAACCGGCGTCATAATCGCCGAAATAAGGGCCGGCCATCATGCCGAGATAGGCGAAGCCCAGGGCGGAGGCATCGCTGCGCCCATGCTGGAGCGTCAGGTTCGCCATCCGGCAGAGGATCAGGCAGACGAGGTTGCGGTCGCTGAAGAAGGCGGGCGGCAAGGCGGCCGCCAGCACGTCCAGCGTCGCCCGGCTGTCGGGATCGTTCACCGCCGACAGCGCCGCCAGCGAACTGATTGGCCGGCCGCCGATAGCCTCGCGCAGCCGTGCGTACTCCTCATGGGCCAGGGCGGCCGGCGGGTGGGCCGGCCAGTCGATGCCGGCACCGCGCAGATAGGCGAGGCAGGCGTCGATGGCGCGGTCGCTGCGGTCGATGGCGGTGTAGACGGTCACCAGCAGGGCGGTGATGGCGGCGCGGTCGGCCGGACATCCGCTCCGCCCGACCAGCCCGAGAAGCCGCAGTTCAGCCCGCTGCAGGTCGCCGCTGAGGAACTCGCATTCGGCCTGGAGATGTTCGAGCGCGAAGGCCAGCCGGTGGCGACGCTCCACCTCGCCGCCCTCCAGCAGGCGGAGGCCGGCAAGCGCATAGGCGAGTGCGGAGCCGTGAGCGCTGGCGGCCTTGGCCTGATGACCGGCGGCGAGGTGGAGCGTCGCCACCTCCTCCCGCTCGCGCCCGTCCTGGATCAGGGAGAGGCAGCGGTCATACTGCCCGACCAGCGCGAACAGCCGCCCTCCCGACAGATCGGCGGCGAAGCCGCGATGCAATGCACGGGCGATGTCGAGATGGAGCCTGCTGCGCCCCTCGGCCGGCACCAGCGCATAGGCCCCCTCCTGCACCCGGTCGTGGAGGAAGCGGTAACCGCCGTCGCTGCGCAGAATCAGCCCTTCGGCCAGCACCGGCTCCAGATCTCGCCCGGTTTCCGCCTCCGTCAGGCCGGCGGCAAGCGCCAGGGTCGTGAGGGGAGCGCTGGCGCCCAGCGCGGCAAGCCGGGCCAGCAGGTCGCGCGCCCGCGCCGGAAAGCGCCCGAGCCGTTCGGTCATCAGGGTGGCGATGCTGGCGCCCGACCGGGCCGTCTCCACCGCCGCCATGTCCCAGTCCCAGCGCTTCGCCTCGCGGTCGAACCACAGCCGGCCGGAACGCTCCAGCGCGGTCAGGAGCTGCACGGCGAAGAAGGCGTTGCCGCCGGTCCGCTCCTCCAGCAGGGCGGCCAGCGCCTCCACCTCGTCCGGCTTGCGGTCCAGGCTGTCGGAAACCATCCGGCGCAGGTCGTCGGACGACAGCGGACCCAGCGCGATCTCGCAGCAATCGATTCCCGCTTCGGCAGGCTCGGCCGCGGAACGCCCGATCCGCTCCAGCAGGGCAGCGAGCGGATGGTCCGGCCCGACCTCATCGCTGCGGTAGGCGCCAATCAGCAGCAGATGACCGATGCCGCCGTCGGCGACCAGCCGGTTCAGCAGATCCAGCGTTGCGCGGTCCAACCATTGCAGATCGTCGAGGAACAGCACCAGCGGGTGGTCGGCGCGGGCAAAAAGCTGGAGCACGCGGCGGAACAGCAGGTCGAAACGGTTCTGCGCCTCCTGCGGCGGCAGCGGCGGCACCGGCGGCTGTTCGCCAATCAGCAGGGCGAGGTTGGGGATCAGCGCGGTCATCAGCGCGCCGCCGTCGCCGACCGCCTCGCCGAGGCCGCGGCTCCACTGGTCGCGGTGCGGGACCGGCAGGGCGAGGATGCGCGTGATCAGGTCGCGGAAGGCCTCCGCCAGACTGGCATAGGGAAGGTCGCGGCGGCCCTGGTCGAACTTGCCGGCGGCGAACAGGCCGCGCGGCGGTACCAGCTGTTCCTCCAGCGCATGGACGACCGCCGACTTCCCCACGCCGGACCGGCCGGAAATCAGCACGATGCCCATCCGGCCCCGCCCGGCTACCCGCTCGAAGGCAGCCTGGAGCACAGCCAGCGGCTCCTCCCGGCCATAGAGCGAGGCGGGCGGCTCCAGCCCCTCCGGCAGGTCGCGGCCGCCGGGCGGAAAGGCCGGGATGCGGCCCTGCCCATCCCAAAGCTGGAGGGCATGGGTGAGATCGCGGACAAGGCCGTCGGCAGTCTGGTAGCGGTCCTCCGCCGTCTTGGCGAGCAGCCGCAGCAGGATGCCGGAAATCCCTGGCGGCAGGTCGGGGGCATGGGTGGCCGGCGGGATCGGCGCGCGGGCGAGATGGCTGTGGACCCACTCCATCGCATCGCGGGCGGCGAAGGGCAGTTCTCCCGTGAACAGCTCGTAGAGCGTGACGCCCAGCGCATAGAGGTCGCTGCGCCGGTCGACCGGGCGGTTCATCCGCCCCGACTGCTCGGGCGCCATGTAGGGCAGCAGCGCCGCCGGCCGCTCCACCTCCTGCCGCTGCGGGGCCGACAGGTCGGCGGCGCGGCCGAAGCCAGTCAGCCGCACTGCCTCATCCTCCCCGACCAGCAGGTTGAAGGGCCGCAGGTCGCCATGCAGGATCCCGCGGCGGTGCAGCCGCGCCACCGCGGCGGCGATGCGGATCGCCAGGGACAGCCGCTGGCGGAATGCCCCGGCGGATACGGCAGGCATGGACAGCCACAGCGCCGGCAGCGGCTGCCCGCCCGGATCGGCCAGGGTCAGCACCGGCACGGCGCCATGGCGCAACAGTTCGAGCGGCTTCACCGCCCAGGCGGGGTCGAGCAGCGGCGACAGCTCATGCTCCTGTCGCAGGCGGGCGAGCACGGCATCGGTGGGCACACCCGGTTCCGCCATGCGCGCCAGGATCGGAAAGGGCTGGCCCGGTCGCGTCACCCGCAGCAGCCGGGTTTCCCCATCGCCGCCAAGCGCGTGGGTGCCGGAGCCCGTCTCCGTCAGATGGTCTAGACTGGACTCCATGAAACGGCCCTTCCCCAGCACAGCCTCGGCAGGATAGCGGCATTCCGCCGCAGTTGGGGAAATTGCCGCGATGCGCCGACAGGCGGATCAGGCACAGGGGATTTCGGCAGGCGCATGGGACGGGAGGCCCGTCGGCAGGACGGTATCGACACCGTCATTGCGCCGCCGCCAGCTGCGCGGCGAAATGCCGACCAGACGGCTGAAGGTGCGGGTGAAATGGCTCTGGTCGGCGAAGCCGCAGGCCAGCGCCACATCGGCCAGCGTCTGGGATCCGTCGCGCATCAGCGTCTTGGCATGGTCGATCCGCCGGTGCAGCAGCCACTGGTAGGGCGTGGTGTTGGCGGTACGGCGGAAGGCGCGGACGAAATGCCCGACCGACAGCCGGCATTCGGCGGCAAGGTCGGCCAGCCGGATCTCGCCGTCGAGATTGGCGGCGATCATCTCCTTCACCCGCCTCTCCTGCCAGGGCGCCAGCATGCCCCCGGTCCTGGCGGCGCTCACCCGGCCATAGGCGGTCACGACATGGGTCGCCAGCGCCGAACAGACATGGTCGAGATACAGCAGGCTGATCCGCTCCGGAAACTCCAGCGTCGGCAGGATGGCCGATGCCAGCGCCCGCACGGTCGGATCGTTGACCGGACTGCTGGGCGCAATCGACAGGTCCTCCAGCCGGCCGCCATGGACGTCGGGGCAGGCGCTTTCCAGCGCCGTCCGGGGCAGATGGAAGGTCAGCGTGTCGAAAGCCGTGTGCATGTGGCAATCGATCTTGCGGCGGTAGTCGTGGATCGAGGTCAACCCGGCGATGTTGGCGGGCTTCTCCACCAGCCGGCCGTCGACCCAGACGTCGGAATGGAAATTGGACAGATGATGGCTGACCAGAAAGGCGTCCTCCGACGCCGGGCTGAAATGGCCGACGCCGCCAGCCATGCAGCGGATCCGTGCAACCCCCACCGTGCCGCCGCCCGAGCCAAGGATCAGAACCTCCGGCTCATCCGGCGTCGGAACGTAGCGCATCCGCAGATTGGACTGGTGGGCCGAAGCCATGGGGCGTCTCCGTTGGCTGGCGCGCGGCTTTCCACGGAGAGGAACCGCCGCCCGACTTGCCCACACAAGGTAAACGCGACCATGTGCCGCACACCACTAGACGCAGATTAACCTCGGCAGTGTTTAGGTCGAGCGACCCTAGACCTTGGTTTAGGGTCTTGGCCTTCGATGCAGCGAATACCGGATTTATGCTGTCCGATCACTAATTTAGCAAAGTCAGGAGAGATGGCGGTCGAGCGCCGCGATCACCGTTGCGGGCGCCGACAGGTGGGGCAGGTGCCCGGCGGCGTCCAGGATCTCCAGTACGCTGCTCGACAGATGGTCGCGGAGATATTCCGCCGCTTCACGGGTCACCGCGGCATCCTCCCGGGCTTGCAGGAGGACGGCCGGCACCGTCACTTCGGCAAGGCGGCTGCGGACATCGCTGCGCAGCACGGTCAGCAGCAGCGACAGTGCCATGTCCGGACGCATCGCCCGCAACGAGGCGGCAAATTCCCGCACGGTCGGATCCTCCGCCGGGCGAGAGACGACCAGCTGGCCGAACTGGACTGTCCACCGCATGTAATCCTGCGTGGCGTTGTCGATCAGGGCGTCGATGTCGGCGGTATCGAAGCCGCCGCGATAGTCGCCGACATTGCGGTAGCAGGCCGATCCGCCCAGCAGGACCAGCTTGGCAAACAGGTGCGGCATCCTGATCGAGGCAAGCACCGCCACCATCCCCGCCACCGAATGGCCGATGCAGACGCACTTTTCGATCCACAGGGTTTCGAGGATGGCCACCACATCGCGGGCATAGGCATCCAGCGTGCCGTGGCTGACATGGTCATAATGCATCTGATTCCCGGGACCGATCCCGGCCAGATCGAACAGCACGATGCGATAGCGGTCCTGCATCGCCTCCACGACGTGGCGCCACGCCGACTGTTCCGTACCGAAGCCGGGAATGAGGACCAGCGTCTCCGCCCCCGATCCAACCACGGAGACCTTGTGGCGCTCCAGAATCGAGGAACCGTTTTCGATCATGTCGAAGCCCCGATCAATCGCAATGATCGATGCAACCATAGTGTGCGGTGCGCCGGCAAGTAGGATTGCCCCTGACCGGCCCGGCAGGCTGAAAATATTGCGCCCGCCCGGACGATCCGGACGGGCGCGGCAGAGAATGGCTCGGAACCGAACGGCTGGCGTTCAGCGGCGCATCGGCGGCACAGTCAGCGGCACAAGGCCCGCCGGACGGAGTCGGCGGCCAGGATCACCGCCTCTTCCGCCTTGCGGACATGGCGGGTCATGCTGGCGAAGGAGTGGGGAAGAGTTTCATGCAGGACCAGCCGGTGCGGGATCCGTGCCTGCTCCAGCCGCTGGGCGAGCCGCAGGCTGTCGTCGCGCAGGCAGTCCAGCCCGGCAGCGGCAATGTGCAGCGCCGGCAGCCCGCGCAGATCGGCGAGCAGCGGAGCCGCCGCGGGGTCGCGGCTGATCCCGCCATGGCCGAGATATTGCCGCCAGTACCAGCGCATCCGTTCCGTTGTCAGGCCGAAGCGTCCGTCGCCGAACAGCCGATGCGACTCGGTGTCGAAATCATGAGCGAACATGCCGTAGAGCAGCATGGCGAAGGACAGCGGCGGCCCCGGCTCGTCCCGCGCATCGAGAGCGAGGCCGAGCGCCAGATTGGCCCCCGCCGAATCGCCGCCGACGGCGATCCGTTCCGGATCGAGGCCATGGCCGGCGCCGTGACGGACCACCCAGCGCAGGGCGGCAAGCGCCTCCCCCCGCTGATGGGGAAAGCGCCGCTCCGGTGCGAGGCTGTAGGCGACGGCGCAGACCGCCGCACCGCTGTGCCGAGCGAGCAGGCGCAGCAGCCGGTCATGGGTGTCGATGGAATTGACCACGAAGCCGCCGCCGTGAAAGTAGATCAGCACCGGCAGGGGTCGGCCATCCTCCGACGCGCCCGGCGGCCGGATCAGGCGCAGACGCAAAGGCCCTGCCGGGCCGTCCGTCACCACCTCGCGCACGTCGGCGGGCAGCGCCGGGCCGTTGAGGAAGACATGGTAGCGCTCCGCCGCATCGCGCGCCTCGGCCAGCGGCTGGCGCAGCGGGTCGGCGGGAACGAGGCCGGCGCGGGCAGCCAGCGCGCCCAGATCCACGATCTCCGGATCGGGCAGATGTCGCTGAAAAGGCAGGACGGTGTCCGGCATCGCCGCTCTCCCCAAGGTCAGAGGATGTAGGACATGACAAGGTACAGCACCGCCTCGCCATCGCCGGAGTTGCGGTAGCGGTGGGGGACGTCGGCCTCGAACAGGATCGAGTCGCCCTCCTCCAGCCGGTGCTCGCCGTCGGCGGTGGCGATGTCGACCTGCCCACGGCCGACGAAGATGTTTTCGATGGTGCCGGGAGAATGGCCGTCGGCGGACTCGTCGGCGCCGGGCGACAGGCGCAGTTCGTAGAACTCCACCTGCCGCTCGCCCTTCAGCGGGAACAGGGCGCGGGAGGTGAAAAGGCCGTCGCGGGAGGTCAGGCTGCGTTGCTCGGCCCGCCGGATCACCGTGGTGCCGGCGTCGCCTCCGGTGCTGAGCAGGCTGGAAAATGACAGGTCCAGCGCCTTGGCGACCGTCCACAAGGTGCCGATGTCGGGGCGGTGCCGCCCCTCTTCTATAGCCATCAGGATGTGAGGGTCGCTGCCGGACAGCTGTGCCAGCCCGTCCACCGACAGCCCCTGCCGCCGACGGAGGCCACGCAGATTGTCCCCAATCACCCCGACCAGATGATCGAGGGACGACGGGGCGGAGTGTTGAGCAGTGTCGATCGTCATGGCTCCGTTCTCCTGCGGCACGAATGACCGGAGCGACGCGGTTCGCCCCGACGGATCGGGGAGATTGAACATCACATATTCCTACTTTTCAAGTAGGAAAATTCGCATTATTTGTGAATTACGGATTCTGTCGTAAAATTACACATTATCAAATTGTCTATTTCCATAGATCTGCCGTAAAGCAAAGCGCCCCGCCCGTCCGGATGGCCGGATAGGCGGGGCGCTGGGCGGATCGGAAACGGACGGTTTGTTGTTCAGGCGATTACGGCAGGGCGGCGTCGGACGCGTGGACCTTCACCTCGTGGCGATGACGCTCGGCGAAACGCTCCAATGTGCGGCGTGCGGCGTCAAAGGCGTCCCGGATGGCCGCATCGGCGCTCTCGTGGCCATGACCGCCAGACTTGTCGCTGCGCACGACCAGTTCCTCTCCGGGAACGGTCAGGGCGACCTGGACGGTGTACTGCTTGCCCTGATGCTGGTGGCGATGGGGAACTTCGAAGACCACGCGTTTGGACAGGATGTTTCCGAAATAGCGGTCGAGCTTGTCGGCATGCTCGCGGATCGAATGCTCCAGGGCGGGAGAGGGGTCGATGTTGCGGAAGGCGATCTGCAACGGTTGACGCATGACCATGCTCCTTGTTCTACGCGCGGGGCGCGCGGCGCCTGGGCCGCCCTCCCCGCGGGGCCCGCCCCATCCGCCGGCCGGCCGGTGAGGGGCGGACGAAGGGGCTTGGTGATCTCAGGATCGCACAGCGGCGGAATCCTGCATTAACCTGCGTCAATGCGGCCCTCGGGTGCCGGATGTAGACTCCCGCCCGTTTTGCAGACCGGGTTTCGAATGAGGGTGGGGTTCAGGCAAGGCCGATCAGGCGGATCAGCGTCAGGCTGATCGCGCCCAGCGCCAGCAGGGAAAGCACCACCGCCGCGGTCACCCGCCCGCCGGCCCGCGCCACCGTCCGCACATCGAGCCCCAGCCCCAGCGCCGCCATCGACACCACCGTCAGCAGGGTCGCCGCGTGCTCCATCGCCGGCAGGGCGGCATGCGGGATGAGGTCGAACGAACGCAGGCCGATCATCGCCAGGAAGCCCTGGATGAACCACGGCACCAGATGATGGACCGGCGGACGGGGCCGGCCTCGACGCGGCGCGCCGGCATCGGCGCCTGCCGCGTCTCCACCCAGCCGGGGTGCCAGCAGCGACAGCAGCAGGCAGACCGGCCCGAGCATCAGCACCCGCACCAGCTTAACCAGCGTGCCGACCTGCACGGCGGTGGCGCCCAGCGGGGCGGCGGCGGCGATCACCTGCGGCACGGCATAGACGGTCAGCCCCGCCAGCGCGCCATACTGCACCCCGCTCAGCCGCAACCCGATGCCCAGCAGCGGCAGGCCAAGCACGACGGCCACGCCCAGCACGGCGGTGAAGGCGATGGAGGCGGCGACGTCGTCGCTGTGCGCATCGATCACCGGCGCCACCGCGGCAATGGCCGAGTTGCCACAGATGGCATTGCCGCAGGCCACCAGAACCGCCATGCGCACCGGCAGGCCGAGCAGCCGCCCGATCCCGAATCCCGCCAACAGGGCCAGCGCCACCACGCCTGCAATGCCCAGCAGCAGGGCCGGCCCGGCCGACAGGATGGTCGCGGCGCTGACCGAGGCCCCCAGCAGGACTACCGCCACCTCCAGCAGGATTTTGGCGGAAAAGGCGATGCCCGGTTGCCAGCTTGCGGACGGCGCCCAGCCGGTGCGGAGCGTGGTGCCGATCAGGATCGCCAGCACCAGCGCCTCGACCCACGCCTCGCCGAACAGCGCCACCTCCGCCCTCGCCGCGGCGAAGGCAAGTGCGGTAACTGCGACGCACAGCGCAAGACCGGGCAGAAGGCCGCGGACATGGAAAAGCACAGGCTTTCCCGGCACCGGCTTTGCGGGTGCCGCGGTGTCAGAAATCATGGGACGGGTCTCCGGAAGCGGTCGGGACCGGAAAAACACCGTTCCCATACGTAAAATTATGGAGACCGCTTCCGATCACATCCAACACAAAGATGTGATGCGTTCGATAAATTGAATTTATGAATCAGGCAGGCAGTCGTCGAATTCAGGAACCTGCCACGGCCCGCCGAGGTCGGCATTGCGCAGCAGCAGAACCAGTTCCTCGCGCGAGCGGGTGACGGCGGTGTAGAGCCAGCGCCAGCGATGCTCCCGGAAGGCGGCCGAATCGTCCACCACGGTGACCGACGGGAATTCCGACCCCTGCGAGGCATGGCAGGTGATCAGCCACGCCCAGTCGTAAAGCTGGATGTCCTTGCCCACCCGCGGCTGGACCATCCCCTCGGTGTAGTGGGCCTGGAACATCCAGGGATGGACGATCAGCTTGCTGCGCGACCGCACCTCGTCCTCCATCTGCACGCCGAGCGACCACAGGCCGGCATCGCGGCCCTGCGCCTCGGCGGCCGGCCGGGTCAGAGACCCGATCATGCCGTTGAAGAGCCCCTCGTCCTTCTGGTTGCGCCGGCAGATGACCCGCTCCCCCGTCTGCGGCATCGTGGAGTCGTGACCCAGCAGCGTGCGCATGCGCTTGGTGTAGGTGGTGCGGACGCGGTGGGTGCCGCAGATCGCCTGTGATGACGGCCGCATCACCAGCGACTGGGTCCGCGATCCCAGCGGCAGGACATGGACCTTGCCGACGGACCCGAAGCGCCGCGGCATCTCCTGCCGGCGCAGCAGATGGGCCAGCCGGATCACCGGGCTTTCGCGGGCGGTGCGGTGCGGCTCCGTCAGGCGGAAATCCGGCTCCCCGCTGGTGAACAGCCCCTGGCCGGAAACCGGCGGCAACTGGTAATCGTCGGCGATGACGAGGATCTTCTTGCCGGTCCGCATCAGGTCGCGCGCCAGATCGTCGCCGATCATCGACCCCTCGTCGCAGACGATCAGGTCGGCGTCGGCGACCGGCCCGTCGTTGCGGCGGGCGAAGATCAGCTCGCCGCTGTCGCCATCCTTGCGTGGGGCGTAGAGCAGCGAATGCAGGGTCGCCGCCCCGTCGATGCCCTTCTGGCGCAGCACCTGGGCGGCCTTGCCGGTGGGGGCGCCCACCACATAGTCGGTCAGCCGGCGACGTTCGAGCAGATGCTCCAGCGCGAAGACGGTGGTCTTGGTCTTGCCGGTTCCGGCCTCCCCGGCCAGCCAGAAGACCTGCTGGGCGTCGTCGTCCTTGTACCAGGCGTCGATCGCCTGGATGGCGCGATGCTGTTCGTCGGTCGGGCTATCGGACTGCATTGGATCGAACCGGGATCAAACCATGAATGAAGGCGGCACAGTAGCCCGACCGCCCACGGCAGGTCCATAGAACTTCGCGGCGGCGACACCATCTCCTCCAAAACCATGGTTGCAAAGGATCCGGTACGCATGCGCAATCCCTATTGGCAGGGTCCGGCGACATCGAATTTCGACGGGCTGCGCTTCTTCAATCCGGGCGAACCGGACACCGACCGCGGCCTGCGCGAACTGCTGCGCTGGCAATTGGGGCGGAAGGCTGTCAAATGGCCGCGGCAGGTGGCGGTGACGCCGGTGATGCCGGCACGGCACGTCGCGGGCCTCCGCGTGACGGTGGTGGGGCATGTCACCACCCTGGTCCAGGCGGCCGGACTGAACATCCTGACCGATCCGGTGTGGTCCGACCGTGCCAGCCCGGTGCGCTTCGCCGGGCCGAAGCGGGTCACGGCACCGGGCATCCGCTTCCACGACCTGCCGAAAATCGACGCGGTGCTGGTGTCGCACAACCATTACGACCATCTCGACGTGGCGACGCTGAAGCGCCTGCACCGGCGCGACGCGCCGCTGATGGTCACGCCGCTCGGCAATGACACCATCCTGCGCAAGCATATCCCGGGGGTGCGGGTCGCGGCGGGCGACTGGTGGAGCCGGTTCGAGCTGACGCCGGAGGCGGAAGTCCACATCGTGCCGGCCAACCACTGGTCGTCGCGCACCGGGCGCGACCGGCGGATGGCGCTGTGGGGCGGCTTCGTCCTGCGCACCCCGGCGGGCTCGGTCTATTTCGCCGGCGACACCGGCTATGGCAGCGGCGCGGCTTTCCGCGCCATCGGCGAACGGCTGGGAGCCTGCGATCTGGGGCTGATTCCCATCGGTGCCTATGACCCGCGCTGGTTCATGTCCGCCCAGCATTGCGACCCGGACGAGGCGGTGCGGATCATGCTGGACATCGGGGCGAGGAAGGCCGTCGGCATCCATTGGGGAACCTTCGCCCTGACCGACGAAGCACGGGACGAGCCGCCGCAGCTGCTGCGCGCCGCGCTGGCCACCCACGGCATCGACCCTGCCCGCTTCGAAGTGGGGCATCCGGGGACGGTGGTGGACAGCTGACAGGAAAGCCGAACCCCGGCGGATGCGGCGGCGCGGCACTGAAACACCGGCACCGCCGCCAGATTGCCTAAACCGGGAATTGCTCAGGTCGGGGTCGGTGCCTGCTCCGGCAGGACGCCGGAGGCCTTCAGTTCCCGCCAGAAGTCGGCGGGGATCGGCTGGCCCATCAGCGTCACATTCTCATGCACGCGCGCCGGGTTCTTGGTGCCGGGAATGACAGAGGCGACGACCGGATGCGCGGCGCAGAATTGCAGGGCCGCCGCGCGCAGGTCGACACCATGGCGCCTGGCGATCTCCGCCAGCCGGTCGCGCGCCGCCACCTTGTCGGGGGACGCCTCCTGATATTCGAAATTCCTGCCCCCGGCAATGATGCCGGAGTTGTAGGGGCCGCCGACCACAACATGGACGCCACGCTCGGCACAGCGGGGAAACAGCTCGTCCAGTGCCGGCTGGTTCAGCAGGCTGTAGCGTCCGGCCAGCAGGAAGACGTCGGGGTCCGCCCGCTCCAGCGCCATCACGCAGGGCTCCACCCGGTTGACGCCAAGGCCCCAGCCGCGGATCACCCCCTCCTCGCGCAGCTGGGTCAAGGCGACGGCGGCGCCCTTCATGGCGGTGTCGAACACCTCCAGCCAGCGGTCGCCATGGGCGTCCTCGGCGCAGTCGTGGATATAAGCGATATCGATGCGCGCCATGCCAAGCCGCTGCAGGCTGTCCTCGATGGAGCGGCGCACGCCGTCGGCGGTGTAATCGTAATCGACGCGGAACGGCAGGCCCTTCACGAAGGGGCCATGCTGGCCGCCCTTGCTGGCATCGGCGCGCAGCAGCCGGCCGACCTTGGTCGAAAGAACGAACTCGTCGCGCGGACGGCTGCGCAGGACATGGCCGAACCGGTGTTCGGAAATGCCGGGACCATATTCGGGGGCCGTATCGAAATAGCGGATGCCGGCGTCCCAGGCGGCGTCGAGGGTTGCCGCGGCCGTCTCGTCGGTCACCTCCTCGAACATGTTGCCCAGGGGCGCTCCGCCGAAGCCGAGCGGGCCGGGCGGGGCGAAATGCGTGCTGTCTGACATTGGAAAACCTTTCCGTCTCTGGCACCGTTCGATGCACCCGATCAACACCGCGCCTCAAGGGGCCGTTCCTGATCCAGGCGGCCTCTGCCGACTGTCCAGCCGGCGCTTGATTGGCATTTCCGCCATGCCCAGCTTGCTACGCGGAGTGAACGGGGATCGGGACGTAGATGGCGATGGGGGCGGACGAAAACACGGAAATCCTTGGCGAGGCCCGTCGAATCCTTGCCGCCGGGGACGAGGGCGCGCTGGCGTCCCCGGCAATGCTCGGCGATCTGGCGGAATTGCTCGCCGATACCTTCGACGAGAGCTACACCGCCGAGCGGGTGCTGGCCCTGCTGACGCCCGCAAGACGCCGCGCTCTGAAAAGCCGCTTCGTCTCCGCCGACGAGAGCGGAGGCGCGGAAGTGTGGCTGCCCGCCGACGTGCTGGACCGGCTGCGGGATGTCGCCGGCACGCCGCTCGACGCCATCCGCGCCCTGCTGGACGGCGGGCGCGGCCTGCCGGAAGCGGGCAGCGAGGAGCATTGCCGCAAGCGCCGCTGCGCGCCCCAGCTGCTGCTGTCCGATCCCGGCGCCTGGCAGTGCCGGACCTGCGGCCTGACCGGACGGGCCGACCTGCCGCCCAATCCCATCGTCGCCGGACACCTGACCGACCAGCGAAGCCGCGTCGCCGAGTTGCACGCCCTGGCCGCCGCAATCCATGAGGGCTGGGGCGCCGGCGAGCGCTTCACCGTCGCCGATGCCGCAGCGAACCGCCTGCCCGGCATCCCGGCCGACCGCGACCGACTGAAGTCGCTGCTTGCCGACCTTCTGCGCGACGGGCTGCTGGAAGAGGCGCCCGGCCCGCGCGGCGGCGCCGGCTACCGCGTGCTGGAAGAGCCGCCGGACTGGATCGCCGAAGCCATGGCCGAACGCCGCCGGCAACGGGAAGCGGAGGCGCGGGTCCGCGAGGACCGCGCCGCCGCCCTGCGCAAGGTCCTGGAGGACGGGCTAACACACACCACCGCCGGCGGAGAGCGCGTGGAGATCATGCAGAGCGACCGCGGCCTGGAACTGCGCTTTCCCGCCATTCCGTCCTGGGAATTGCGGGAGGAGATGAAACGGCAGGGCCATTGCCGGTGGGACGGCCGGCGGCGGCGCTGGTGCCGCCTGTCCCCGGTCACCAGCGTCGAGCCCTGGCTGGCTGCGGCGCTCGACGCCGGCGCCACCGTGGCGCCGCTGGGGACCGCCGACCCGGATGCCGAGGATTGGGGATACGAGGAATGGCCGGATTGACCGGCCTGCCGCCCTACAGATCCACCTCCAGCGTCACCTTCACCGGGTCGAGCACGACCATCGTCTGGAAGGATTGCACCAGTTCGTTGTCGGCGAACAGGCGGCGCGACAGAACCTCGTAGCTCGCCATGTCCGGGACCAGCAGGATCAGGACGAAGCTCGCCTTCCCGGTGACGAAATAGCATTGCTGAACCTCCGGCGCCTCGCGGAACAGGCGCTTGGCGGCGGCGATGACGGGGGAGCGGTCGTTGACCGTCTGGACCTCCACCACCACCGTCACGCCCTGCCCCACCGCGGCCGGATCGACCATCGCCACGTTGCGGCGGATGATGCCGGCCGCCTCCATCCGCGCGATGCGGCGCTGCACGGCCGGGGCGGAGAGATGCACCGCCTCGCCGATCTCGCGCTGGGAGGTCTTGTTGTCGCGTTGCAGGATCCGCAGGATCGCACGATCCTGGTCATCGAGCTGATCCGGCGGGCGAGCGATTGTTGAGTGCATGGCGGCTTCGGCGAAAGAACGGTGCGTCGGAAGCCCCAAACTTAAGCGCCCTCTGCCCAATCGTCACAGTATCTTTTCACCTGATCCTCTTCTACCGGGAGCCGGGCATATGGCGAACGCCTCCATAGAATCCATCTCCGCCACCCGGCCCGAACCGGCGGCGCTGCCGCTGCTGCTCTTGCTTGCCTCGCTGCTGTCGCAATATGTCGGGGCGGCATCGGCGAAATCGCTGTTCCCGCTGGTCGGGGCAGAGGGCGTGACCGGCCTGCGGGTGGGGCTGTCGGCGCTGATGCTGATGGCGATCCTGCGCCCGTGGCGCAGCCTGCCGGGACGCGGGGATCTGCGCAACCTGCTGGTCTACGGCGCCACGCTGGGGGCGATGAACCTGTCGATCTACCGCGCGATGGAGTTGATCCCCATCGGCATCGCCATCGCCATCGAGGTGACCGGGCCGCTGGCGGTGGCGCTGCTGGGATCGCGCCGGCTGAAGGATTTCCTGTGGATCGCCTGCGCCGCGGTCGGGCTTGTCCTGCTGCTGCCGCTGCGGGAGGCATCCGGTGCGCTGAACCCGGTAGGCGTCGCCTATGCGGCGGCAGCGGCCTTCTGCTGGGCGCTCTATATCGTGTTCGGCAAGCGCGCCTCGGCCCTGCCAGGCGGGCAGGCGGTGGCCTGGGGCATGCTGGTCGCCGCCAGCTTCACCGTCCCGCTGGGGATTTCCCATGCCGGCGCCGGGCTGCTGGTTCCGGCGGTGCTCTTTACCGCTCTCGCGGTGGCGGTGCTGTCGAGCATGGTGCCCTACCTGCTGGAGATGATGGCGCTCCGCCGCCTGCCGAGCCATGTGTTCGGCCTCGCCGTCAGCGCCTCCCCCGCCGTGGCGGCGCTGATCGGCTTCCTGATGCTGGGCGAGCGGCTGAGCGCGCTGCAATGGGCCGCAATCGCCTGCATCATGTTCGCGTCGGCCGGCAGCGCGCTGGGCAAAGCCCGGCGTGGCCGCGAGTGACGCGCGTCTCCCGTCAGGCTGCCTGGATGGGGCGGGCGATGTCGGGGATCTCGAGGTCGAGCAGCGCCGAGGCCAGGCACTTGCCATGGGCGTCGAGCGCCAGCGAGCGGGTCACGCCGCCACCCAGCGCCTGCCGCATCACGAAGTTCAGCGCGCCGATGCTGGGGACTGCGTAGCGCACCACCTCGCCATGGACGACCTCGTGGAACAGTTCCTTCACGCGGTCGGCGGTGACATGGGCCTCGATCAGCGGATAGTCCGCCTCGTCGAAGGCAATGACGGAGATGTTGGAGATGTCGCCCTTGTCGCCGGTGCGGGAATGGGCGATGTCGCGGAGTTTCATGTCAGGCCTCCATAAACTCGATGGCGGGCATTGCCAGCTCGCGGGGCAGCAGGGCCGACAGCATGGCGACCACGTCCTTGGCCGACTTGGTGGCGCCGCCGCCGCTGGCCGGGCCGTTGGTGTAGAGGGTCTCGACCTCGTTGCCGATGCGCTGCGCCTCCTTCAGGCTGCCGGTGCGGCCGACCACGCGGACGCGTACTTCATAAGGCTCCTGCCCGCCCGCGGTGGACAGCACGCCGCCGTGGATCGAATCGACGCCGATCAGGTCGAAGCGCAGTTCGGTCGCCTCGACGCCGGTCAGTGCCAGACGCTCGCGCACGATCTCCAGCGCCAGCCGGCCGCGCGCCAGCGCGCCGGGACCGGCGTAGGACATCTGCCCCTCGCCGATGAAGCTGTCGAGGTAGCCGACCGAGACCTTCAGCGTGGCCGGCCGCGGGCGCCCGGTGGCGCCGGCCACCCGCACACGGTCCGGCCCCTCCTGGGTGAACCGCACCCGTGAGAAGTCGGCCACCACGTCGGGCGTGAAGTAGGCGGCGGGGTCGTGGATCTCGTAGAGCAGCTGCTCCTTGCAGGTGGCGGTGGTCACCGCGCCGCCGGAGCCGGCGACCTTGGTGATGACGGCGCTGCCGTCCTCCCCGACCTCGGCGATCGGGAATCCCAACCGGGCCAGGGCGGCGACGTCCTTCACACCGGGGTCGGCGAAATAGCCGCCGCTGATCTGGCCGGCGCACTCCAGCAGATGCCCGACCACCGTGCCCTTGCCAAGCAGGTCCCAGTCGTCCATCGACCAGCCGAACTCGAAGATCTGCGGGGCGAGGAACAGCGCCGGGTCGGCGACGCGGCCGGTGATGACGATGTCGGCCCCGGCCTTCAGCGCCTCGACGATGGGGGCGGCGCCGAGATAGGCGTTGGCCGAGACCAGTTTGCCGGCCATCGCCGACACCGGCTCGCCGGTTTCCTCGATGCGGTGGTCGCCGGATTTCAGCGTCTCCAGCACGTCGTCGCCGGAAACCGCGGCGATCTTCAGCCCTTCCAGGCCGAGCGACCGGGCGATGTCCCGCGTCCTCGCGGCGGCGGCGGCCGGGTTGGCCGCCCCCATGTTGGTGACGATGCGGATGCCCTTCTCATGGCACGGCCGCAGCACCGCCAGCATGCGCTCCGCCAGCAGGGGATCGTAGCCCTGCGCCGGGTCCTTCAGCTTGGCACCCTGTGCGATGGCGATGGTGCGCTCCGCCAGGCATTCGAAGACGAGATACTGGATGTCACCCTTCTCGGCCAGTTCCACGGCCGGCTCGATGCGGTCGCCCGAATAGCCGGCGCCCGATCCGATGCGGATGGTTTTCATGATGGTACTCCTGTGTGCGGCGATCCTTGCGCCGCGTCAGAAGGGAATGACTCCGAGGATGGCCGCGGCGAAGGTCATGACGACCGAAGCGGCGAACAGGTAGGGGATCGAGAATTTCTGGTGCTCGCCCAGCCCGATGCCGCACAGGCCGACGACCAGGAAGGTGGCGGGGGTGAGCGGGCTGACCGGGAAGCCGACGGTCATCTGGCCGAGAACGGAGGCCTGGGCGATCTGGATCGGGTCGCCGCCCAGCGTCTTATAAACCTCGGCGATCACTGGCATCATGCCGAAATAATAGGAGTCCGGATCGAACAGCAGGCTGAGCGGCATCGACAGGATGCCGAGCGCGAAGGGAACATGCTGCGCCATCTCCGGCGGGACGAAGGCGACGGCGGACTGGGCCATGGCGGTCAGCATTTTGGTGCCGGTCATGATGCCGGTGAAGACACCGGCCGCCAGCAGGATGCTCGCCATCATCAGCGCCGCCTTGGCGTGGGCGTCGACGCGCTCCTTCTGCATCTTGACGTCGGGATAGTTGATCATCAGCGCCAGCACGGTGCCGACCATGAACATCACCACCGGATCGACCGCCCCCTCGATCATCACGGCCATGATGACGGCGGTGAGAACCAGATTGACCCAGAACAGCTTGGGACGGCGGATCTTGATCTGCTCCGGCGTCAGCACGCGCGGCGCCGGCCCGACCGGGGCGGCATCCACTCCCATGGCGCCGACCGACCGCGCCTCTCCCGCCGCGAGATGCCGGGAGGACAGGCCGAGACGCCGCTCCTCGCGCTTGCCGAGCAGGAAGGCGACGGTGAAGATGAACAGCAGCCCGACGCCCTGCACCGCGATCAGCGGGTTGAAGATGTCGGTCACCGGCACCTTCAGCGCGGCGGCGGAGCGGATCATCGGCCCGGTCCAGGGCAGGAAGTTGACGCCCGCCGCCATCGACACGCACAGCGCCAGGATGCGCTTGTCCATGCCCAGCCGGTCGTAGAGCGGCAGCATCGCCGGAATGGTGATGAGGAAGCAGACGGCGCCCGACCCGTCGAGATGGATCAGCAGGGCCAGCAGCGTGGTGCCGACGGTGATGCGCGCCGGCTTGGTGCCGACCACCCGCAGGATGCGGTCGATGATCGGGTCCATCATGCCGGCGTCGGTGACGACGCCGAAGAATATGATGGCGAAGACGAACATGCCGGCGGTCGGCGCGATGGAGCGGATGCCGGCGATGATGAACTTGCTGGTTTCAAGACCGAAGCCGCCGGCCAGCGCGGCGATGATCGGCACGGCGATCAGTGCGACCAGCGGCGACATCCTGTTGGTCATGATGGCTACCAGCAGAACGACGATGGTGGCCAAGCCGAGTAACGCGAGCATGGGACCTCCTCTATGGCCGTTGTTATTGTTGTTTTCCGTCTGTTGCGCGATCCCTTCGCTCGGCGCGAAGGATCACGGCGGAGTCCTGCGGGCGACCGGCTTCGATCCCCGAGTAACGCCGCCCGAGCGGATTTCGATAGAACTTCATCTTTTGCGAAGACGGCCGGCAGAGGGGCTGGCAGCGGACTTTTTATAGATCTGTCCTTTTGCCGCACCATGCAGGACCGGCGTCCGCGATTGACACTGTACGAACCCACAATCAGATTAGAGAAATGAATTTGTTGTATCACGGTAATTTGATTTTTCTATAAGAGGCGGCGCCATGCTCCAGGGAGTGAGACATATCAAGGCCTTCGTCGCCGTCGCCCGTCTCGGCAGCTTCACCAGGGCGGCGGCGGAGGTCAACCTGTCGCAGCCCGCGCTGACCGTGCAGATCCGCCAGCTGGAGGAAAGCCTGGGCGTGCGCCTGTTCGACCGCAACAAGCGCCATGTCGTGCTGACCCAGGCCGGCCGCGACCTGCTGCCGGCCTTGCAGCGGGTGCTGGCCGAACTGGATGCGGTGATGAGCGTCAGCCACGATCTGGCCGGGCTGCGGCGCGGCTCGGTGTCGGTCGCCACCCTGCCGTCGGTCGCCGCCGGGCTGCTGCCCATCGCCATCCGCCGCTTCGCCGCCGACCACCCCAACATCGACGTCCGGGTCAGCGACGTCGTCGCCGAGCGGATCATCCAGCTGGTCAAGGCGGAGGAGGTCGATTTCGGGATCGGCAGCCGGGTCGGCCCCGACCGCGATGTCGAGGTGATCGATTTCCTCTGCGACCGCATGTGCGCCTTCTTCCCTGCCGACCACCCGCTGAACGGCCGGCGTCCGCTGCTGCTGAAGGACATCGTCGCCTTCCCGCTGATCCTGACGGCGCGCGGCACCAGCGTGCGGTCGCTGGTCGAGCGGGCGCTGGAAAAGGAAGGGCTGGAGATCAGCCTGTCCTGCGAGGCGAACTACATGTCGACGGCGGTCGGTATGGTGCGGGCCGGGCTGGGCGTCTCGGTCCTGCCGGAATCCGCCGTGGACGCCGCCTCCTGCGAGGGCATCGTGGTCGAGCCGATCCGCACCGCCGGGCTGGTGCGCCGGATCGGCTTCATCCGTAAGGCCGGCCGCTCGCTGTCGCCGGCGGCCGAACGCTTCGTCGCCCTGCTGCGGGAGGTCGCCGGCCCGACGCTCGCTCACTTCTCCGGCCTGGAGAGCGTTGCGAAGCGGTAATACGGCCGGAACAATTTTTTAACTCGATGGCGCTAGTATATTACCGAAGTCGGCCAATCCGATTCCAGCCACCCCATTTTCCGTAGCATATCGGTTGCCGCCCCCGACGCGCGCGACATGAAGGCACCCATGAGACTCCTGGAAAATCTGTCGATCCGGGCGAAGCTGACCGCACTGGTCGCCTTGTCCGTCCTGGCTCCGGCCGTGGTGATCGCCATCAGCAGCAGCTTCGCCCACCAGCGCATGATCGACGACCGCATCGACACCATCCGCTCGGCGGTGGAAATGGCGGTCGGCATGGCGAAGGGGCTGAATGCCGAGGTCGAGGCGGGAACCCTGCCGCGCGAGCAGGCGCTGGCGCGCTTCCGCAACGCGGTGCATGCGATGTCCTACCATGACGGCGCCGACTATCTGTTCGCCTACGATCTCAACGGCATCGCCGTCGCCAACCCCTCCAACCACAAGGCGGTCGGCACCGACCGCATGGGGCTCCAGGACAAGGCCGGCAAGTATTTCGTCCGCGAGATCGTCGACACGCTGCGCCGGCAGGACAACGCGATCATCCATTATATCTGGCCGAAGCTGGGGTCCGACGTCCCGCTGCTGAAGACCAACTATGTGCAGCGCTACCAGCCGCTGGGCCTGATCGTCGGTTCCGGCGTCTACACCGACGACATCGACGCCGCCTATCACGAATTCCTGACCCGGACCGGCGCCGCCACCGCCGCGCTGATCGCCGCGCTGGTGCTGATCGCCTTCCTGGTCAACCGCGACATCGTGCGCTCGCTGCACCGGCTGCGCGACAAGATGACGGCGCTCGCCGCCGGCGACCTGGGCGTCACTTTCCCGGAGGCGGCCCGCCGCAACGAGATCGGCGGCATGGCGCAGGCGCTCCAGGTGTTCAAGGAGAATGCCCAGGCCAAGGCCGCCCTGGAAGCCAGCCAGGCCGAGCAGGCGGATCGCGCCGCAGCCGAGAAGCGGGAGGCGATGACGACGCTCGCCAGCCATTTCGAACAGACCGTCGGCAACCTGATCCACGACGTCGCTGGCGAGGCGGACGCCATCGAACGGCGTGCCCAGGACATGACGCGCGCCGCCGACGAGACCGGCAGGCTGGCCGGTGCCGTCACCGCGGCGACCGAACAGACCTCCGCCAACGTCCAGACCGTCGCCGCGGCGACCGAGGAGCTGACCAGCTCGATCAACGAGATCAGCCGGCAGGTCGGCTCGTCGGCGGAGATCGCCCGCGAGGCGGTCGAGAGCGCCGAGCGGGCCAACGGCAAGGTGGAGGGGCTGGCCGGCGCGGTGGAGCGGATCGGCGCCGTGGTCGGTCTGATCAACTCCATCGCCAGCCAGACCAATCTCCTTGCGCTCAACGCCACCATCGAGGCGGCCCGTGCCGGCGAGGCGGGGCGCGGCTTCGCCGTGGTGGCGAACGAGGTCAAGGCGCTCGCCAACCAGACCGCCCAGGCGACGGAGGAGATCGCCGCCCAGGTCGCCGGCATCCAGGCCGAGACCGCCCAGGCCGTGCGCGAGATCAGGGACGTGGCGCAGGTCATCGGCCGGGTCAACGACGTCGCCACCTCCATCGCCTCGGCAGTCGAGCAGCAGGGAGCCGCGACCCGCGAGATCAGCCGCAACATCCAGCAGGCCGCCCAGGGCAGCCACGAGGTGTCGTCCAGCATCGGCGGCGTGAACACCGCCGCCGGGCGCAGCGGCACGGTCGCCTACGAAGTGCTGGAGAATGTGCGGGAACTGTCGATGCAGACCGAGAGCCTGCGCGACGAGGTTGGCCGCTTCCTGGCGCAGGTGCGGGCCGGCTGACCGGCCCGCAAGGCCGGCGCCTTACGGCGCGGCGACGAACTCCACCCAGTTCGGTTGCTTGCCGGCCGGATAGCGGGCGAGCGTGGTCAGCGCGCCGCTGCCGCCGTCGATGCGGTAGACGGCCATGCCGTCCGACTTCTCGCCCACCGCCGCCAGGAAGCGGCCGGTCGGGTCGATGTTGAAGCCGCGCGGCTGCTCCTCGGTCGCCACGCTGGCGAGCGGGGTCAGCTGGCGGCTTTCCGGGTCGATCCGGAAGGAGCGGATGGTGCTGGTCCGCCGTTCGGAGATGTAGAGGAAGCGGCCGTCCGGCGTCGTGTGGATGTCGGCGGCCCAGGGCTCGCCCTTGAAATCGGCCGGCAGGGACGGCAGACGCTGCGTCTCCGTCAGCCTACCGGTCGCGGGGTCGTAGGCGAACACCGCGACGGCGGCGTCCAGCTCATCCACCAGATAGAGGTGACGACCGTCGGGATGGAAGACGATGTGACGTGGACCGGACTTCGCCGGCAGCGCCACCGACGGCGGATCGTTCTCGCTCAACCCTCCGGTGGCGGCGTCGAAGCGGAACTGCACCAGCCGGTCGGATCCCAGGTTGGTGGCGAAGGCGAAGCGGTTGTCGGGCGAGGGCTGGATCGAATGGGCGTTCTTGCCGGTCGCCACCACCTGCTGCGGCGGTCCAACTTTACCGTCCGGCCCGATCGGGTTCACCGCCACCTTGTCGCCGCCATAGGACGCGCTGAACAGGTATTTGCCGCTGCGGTCGGTGACGATGTTCGCCATGCTGTCGGCCAGCGGGCCGCTGCCGAGATGGCTCAGCGTCCCGGTCGCCGCGTCGATGGCGAAGATCTGCACCTGATAGGGCTGCGAGCGCACGCCGGCATAGAGGAAGCGCCGGTCGGGGCTGAGCGCCAGGGGGGTGGAGGAGCCGGGCTTGTCCACCCCGACGAAGGGCACAGTCCCCACCGGGGTCATCGCCCCGGTGTTGCTGTCCAGCCGGAAGATGCTGATGTTGTTGCTGGCGGCGTTGGACACATAGGCGAAGCTGTCGGCTTGCGCAGGTACGGCTGCGACGAAGGCAGCGGAAGTCAGCAGCATCGCCAGCGCGATGCCGGTGCGGCGTCCCATGTTTATCCTCCCTTGTGTGGATATCGCCCTTCCGCCGCGGGCGCCGGTTGCTCCGGTCATCTCCGCGGCAGGGGCTTGTGGTCAGCTCAAATCAGGTCACCGGCGCCGGGTTGAACAGGGTCAGCGCGTTGCGCAGCCCCCAATGGTCGGCCCAGGTCTGCTTGCGGCCGCTCGCCACCTCCAGGATCAGGCGGAACAGCTCCCAACCGACATCCTCGATGGTGGCTTCGCCGGTGGCGATGCGGCCGGCGTCGACGTCGATCAGGTCGTGCCAGCGCGAAGCCAGCTCGGTCCGCGTCGCCACTTTGATGACCGGCGCCATGGCAAGGCCGTAGGGCGTGCCGCGCCCGGTGGTGAACACCTCGATGTTGCAGCCCGATGCCAGTTGCAGCGTGCCGCAGATGAAATCGCTGGCCGGCGTCGCGGCATAGAGCAGCCCCTTGCGCGTCGCCCGCTCGCCCGGCGACAGCACCCCGGCAATCGGGCTGGTGCCCGACTTGGCGATGGAGCCCAGCGCCTTCTCCACCACGTTGGCGAGGCCGCCTTTCTTGTTGCCGGGGGTCGGGTTGGCGCTGCGGTCGGCCGAACCGGTCTCCAGATAGTCGTCGTACCAGCGCATCTCGCGGATCAGCGCCCGGCCGGTCTCCTCGTCGATGGCGCGCGGGGTCAGCAGATGGATGGCGTCGCGCACCTCCGTCACTTCGGAGAACATGACCGTCGCCCCGGCCCGCACCAGCAGATCAGCGGCATAGCCCAGCGCCGGGTTGGCGGTCACGCCGGAAAAGGCGTCGCTGCCGCCGCATTGCAGCCCGACGACGAGGTCCGACGCCGGGCAGGTCTCACGCCGCCGCCCGTTCAGCTGGGCCAGCCGGCGGTCGGCCATCTCCAGGATGGAGGCGACCATGTCGCCGAAGCCCTGGTGGCGTTCGTCCTGCAAGGTGACGATGCTCGACTCCACCCCGGCCGGCAGCAGCCGTTCCGGCTGGAGCTTCTCGCAGCCGAGCCCGACCACCATCACCGCCCCGCCCAGGTTCGGGTTGCGGGCGAGGTTCTGCAAGGTGCGGATCGGCACTACGGCTCCCGGCGCGTTGATCGCCACGCCGCAGCCATAGGTGTGGTTCAGCGCCACCACGTCATCGACGTTGGGGTATTTCGGCAGCAATTCCTTCTTGATCCGCTCAATGGCGAAATCCATCACCCCGGCGACGCACTGCACGCTGATGCTGATGCCCAGCACATTCTTGGTGCCGACCGTCCCGTCGGGATTGCGGTAGCCCTCGAACGTATAGCCGTCCAGCGCCGGGGCGTCGGGCGGCACGGCGGTCGCCAGCGGCAGCGTGTCCAGATCCGGCGCCTGCGGCAGGCGGACCAGCGACTCCTCGATCCAGGCGCCGCGGCGGACCGGCCGGGCAGCGGTGCCAATCACCTGCCCGTAACGGATGATCGACGCCCCTTCGTCCAGGTCGGCAAGCGCCACCTTGTGGCCCTGCGGCACGAAGTCGGTCAGGGCCAGCCCACACTCGAACTCCGTCCCTGGCGGCAGCCCGCCGGAATTCACCACGATGGCGACGTTGTCCTCGGGATGGACCAGGATGTAGAGAGGCTTCTGGGTCATGGCTTGCCCTGACTGTTTGGTCGGGTTGAAGGCGTTGCGGAGCGGCTTCACCGCACCAGGCACGGCCGCTTGTTGTCGAATGTCCAGCCGGGGATCAGGTACTGCATCGCCGTGGCGTCGTCGCGCGCGCCCAGCCCGTGCCGCTTGTAGAGGTCGTGCGCCTTCGCCAGCTCGTCCATGTCGATCTCGACGCCCAGCCCCGGCCTCTGGGGCACGGCGACCAGACCGCCCTCGATGCGGAACGGCTCCTTGGTCAGGCGCTGGCCGTCCTGCCAGATCCAGTGAGTGTCGATGGCGGTGATCCGGCCCGGTGCCGCCGCGGCGACATGGGTGAACATCGCCAGCGAGATGTCGAAATGGTTGTTGGAGTGCGATCCCCAGGTCAGGCCCCATTCGTGGCACATCTGGGCGACGCGGACGCTGCCCTGCATGGTCCAGAAATG
This sequence comes from Azospirillum sp. A29, assembly GCF_042604625.1. Lineage (NCBI taxonomy): Bacteria > Pseudomonadati > Pseudomonadota > Alphaproteobacteria > Rhodospirillales > Azospirillaceae > Azospirillum > Azospirillum sp. A29. The sequence goes on from NZ_CP170460.1 coordinate 549,995, forward strand.
CGGGTCGGCCAGCGGGATGTCGACCGACTGCAACTGGATGGCATGGCCCATCTGGCGCCAGTCGGTGGCAATCATGTTGGTGGCGGTCGGCAGGCCGGTGGCGCGGCGGAACTCCGCCATCGCCTCGCGCCCGGAATAGCCCTGCTCGGCGCCGCAGGGATCTTCGGCATAGGCCAACACGTCGCCCTTCCCCTTGCAAAGCCGGATCGCCTCCTCCAGCGACCACGCGCCGTTGGGATCCAGCGTGACGCTGGCTTGGGGGAAGCGCTTCGCCAGCGCCGTCACCGCCTCGATCTCCTCCTCGCCGCGCAGTACGCCGCCCTTCAGCTTGAAGTCGTTGAAGCCGTAACGGTCATGGGCGGCCTCGGCCAGCCGCACCACCGCGTCGGGGGTCAGCGCCACCTCGTTGCGCAGGCGGAACCAGTCGTCCTTTGCGGCCGTCTCCGCCCGGTACGGCAGATCGGTCTTGCCGCGGTCGCCGACATAGAACAGGTAGCCCAGCATCTCCACCGCGTCGCGCTGCTGCCCCTCGCCCAGCAGGGCCGCCACCGGCACCTCCAGGAGCTGGCCCAGCAGGTCGAGCAGCGCCGCCTCCAGCGCCGTCACCGCATGGATGGTGATGCGCAGGTCGAAGGTCTGCAAACCGCGCCCACCGGAATCCCGGTCGGCGAAGCCGCGGCGCACGCTGTTGAGGATGGCGTTCCAGGCGCCGACCGGCTGGCCGACCACCAAGGCGCGGGCATCCTCCAGCGTCTGGCGGATCCGTTCGCCGCCCGGCACCTCGCCGACGCCGGTGTGGCCGGCGCTGTCCTTCAGGATCACCACGTTGCGGGTGAAATAGGGCGCATGGGCGCCCGACAGGTTCAGCAGCATGCTGTCCTGGCCGGCGACCGGCACGACCAGCATTTCGGTGACTTTGGGCGAGGACATCTGAATGGCCATGATGCGGTGTCCGGGAAAGGCGGGAAGGACGGATCAGGCGGCTTGCAGCAACGCCTGGGTGTAGCCGAGCGCAAAGGCGAAGAAGCGCTCGCGGTCGGGATCGACCTCGGAGAAGGGCACATGGTCGGGGCAAAGGATCCCCTGGTATCCGACCTCGCGGTAGGCGCGGATGCAGGCTGCCATGTCGACCGACCCCTCGTCCGGCATCGCCTCGCGGAAGTTGAGATAGCCGCCCTTGATGTTGCGGAAATGGACCATGAAGATGCGGTTCTGCGGGCCGAACTCGCGGATCGCCTCCAGCACCGTCTCGGTCGGATTGCGCGACATCTCGGCGATGGTGCCCTGGCAGAAGTTGAAGCCGAGCGACTTGCTCTCCGGCGCCAGATCGATGAAGCGGCGAAGCCCGTCGAGCGACCCCAGCACATGATGCACGCCGTTCAGCCCCCCCGGCGGATAGGCCGGGTCGTGCGGGTGGCAGGCCAGCTTGACACCGGCCTTCTCGGCGGTCGGCAGGATGGCCTCGACCAGATATTCGATGGCGCGCCAGCCGTCGGCCTCGCTGACGCCGCCCGCCTCGCTCGCCATCACCTGCCCGCAGGTTTCCGGCGCGCCACGTACTTCCAGCGGCGACGGCTTGGTCCCCGTCTCGTCCTCCGGCAGCACGGTGCCCCAGTAGGAGAAACGGGCGTCGTTCTCCGCCTTGTACTCGTCGGCGCGGAAAATGCTGCACTTCATGCCGCCGCGGCCGTCGACCACGCCAGTGCGGGTGATGCCGACCATAGCGACCGTGTATTTCACCGTGTCGACCCCGCCGTCGGCGGCGGCGCGGATGTTGTGGCGCAGCCGCTCCGCGGTGGCCGCCGCCTTCTCCGGCGCGCGCAGGCTGTCGAGCAGGATGGAGCCGACATCCAGCGCCAGACAGTCAAGCGTCAGGCCATGGCTCTCCACCCACTTGCGCTGGTCGGCGACCTTGCGGCCGTCCCACAGCCCGGCCTCGACATTGTCGTCGGCCATCACCGGCGCGTTCGGCCGGCTGTCGATGACGATGCCCCGGGCGCCGAGCTGGGCGGACAGGCGCAGGCGCTTGTCGGTGGGATTGATGAGCTGTTCGCCGATATACATGGGAAAGACCCTTTGCCAAACCGTTCTACGCGCACCGGGCGAGGGGCGGCAGGCCATCGGCCGCCGCCCCGGCCGGCCGTTGTTACTTCTTCAGTTCCATCCGCTTGATCTCGCCGACGATGACGAGGTAGCTGACCGCCGCGATCAGGGCGTTGGCGCCGACGAAGACCAGGGCGCCGTTGAAGGAGCCGGAGCTCTGGATGATGTAGCCGATGATGATCGGCGTCGAGATCGACGACAGGTTGCCGCACATGTTGAACACGCCGCCGCTGAGGCCGGTGATCTCCTTCGGCGCGCAGTCCGACATCACGGCCCAGCCGAGAGCGCCGATGCCCTTGCCGAAGAAGGCCAGCGCCATCAGCGATACGATGACCCACTGGAGATCGGTGTAGTTGCAGGCGATCATCGCCATCGACATCAGCATGCCCAGCACGATCGGCGTCTTGCGCGCCGCGGTCAGGGAATAGCCCCGGCGCAGCATGGCGTCCGACATCACGCCGCCCAGGATGCCGCCGACGAAGCCGCAGATCGCCGGGATCGAGGCGATGAAGCCGGCGTTCAGGATCGACATGCCGCGGGCCTGGACCAGATAGACCGGGAACCACGTGATGAAGAAGTAGGTGATGGCGTTGATGCAGAACTGGCCGAGGAAGATGCCGACCATCATGCGGCTGGCGAAGAGCTGGCGGATGTAATCCCACTTCGCTCCGCTCTCGGCCGGAGCCGCCGTCTTCCGGCCGTCGTCCATGTTGACCAGACCGCCGCCGGACGCGATGTGGTCCAGTTCGGCCTGATTGATGCGCGGGTGGTCCTTGGGGGCGTAGACGGTCTTCATCCACACGCCGGCCATGACGATGCCGAGCCCGCCCATGACGCCGAACACCCAGTGCCAACCGAACGAGTGGGTCAGCCAGCCCATCAGCGGCGCGAAGAGCACGGTGGCGAAATACTGGGCGGAATTGAAGATGGCCGACGCGGTCGCCCGCTCCTGTCCGGGGAACCACGCCGCGACGACGCGGCTGTTGCCGGGGAAGGACGGCGCTTCGGCGAAGCCGACGGCAAAGCGCAGGGCGAACAGCACCATGACCGCGGTACCGCCGGCGAAGAAGCCGATGGAGCCCTGCATCAGCGTGAAGACCGACCAGATGAAGATGCTGAGCCCATAGACGATCTTCGACCCGTAGCGGTCGAGCAGCCAGCCGCCCGGCAGCTGGCCCAGCACATAGGCCCAGCCGAAGGCGGAGAAGATGAGGCCCATCTCGGCGGCGTTGATCCCCAGTTCCTTCGAGATCACGGGGCCGGTGATCGACAGGGTCGCCCGGTCGGCGTAATTGATGACCGTGACGAGGAACAGCATCGCGAGGATGAGATAGCGGACGTTGGTCCGCTTGGCGGTCTGGCCGGCGGCGGCTGCCGCGGCATAGGCGCCGGGTTCGGAACGGGTGTTGGCGGCGGTGCTCTCGATCGTCATGAGATTTCCTCCCTCAAGCCATGAGGGCGGGCAGACGCGGCAGTCCGTTGCCGGACCCGCTCTGCGGATCCGGCTTTCTGGCTGCACCTTGTGTCCGGCGTCGGGGACTGAAGCCCGGCGCCTGCCCGTCCGGCTTTGGCGTTTCGCCGTGGTTTACTGGCCGTTCTTGCCGGCCGTGCCTGTCGACAGGGACTTACTGCGGTCCCAGCGCGTCGATCAGGGCGCGCAGGTCCTCGACCTCGGCCGGGGTGCAGTCGACCAGCGGCGCGCGCACCGGGCCGGCGGGACGGCCGACGATGGCGGCGCCCGCCTTGACGATGCTGACGGCATAGCCGGCCTTGCGGTTGCGGATCGCCAGATAGGGCAGGAAGAACTGGTCGAGCAGCCGGTCGGTGGTGGCGGTGTCGCCCGCCGCGACCGCCTGGTAGAACTCCATCGCCGTGCGCGGGATGAAGTTGAAGACGGCCGACGAATAGACCGGAACGCCGATGGCGCGATAGGCCGCGGCGTAGACCTCGGCGGTCGGCAGGCCGCCCAGATAGCTGAAGCGGTCGCCCATCCTGCGGCGGATGGTCGTCATCATCTCGATGTCGCCCAACCCGTCCTTGAAGCCGATCAGGTTGGGGCAGCGCTCCGCCAGCGTCGCCAGACGGTCGGCGCTCAGCTTGCAGGTGGCGCGGTTGTAGATGATGACGCCGATGCCGACCGACTTGCAGATCGCCTCGACATGGGCGGCGACGCCCTCTTGGTCGGCTTCCGTCAGGTAATGCGGCAGCACCAGGATGCCGGCGGCCCCGGCCTTCTCGGCGGCCTGCGCCATCTCGATGGCGATGCGGGTGGAATAGCCGACGCCGGCGATGATCGGCACCTCCTTGCCGCAGACCTCGACGGCCAGCGAGACGATGCTCCTGTGCTCGTCGGGCGTCAGCGAGAACAGCTCGCCGGTGCCGCCGGCGGCGAACAGGGCCGATGCGCCGTAGGGCTTCAGCCATTCCAGGCGGCGGGCATAGCCACCCGGCTCGAAGGTGCCGTCGGCGGTGAAATCGGTCAGCGGGAACGACAGGAGACCTTCGCTGACGACGGCCTTCAGGGCTTGCGGTTCCATCGGGGGCATCCTTGGAAAACGGTGGAGACACGATCCGCAGGGGAAAAGCTGCGGGCATGGTGGTTTTTGGACGATGGCGTGTCTGGAGGATCCGGGCCGGGTTCGCGGCGATCCGTCCGACGCCATCGTCATCCGATGACAGGACGATTACCATCATATCAGTCATCATACAAGTGGTTTGATGCGGGCGGAGGCAATCCGCCTTCCCACCAATCCGCACATGGCGAAAGCCGGTCCACAAAGCGAAAAGGGACGCGGCCGGCGGTCCGGCGGCGTCCCTTCTGATCCCGCAAACCCGGAACGGGCGGATGTTCAGCCCGTCGCGGCGGTCGCCTTGAAGTCGCCGCCGGCCCGCAGCCGGTCGCGGCTGCCGTTCAGATGCAGGCGCAGCGCGGCGCGAGCGTTTTCCGGGTCCTGGCGCTCGATGGCGGAATAGATGGTCTGGTGCTCGTCGTTGATCCGCCGCAGGTACTGGCGGCGCGAATCCCCTTCCAGATGCCCGTAGCGCACGCGGGCGCGCGGGATCAGCAGCGATCCGAGATAGGAGAACAGGGCCAGGAAATGCTTGTTTCCGGTCGCTGCGGCGATGGCGCTGTGAAAGGCCAGATCGGCGTCGATGGCATCCTCGCCCGCCTCCACCGCCGCCGTCATCGTGTCCAGCGCCTCGCGCATGCGGGCCAGATGGCTGTCGTCGCGGCGGATGGCGGCGAGATAGGCGGCCTCCGATTCCAGGCTGATGCGGACCTCCAGCACCGAAATCGCCTCGTTCACCGCCTCCAGCGTCGATTCCTCGATGCGGAAGGGCAGGATCGCGGCGTCGCGCAGGACGAAGGCCCCCAACCCCTGCCGGGTGGAGACCATGCCGACCGCCTTCAGGTTGGCGATCGCCTCGCGCACCACGGTGCGGCTGACGCCGAATTCGTCGATCAGGTCTTGTTCGCTCGGCAGCCGGTCGCCACTCTTGAACTGTCCGCTGGAGATCCGTTCGGCCAGGGCATCCACCAGTTGCTTCGCCAGCGGGTCCCGGCGCCTGCGCGCTGTCATCACCATCCTCACCCAAACCCGGTTCCGGGACGGACCGCCCGTCACCACTCCATGTCCCAGAGTTAACACCCACAAAACCTATACGACAATAGACAAGCCCGCCTGCCGGCCCGTGGAAAGGCGACGCATCGGGGCTCCTCCGCACCGCCCCACTTGTATGATGACTGATGTCATGATAGATCGCCTCTCCAACAAATGTCCGGCCGCTCTTGTCGGCGGACGCCCCTTTCCCGGCGTTCCGCCCTTGAAGGAGACCCCAAGATGACCATCACCGGCGAGATGCTGATCGGCGCGAGTGCCCATCGCGGCAGCCAGGGCGAATTCCGTGCCGTCGACCCCGCCACCGGCGAGGCGCTGGAGCCCGTCTTCGGCGGTGGCGGTGCCGCCGAGGTGGAGCGCGCCTGCGCGCTCGCCTGGGCCGCCTTCGACGCCTTCCGCGAGACCGGCCTGGAGCAGCGCGCCGCCTTCCTGGAGACGGTCGCCCAGAACATCCTTGATATCGGCGACGAACTGATCGCCCGCGCCATGGCCGAAAGCGGCCTGCCGCGCGCCCGGCTGGAGGGCGAGCGCGGCCGCACCGTCGGCCAGCTCCGCCTGTTCGCCCAGGTGGTGCGCGAGGGAAGCTGGGTCGAGGCCCGCATCGACCCGGCCCTGCCCGCCCGCACGCCACTGCCGCGCGCCGACATCCGCCAGCGCCACATCGCGCTGGGGCCGGTCGCGGTGTTCGGCGCCTCCAATTTCCCGCTCGCCTTCTCGGTGGCCGGCGGCGACACCGCGTCGGCCTTCGCCGCCGGCTGCCCGGTGGTGGTCAAGGGCCATGGCGCCCATCCCGGCACCTCGGAACTGGTCGGCCGCGCCATCCAGGCGGCGGTCGCCTCCTGCGGCCTGCCGGAGGGCGTCTTCTCCCTGCTGTTCGGCACCGGCAACGAGATCGGCACGGCGCTGGTCGCCGATCCGCGCATCAAGGCGGTCGGCTTCACCGGCTCGCGCCGCGGCGGGCTGGCGCTGTTGGGGGTTGCGGCCAAACGGCCGGAACCGATCCCGGTCTATGCCGAGATGAGCAGCATCAACCCGGTCTTCCTGATGCCGGCGGCGCTGGCCTCCCGCGCCGAGGCGCTGGGCAAGGCGTTCGTCGTCTCGCTGACCATGGGCGCCGGGCAGTTCTGCACCAACCCCGGCATCCTGCTGGCGGTGGACGGGCCGGACCTCGACCGCTTCGTCGCCGCGGCGGTGGAGGCGTTGGGCGGCAGCGCCGCCTCGACCATGCTGACGCCGGGCATCCATGCCGCCTTCGACAGCGGTGTCGCCAAGCTGGCCGGCAGCGGCACGGTGACGACGCTGGCCCGCGGTCTGGCCTGCAGCGGGCCGAACCAGGCGCAGGCGGCCTTCTTCACCACGACGGCGGACGCCTTCCTGGCCGATACGGCGTTGCAGGAGGAGGTGTTCGGCGCCGCCTCGCTGCTGATCCGCTGCGCGGACGTGGCGGCGATGACGGCGGTGGCGGAAAAGCTGGAAGGGCAGCTGACGGCGACCTTGCAGATGGATGGGGCGGACAAGGCCGCGGTGGCCGGGCTGATCCCGACGCTGGAGCGCAAGGCCGGCCGCATCCTGGCGAACGGCTGGCCGACCGGGGTTGAGGTCTGCCACGCGATGGTGCATGGCGGCCCGTTCCCGGCGACCTCGGACCCGCGCAGCACCTCGGTCGGCACGCTGGCGATCCGCCGCTTCCTGCGCCCGGTCTGCTACCAGGACATCCCCGCCGACCTGCTGCCGGAAGCTTTGCGCGACGGCAACCCGCAAGGGATCTGGCGCCGGGTCGATGGGGAATTGGGGCGCGCCTGACCGTCTGTCGGGACGGGGGCAGTGGCAAATCAGCCCCTGCCCCGCCGCTCCATCGCAGCGCGCAACAGGGCGGCGAAGCGGAAGGGGGCGTGCAGGGACTTGCTGTAGGGCAGCGTCGCGAACCAGCCGAGCACGAGGCCCAGATGGACCAGCAGCAGCGGTCCCATCGCCGCCGTCTCGCGCAGAGCCAGCAACCCCAGGCCGCTGACCGCCACCAGAAACAGCAGAGCCAGCAAGGAACAGTCCGCACCGGTGAGGCTCGACGCCACGGGTGCGGGATCGGCGCGCAGCTTCAGCAAAGCCAGCCCTGCCGTGCCGATCACCATGCCGACCCCGCCAAGGCTGCCGAACAGGACCGGCAGGCTTGTCAGCGGATAAGGCGCCGGCCAGCCCAGCAGATGGTCATACACGGTTGCCACGCTGGTCGAGGCGAAGCAAAGCGCCACCCCGTAGAACAGCGCGTGGTGGAAGCGGCGACGCGCCTGGGAAAAACCCTCATCCCGATCGTTGCAGCCGGCCCCGCCGCCGCCGAGATTGCGCAAGGTGGCGGCATCGGACAGGGCGTCGCGCAGCGCCGGCAACAGCGGCACGCCGGCCGGCGCCGGTCCCATGCCGCGCCAAAAGGATGCGACGCTGAAGCCGACGGCGAGCAGCGACCACAGCATCGCCCCCCCGGCGACGCCGGCAATAACCCTCCACGGCACCAGCCGGTAGAAGGCGCCGGGCCCCGACTGTCGCCCGAACAGCGTCTCCGGCGGGACCCACAGCAGGGCCGGAACGACCACGAGGGCGACCGCCGACAGGACGACGGCGGCCATGACGGCAACCGCGGGCCATCCCGCATGGGGCAATCGTCCCCTGAGCAGCGGCGGCCAGACATGGTCGCGGTAGGACTGCTGCCGGACCAGACTCAGGCTTTTCGGCAGATTGAGGTCGAAAGCATGGGGCGGCGCGTACTGGCAGGCATGATAGCAGGACCGGCAGTTGTGGCAGAGGTTGGACAGGAAGGTCAGATCCTCCGCCGACACCAGCCGCCGTGATTTCAACGCGGGGAAGACGGCGCAGTAGCCGTCGCAGAACTGGCAGGCGTTGCAGATGTCCAGCGCCCGGCGAGCCTCCGCCGCGATCCGCTGCGTATCGTCAGCGCAGGGCATGAGTTGCGGCCTCCCGACCGGCAATGCGGCCGAACACGGCGCCGATGGTCATGGCGCTCCCCGCCAGATAGCCCGTTCCCAGGATGTTGGGCGCCATGATGACTCCGGCGGCATGGACTCCGTCGATGGCCGTCCCGTCCGGCCGCAGCACACGCACCCGCCCATCGACCCGCACCCCCAGGCAGGTGGAGGTGACGCCGGCCCGAACCGGGTAGGCGCCGAAGGGCGGAACCGTGATCGGTACGGCCAGCCGGGTCTTCGGCGGATGGACGCCCGCCGTCGTACCGCCGCCGGTGACAGCGGCATTGAAGGCCGCCACCGTGGACTCCAGCGCCGGCCGACCGATGCCCAGAGCCGAGGCCAGCCCGCCGACGCTGTCCGCCTGGATCGCCGGAAAGATGGAGGGCCGGAACCGCTCGGCAATGGCGGAATCGAAGACCGAAAAGGCGACGGCGCCGGGGCAGCGGGCCACCAGTTCACCCCAGGCCGTGTAGCGCGACGGCCCGACGACCGCCCCTTCGTCGGCGAAACGCCGGCCGTCCCGATCCACGACGATGCCATGGGGAAGGCCATCCAGCCGCGTGACGATGCCGCCGTCGAATAGCGGAGCGCGGCCGTCCACCGCCACCATATGGCAGCGGTCCCCCGCCCCCACCGGGTCCGCGCCGTCCTCCAGCAGTGCCTTCAGCGGGACGCCCGTCGCATGCGGGGTGCCGCGGATCGTGAAGTCGCCGGCAGCCCCACCCCACTGCTGCCGCAGCCAGCCGAGATCGGCCTGGAACCCGCCGGAAGTGACGACGAGCGCTCTTGCCCGGATGGAGATGTCCGCATCACCGACGGTGACGGACGGCGGCCCGTCCCGCAGATGCAGGGCGCGCACGGCGCTGTCGTAGCGGATGCCAACGCCCAGCGCTTCCGCCGTAGCGTAAAGCGCGTTGATCAGCGCTTTCCCCCCGCCCAGGAAGAAGGCGGTCTTGCGGGAATAGGGCAGGACCTCGTCGGTGCCGCGGTGAAACCGCACGCCGTTGCCGGCCAGCCAATCGACGATGTCGGCGCTGGCGTCGATAAATTGGTGCGCGAGCCCGTCATCGACGGAATTTATGGCAGCCCCGGCCACCCGCTGCAGGTCGGCATGGTAATCGTCGGCCGGATAGCACCCCCGCACCCACGGTGTCGGTGCGTCGTGCATGACCCGCATGTTGCGGGAATGCCGGGCGTTCCCGCCGCGCAGCGACTTGGGTGCGGCCTCCAGCAGCTGGACCGACGCACCGGCCCGGCGGGCCGCGATTGCGGCACAGAGCGCCGCGTTGCCGCCGCCCACCACCAGAACATCGCAGTCGCACGAAACACGGGTCATCGATCCGTCGCAGCAGAAGGCGGTCCGCCCCCGGTCTGCCGGACGGAGCCTGAAATGCATGGCTTTAGCGCCGGACGGCATCGCAGGGGAAGAGGCGGCACCTGCGACACAGCGCAGCGGCCACCGGAAGGCGCCTGTGTCCCGGTCTTCCGGTCAGTCCCCCCTTTGCCGAAAGCACCACCGATCCGCGCTGTCCACAGCGCTTCGGAAAACTGTCCGATCGGCGCGGAAGGGCTGGGTCAGTCGGGCTAGCCCGACCACGGCATGGAACCTGACGGTGAACGGGCGCTTGTAACGGTGGGGTGGCGCGCAGACGCCGCGCCTGCGGATGGCCGCCCCCACCAACGCCCGCCGCACCGGGTTCGGGCTCCGCCTGAATCCCGCCGACGACCGACCCGAGCGGCTTTGCATCTGCCGGGGCGGACAAGTCAGGGAGACGCAAGCCATGGATCGACGCCGCCCTCTCCAATCGACCGCTCCGGCGGCGTGACGGGGGCCCAGAGCCGTGCCGGGTATCTTCAGCCCCACCGCCAACATCCTGACCAAACTGGTGCTCTACACCCTGCTGGCGGGGCTGGTCACGCTGGTCGGCGGCGCGTGGTTCTTTCCCAACACCACCTATGCGACGCGGGTCGGCATCGTGCAGCCGCAGCCGGTTCCCTTCAGCCACGAACATCATGTCGGCGGGCTGGGGCTGGACTGCCGCTATTGCCATACCTCGGTGGAGGTATCGGCGAACGCCGGCCTGCCGCCGACCCACACCTGCATGACCTGCCATTCGCAGATCTGGACCAATGCGGACCTGCTGGCCCCGGTGCGCCAGAGCCTTGCCACCGGAACGCCGATCCGCTGGAACCGGGTCAACGCGCTACCCGACTACGTCTTCTTCAACCACAGCATCCATGTCGCCAAGGGTGTCGCCTGCACCACCTGCCACGGGCCGGTGGACAGCATGCCCCTGACCTGGAAGGGAGCGAGCCTGCGGATGAGCTGGTGCCTCGACTGCCATCGCGATCCGGCCCCGAACCTGCGCCCGAAGGAGGCGGTGTTCGACACCGACTGGAAACGGACCGCAACAACTCCATCCGGCGAGCAGCTGATGGCCCGCTACCGCATCCATCCCGAAACCCTGTCCGACTGCTCGGTGTGCCACCGATGACGGCTCGGGAGGAATTGGGGCGGGAGGAGCTGGCCCGGTACATCGAAGGCCGACTGACCGGGAAGAGCGGCCGGGCGCTGTGGCGCAGCCTGGACGAGCTGTCGCGGGAACCGTCCGTGCTGGAGATGCTGCGCGCCGAGTTTCCCGGCCTGCCGGATTTGGCCGACGCGCGGGTCGGACGCCGCCGGCTGCTGGAACTGATGGGCGCCTCCTTCGCTCTGGCCGGGCTGTCGGGCTGCGGACCGGGAGAGGCGTCGGAGACGGCGATCCCCTATGTGACGATGCCGGCCGGGCTGGTGCCCGGCGTCGCCCGCCATTTCGCAACGGCGGTCACCCGCGGCGGCTATGCCGACGGGGTGCTGGCGATCCACCAGATGGGGCGCCCGGTCCAGTTGGAGGGCAATCCGGACCATCCCGCCAGCCTGGGCGCGCTCGATCCGATCATCCAGGCCAGCATCCTCGATCTGTACGATCCCGACCGCTCGCGGACCGTGCTGAAAGCCGGCCGGGCGGCGAGCACCAACGGAATGGTGAAGGCGCTGGTCGACCGCCTGCCCGCCCTGGCGGCGCATGGCGGCGGCGGGCTGCGTCTGCTGACCGGCACCGTCACCTCCCCCACGCTGGCCCGGCAGATCGGGGCGCTGAAGCAGCGCTTTCCGGCGATGCAATGGCACCGTTGGGAGGCCGACGGGCGCGACACGGTGCGGGCCGGTTCGGTGCTGGCTTTCGGGCGGCCGGTGGATTCGGTGCTGCACCTCGACAGGGCAAAGGTAATGCTGGCGGTCGAGAGCGATTTCCTCGACAGCGCGCCTGGGCACCTGCGCTACGCCCGCGACTTCGCCCGCCGCCGCCGCGCGGCGGAGGAGGGGCGGCCGGAGGAGATGAGCCGCCTCTATGCGGTTGAAAGCTCGCCCACCCTTGCCGGTGCCCGCGCCGACCACCGTTTCGCTGTCCGGCCCGGCGAGGTGGAGGCGGCGGTGCGTGCGCTGGCCGCCGAGCTTGGCGCCGGACCGGCGGAGTGGCGGCGGGGTGCTCCCGGCTGGCTGGCTGCCGTCGCCCGCGACCTGTCCGCCAATCGCGGCGCGGCGCTGGTCCATACCGGGCCGGCACAGCCGCCTGCCGTCCATGCGCTGGTGCACGCCATCAACGATGCCCTGGGCGGACCCGGACAGACGGTCAGCCACATCGAGCCAGTGGAAGCCGATCCGGTCGACCATGCCCAATCGGTCGGAGAACTGGCCGCCGATATGGCGGCCGGCAGGGTCGACACGCTGCTGATTCTGGGCGCCAACCCGGTATTCACCGCGCCCGCCGACCTCGACTTTGCCGGCGCGTTGGGAAAGGTGCCGCTGTCCATTCATCTCGGCACCGCAGTGGACGAGACCGCCTTGCTCTGCACATGGCATGTGCCGGAGGCGCATGAACTGGAGCGCTGGGGCGATGCGCGGGCCTTCGACGGCACGGTCACCATCCAGCAGCCTCAGGTCAGGCCGCTGTGGGGCGGCTGGTCGCCGCAGGAACTGCTGGCGGTCCTCAACGGAGAGACGCGGCCCGACGGTTACGCCATCGTCCGGCAGACCTGGATGGAACGCTTCCAAAGCAAAGGCGATGCAGAGGGTCTGTGGGCAGACGCCCTGCGGATGGGCGTGGTGCCGGAGAGCGCCGCCGCACCGGTTTCCGTTTCGCTGCTGCCCGGCTTGGCGGATCGCCTGCCTCCGGCACCGGCACAGCCAGACGGCGCGCTGACCGCGCTGTTCCGGCCGGACCCGTGGCTGCGCGACGGGCGCACCGCCAATCTCGGCTGGCTACAGGAACTGCCGCGGCCCTTCACCACCTTGACCTGGGACAACGCCCTGCTGATCGCACCGGCGACCGCGCAGCGGCTGGACCTCAAGAACGAGGATGTGGTGGAGGTGCACACCGCCAGCGGTCGGCTGCGAGCGCCGGTCTGGCTGCTTCCCGGCCATGCCCCGGATTGCATCACCCTACCCTTCGGCTTCGGCCGCCGGATCGTGGGCCGGGTCGGGCGCGATGTCGGATTCGACGCCTTCCGGCTGCGGACCTCGGCCGGTCTGTGGCAGTTGCCGGGAGTGGAGTTGCGCAAGACGGGGGAAACCCACCGCTTGGCCGCCACCCAGCATCACCAGATGATCGACTCCCCCGACGTGGTCCGCCACGCCACGCTGGACGAGTTCCGCCGGGATCCGGGCTTCGCCAAGCGCAGGGAACCGGAGCATTCGCTCTATCCGGATTACGAGTATCCGCGGAACGCCTGGGGCATGGCGATCAACCTGAATGCCTGCATCGGCTGCAACGCCTGCACCGCCGCCTGCCAGGGGGAGAACAACATCGCCGTGGTCGGAAAAGAGGAAGTGCTGCGGAACCGCCAGATGCACTGGATCCGCATCGACACTTGGTACGAGGGCGGGGCGGAGGCGCCGGACCAGACCCTTTTCCAGCCGATGACCTGCATGCATTGCGAGAACGCGCCCTGCGAGGTGGTCTGCCCGGTCGCCGCCACCATGCACGACGCCGACGGGCTGAACGTGATGGTCTACAACCGCTGCGTCGGCACCCGCTTCTGCTCCAACAATTGTCCCTACAAGGTCCGGCGCTTCAACTACTTCAACTATTCGGCGGACGACAACCGGCTGTCGATGTCCTGGAACCCCGACGTCTCCGTCCGGGTCCGCGGCGTCATGGAGAAATGCACCTACTGCATCCAGCGCATCCGCAACGCCCGCATCACCGCGGACCGCGAGGACCGGCCGATCCGCGACGGCGAGGTGAAGCCCGCCTGCCAGCAGGCCTGCCCGGCCGAGGCCATCGTCTTCGGCGACCTGAACGACCCGGACAGCGCGGTCAGCCGGCGCAAGGCGAGCCCGCTGGACTATGGCGTTCTGACCGAACTGAACACCCGGCCGCGCACGACCTACGAGGCGCGGCTGCGCAATCCGAATCCCGAGATCGGGGAGGCATGAGCCGGTGAGCGCATCGCCCGAGACCGAACGGGACCTGACACGGGTGGTGGGACCGGGGGTGACGGCCCCGGCGGTGACCGCGCATGTCAGCGACCTCGTGCTGGAACGACGCACGCCGCTGTGGTGGTGGATCGGCTTCGGGCTGTCGTTCGGGCTGTTCGTGCTGTTCCTGGCGGCGGTCGGCTGGCTGTTCGTCCGCGGCGTCGGCATCTGGGGCATCGACTGGCCCATCGCCTGGGGCTTCGCCATCGGCAACTATGTCTGGTGGGTCGGCATGGCGAGCGGCGGGACGCTGATCTCCGCCCTGTTCTTCCTGACCCGCTCGGACTGGCGCAGCGCCACCAGCCGCATCGCCGAGACCATGACGGTGTTCTGCGTCGCCTGCGCCGGGATCATGCCGGTCATCCATCTCGGGCGCTGGTGGTATTTCTACTGGCTGTTCCCCTATCCCAACACGATGGCGCTGTGGCCGCAATTCCGCAGCCCGCTGCATTGGGATTTCGTCGCCATCCTGGTCTATGTCGCCGGGTCCCTGCTGTTCTGGTATGTCGGGCTGCTCCCCGACCTCGCCACCCTGCGCGACCGGGCGCGACGGCGCTGGCAGCGGGTGCTGTACGGGTTGCTGGCGCTGGGCTGGCAGGGGTCGTCGCAGCACTGGCGCCAGTTCAGGATGCTGTACGGGCTGTTCGCAGCATTGATGGCCCCGCTGGTCTGCTCGATCCACAGCATCGTCGGGCTGGATTTCGCCGGCGGCCTGACGCCGGGCTGGCACGAAACGCAGTTCCCACCCTATTTCGTCTTCGGCGCGGCACTGTCGGGCTTCGCCGTGGTGCTGATGCTGGTCATTCCGCTGCGCCGGGCGCTGGAGCTGACCGGCGTCATCACGTTGCGCCACATCGACGTGCTGGCGCGGCTGACGCTGACCGCCAGCCTGCTGCTGTCCTACTGCTACCTGATCGAGATCTTCATGCCCTTCTACCGGGGGGAAGAGCGCGAGATCACCGTGGCGATGTCGCTGCTCGGCGGATATTACGCCCCCTGGTACTGGGCGAAGATCGTCCTGAACAGCGTCGTCCCGCAGCTCCTGTGGGTCCGGGCAGCGCGGCTGAACCGGCGGCTGCTGTTCCTCGTGGCGCTGGGCGTGGTGATCGGCATGTGGATCGAGCGCTACGTCATCGTCGTCGGCAGCCTGCACCGGAACCACTCGGAATCGAGCTGGTTCGTCTTCATACCGACGGTCTGGGACTGGACGACGCTGGCCGGCTCGGTGGGGCTGTTCCTGACCGGCTTCTTCCTGGCGCTGCGCTTCATCCCGATGGTGTCGATGTTCGAGCTGCGCGAACTCCTTCGCAAAAAGCATACGGAGGGCGGGCGATGACCGTGCAGCGCGGCACCGGTCACAGCCTGCGCGGCAGGATGGCCGCCTTCGACGACCCGGACGCGATGCTGGACGCCCTGCGCCGGCTGCGGCAGGCGGGGTTCTCCCGGCTGGAGGTCTACAGCCCCTACGCGGTGGAGGGGGTGGACGAGTTGCTGGACCGCAGGCCGCGGGCCCTGCCGCTGATCGTCGTGGCGGCCGGGTTGCTGGGAGCCGTCGGCGGGTTCTTCCTGCAATATTGGGGAATGGTGCTGAGCTATCCGCTGAACATCGGCGGACGGCCGCTGAACAGCTGGCCGGCCTTCGGCCCCAGCACCTTCGAACTGGCGGCGCTGACCATTTTGCTGGCGGGCTTCCTCGCCTTTTGCAAATTCTGCCGGCTGCCGCGCCTCTACGATCCGATCTTCGACGCGCCGGGGTTCGAACTGGCCTCCCAGGACCGTTTCCTGATCTGGATCGCCGAACGGGAGGGACGGGACGACAGCGAACTCCTGCAACGGCTGCTGCCCGAGGGCGAAGGCCTGCGGATCGACGAGGTGCCGGCATGACGCGGCCGGCTCCATTCGTCTTTCTGCTGTTGGGCGTGTCGCTGCTGACGGCCTGCGACAACATGGCGAAGCAGCCGCGCGACAAGACCTGGACGCCGGCCGACGGTGGTTCGGCCAACGCCGGACCGGACCGGAAGGTCTGGCCGCCGCAGCCGCCACCGAACTCCATCGCCCGCGAAGACCTTCCCCAGCCACCACCGGCGCTGACGGCGGCCCTGCTCGCCCGCGGCAAGGAGCGCTACGAGATCTATTGCACGCCCTGTCATGGCTATCTCGGCGACGGCGACGGCATGATCGTCCGGCGCGGCTTTCCACAGCCGCCCTCCTTCCATGGCGACGCGCTGCGCAACGCCCCGACCCGGCATTTCTACGAGGTCGCCACCAATGGCTGGGGGGCGATGTACTCCTATGCCGACCGCGTCGGTTCGGACGACCGCTGGGCCATCGCCGCCTATATCCGGGCCTTGCAGGCCAGCCAGAACACCGCCGCGGCCGAGTTGCCGGAAACGGTGCGGGGGACGCTGCGATGAGCCGCCGTCCGCTTATCGCCGCCATGGTCGCGGCATTTGTCGGGGCGGCGGTCTGCGCCGTTGGAGCGCTGACCGATCCGCAGGCGGTTTTGCGCGGCTGGCTGGCCTCCTTCGCCTTCTGGATCGGGCTGCCGTTGGGCGCCATGATGCTGCTGTTCGCCCATGATCTGACCGGCGGGCGCTGGGGAGCAGCCGCGGTGCCGGCGCTGCGGGCGATGGTGGCTTTCCTGCCGCCGATGCTCCTGCTGCTGGTGCCGGTGTTGCTCCTGCTGCCGGAACTGTATCCCTGGGCGCGGGCGGCCGAAGCCACGCATCTGAAGAACCGCTTCTACCTGAACGAACCCTTCTTCTACGGCCGGACGGCTGTCTATGCCGTGGTCTGGCTGGGGCTGGCGCTTGCGGCCCAGCTGTGGTCGGGACGGAACCGCAACCAACTGGCGGCGCCCGGGCTGATCCTGTTGGGGCTGACCGTCACCTTTGCATCCTTCGACTGGTTCATGTCGATCGAGCCGGATTGGGGCTCCAGCATCTACGGGATGATGATCGTCGGCGGCCAGCTTCTGGGCGCCTTGGCGCTGGCGACGCTGGCCGCCGTCCTGGGAGGGCGGACGGATGCCGGGCAGCGCCACGACCTGGGCAGCCTGCTGACCGCCGCCATTCTGCTGTGGTTCTACCTGTCCTTCATGCAGTTCCTGATCGTCTGGCAGGAGAACCTGCCGCAGGAGATCACGTGGTACGTCGCGCGCCTGTCCGGCGGCTGGGGCTGGGTCGCGGCGTTGGGCGCACTGGCGCAAGGGGGTTTGCCATTCGCCGCCCTGATCTGGTGGCCGGTGAAGCGCAGCCGGGCGGGGCTCGCCGCCATCAGCCTGCTGCTGCTGGCGGCGCATTTGCTGGAATGCTGGTGGCTGATCCTGCCGGGGCTTGCCGGCGGCTTCACTTGGTATGCCCCGGCAGCCGCGCTGGCGATGGGCGGGGCGTGCATGACGGTGCTCTTTTGGCGGCTCTCCACCCGGCCGGCCACCCGGCCCGTCGGCCGGCTGGCGGAGGAGGTCGGCCATGGATAAGGCCACGCGCATCGGCCGGTCCGGCGTTGCAGGCGCCGCCGCGGCACTGCTGTTCGGATGGCTGCGGCAAGGTCGTGCCCGGAGACCGAAGCACAAGCCGCAGCAGGAAGGCAGCAATCCCGACACGATGTTCGAGACGCGGGACACGCCGCCCTGGCTGTTCCTGCTACTGGGCGGTTTGGCGGCGGGCCTGATCGTAACGGTCGTGGTCTCGCTGCTGCTGATCTTCCCCAATGCGGCCAGGGACGAAAATCATGCGCTGACGACGCCGATGCCGGAGCCGCGCCTGCAAACCGATCCCGTCGCCGACCTCAAGCGCTACAAGGCGCAGGCGATGCAGCGGCTGACCGGCTATGGCTGGGCCGACCGCGCGCATGGCATCGCCCACATCCCCATCGAGGAGGCCATGCGCCGTGTCGCCGAACGCGGCATCGCCGACTGGCCGGCCGATGCAAGGCGGGAGGTGCCGCGATGACAAGGTTCGCAATGGCTGCCCTGCTCTTGCTGCTGCCGGGCCTGACCGCAGGCGCGGAGGCCTCTCCCGCCACCCTGCTGCCGGGAAGCTTCACCGAGTTCGCTTTCGATCAGCGTCCGGGAGCACAACTGCCGCGTGACATCAGGCTGCGTGACGAGGCTGGTCATGCGGTCACGACCGCCTCCCTGTTCGACAGGGGCAAGCCGCTGGTCCTGGTCTTCGACTATTTCCGCTGCACGACGCTGTGCGGAGTTGTGCTGGGCGATCTGGCGGCGGCGCTGGCGCAGGTGCCGCTGACGCCGGAAAAAGACTACACGGTGGTGGCGGTCAGTTTCGATCCCGGCGACAGCCCGGCAGACGCCGCGGCGCTGAAGGCCAGGCATTTCGAACGCGATCCGGCACTGGCCGGCGCCATCCACGCGCTGGTGGGCGATTCCACTGATCGAGGGCGCGAGGTGCGCCGCCTCGCCGATGCCGCCGGCTTCCGCTACCGCCTCGACGAGGCAACGGAGCAGTATGCCCACCCGGCGGGTGTGGTGCTGGTGTCGCCGGGGGGGACGGTCTCGCGCTACATCCTCGGGGTGGGCTACGACCCGACCGATCTGCGGCTGGGACTGGTCGATGCCTCCAGGGGAGCGGTCGGGTCGGTGGCCGACCATCTGCTGCTGCTCTGTTACGGCTATGATGCCGCGCAGGGCCGCTACAACGCCGAGGTGGGCCGGCTGTTCCAGGCGACCGGCGTCCTGTCGGTGCTGGCGCTCGGGCTGCTGGTCTGGCGCGCCGCGCGCCGGCCGGGACAGGGGTGAGGGCGGCGATGGGAAGCCTGCAACTCTTCCCGCCCAGCGCGTCGGCCCATGCCGCGGACATGGACTGGCTGTTCGCCGCCCTGCTGGGGGTCAGCGCCTTCATCCTGCTGCTGGTCTTCGGGCTGATGATCCTGTTCTGCGTCCGCTACCGGAAGGGCAGCAAGGTGGAGCGCGGCAACCGGCTGGGCCGCACCTGGAGGGTCGAGGTCGCCTGGACCGGCCTGACCTTCGCCGCCTTCCTCGTCCTCTATTTCTGGGGAGCGACCCTCTATGTCCGCATCCACAGCCCGCCCAGCGACGCCACCGACATCTATGTCGTCGGCAAGCAGTGGATGTGGAAGATCGAGCATCCCGGCGGCCAGCGCGAGATCGACACGCTGCATGTCCCGGTCAACAGGCCGGTGCGGCTGGTGCTGACCTCCCAGGACGTGATCCACGACTTCGCCATCCCCGCCTTCCGCATCCGCCAGGACGCCGTCCCCGGCCGGTACGAGACGCTGTGGTTCACCCCGACGGAGGTCGGCGAATACCGCCTTTTCTGCGCCGAGTTCTGCGGCACCTGGCATGCGCGGATGGGCGGCACCGTCGTGGTGATGGAGCCGTCCGACTTCCAGCGCTGGCTGGACAGCCAGGATCCCGGCCCCAGCCTGGCGCAGGAGGGGGAGGCACTGTTCCGCAGCTATGGTTGCAGCGGCTGCCATGGCGGCGCCAGCACCGTCCATGCGCCGAAGCTGGAAGGGCTGTTCGGCCGCCCGGTGCCGCTGGAGGACGGGCGCACCGTCATCGCCGACGACCGCTATCTCCGCGATTCGATCCTGATGCCGAAGGCGGAGATCGCCGCCGGCTATCCCCCGGTCATGCCGTCCTTCGCCGGGCAGATCGGCGAGGACGATCTGTTGAAGCTCGTCGCCTACATCAAATCGCTTGCCGACAAAACTGCCGGCAGCGCGGAAAGGCCTGCTCCATGACGACCGCAACCGTGACCGGCAAACCGGAAGAACCCGTCGCCGCGACGAAGAACTACCTGACGGAGGGCGGCGTCACGTTGCGCTCCTGGCTGCTGACCAGGGACCACAAGCGGATCGCCATCCTCTACACCCTGTCGATCACCTTCTTCTTCTTCGTCGGCGGGGCGGCGGCGACGCTGATCCGGCTCAATCTGGTGACGCCGCCGGGCATCTTCACGCCGGACATTTACAACCGGCTGTTCACGCTGCATGGCGTGATCATGGTCTGGTTCTTCCTGATCCCGTCGATCCCCAACACCATGGGCAATTTCCTGATCCCGCTGATGATCGGCGCCAAGGATCTGGCTTTTCCGCGCCTGAACCTGCTCAGCTGGTATCTGTATGTCGGTGCCGGTTTCCTGGCGCTGTTCGCCATCCTGATCGGCGGGGTCGATACCGGCTGGACCTTCTACACGCCGTTTTCTTCGCTCTATTCCAACGGCTATGTGGTGCTGGCGCTGGCAGCCGTGCTCGCAGTGGGATTCTCGTCGATCCTGACCGGGCTGAACTTCATCGTCACCACCCACCGCATGCGGGCGCCGGGAATGACGTGGTACCGGCTGCCGGTGTTCGTCTGGTCGAACTATGCCACCTCCGTCATCATGGTGCTGGCAACGCCGGTGCTGGCGATCACGCTGATATTGGTGGCGGCGGAACGGTTGCTGAAGGTGGGCATCTTCGACCCGGCGCTGGGCGGCGACCCGCTGCTGTTCCAGCATCTGTTCTGGTTCTACTCCCACCCCGCGGTCTACATCATGATCCTGCCGGGGTTTGGCGTGATCAGCGAGATCGTGCCCTGCTTCGCCCGCAAGCCGCTGTTCGGATACAAGTTCGTGGTGTGGTCGAGCATCGCCATCTCGGTCATCGGCTTCTTCGTTTGGGCGCACCACATGTTCGTCGCCGGCATCTCGCTCTATGCCGGGCTGGTCTTCTCGCTGCTCAGCTACGTCATCGCGGTGCCGTCGGCGATCAAGGTGTTCAACTGGACCGCCACGCTGCACAAGGGCTGGATCAGCTTCGATGCTCCCATGCTGTATGCCCTGGGCTTCATCGGGCTGTTCACCATCGGCGGGCTGACCGGCCTGTTCGTCGCCAACCTCGCCTTCGACGTGCATGTCACCGACACCTATTTCGTCGTGGCGCATTTCCACTACATCATGGTCGGCGGCATGGTCAGCGCCTATTTCGGCGGGCTGCATTACTGGTGGCCGAAGGTGACCGGGCGGCTCTATCCCGAATGGTGGGCGCGCATCGCAGCATTGCTGATCTTCTTCGGCTTCAACCTGACCTTCTTCCCGCAGTTCATCCTGGGCTATCTGGGCATGGAGCGGCGGTACTATTCCTACCCGCCGGAATTCCAGGCTTGGAACATCTTCTCCTCGGCCGGGGCGTCGGTGCTGGCGGTCGGCTATGCCCTGCCCTTCTTCTATCTCGGCTGGTCGCTGTTCCGCGGCAAGCGGGCGGGCGCCAACCCCTGGGCGGCGACCGGGCTGGAGTGGCAGGCCCCTTCCCCTCCCCCCACCCACAATTTCGACCGCACCCCGACCGTCACCCGACCGCCCTACCAGTACCGGCCGGAACCGGAGCCGCAGGATGTCTGACGCAGCGCCCGCTTCCCAAAGCGTTCCCCAGCCGGACCCGCAATACGCGACCGCGGAGCAGCAGGCGGAGGCCGCCAGCTTCGGCATGTGGGTGTTCCTGGCGACGGAGGTGCTGTTCTTCGGCGGATTGCTCCTGGCCTACACATGGCTGCGCGCCAGCCATCCGGAGGGCGTGGCGGAAGCCGGACGCCACACCAAGGTCGTCATCGGATCGGTCAACACGCTGGTGCTGCTGAGCAGCAGCTTCACCATGGCCTGGGCCGTCCATGCCGCGGAACACGGCCGGCAGAAAGTGCTGACGCGGCTGTTGGCGGCCACGGCACTGCTGGGGCTGCTGTTCCTGGGGCTCAAGGGCTACGAGTACTATGGCGAGTGGACAGAGCATCTGGTGCCGGGGCTGAATTTCCATCAGGACGGTCCGCATGCCCGAACCATCGAGCTGTTCTATTTCCTCTATTTTCTGCTGACCGGACTGCACGGCATCCATGTCACCATCGGCATCGTCCTGATCGCACTGCTGGCGGCGCGGGCACGGCGCGGCGCCTTTTCGGCGCGTTACTACACGCCGGTGGAGGTGACGGGCCTGTACTGGCATTTCGTGGACATCGTCTGGATCTTTCTCTACCCGCTGATCTATCTGGTCGGACGGAGCGGCCCATGACGACAGGGACGACAGGACTTCCGCGCTCCTACCTGTTCACCTGGGCGGCGCTGGTGGGGCTGCTGGCGGCAACGCTGGCCCTTGCCTATGTGCCGATGCCGGGTCCGCTGAACCTCGTGCTGGCGCTGGGCATCTCGGCGGCGAAGGCGCTTCTGGTGCTGGCGCTGTTCATGAAGCTGTTCCGCGCTTCGGCGCTGACCCGTGCCGCAGCGGCGGCCGGACTGTTCTGGCTGGCGGTCCTGTTCGCTCTGTCGGCCACCGATTATCTGACCCGCAAGGTTGAACCCGCTGACGACCTGTCGGCACCGACCGGCCGGGAATACCAGTCGGGCGACCGCTGAGCGCCTTGCGGGAACAGTCTTGGCGGAACAAGGAGTCAGACGCGATGCACTCGGACGCCACCAGCCGGCTTGTCGATGCCGTGGTCCGAACCCGCCGGATGCTGGAAGCCGCAAGGCGCAACACGGCCGGGCATTTCGGCGAGGGCGACCGCAATGGCCGCAAGCTCGCGGTGCTGACGGACATCCGCGACTTGCACAGCCGAATCATCCAGCCGATTGTCGAATCCCGGCAGCAAATCGTCCGCGACGTCGGCACCGTGTGGTTCCAGGAGGACATCGGCCTCGTCCACGAGATGCCGCGCGCCATCGTCCATTTCACCTCCATCGACAACGCCGAGGATGCGCCGCGCGCTTACATGACCATCCATGTCGGGGAGGACGGCACGACCTCCATTTCGGAAAACTTCCTGACGCCGGTGAAGACCACGGACGTGCGGAGCTGCCGGTTGGACGATCTCGACAGCGAAGCGGTCGCGCTGGCGATCGACCGGTTTCTTGCGAAGGCAATGCAGGGGTAGGTGAGGAAGCGCACCGGGACGATGGCCTGCCCCACCTTGTTAAGGCAAAATTGGTTTTCCATAAGCCATGCTTGACTCCTGCACAGATTTTGTGTGCAGTGCAACATAATCCCCGCTCATGAACCTGGACGGCCGCCCGCCGGATCGAGGCGCCCAACCGAGGTCGCTCCCCCACTCCATCACGGCTGGAGTTGTCATGATCGAGTTGATCTTCGTGGTTTGCCTTGTTTCCAGTCCGGACCGCTGCACCGTCGAACGCCCGCAGTTCCAGGAGCCGTTCGTCAATGCGATGGCCTGTTCGCGCACCGGCCTGTTCCGGGCCGCCGAATGGGCGGAGCAGCACCCGAAATACACCGTGCGCCGCTGGAAGTGCGAACCGCGCCAGATCTGACCTCACAGGATCCGGCGGGACCATCGCATCTCCTCGAAAGAGGCCCACCTCTTTTGAGCCTCCCAATTCCATCCGTATCCATGATTGTTATATACGGCAATCATCGATGGTCCATGGGCGCAGCCCCATGGACAGGGATGGAAGGGGTTTGGGCATGTCTGTTCGCATCGCGTTCATCCTTGCCGCGGCCTTGCTGTCGGCTGCTCCGGCAGCCGCCGGCCCGGCCAACGACTACCCCACGGCGGCGCGGGCCGATTACGTGATCGCCTGCATGGCGTCGAACGGGCAGTCGCACATCGTCATGGAGAAATGCGCGTGCAGCATCGACGCCATCGCAGACCGCATCACCTATGACGACTACACCGCCATCGAGACGGTGAAGGTGATGGCCGACCAGCCGGGCGAGCGGGCCGGAATCTTCCGCAGCTCCGGATGGGCCAAGGACCTGATGGACCGCTTCCGCCAGGCCCAGGTCGCCGCCGACCGCCAGTGCTTCTGAGGGAAGGCTACAGCGCCGGATCGCCCTTGGCGGCAGCGGTTGTCAAAGGAACGCTGTGGGTGAAGGTGGCGCCCTTGGTGTCCTGCGCGACCACCTCCAGGCTGTCGCCCCCGGTGGGCAGGAAACTGAAGCGCAGGTTCGGATCCTCGCTGATGGAAATGTCGGTGTCCGCCTCCAGCACCGTCTGGCCGCCGGCGCGGATGACGATCGACTGGATGTAATGGGCGGGGATGTAGGTGCGGCTGACCTGATCGAACTGAAGCCCGCTGCTGTTGGGGTGACTGACCATGACCTGGGCGGTGGCGGGACTGCCGGGGGACAGCGTTTCCGGAAGCTTCACCTTGATGCGGCCGAGACGCGCCATCGCCTCCTGCGGGTCCTTGACGGCGGGGGCGGAGCAGCCGCCGGCGGCCTTCACGTAGACCGCCGTCATCAGCAAACGGCCGTCCTGCGTCTCGCCCACGGCATGCAGGTTCGTGTATTCGTTGACGCGCACGCGGGTCTCGATCCCGTTGCCGGCGCTGGCCGGGCCGAAGCGGAAGGTGGCGGCCAGCGGCACCGGGTTCTTGTCGACCAGCAGGGACAGCGATTTCAGGCGAAGCGATGGCTCCACCTCGATCCGCACCGGGACCAGGGCCGCGTCATGGGCCCGGGCCGGCGCGTCGATGCGGATGAGCGCGCCCGCCTCCTCGACCGGGCGGTCCTTGAAATACATGTCGTGCAGAATATCCCAGCGCGCGGCATCCTCCGCCGCATCGGTGGCGGCAAGACCCGGCGTGGACAGGACGATCAGGAGGCCGGCCAGCAGCCCCATCGGCGGATATCGCATCATCGCTCCCGCTCCTATTCCCATTCCAGTTCGGCGAAGGTTGCCGTGACGTTGCGCGGGTTGTATGCATCGAACAACAGCCAGCGCTCCCGTTCCTCCTGCGCCACATGAGCAACTGCATCCTGGATGCCGCCGCCCGCCTTCAACACCCGGCGCACACCCTCCACCAGCACCGTCAGGTAGCGCCGCTGGGCATCCAGCGCTCCCGGCCAGGCCACGCGGGCCGGTCCATGGCCGGGGACGGCGCGCACCGCCGGCACCCGCTCCAGCCGGTCGATCACCCGAAGCCAGCCCATGGCATTGCCGTCGACCGCCGGGACATGATCGACGAACAGCAGATCGCCCGTGAACAGCGTTCCCGTCTTGCGGTCGAAGACGGTCAGGTCGTTGTTGGTGTGCGCGGTCGGATAGGCGGTCAGCACGAGGATGCGGTTGCCCAGGTCGACCCGCACCTCTTCGGCCACCGGCCGGTCCACCCGGACCGGAGCGATCCCGGCTGCCGCTCCGGTACCCAGCTCCTCGGTCAGCCGTTGACGATAGACCTCCTGGCGGGCGGCCAGCGCGTCGCGAAGGTTGGCATGGCCGGCGATGGGCACGCCGGCGAAGGCGGCGTTGCCGAAGACATGGTCGGGATGCATGTGGGTGTTGATGACGATGACCGGTTTCCTGCCGGTCCGCGCCGCAATGGCCTCGCGCAGACGCACCCCCAACTCCGGCGTGCCGCCGGTGTCGATGACCGCGACGAAGCTGTCGCCGACGACGAAGCCCATGTTGGCCGTATTGCCAGCGTTGTCCGGCGCCGGCTCGGCGATGGCCCCGCGATGGACGAAGACCCCGGGCGCCACCTCCGTCATGGCCAGCGGTTCCGCCGACGCAGGCAGAGCTGCGACGAGGAGGAACAACGTCGCGGCAGCCGCCGTGGCCGGCCGGGTAAACGCAGCAT
Source organism: Azospirillum sp. A29 (assembly GCF_042604625.1). Taxonomy (NCBI): domain Bacteria; kingdom Pseudomonadati; phylum Pseudomonadota; class Alphaproteobacteria; order Rhodospirillales; family Azospirillaceae; genus Azospirillum; species Azospirillum sp. A29. The sequence goes on from NZ_CP170460.1 coordinate 575,763, forward strand.
CGCCGCCCGGATCGAGCGTGGTCGTCATGCCTGCGGTCCTTTGTGGCCGGCCTGCCCCGTCTCCAGCCGATGTGCGAAGAGGCTGGCGACGGTCAGGTCGGCGGAAGTGCCCGGGTTGATGCCCTGCCATTTCAGGCGTGCATCGAAGACGAACAGATGCTCCCGCCGTACGGCCGCCGAAGATACCGCAGCGACCTGCCGGTGCACCTCGCGGGCTTCGGACAGCACAGCCGTGGCGCGATCCTCTCCATGCTTGCGCAGGATATGGCTGTCGGGAAAGGCGGTCAGGAACTCCAGATAAATGGTCTCCGCGAGCGTAACGGCGTCGCTGTCCGGCATCGACCGGGCCCAGGCGACACCGATGTCGAAGACATCCCGAAAGCCGTCGGCATACTGGGCGGCGATGCGGTCGCGCGACCGGGCCGCCGCCATGGCTGTGCGCAGATCCACAGTCGCCGCGCCGGCGACATCATGCTCCGCCGCGCGGCCCAACCCGCCGGGCGATGCGAGGCGGATCGCCTCGAATGCCGCCTCGGCATCGTCCACCGTCAAGGCCGCAAGTACGGCGGACAGCCTGTCGCGCAACGGATGTGTCCTTGGAATCTCGGCGGCACGGGCCAGCGGAGCGCACAGCAGCAGGATGCCCAGGTTGGTGTTGCAGCCAACCACCGAGCGGGTGGCCCGGACCGCCCGCAGGATGCGTTCGCCAACCGGGGCGCCGGTGCGGGCGATCTCGGGGGCTGCGGCCTCCGCCGACACAAGGAAGTCCTCCACCGTCATGCCATGGCCGGCGGCATGCACATGGACGTTGCCGGGCTTCAGCGCCATCACCTCCGCCCGGCAGACGGCCATGAACAGTTCCGCGGTCGCAGCGCTCATCCCGCCGTTCCCGCGCCCTCTGCCCCACCGAAGGACCGGTCGAGCATCTCCGAGGCAAGATGCCCGCCGTGATAGCTTCGGCCGCTGTCGAGTGCGGTGACCACCACGCGTGCCGGGGCGAACAGCAGCGGGTCGATGGCGTAGAAGTCCTTGTTCACCGCAGCGAACACCTCGGCGAAAGGGCGGCCGTAATCGCGGGACTCCGTGCTGGGCAGGCGTTTCGCCAGATCGGCAGCGGCATCGTCGGGTCCGGTGACGAACAGCTGGACGGTGCCGCCGAACAGGATGGCGTCGTTGGTCCGCCCCATCGCCTCGACGAAGCCCTTGCCGGGCGGCGGCAACGGGGCGACGCCGATGCCGTCGGCGACATGCCCCAGCGGGAAGCCCAATGCGTGCACCTTGTGCATGGCGACTTCCAGCACGCGGGCGACGATCTGCACCGTGCCGGCGAGGCTGGCCGTCGGCGTCAACACCAGCGTCAGCCGTTCCGCCGCCACCCCGCATCCGGCGGCAATCCGTTCGACCAGGGGCGCCGGCGGCACGGTGCCGCTTTCCAGCACCAGCACCGCATGGTCGCCGCTGTCCGTGTAGCCCAGATCTTCGAACAGCGGCTCCTTGCGGGCGAGTGCGCGGCCGGGACCGGAACCGAGCGCGAAGAACGAGTCGTCCCCTTCCTTGTGCGACAGGCTCCAGCCGGCATATTGGCTGCCGAGACAGGCCAGCACCGGGTCGGTGCTGTGCACCGCCACCTGGAAGGGCCAGCGGTCCGACCGGGTGTCCGCCTGGAGCGTCACCCGACCGAGACCGCCCATGCACAGCTCGGCGATGCGGCGTCCGGCCTCCAGCCCGCCGGGATGGGCGATCCCGCCATCGACGATGGTGGCGCCGGCCACGCGGTCGATGCCAAGCCGCAACCGCACCGCATCGGCGACCAGAGCGGCGGCGAGCGGAGCGGACAGGGCCGACAGGCTGGGGCGCCCGGTCGGCGCATGTTGAGTCATGATTTGCCCTTTCCGGCGATGGTCCGCGCCGCGTCCATCGCATCCTGGAAATCGAAGGCAACGGCGGTGCCACCGGTCCGCATCCGCTCCAGCAGATGGTGCTGGACCTTGAACTTGACGTTGCCGATTGCGAGGGCGCCGATGCCGACCGCATTCGGTTGGGCAGGCAAGGAAACGCCGTCGTCCTGCACGCCGACGCCGTCCACCCCGGCCGGCGGCACGGCGTTGATGTCGGCGGCAACGCGCAGACGCTTGGCCGCGCGCAAATCGTCGGCGGTCAGCACGGTCACCCCCGCCTTGCCGCAGGCCAGAACGACCTCCGCCCGCTCCATCAGCGCCGCCTTGCCGCCGGTCGATGTGTCGGCGCAGGACAGCGTGACGCCATAACGCCGGCCGAACTCCTCCGCCTTGCCCTGCACGGCCGGCACGCCGCGATGGCTGACCAGGGTGACGTTACCGCCGGCCTGGGCGGCGATCAGTCCGGCGATGCCGCCGACGACGCCGGTGGCGCCATAGACCTGCACATCCAGGCCGGTCAGCCCCTCCACCCCCAGCCGCCGCAGCGCACGCTCGACCACGGCGACCATGGCGGCGGCGGTGGTGAAGGCGCCCGACGGGTCGGCGAAGACCGAGATCCGGAAGGGCGGGAACATCGCCTTGCGCGCCACCTCCAGCATGTCCAGTGCCATCGCCGCATCGCGCCCGCCGATGAACAGGCCGGTGCGCACCGCGTTCTTCGGATCGCGGGAGAACATGGCATCCTGCGTCAGCGCCTCGACCTGCGCGGTCTCGATGCCGGTGTAGGGCACCACCGTGTCGATGCCGGCATCCACGGCCATGTTGACGTCGAACGGGCTGACATTCGCCAGCGGCGTGATCATGTGCAGCACATAAGGGGCGCCCATGCCTGTCTCCCTCCGGTCAGTCTCCCTGGTCAATCCTCCGGATCATTCTCCGGCTGCCTGCCGTACGGCAGGCGCAAAATCCGCCCCGGCTGACAGGTTCCGCACCGTCGCACCGGCATTCCGCCCGCGGCAGACCATCACCTCCAGCGGCGACCCGGTCCAGCGCGTGCGCATCTCACCGGCCAGCCGCTCCGCCTGTCGGACATCGCCGATGACGGCGAAGCCGGTCGGCCCCCAGCTGCTCTGGCCGACCCCGGCGATCCCCTGCGCCTCCAGCCAGGCCAGCGCGTCCGCCACCAGCGGGCTGGTGAAGCGGCCGCCCTGGGCGGGAGCGAAATGGTCGCCGACCGTACGCTGAAGCTCGCCGATGGCCTGTCCGAACCGGTCGACGTCGCCCTCGGCCAACGCCGGCAGGGCGACCATCAGCATCAACCGGCACAGATGCGCCGCGGCGTCGGGCGGAAAGGGCGGCAATCGGCGGAATGCCTCGGCCTCCGGCGCACCGTGCAATCCGTGGCCGCCGCGATGGAGCAGGAGCAGGATGCGCCACTCCTCTGGAAAAGGCGCCCGCGCAATCACCGGCGGCGCGGCGTCGAGCCCACCCCGCCCGCCGTCGAGCAGCACCCCACCCTGCTCGAAAGCCGCCAGCCCGATGCCGGACCGGGCCCCCCGCTCCAGCGCACGGGCCAGATCGCGGGCAGCAGTGCCGCGCCCTTCCAGGCAAACCAGCGCCGCGGCGACGGCGAGGTCCGTCTGGGTGCCGGAGCCCAGCCCGACATGGGGCGGAATCGCCTCCTCCACCGTCACCGAGACGGCGTCGGACAGTCCGGCTTCGCGCCCAAGCCGTTCGATGCTGCGGCGGACACGCTCGGCCGACGGACCGCTGACGGTCAGCCTGTCGGCAGGCCGGACACGCAGGGCGATGGCCGGGCGGTCGATGGCGATGCCGAGGCTGCCGAAGCGGCGCCCCAATCCACCATTCAGATCGACGAATCCGGCATGCAGACGCGCAGGCGCATGGACCCACACCTCCCCTATCCGATTGCGCTGGTGGCTCATCTGCATTCCCTTTGCGCGGGTCACCGCACAATGTTAGCGTTACGAACAAAATTGTCCGTAGCGCGAACGAGTATCCACGCGCGGTAGCCCGAACGGGGCAAGAAATATCCAGGGAGGAAACCGGGCATGAAGCGGATGCTTTGCCTGTCGGGGACCGACCATGCCCAAGAATCGGATTCTCAATTTCGGAACCGATTCTTGGGAAGGCCGTGGCGAAGATCGCCAGTGTCATTGAATTCTTTGGTCTGACTTCGTTCTTCCCGCTCAGGCGATTGGGGGGCCATGACCTTCCACCCCGACATTCTCTGTCCGTTCTGCGGGCTCGGCTGCGGCGACATCGGGATCGACCGGGACCAGTCCGGCATCGCTCCCCGGCCGAGCGGCTGCCCACAGGCCGACCGGCTGTTCCGACGCCCCATGGCGGTGCCGACGGATGCCCGTCTGGACGGAGCCGCCATTTCCATGGACGACGCCATTGCCGAGGCGGTCCGGCTGCTGGGGTCCAGCCGCGCGCCGCTGATCGCCGGACTGGCGGCCGATGTGGAGGGCGTGCTCGCCGCGCTCAGCCTCGCCGAACGCATCGGCGCGACCGTGGATCATGAACGGTCGGACGCCCTGTTCCGCAATCTGTCGGTGCTGCGCCGCTTCGGCTGGTCGGTGACCACGTTGGCGGAGCTTCGCAACCGCTGCGATCTCGTCCTGGTCGTGGGGCCAGACCCGGCCGCAGCCTTTCCGCGCCTGTGGGAGCGCTGGGTGGTCCCGGAACCGGCCTTCGTTGACGGCAATGGCCGGAGCGTCGTCTTCCTGGGCGGGGCACCGCTGCCGGAAACCGTGCAGTGCCTTGGCGCCAGGATCGAAACGAGCGTGGTGGGCACCGGCACGCAGACCGATCTGGCGACGCTGGTCGGCGGGTTGAGGACGGCATTGGCCGGACGGCTGGCGGACGGCGACCCGATGGCGGCCTTGGCGGCCCGGTTGCGTTCCGCCCGCTATGCGGTGGTGGTGTGGGCGGCGGGACTGTTCGAGGGGCCGCAGCCGGACATGATCGTCGAAGGTCTGGTGCGCCTGATCCGTACGGTGGACGGCACCACCCGCTGCGCCGGCCTCCCCTTGTCCGGGGCCGACAACCTGATCGGCGCCAATCAGGCCTGCGGCTGGCGCACCGGCTTTCCCTTGCGCACCGGTTTCGATGGCGGCGGACCGTTGCACGATCCGGAACGCTTCGACTGGCGCACGCGCCTGCGCGACGCCGACGTGACGCTGTGGATATCCGCCTTCCGTCCGGATGCACCGCCCCTCACCACCAACGGCAGCGTCATCATGCTGGCGCCGCCTGAGGCGATGGTTACGCCGGAGCCGGCGCTGTTCATTCCGGTCGGCACTCCGGGCATCGACCATCCGGGCGACGTGTTCCGCGCCGACAGCGTTGTCGCTCTCCATGCCGGTGCCCTGATCGACAGGGGGCTGCCGAGCGTCGCCGGCGTGATCGGCCGGATGCTGGCGGCACTCGGCCAAAACGCCAAAACCAGGGAGGACGCCGGATGCTGACGAAGCTTGCCGGCGGGCGGCTGTTCGATCCTGCCAACGGGCGGCATGGCGAGGTCGCCGACCTCTGGCTGCGCGACGACCGCATCGCCAACGATCCGGGGCCGGGCGCCACGCCGGACGCGGTGCATGACGTGACCGGCAAGGTGGTGATGGCCGGCGCCATCGACATCCACAGCCACATCGCCGGCGGCAAGGTCAATCTCGCCCGCTTGCTGATGGGGGAGGAACACGACCGGCACCGCTTCGCCGGCCATGCCTGCGGCTGCGACAGGATCGGGGGCGGCAGCGGCATCGCCACGCCCTCCACCCACACCACCGGCGCCCGCTATATCGAGATGGGATTCACCGCCGCCTTCGAGCCGGCGATGCTGGGCTCCAACGCCCGGCATGCGCATCTGGAGATGAGCGACATCCCCTATATCGACACCGGCGGCTATCTGGTGCTGGGAAACGACGATTTCTTGCTGGACCTGATCGCCACCAATGCCGGGCAGGCGGCGGTCAACGATTATGTCGCCTGGATGCTGACGGCGACCCAGAGCCTTGCCGTCAAGGTGGTCAACCCCGGCGGCATCAATGCCTTCAAGTTCAACGCCCGCTCGCTCGACCTGGACGAGGCCGGGCCGCATTACGGCGTCACGCCGCGCAGCGTCCTGACCGTGCTGGCCCGTGCGGTCTACGAGTTGGGGCTGCCCCACCCGCTGCATGTCCATGGCTGCAATCTGGGGGTTCCCGGCAACGTCGCGACGACGCTCGACACCATCCAGGCGGCATCGGGGCTGCCGATGCACATGACGCACATCCAGTTCCACAGCTACGACACGGCGGGAGACCGCAAATTCTCCTCCGGCGCCGCGGCGCTGGCGGAGGCGGTGAACCGGACGCCGACCCTGTCGGTGGACATCGGACAAGTGATGTTCGGGCAGACGGTGACGGCATCGGCCGACACCATGGCGCAACGCCACACAGCGCCGCTTGCCCACCCCCGCAAATGGCTGGCGATGGACATCGAATGCGATGCGGGATGCGGCGTGGTCCCCTTCCGCTACCGCGACAAGTCCTATGTCAACGCGCTGCAATGGGCAATCGGGCTGGAGCTTTTCCTGCTGCTCGACGATCCCTGGCGGGTGTTCCTGACTACCGACCATCCCAACGGTGCGCCCTTCACCTTCTATCCGGAGCTGATCCGGCTGTTGATGGACCGCGATTACCGGCTGGCGAAGCTGGCCGAAATCCATCCCGACGCGCCGGCCCACACCACGCTGGGCTCCATCGCACGTGAATACACGCTGGCCGAGATTGCCATCATGACCCGCGCGGCGCCGGCCCGCATCCTGGGGCTTGCCGACCGCGGCCATCTGGCGCCAAGCGCTTCGGCAGACGTCACCGTCTACAGCGATTTGCCGGACCGCCGCGCGATGTTCGAACGGCCCGATCTGGTCTTCAAAAGCGGCCGGTTGGTGGTGCGCGACGGCGTGCTGGTGGCGATGGCACAGGGCTGCACCCATGTCGTCCGCCCCGGCTTTGACGATCTGATCGAGCGCCGCATCGCCCGCCATTTCGACGAGCGGCTCGGCCTGCCGATCAAGCATTTCCGCATCCAGGACGCGGAGATCCGCCATGGCGCCGGCCCGCAGCTCCATCCCTGCCGGCGGCGGGAGGGGCCGTGATGGCGGAAATGCAGATCAACGGCGTGCGCATCGAGGACACCTTTGCCGAGGCGTTTCCGATGACCTACACGCGCCTGGTCATCACCGCCGACACGCCCGCCTGGGTGGAGGCGGCGACATCCAGCCTTACCGGCTTCGCCACTTCGGTCATCGGCTGCGGCTGCGAGGCGGCGGTGGAGCGGCGGCTGTCGCCGGAAGAGACGCCGGACCGCCGGCCGGGTGCCACGGTGATGATCTTCGGCATGTCCACCGGCGACCTCGCCAAACTGGTGGTCAACCGGGTCGGGCAGTGCATCATGACCTCGCCGGGGTCGGCCTGCTATGCCGGGCTTCTCAATGGCACCAAGCGCATCCCGCTCGGCGGGGGCTTGCGCTATTTCGGCGACGGGCACCAGATTTCCAAGAAATTCGGCGACCGCCGCTTCTGGCGCCTGCCGGTGATGGATGGCGAGTTCGTCTGCGAGGACAGCGTCGCCGTGGCCAAGGGGATCGGCGGCGGCAACTTCCTGATCCTGGCCGCCAGCCACCGCCAGTGTCTTGCCGCGGCGGAGGCCGCGGTCGCGGCGATCCGACCATTGCCCGGAGTCATCCTGCCCTTCCCCGGCGGGGTGGTGCGGTCGGGGTCCAAGGTGGGGTCCAAATACAAGGCATTGATCGCCTCCACCAACACGCGATTCTGCCCGACGCTGCGGGCGGTCGAACCGGAAACGCTGCTGGCCCCGAACGTCGAGGCGGTGCTGGAACTGGTGCTGGACGGCATCGACGAGGCGGCGATCCGCACCGGCATGCGGGCTGGAATCGCCGCCGCCGCGGCCGGTGGGACAGCGGCGGGCGTGCTGGCGATCACCGCCGGGAATTACGGCGGCAAGCTGGGACCGCACCATTTCCACCTCCATGAGGTGATGGGCGAGGTGATGGAATGAGCGGCATGACCCTGTCCTTCCGCGGCGACGCCGGAACGGCGGTGGACATGTCCGCCCTGCTGCCCGAACGGCTGGCCGGCCTGACGGCCGACGAGGTCGCCGCACTGCCGCTGCCCTGTGGCGGTGGGGTGGCGACCGTCGGCGGGATGTTCGAGGTTTCGGTGGGCGATGCGGCCGAAGGCCTGCTGATCCGGCCGGGGCAGGCCGTCCTGCACCGGGTCGGCGCCGGCATGGCGTCCGGACGCATCCTGGTGGAGGGCGACGCCGGCAGCCACGCCGGCGCGGGAATGAGCGGCGGACTGCTGCGCATCGCCGGCAATGCCGGGGATGCCCTGGGCGGCGCCCTGCCCGGTCTGCCGCTGGGGATGCGCGGCGGGCTGATCGGCGTCGGCGGCAGCGCCGGCGACCGGGCGGCCGAACGGATGCGCCGCGGCATCGTCGTCGTCGATGGGCCGGTCGGCGCCTATGCCGCCGGCTTCATGGTTGCGGGGACGCTGGCCGCCGGTGGCGGCTGCGGTCCGCATCCGGGATTCGGCATGCGGCGCGGCACGCTCCTGCTGGGCAGGGCACAGGACGAAGCACCCGGAGGCTTTGCCGACGGCGGCATGCGGGACTGGCTGTTCCTGCACCTGCTGCGGCGCGCCCTGGAGGGAACCGGAAGCTGGTTCGAGCGCACGGGAACCACCCGCGCCCATCGGTTCATCGGCGACCTTGCGGAGGGAGGGCATGGTGAGATTCTGGCGACGGTCTGAACGACGATCCCGCTTATCGAAGCCGCGGCAGCTGGTTGCCGCCGCCCTGCCATTTCTTGGCCTGCTTGCCCCTGCGCCACCGGCGGCCGCCCAGGGAAGCGGTCCTCAGGAGGCCGGTTCAACTGTGGTGCTGATCGGCTATCTGGCACGCCAGGAGGATCCGCGCGCACCGCTCAGCTTCCTGGAGCCGGTCGCGACCGACGAAGGGCTTCAGGGGGCCCGGCTGGCGCTCGCCGACAACAACACGACCGGCGTGTTTCTGAAACAGAGCTACCGGCTGGTGGAACAGGTCCTACCGCAGGACGGCGACATCTCCGCCGGGGTGAAGGCACTTGCCGACGAGGGCGTGCGCTTCGTCGTCGCCGATCTGCCGGCCGATGCGCTGCTCGCCGCCGCCGACCGGCCGGAAGCCAAGTCCATGGTGCTCTTCAACGCACGCGCCAGCGACGACGCTCTGCGCAACGAGCAATGCCGCGCCAACGTCCTGCACACCGCCCCCAGCCGGCGCATGCTGGCCGATGCGCTGGCACAGTATCTCGCCTGGAAGAAATGGCCGCGATGGAGCCTGCTGACCGGCCGCGACCCTGGCGATGCGCTCTATGCCGACGCCGTCCGCCGCGCGGCCAAGCGCTTCGGTGGCCGGATCGTCGATGAGAAATCCTGGACCTTCGACACCGGAAACCGGCGCACCGACACCGGCGTCACCACCATCCAGTCGGACATTCCGCTCGCCACCCAGGGGCCGGATTACGACATGTTGGTCGTCGCCGACGAAGCGGGCGATTTCGGCGACTATCTCGACGGACGCACCTGGTATCCGCGCCCGGTCGCCGGCACCCAGGGGCTGACCGCCACCGCATGGTCCCGGGTGAACGAACAGTGGGGCGGCACCCAGCTGCAAAGCCGGTTCGAAAAGCTGGCCGGACGCTGGATGACGCCACGCGATTATGCCGCATGGTTGGCGGTGCGCAGCGTCGGAGAGGCGGCGGCCCGCACCGGCGCCACCGGCTTCGACGGCTTGACCGGCTATCTGCACAGCCCCGATTTCGAGCTGGCGGGCTTCAAGGGCGAGGCGCTGTCCTTCCGCGCCTGGGACGGCCAGATGCGTCAGCCCGTCCTGATCGCCGGGCCGCGGATGCTGGTCTCGGTGTCGCCGCAGGAAGGGTTCCTGCACCCGGTCACACCTCTAGACACGCTCGGCGACGATGCGCCGGAAAGCAAATGCCGTCTCAACCGATAGGGCGGAACCAACAAGGCGGACCAAACCATGCGATTCCTGCTGTCCTGCACCCTGCTGCTTCTCGCCGGCCCGGCCCTGGTTGCCGAGCCCGTCCTCGCCGAAACTATTTTCGTGTCCAACGAGAAGGACAACCAGATCGCCGTGGTCGACGGCGACAGCCTTCAGATCAAAAACAAGATCAAGGTCGGCCGGCGTCCTCGCGGCATCACGCTGAGCGCAGACGGGACGCAGCTTTACGTGTGCGTCGGCGACGACAACCGGATCGACGTGGTGGACATCGCCAGCGGCAAGATCGTCCACACATTGCCGTCCGGTCCCGATCCGGAACTGTTCGTGCTGTCGCCCGACGGGACGAAACTCTACGTCGCCAATGAGAACGACAACATGGTGACGGTGATAGACGTCGCCGAAGGCAAGGCCATCGGCAACATCCAGGTCGGCGTCGAGCCGGAGGGGATGGGAATCAGCCCCGACGGCAAGATTCTGGTCAACACCTCCGAAACCACCAACATGGCGCACTTCATCGACACGGAGAAGCATGCCGTCGTCGGCAATGTGCTGGTGGACAGCCGGCCGCGTGTCGCCCGCTTCACCGACGACGGCAAGCAGGTCTGGGTGTCGAGCGAGATCGGCGGCACGGTCAGCGTGATCGACGCGGCGGCCCACAAGGTGATCAAGAAGATCCGGTTCGAGGTCACCGGCGTCCGGCGCGAGGCTATCCAGGCCGTTGGCATCCAGATGACGAAGGACGGCAAGCGCGCCTTCGTGGCGCTGGGCCCGGCAAACCGCATCGCCGAAATCGACACCGGCAGCCTTGAGGTGAAACGCTATTTCCTGGTCGGGCAGCGCGTGTGGAACCTCGCCTTCTCCCCCGACGAGAAGCGGCTCTACACCACCAACGGCATCAGCAACGATCTGTCGGTGATCGACCTGGAGCGCAACAAGGTGATCAAGAGCATTCCGGTCGGCGGCGCGCCCTGGGGCATCGTCGTCAAGCCGTGAGCTGACGGAACCCCTTGCCGGACCGTTCTGTTGATGGGGATGGCCGGGTGCGTCGGCGAACCGCCGACGATGGCCCGACAATGGCCCGACGCGGCTCGCGGCAGGACCGGACGGTCCTGAACCGCCTCGCCAGGATTGACCATCCCCGGAGACCCACGATGAAACGCTTCACCACCCTGCCCTTGACGGGCCTTGCATTGGCCGCCGGCCTTGCGATTGCCGCACTGCCGGCCTCAGCGCAATCCAGCGGCAATTCCACCGGCAATCCGACCAACGGCTCCACCGGTACCAGCACGCAAAACGCCCCGGCCGGTACCACTGGACAATTGCCGCCCGACTCCCTGCCCGGCAAACGGCAGGGCGCCATCGGCGGCGCTCCGGTTCCGCAGGGCAGCTCCGGCAGTTCCACCGACGGCACCAGCGCCCCGACCGGACAGCTTCCGGACGGCTCCCTCCAACAGGGAAGGCAGGGCGTGATCGGCGGTTCTCCCGTCACCCAGGGCGGCTCGGGCCAATCGACCGGCAAGCAGGACAGCCAGTAACCGGGACCATGTCCGGTTTCCTGACGGACCAGCAACCGCCGTCCTCCCGAAGATGGGGTAGCACTGCCCGAAAGGCCGTGCCATCCCGGCTCTGATACGGTCAACGGGACGGCGGCGGTTGCGATTTCAAGTTACTCCGGACCTCTTTTGAGAGTTTGTTGGTAAAACAAACAAGATGCCATAATGCCTGCCGTGACCGACGCCGTGGCCGCAGTTATCCGGCCATCAATCATGCTGGATCGACATGCCCGCATGACCGCGACGGTCCTCCAATGATTTCAAAATCCATGGGAGAAAGCGGCGATGGGCATGTGGCAGGGGTCATCCCCGAAAATCAATCGCGTGCTGGTGGGCGAATCCTTGGTCGGCGACGGCAACGAGGTCGCCCATATCGACCTGATCATGGGACCGCGCGGCAGTGCGGCGGAAACCGCCTTCTGCAACGCGCTGACCAACAACAAGGACGGCTTCACCAGCCTTCTGGCGGTCATCGCCCCCAACCTGCAATGCAAACCTTCCACCATCCTGTTCAACAAGGTGACGATCAAGGGTGCGGAACAGGCGGTGCAGATGTTCGGGCCGGCCCAGCATGGCGTCGCCAAGGCGGTCGCCGATTGTGTCGCCGCCGGCACCATCCCGCAGGATGAGATCGACAACATCTTCATCTGCGTCGGCGTCTTCATCCATTGGGAAGCCAAGGACAACGCCAAGATCCAGGACTACAACTACCGCGCCACCAAGGAAGCCATCGAGCGCGCGGTGTCCGGCTATCCGACCCTCAAGGATCTGCTGAACCAGAAGGATTCGGCCAAGCATCCCTTCGCCGCCTGACGCCGGGTCCGGTGGCGTCCTGCCGGATGGCGGTGTCAGGATCACCGTCATGGGGTACGCCACCGGCCGCATCCGGGCCAGCGCGATAGGACCAGATACCGTCCATGCGCCAAACATCTCTTTACCCGCGAATCGAAGAGAACGACACCTTGGCCATCGCCGGGAACTTCATTTATATTTTTGACAAAAATTATTTATTTTGAATTCCCCGGCAAATCAGCGGGTGCCGCATAAATTTTTTCTAATTCTAATAAGCGAATTCCCCAGAATTCTTGCCGCACCGCAGCAATTCTGGCCTAATTATCTCAAGACTATCCATTGGGATGATGGTCGACTTGCGGACTCACGGGTACAGTTTCCTAGTGGGCTCCCGCGGCAATATTGCCTGATCGCCCATTCCAGCGGAGGATGCGGACATGAAGACCTGGCGCAAGCCGAAGATTGTCGAGATTTCGGTCGGCACCGAAATCAACGCCTACGCCTGCGCCGGTTTGTAACCGGCAAAGGCGATCCATTCCTCGAACATCCTTGCACGTCGTCAACTCAGGCCGGCAGCGACTCGAAATGGGCGAAGAACTGCCCCGCGTCGTCCAGCGCCCCCACATCGTAGTGCAGCGCGCAGAGCCGCAGCCGGCCGGCATTGCCCAGCTCCGGGCCCGACAGCATGGTGTGGAAACTCTCGCCACCGAGCAGACGATGCGCGGTGGTGAGGTAAAGCCGTGAAAGCACCCGATCGCGCAGCATGGTGTCGAGCATCCGCGGCCCCGTCAGCAGATAGATGCTGCGCAGCCCCCGGCTGCCGAGTTCGCGGACCAGGGCCCCGCCTTCCACCGACGCGCCGGCACCGGCGACCAGCACGTCGTAGCCGGCGCGCCGCCAGTGCGTGACCCTCTCGGGTGGAGCCCCGGTACCGGTGGCGACGATCACGCGCTGACCATGCCTTGCAGGCGAGACCGGCATCGGGAAGTCCAGGCTGGCGCTGGCGACGACTACGGCAGGCTGGGGCGAAAGGCCGTTGTCCACCCGCCACTGCGCCAGATCCCGCGTGGCCTGCTGTGTGCCGATTTGCAGAACGTCGTCCAATCGCCCCGCCGCAAGGTCGCGCAGGTAACCGCCATGGGTGACCAGACAGTCTGCCTGCGCCTGAAGTTCGAGGAACAGCCGGAAGTCGTTACCGCTGACCAGCCCGGCCGGCAGCCGGCTTTCCCCGGTGGCGGGGTCGCGCAAGGCGATGCGCCCGTCCAGGCTGGCGACGAAGCTGGCATAGACGAACGGCGCGCCAGCACTCCCCTGCTCATGAAGGCGGTGGGCGAGATAGGCGCCGGACAGTGCGATGTCCTCAGGCGCCCCGGGATAGAGGCGCAGCAGGCGGGCGGTCATCGCGGCTCCTTCGATGCAACGGCATCGACCCGGCCCAGGAAATCGGCGGCCAGCGCATCGGCGATGTCGATCTTGCTGACCGATTGCAGGCCCTGCCATGCCGGCATCGAATTGACTTCCAGCACCAGCCAGCGGTCGCCGTCGCCAGGATCGGCGATCAGATCGACACCGGCATAATCCGCCCCCACGGCAGCGGCGGCGCGCACCGCCAGATCGGCGGCGGTGCCGTCCGGGGCCATGGCCTCGCAGCGGGCGCCCTGATGCACATTGGTGATCCAACTGCGGCCATGGCGGATCATGGCGGCCACCGCACGCCCTCCCACGACGAAGACCCGGCAATCGCGCCACTCGCCCTCCCGGCGCGGCGGCACGAAGGATTGAAGGTAATAGACGCCGGCCACCGCCTCGGACTCCGGCACGTCATCTGGGGTGGACAGGCGGCGCAGGCCGCGTCCCTGGGCGCCGAACAGCGGCTTCAGCACGCAGTCCGGCGTGTTCTCCACCACGGCACGCGCCATATCGGCGGATTGAACGGCGACGGAGGGAGGCGTCGGCAGGCCGGACCGGGCCAGCAGGAAACTGGTGGCGCTCTTGTCCACACAGCGTTCGATGGCCCGGGCGGTGTTGTAGACGGGGACGCCCAACCGGTCGAGCGCATGAAGCACCCCCAACCGCAGCGTCACCTGTTCGAAGCTGCCTTGACCGATCACCCTCACGAAAGCACCGGACGGCAGGCTGTCGCCAAAGCCCGGCAGCAGAAGATCGGTCAACGTCCGTCCGACAGCGAAGCCGCAGGCGCTCAGCGAAACGCGCCGGCATTCGACACCGCGGCGCGCGAATGCCCGCTCCAGGCGTGCCGCGTGCCAATCGGCTCCGTCGGTGAACAAGGCGACTGCGCCGCTCATGCCGCCTCCACCATGGTGGAGAGCCGGCACAGTGTCCGGGCATACCGGCCGGCAAGGCGCCGGGCCTCCAGCAGGTCGTCTGCGTCGGCAAGCACGGTGCAAAGCGGCGCTCCGGTTGGGACAAGCGCAGGCGTTTGCGGCCGGTCGGCTGTCCAGCCCGGCCAACGCAGTCCCTCCGGCAAATGGACCGGAGCCGAGGCGTAGACGACCATGGCGGCGCGGTAGCCGGTAAGCGGTGGCAGTGCGGCCGGCAGTTGCCCAGCGCAGGCCGCCAGATGCAGGCCGAACAGGCTGGGCATCGGCGGACGGTCGAACAGGTCGAGAGTCGCTCCCGGCCGCGGGTTGATCTCCAGCAGGCACCATCCGGCAGACCCGACCAGGAAATCGGCGCTGTTCAGCCCGACCAGTCCCACCGCTTCAGTGATCGTCGCCGCCGCATCGATCATCGCCGCGCCCATCCTTCCGCAAGCCGGCAACGGGCCGACCGCCCCGCCGTAACGGTAGGGCTGCCTGGGTGCCGGCGCCACCCATTGCCGGCTGAAGCCCACCGGCAGGATGCGACGGCCGTCGGCCAGAAACAGCAGGGACACCGGACGCCCATCCATGCGGCGCTGGGCATAATGGCCGGCCGGCAGACGCGTGGAGGCCCGCCGGATGTGACCGCCACCGCTGGCACCTGCGCGCTTCACCAGCCAGCCGTCGCCATTTGGCAGCGACAGCGAGACCCCCGGATGCGGAATGCCGAGACGGGCGAGCAGGGCTGCAAAAGCGAGAGGATCCTTCACCTGCGCCACCGCTTCCGCCCGGTTGCCGATCACCGGCCGGACGCGGGCAAGCGCCGCCAGAAGATCGGGTTGCTCCTCGAACCCGGCGCCATAGACCAGCGGCAGCCCGCGCAAATCGGGCAAGGCCAGCGCCCGCCGCAATGGACCGGCGGAAATGCGCAGCCGGCGCGACGGCAGGTTCACGCAGGGGTCGGCCATAGCGGCCGTATCCGCATCGGCGAACAGATCGATGGCGGCGACACTGCGCCCGCCGCGGCAGGCGCTGGCCGCCAGCGCCCGTGCCGACAGCGCAACCACGACGAATTCCGGAACTGCCGTCGGGGTCAAGCTCCACCCCCTCGGAAAAGCATCTTGAACAATCGCTTGCAATGCCAACAATCAGGCGCGAACGCTCTCTTTGCAATGACCCTTCCGAAGCATGACGACCGCCGCCCACCGGATTTGACTCCGGCATCGAACAGGGTGTGTCCTGGGGAAGACAGGATGTACGAAGCCGCGATCCCTGCAGAGCCTCCGCCGATTCCTGCGATCCATGGCCCTCCCGCCCTGGCGGTGGAGGAGTTGAGCCACAATTTCGGCAAGCGCGTGGCGCTGGATCGCGTGTCCTTCGCCGTGGCGCCCGGCGGCTTCACCATGCTGCTGGGCCTGAACGGGGCGGGAAAGACCACGCTGTTCTCGCTGATCACCCGGCTCTATTCCAACCGGACCGGCGCCATCCGCATCTTCGGCTTCGACCTGCGGCGCCAGCCGACCCGCGCATTGGAGCGGATCGGGGTAGTGTTCCAGCAGCCGACGCTCGACCTCGATCTCACCGTCCGGCAGAACCTGCGCTATCACGGCGGCCTGCATGGGATGTCGCCCTCCGACTGCGAAGCCCGCGCGCGGGAGGAACTGGCGCGCATCGGCCTTGCCGACCGCGGCGACGACAAGGTCCGCGCCCTGTCCGGAGGTCAGCGAAGGCGGGTGGAGATCGCCCGTGCACTGCTGCACCGGCCGAGCCTGCTGCTGCTCGACGAGCCGACGGTCGGTCTGGATGCGGATTCGCGCCGCCATATTCTGGCCCATGTCCGCGCGCTGTGCCGGGAACAGGGGCTGGCGGTCCTGTGGGCCACCCATTTGATGGACGAGGCGACCGACGAGGATTCCGTCGTCGTGCTGCACCAGGGTCGGCTGCGCGCCTCCGGCACGGTGCGGAGGGTCTGCGCCGAGACCGCCACCGCCGCCCTGCCTGCCGCCTTCGCCGCCCTGACCACAGGGGAGCGCCGGCCATGAGCGCCGCAACCTACTGGTACTGCCTGCGCAGCATCATCGTGCGCGAAGGCCTGCGTTTCCTGCACCAGCGCGAGCGCTTCTTCGCCGCCCTGGTCCGGCCGCTGGTCTGGCTGGCGATCTTCGCCGTCGGCTTCCGGGCCGTGCTGGGCGTGTCGATCATCCCGCCCTACGAAACCTACATCCTCTACGACGAGTATGTGGTTCCGGGGCTGGTCGCGATGATCCAGCTGTTCAACGGCATGCAGAACTCGCTGTCGATGGTCTATGACCGCGAGATGGGCAGCATGCGGACGTTGCTGGTCAGTCCCCTGCCGCGCTGGTACCTGCTGGTCGCCAAGCTGCTGGCGGGTGTCGCGGTATCGATTGCCCAGGTTTATGTGTTTCTCGGCATCGCATGGCTGTGGGGGGTGGAACCGCCGCCGCTGGGCTATCTTGCGGCCCTGCCGGCGCTGCTGCTCAGCGGGCTGATGCTGGGGGCGCTCGGCCTGCTGTTGTCGTCCTTCGTCCGGCAGCTGGAGAATTTCGCCGGGGTGATGAACTTCGTGATCTTCCCGATGTTCTTCGCCTCCTCCGCCCTCTATCCGCTCTGGCGGATCAGGGAAGGCAGCCCGGCGCTCTACCAGATCGCCGCCTGGAACCCCTTCACCCAGGCGGTGGAACTGATCCGCTTCAGCCTGTATCTCCGAGTCGATGTCGCCGCGCTGCTGTGGGTCACCGGCTGTCTCGCCCTGTTCCTGGGTGCGGCGGTTCTGGCCTACGATCCGGGGCGCGGTTTCTGGGCGCGGCGGGGTGGTCCGGCCGAACAGGCCTGATATCGGGTGCGTCATATTCGGCGTTCGCGATCTTACGGATTAACTCTTCGGTCTCTGCCTACCCGTTATTCCGCCTCTTTCGAAAACTTTCGAACGGTAGCGGAAAATAATCTTCACAGCCTATCTTTATTTGATCAAACTGATTGTCAGTGTCGCCAACAGAGTGCGGGGCAGTTTAGAACCCCGCCAACAGTCGTGTCCCGTCATTTAGGACCGGCACGCCTGCGATGCCAAAACAGTTCGAAATCGGAGCGCCGGTAACCGAACCGCCCGACGTCTCTCAGTTCGACGTCACGCGTCCATCGTCGAGGGAGAACGCCCTCTCTGAAGATCGCCTTTCACGGAAGCCGCCGCCTGCCGCCGCACGAGTTTCTGGGACCACGGACGACCGCCGAAAAAACGGGAGGAAACACATGAACCCCTTTGTGCGCTGTCTGCTCGTCACCGCCGCGATCCAGGCGGCCACCGCCGCCATTCCCACTGGTGCTTTCGCCAACGACGACATTCTGAAGAACCAGAAGGACCCGTCCAACTGGGCATTGCAGCTTGGAAATTATGCCGGCCAGCGTTACAGCACGCTCGACCAGATCACCCGCGACAACGTGAAGAACCTGCGCCCGGTGTGGCAGTTCTCCACCGGCGTGCTTCGCGGCCACGAAGGCGGTCCCATCGTGGTGGGCGACACGATGTACATCTCGACGCCCTTCCCCAACAATGTCTATGCGCTCGATCTCAACGACAACGGCCGCATCAAGTGGAAGTATGAGCCGAGACAGGACTCGTCCGTCATCCCCGTGATGTGCTGCGACACCGTCACCCGCGGTGTGGCGGTCGCCGGCAACAAGCTGTTCCTGGGACAGGCCGACAACACGCTGGTGGCGCTGGACACCGAAACCGGCAAGGTGGTGTGGTCGGCCAAGAACGGCGACGCCAGCAAGGGAGAGACGCTGACCGCCGCCCCCCTGGTGGTGAAGGACAAGGTCTATGTCGGCATCAGCGGCGGCGAGTTCGGCGTGCGCGGCCATCTGACCGCTTACGACATCAACTCCGGCAAGATGGTGTGGCGGGCCTATTCGACCGGTCCCGACAAGGACGTGATGATCGACCCGCAGAAGACGATGATGCTCGGCAAGCCGATCGGCGAGCCCGACCTCGGCATCAAGACCTGGCCGGCCGACCAGTGGAAGATCGGCGGCGGCACCACCTGGGGCTGGTACACCTACGATCCCGAACTGAACCTGATCTATTACGGCACCGGCAACCCGGGCACCTGGAACCCGGCGCAGCGCGCAGTCGACAAGGACCGGGCCAAGAGCGACAACAAATGGTCGATGACCATCTTCGCCCGCGATGCCGACACCGGACAGGCGAAATGGGTGTTCCAGAAGACGCCCTTCGACGAATGGGATTATGACGGCGTCAACGAGAACATCCTGGCCGACGTCACCATCGGCGGGGGCAAGCGCAAGGCGCTGATCAATTTCGACCGCAACGGCTTCGCCTATACCATCGACCGCACCAACGGCGAGCTGCTGGTCGCTCAGAAGTACGATCCGTCCGTCAACTGGGCGAGCGAGATCGACATGAAGACCGGCCGGCCGAAGGTGAACGACAAGTACAGCACCTTCGCCCAGGGCGAGGATCACAACACCACCGGCGTCTGCCCGGCGGCGCTGGGCTCCAAGGACCAGCAGCCGGCCAGCTACTCGCCCGACAGCGGCCTGATCTATGTGCCGACCAACCACATCTGCATGGATTACGAGCCGTTCAAGGTGGAGTATTCCGCCGGCCAGCCCTATGTCGGCGCGACGCTCAGCATGTATCCGGCGCCCGATTCCCATGGCGGGATGGGCAACTTCATCGCCTGGGATCCGTCCGCCGGCAAGATCGTCTGGTCGAAGCCCGAACGCTTCGCAGTGTGGAGCGGTGCCCTGTCGACCAAGGGCGGCGTCGGCTTCTACGGGACGCTGGAAGGCTATCTGAAGGCGTTCGACCTGAAGGACGGCAAAGATCTGTACAACTTCAAGACCTCGTCCGGCATCATCGGCAACGTCAACACCTACATGCACAAGGGCAAGCAGTACATCGCCGTGCTGTCGGGTGTCGGCGGCTGGGCCGGCATCGGGCTGGCCGCCGGTCTGACCGGCGAACAGGAAGGGTTGGGCGCCGTCGGCGCACACAAGGCACTGGGCGAATACACCCAACTGGGCGGCACGCTGACCGTCTTCGCCTTGCCGGACACTCAGTAACGAACAAGCGGGCGCCGGTTCCCAAGGCTGGGGGCCGGCGCCCGCACAATTTCCAGGCTGATGGCGCCTACGCATGAAGGCAGTGGGGAGAGAAAGCAAGATGCCCAAATACCTGATCGGGCTGTGCGCCGCCGTCGGGTTCACCGCAACCGTGACCCTCGGCACCGCATTCGGCCAGCAGGATACAGCACAGAAACCGGAGCAGAGCCCAACACCGCCGAACCAGACGCAAACCGCTCAAACTCCGGCTACGCAAAGCCCAACCGCCCAGGCTCCAACCACCCAGGCCCCAGCCGGCGGAAACGCCGCGCAGGAGGCGAAGGTCGCCGACCCGGAGGAACTGGTGGACGATCAGGGCGTGCCGCTCTACGCGGTGCGGGACGGCAAGGTGGACCAGGGGACCTACAACGGCTATCGGCGTTACGCCTCGTCCTGCCATGTCTGTCACGGGCCGGACGGGCTCGGCTCGTCCTTCGCGCCGGCGCTGGCCGATTCACTGAAGCGGATGGACTATTGGCAATTCACCGACGTGGTGACCAATGGCCGCAAGAACATGGGTGCCACCGGCGACAAGGTGATGCCGACCTTCGGGTCCGATCCCAACGTGATGCTCAACCTCGCCGACATCTACCGCTATCTGAAGGCGCGTTCGGACGACAAGATCGGCCGCGGACGGCCCGAGCGGTTCAAAGCGCCGTCGTGAGTCCGGCATGACCCGCCGGCTCTCCTTTTCCAGGCGTGTCCTGTACCTGGCCGTCGCGCTCTGCGCGGCGGCTGCGTCCATTGGCCAGCCTGCCAGTGCGACAGAGGGCATCCCCACCGAGGTGCTGCGCGTCTGCGCCGACGCCAGCCTGCTTCCCTTCTCCAACGATCGTCGCGAGGGGTTTGAGAACCGGATCGCCCAGCTGATCGCCGACGATCTGAAGGTACCGTTGGCCTTCACATGGTGGCCGCAGACGATCGGCTTCGTCCGCAACACGCTGCGCACCCGCCAATGCGATCTGGTGATGGGCACCGCGGTCGGCGAAGAGCTGATGCAGAACACCAATCCCTATTACCGGTCGACCTATGCGCTGATCTATCGGAAGGATTCCGGAATCACGGCGAAAACGCTGGCAGATGCGTCGCTGCAGGGTGCACGCATCGGCGTCGTCGCCCGCACGCCGCCTTCTGCGGTGATGCTGCGCCATGGGTTGATCAACATGGAGCCCTACCAGCTCGACACCGACACGCGCGCCCACCATCCGGCCCAGCAGGCGGTGGAGGACGTGGCGGCGGCACGCACCGATGCCGCCATCGTGTGGGGGCCGATTGCCGGCTATTTCGCCGCCCGGCAGCAGGTGCCGCTGACGGTCGTGCCGCTGATGGACGAGCCGGGGGCTTCGCCCTTTCAGTACATGATCTCCATGGGCCTCCGTCCGGACGAGCCGGACTGGCGGCACTGGCTGAACGATTTCATCGTCCGCCGTCAGGGCGATATCGACCGCATCCTCGCCGAATATCATGTCCCGCTGGTCAATGCCGACGGAACCATCCGGGCAGAGGTGGCGGAACCGGACGGCTATCGCATGGCCGATTACCGCTCCCCCACCCCACCCGGCCTGCGTGGCGCCGAAACGGTGGGAGCGGCGGAGGTGGAGCGGCTGGCGAAGGCCGGCGCTGCCCTGGTCGACGTGCTGCCGACGCCACCGAAACCTGCGGGTCTGACGGCGGACAGCCGTTGGGTGCCGCCACCGCATCGCAGCCTTCCCGGCGCCCATTGGCTGCCGAATGTCGGCTACGGTGCGCCCTCGGACGAACAGGAGGCCTATCTCCGCACCGGCTTGGAGGCACTGACCGCGGGTGACCGCAAGCGTCCGCTGGTGGTGTTCTGCCAGCCCGACTGCTGGATGAGCTGGAATGCGGCCAAGCGCGCGGTGGCCCTGGGCTACCAAGCGGTCAAATGGTTCCCCGCCGGCACCGAAGGCTGGACGGCCGCGGGACACGAGCTGGTCACGGTCGAACCGGAACCGAACCCCGTATCCTCAAACCCTGCATCGAAGGTTGGGAACTGAGTGCTCCGCTCAGGACAGCAACGCCGTCAGCATCCGGGCGATCTGGCCGAGCCGCTGCTCGATCCGGGCCGGCTGCTCGCACACGGCGGTCTGCGACCGGCGGCGGTCGTCGAGGATGCGGCGGTCCCAGGCGATGGCATCCTTGATCTCCTTCGCGCGGGCCGCGTCGCCCGATGCGGTGTCGAGATCGCGCAGGCTGGCGGCGATGCGGTCGCGCAGGGCACGCTGGTGCTGGGCGTACCGCTCGATGGAGGCGATGGCGGCGGTGCGCTGACGATCCAGCGTCTGGAAGGTTCCGGCGAACACCAGGGCGAGCTTGCGATCGTGCTCCTGTTCCGCGTCCTGCTTAACCGGCCCCGCCAGCGCTTCGGCCTGCGGTTCCAGCGTCGCGAGATCGATACTGTCGTCGGCGGCGCGCCGGACCAGGGTGGCGACCGCGGGGTCTCGTTGCCATTCGTCCATCAGTCCGTCGAGCGACGGGCCATCCCATACCGAAGCCGGGGACAAGCTGGGAACGAGGATTTGCTGGCAGGGCCAGTCGGGGTTCTTCGGGTCCTGCGCAATGGCAGCGGCGGGCAATCCGGCGCCCACGGCGATGGCCAGAGCCGCGGCGAAGGCGGGTCCGAGGACGGAGGAATATCGTTGCATGGCATGAATGATGGCCCCGCCAACGATCCGGCGCAATCGGAACCGCTGCGCAAAAGGAGAAGTCCGATGGATCATGTGGGGAGGTGGGCCGCAGCCGCTATCATCGCTGTTGCGACGGTCGCTTTGCCGGCACCGGCATCGGCGCGGACGCTGGTGTTGGACCTCGAACTGGAGGACAGCAGCGGCGAAGCCCCATCCGTGGAGCATGCGGAGCGGCTGAAACGGGTCAGTGCGGAGCTGCGCCATGCCCTCGATGCCAAGGGGTATGCCGTGATCGGCGATGCGGCCACCGCCGGACTGGTCCCGCCGGGAACCGTGATCCGGTCCTGCAACGGCTGCGAGCGCGACATCGCGCGGGCGGCCGGGGCCGATCTGGTCGTCTTCGGCATCGTCCGCAAGGTAAGCAGCCTGATCCTGTGGATCGGTGTGGTCGTCGAGGATGTCGGCACCGGCCAGGCGGTGACAACGGCGCGCGGCGACATCCGCGGCGACACCGAGACCGCATGGTCGCGCGGCGTCGGCTGGCTGGTCGATCATCGGCTGGCGGAACATGCGCCGCAAAAGCGGTAAGCGGGCGGCAGGGAGGACCGAGGAATGCCGGACGAATCACAAAGCGGCTACAGCAGCATCATGAACGTCCTGCGACCGCCGCCGCCGCGCACGGCGGCCCTGATGCGCCGTTACGATCTGGTGCTGCGCGATTATGTCGGCGATTTCCGCATCGGCGTCTGGGATCATGAGAAGACCCGGACCCAGCGCGTGCGGGTCAGCCTGACCGTCACGGTGGAGGTGCCGAACCGGCCCTTCGTCGACGATCTCGACGCCGTCGTCTCCTACGAATACCTGATCAAGGGCGTCGAAGCCTTCACGCAAAGCCCGCACATCCAACTGCTGGAGGTGCTGGCGGAGAAACTGCTGGCGCTGTGCCTGTCGCCGCCGCAGGCGGTCTTCGCCCGGGTGCAGGTGGAAAAGCTGGAGATCGTCCCGCAGGCCGCCGGGGTGGGCGTGGTGCTGACCGGCGCACGGGAGCCGTCGTAACGGTAGCAAAGCCAGCCGTGGGGCCACAGGCGGCGGCGCGCATCGCCGCCTGCGGGACCCGTTGTAACCTCGCTACTCCGCCGCCTCGGCCATCTGCGCCTTCTCGATCTTGATCGCGCAGTACTTGAACTCCGGGATCTTGCCGAAGGGATCGAGCTGCGGATTGGTCAACACATTCGCCGCCGCTTCCGCGTAGGCGAAGGGGATGAAGACCAGCCCCACCGGCATGCGGTCGTCGATGCGCGCCTTCAGGCGGATCGTGCCGCGACGGCTCGACACCAGCATGTAGTCGCCGGTCCTCATCCCGGCGCGGGTGAGGTCATGCGGGGAGACATAGGCCACCGCCTCCGGCTCCACCGCATCGAGCACGCTCGACCGGCGGGTCATCGACCCGGTGTGCCAATGCTCCAGCTGGCGGCCGGTGGTGAGAACCAGCGGGTATTCAAGGTCAGGCGTCTCCGCCGGGTTGATCGGCCGCGCCGGTACGAAGCGCCCGCGGCCCGTCTTCGTCGGGAAGCCGTTGCCGAAGACGATGTCGTGGCCGGGCTGGTCGGGACCGTCGACCGGATAGGTGACGGAGCCTTCGTGCTCGACCCGCTCCCAGCTGATGTTGGCGAGCGACGGCATGGCGCCGACCATCTCGGCGAACACCTCCGACACGTGGGTATAGGTCCAGTTCAGGCCCAGCCCGCGCGCCATGTCCTGGATGATCCACAGATCCTGGCGAGCCTCGCCCGGCAGCGGCACCGCCGCACGGCCCATCTGGACCTGACGATTGGTGTTGATGACGGTGCCGTCCTTCTCCGGCCAGGCCGAGGCCGGCAGAACCACGTCGGCGTATTTGGCCGTCTCGGTCAGGAAGATGTCCTGCACCACCAGATGGTCGAGCATCGCCAGCGCCTCGCGGGCGTGGGTCACATCCGGATCGGACATCGCCGGATTCTCGCCCTCGATGTAGAGGCCGTTGATCCGGCCGTCATGGATGGCGTCCATGATTTCGACCACCGTCAGGCCGCGCTTGCCGTCCAGCTTGGTGCCCCAATAATTTTCGTAGAAGGACTGGACCTCCGGATCCTCGACCGACTTGTAGTCGGGGTAGAACATCGGGATAAGGCCGGCGTCGGACGCGCCCTGGACGTTGTTCTGGCCGCGCAGCGGGTGCAGGCCGGTGCCGGGACGGCCGATCTGGCCGGTGACCAGCGACAGCGCGATCAGGCAGCGGCTGTTGTCGGTGCCGTGGATGTGCTGCGACACGCCCATGCCCCAGAAGATGATCGACGCCTTGGACCGGGCGAACAGCCGGGCCACCGTGCGCAGGGTGGCGGCCGGGATGCCACAGACCTTCTCCATCTCCTCCGGCGGGTAGTCCTTGACCGTCTCGGCCAGCGCCTCGAAATCCTCGGTGTTGGCCTGGACATACTGTCGGTCGTACAGCCCCTCCGCGATGATGGTGTGGAGGATGGCGTTCAGCATCGACACGTCGCGGCCCGGCGTGAACTGCAGCATGTGCGTGGCATGGCGCGCCATGGCGAGGCCGCGCGGGTCCATGACGATCAGCTTGGCACCGCGCTCCGCCGCGTTCTTGAAGAAGGTGGCGGCGACGGGATGGTTCTCCGTCGGGTTGGCGCCGATGATGACGATGACCTCCGCATCCTCCGCCGCCATGAAAGGCGCCGACACCGCCCCCGACCCGACGCCCTCGATCAAGGCTGCGACCGACGAGGCATGGCAGAGCCGGGTGCAGTGATCGACGTTGTTGGTGCCGAAGCCGGTGCGGACCAGCTTCTGGAACAGATAGGCCTCTTCGTTCGACCCCTTGGCCGACCCGAAGCCGGCAAGCGCGTTGCCGCCGCGCTCGTCGCGGATCTTGCGCAGGCCGCCGGCCGCCACCGCCAGCGCCTCGTCCCAGCTCGCTTCGCGGAAATGGGTGAAGGGGTTCATCGGGTCGATGTCGACGTCGTGCTTTGACACGCCCTCCTTGCGGATCAGCGGCACGGTCAGACGGTCGCCGTGATGGGCATAGTCGAAGCCGAAACGACCCTTCACGCACAGGCGGTTCTGGTTCGACGGGCCGTCCTTGCCGTCGACTGCGACGATCTTGTTGTCTTTAATCTTATAGGTCAGCTGGCAGCCGACACCGCAATAGGGGCAGACCGAGTCGACTTCGCGGTCGGGTGCGTTGGCGTAGACGCCCTTCTCGTCCACCAGCGTCGCCGGCATCAGCGCACCGGTCGGGCAGGCCTGCACGCACTCGCCGCAGGCAACGCAGGTGGACTGGCCCATCGGGTCGTCGAAATCGAAGACGATCTTTTCCAGATGCCCGCGCGCCGCCATGCCGATGACGTCGTTGACCTGCACCTCGCGGCAGGCGCGGACGCACAGGTTGCAGTGGATGCAGGCGTCGAGCTGGACCGCCATCGCCGGATGCGACATGTCGTCCGTCTTGGTCGGACGGTCCACGGCGGGGAAACGGCTGCCGGCGATCTCGACCTTGTCGGCCCAGTTCCAGAAGGTGGAGTTGGGGTCGTGCGCGCTCTTCCGCTCCGGCTGGTCGGCCAGCAGCAGTTCGAAGACCAGCTTGCGCGATGCCTTGGCCCGCTCCGACGCGGTGCGCACCGTCATGCCGGGCTTGGGCTTGCGGATGCAGGAGGCGGCGAGCACGCGCTCCCCCTCGATCTCCACCATGCAGGCGCGGCAGTTGCCGTCGGGGCGGTAGCCCGGCTCCGGCCGGTGGCAGAGATGCGGAATCTCGGTGCCCAGCCGCGTGGCGACCTGCCAGATCGTCTCGCCGTTCCGCGCCGTGACCTCGGTGCCGTCCAGGGTGAACGTGATGCCGTTGGACATGTCGGTCTCCTTACCCCTGCGATCCGGTTGCGCCCTGGGCGGTACCCTGAGCCCTGCCCTGGCGCGACACGAAGTCGTCGCGGAAATGCTTCATCACCAGCTTGATCGGATTCATCGCCGCCTGCCCCAGGCCGCAGATCGAGGCGTCGCCCATGACGGTGGCGAGGGCGGTCAGCAGCTCCTCGTCCCATTCCGGTTCGCTGATCAGCCGCACCGCCTTCTCAGTGCCGACCCGGCAGGGCGTGCATTGGCCGCAGCTTTCATCCTCGAAGAATTTCAGCAGGTTGAGCGCAACGTCGCGCATGTTGTCCTTGTCGGACAGCACGACGACGGCGGCCGAACCGATGAAGGACCCGTGTGCCTCCAGCGTGCCGAAATCGAGCGGGATGTTCGCCATCGACGCCGGCAGGATGCCGCCCGACGGACCGCCGGGCAGGTAGCCCTTCAGCGTGTGGCCGTCGGCCATGCCGCCGCAATACTGGTCGATCAGCTCCTGCAGGGTGATTCCGGCCGGGGCCAGCTTGACCCCCGGCTCCTTGACCCGGCCGGAGACCGAGAAGGTGCGCAGCCCCTTGCGCCCGTTCATGCCATGGCTGGCGAACCACGCCCCGCCCTTCTCCAGGATCTCGCGGACCCAGAACACCGTCTCGATGTTGTTGATCAGGGTCGGGCGGCCGAACAAGCCGACCACCGACGGGAAGGGCGGCTTGTGTCGGGGCAGCCCGCGCTTGCCTTCGATGCTTTCCAGCATCGCCGACTCCTCGCCGCAGATGTAGGCGCCGGCACCGCGACGGAGATGGATGCGGGTGTGGCGGGCGAAGCCGGCGGCCTCGACCTTCGGGATTTCGCGCAGCAGGATTTCCCGGCATTGCGGGTATTCGTCGCGCAGGTAGATGTAGACATCGGTCGCCTCGACCGTCCAGGCGCCGATCAGCATCCCTTCCAGAAAGCGGTGCGGGTCGCGTTCCAGATGGAAGCGATCCTTGAAGGTGCCGGGCTCGCCCTCGTCGCCGTTGATCGCCATCATGCGCGGTCCCGGCTCCGCCCGGACATAGCGCCATTTCAGGCCGGTGGGGAAACCGGCGCCGCCCAGGCCGCGGATGCTGGAATCCTCCAGCCCCTTCAGCACAGCATCGACATCGCGCGCGCCGTTCAGGCACTCGGCCAGCATCTTGTAGCCGCCGCCGCGGATGTAGTCGTCGAAGCCCAGATAGTCGGGAATGTCGGGGTGGACATGGCCATGGGCCATGGCGTCGAGTACGCTCTCGACCGTCGCGTTCTCGTGCGGGGCATGGCCGATCGCCACGACCGGCGCGTTGTTGCAGCCTCCCATGCAAGGCGCGCGGAGGATGCGCACCTCACGCTCGTCGACGCCGGCCTTCAGCGCCTCATGCAGCTGTTCGGCCCCGGCCAGGGCACAGCTCAGGGAGTCGCACACGCGGATGGTCAGCTTCGGCGGAGCCGGCTCTCCGTCCATCACGATGTCGAAATGGGCGTAGAAGGACGCCACTTCGAACACCTCGACCAGCGCCAGCTTCATCTCCTTCGCCAAGGCGGCGAGACGGCGGGCATGCAGGCAGCCGTAATGGTCCTGAAGCAGGTGGAGATGCTCGATCAGCAGATCCGGCTGACGGGAACGGTCGCCGAGAAGCGCCCGTATCTCGTCAAGGCTGAGGGGATCGACCTGACGGCCCTTCTGCTGGTCGCGCGTCTTGCGGCGGCCGGAGCCGGGATGGATGCTGCGGGCGGGAACGCCGCCGGGCGGCGTCGCGCTGATGATCGGAGGGAATGCGGTCACGACGGTTCTGGCCTCTGCTGGGTGGTTCGCGCTTCTGGTTGTCGCGATCCCAAGTTCCTGGCGTTTCGTATACCAGATGCCACGTTAACCGATATTCTGCTGAATGTCAGCATTCTAAATCGTTTACAGCCCCGGCCGGATGGGAATGTCGGATGGGCTGTTGGCATAAGTCGATATTGCTGCGGACGACGACCTCAAGCGCGTCCGGAGGTTCAATATGGCAGTGGATCAGGGAGCACAGCATGGCATCGCTGATGCAAGACGCCCTCAACCGCCGAGCAGGCGATTGAGGGCGCGACCGAGATAGGGAGAACTGTCGACCAGCGCCGCACTCCGTCAGTGCGACGCCATCGCCGCTGGCGACCGCCGCTCCATCGCCGCGAACTCCAATGCCGCGGAGCGGGCGGCCATGCGCTCCAGCGGAAGCGGAACGATCCGCTCCGCGTGTCCGGCGGATCCGAAGGCTTCGAACCGTTCGCGGCAGAGGCTGCGGGCGGCCCTGGTGGCCTCGGCCAGGAACCGGCGCGGGTCGAATTCCTCCGGTCGCGTCATCAACGCGCGACGCAGGCTGCCGCTCATGGCAAGGCGGATGTCGGTGTCGATGTTGACCTTGCGCACACCGTTGCGGATGCCCTCGCGGATTTCCTCCACCGGGACGCCGTAGGTCTCGCGGATGCGACCGCCATGGGCGCGGATGATCTCCAGCCATTCCTGCGGCACGCTGGATGACCCGTGCATCACCAGATGGGTGTCAGGGATGCGCTCATGGATGGCGCGGATGCGGTCGACCGCCAGAACCTCGCCATCCGGGCGGCGGCTGAACTTGTAGGCACCGTGGCTGGTGCCGATGGCGATGGCGAGCGCGTCCACGCCCGTGCGCGCCACGAAATCGGCCGTCTGCTCCGGATCGGTCAGAAGCTGGTCGCGCGACAGCGTGCCGGCGGCGCCGGAGCCGTCCTCCTCCCCTGCCTGGCCGGTCTCCAGTGAACCGAGGCAACCCAGTTCACCCTCCACCGAAACGCCGACGGCGTGCGCCTGCTCCACCACCTGCCGGGTGACGCGGATGTTGTAGTCGTAACCGGCCGGTGTCTTCATGTCGTCCAGCAGCGAGCCGTCCATCATTACGCTGGTGAAGCCGGAACGGATGGCCTGCTGGCAGACCGCCGGGCTGGCGCCATGGTCCTGATGCAGGCAGACGGGAATATGCGGCCACATCTCCGCAGCCGCCTGCACCATATGGCGCAGGAACGGCTCGCCGGCATATTTGCGCGCTCCGGCCGACGCCTGGAGGATCACCGGGCTCGCGCAGTCGTCCGCCGCCTGCATGATCGCCTGGATCTGTTCCATGTTGTTGATGTTGAAGGCCGGCACGCCATAGCCATGCTGGGCCGCATGGTCGAGGAGCTGCCGAAGAGAGATCAGGGCCATCGGGGAGGTCTCCGGTTCAAGACAGGGGGACGCACAGGCGTTGGGCGCGGTCTGCCACCAAGTCGGCCGTGATGCCGAAATGGCGGTAGAGGTCTGCGGCTGGAGCGGACTCGCCGTAACGGTCGAGGCCCACCACATCACCGGCAAGCCCGACGGTGGCGCGCCACAGCCCGGTTGCCCCGGCCTCCACCGCCAGCCGGGGAATGCCGTCGGGCAGTACGGCGCGGCGCCATGACGGATCCTGCCGGTCGAACACCTCGCAGCAGGGCATGGAAACGACTCGGACGGCGATGCCCCGGTTAGCGAGCAGCAGCCGAGCCTCCATGGCGATGGACACCTCCGATCCGGTGGCGATCAGCACCACATCAGGCCGCCCATCGTCGGCCAGCACATAGCCGCCATGGGCCACGTCACGGGCGAGATCAGTGCCGGCACGCCCTGTTCCTTGGGCCGGCAGGCTCTGTCGCGACAACAGCAGCGCGGTCGGCCCGTTCGACCGCTCCACCGCAGCGCGCCAGGCGACGGCGGTCTCCAGGGCATCGCACGGGCGCCAGACGTCGAGGTTCGGGATCAGACGCAGGCTGGCGGCATGCTCGACCGGCTGATGGGTCGGACCGTCCTCGCCCAGGCCGATGCCGTCATGGGTGAAGACGTGGACCACGCGCAGTCCCATCAGCGCCGACAGGCGCAGGCCGTTACGGGCATAGTCGGAAAAGGCCAGGAAGGTGCCGCCGAAAGGCAGAAAGCCGCCATGCAGCGCCATGCCGTTCATCACTGCTGCCATTGCGAATTCCCGCACGCCGTAATGAAGGTGGCGCCCGCCGCTCCCCCGCCAGTCGGTGAGGGTTGAGCCGGTCAGGTCCGCCGATCCGCCCAACAGCTCCGGCAGCAGGCCTGCCAGCACACCGATCGCCTGCTGCGATGCCTTGCGCGTCGCCATCGCCTCCGCCTGCGCGGCGACGGTGCCAATCCAGGCATCGGCCGAACTGGCGAAGCTCTCCGGCAGGTCGCCGCACATCCGCCGCAGGAACTCCGCCGCGGCCTGCGGGTGGGCGTCGGCATAGGCGCCGAACCGGGCCTGCCAGTCGGCCTGTGCCGTCGCACCGCGCCGCCGGGCATCCCAACCGGCGTACACCTCCTCCGCAATCTCGAAGGGCGGGGCGCTCCATCCGAGCGCGGCCCTGGTCGCTAGGACCTCCGCCGAGCCCAGCGGTGCGCCATGCGCCTCGGCCGAACCGGCCCGGTTGGGAGAGCCGTGGCCGATCACCGTCCTGCAGCAGATCAGCGTCGGCTTGCCGCAGGGGGTCAGCGCCTCGTCGATGGCGGCATCCAGCGCGTAGGCGTCATGGCCATCGACCTGCCGGATCACCCGCCAGCCATAGGCCTCGAACCGTTGCGGTGTGTCGTCGGTGAACCAGCCGGCGACGGGACCATCGATGGAAATGC
The DNA here is from genome assembly GCF_042604625.1 of Azospirillum sp. A29. NCBI lineage: Bacteria > Pseudomonadati > Pseudomonadota > Alphaproteobacteria > Rhodospirillales > Azospirillaceae > Azospirillum > Azospirillum sp. A29. Next base: position 606,774 of record NZ_CP170460.1, read on the forward strand.
CGTTGTCGTCATAGAAGATCACCAGCTTTTCCAAACCCAGCGTGCCGGCCAGCGAGCAGGCCTCGTGGCTGATCCCCTCCATCAGGCAACCGTCGCCGACGAAGCAGAAGGTCCGGTGATCGACGATCCGGTGCCCCGGCCTGTTGAACTCCGCCCCCAGCAGCCGTTCGGCAAGTACCATGCCGATGGCATTGGCGAGGCCCTGCCCCAGCGGTCCGGTGGTCGTCTCCACCCCCGGCGTCACGCCATATTCCGGATGGCCCGGCGTGCGGGAACCGAGCTGCCGGAAGCGCCGCAGTTCCTCCATCGGCAAGTCGTAGCCGGTCAGGTGCAGAAGTCCATAGAGCAGCATGGAGCCGTGCCCGTTCGACAGCACGAAGCGGTCGCGGTCAGGCCAGCTGGGGTCGGTCGGATTGTGGCGCAGATGGCGCCGCCACAGCGCCTCGGCGATGTCGGCCATCCCCATCGGCATACCGGGATGGCCGGAATTCGCAGCCTCCACGGCATCGATGGCGAGCATGCGCAACGCGTTCGCCAACAGGCGACGTCCGGAGCCGCGGTCGGGAGTATTGTCGGGCAACTCAGTCGGCGAAACGGCAAGCCGGTCCTGTTCGCGGACCTCAAGGGCCGCGGTCATCGATGCATTCATCGCTGGTATCCTCCCCGATGGGTGTCTTTTCGGCGCCCCGCTCAGAACGCCTTCTTCTTGCGGTCGGCGAGTTGCCAGATCATCGGCGTGAAGATCAGCTGCATCGCCAGCGCCATCTTGTCGCCCGGACAGACGATGGTGTTGGGCCGGGTCATGAAGCTGTCCTTCAGCATCGACAGCAGATAGGGGAAGTCGATGCCCTTCGGCCGGGTGAAGCGGATGACCAGCATGCTCTCGTCGGAGGTCGGAATGTCGCGGGCGATGAAGGGATTGCTGGTGTCCACCGTCGGCACACGCTGGAAATTCACGTCGGTGCTGCTGAATTGCGGGCAGATGTATTTCACGTAATCGGGCATGCGCCGCAGAATGGTGTCGACGATGGCCTCTTCCGAATAGCCGCGCATGTTGCGGTCGCGGTGGATCTTTTGAATCCATTCGAGGTTGACGATGGGAACGACGCCGATCTTCAGGTCGGCATGACGGGCGAGATCGACACGGTCGGTGCGCACGCAGCCGTGGAGCCCTTCGTAGAACAGCAGGTCGGTGCCGGGTTCGATCTCCTCCCACGGCGTGAAGGTGCCGGGGTCCTGGCCGTAAGGCTCGGCCTCCTTGGCGTCATGCAGATAGCGGCGGAAGCGGCCGCCGCCGGTCTCGCCATAGCTGCGGAACAGATCGTCCAGCTCCTCGAACAGGTTGGCGTCGGGACCGAAATGGCTGAAGGTCGAATGGGGCTCCTCCTGCGCTTCGGCGACCTTGGCGCGCATCTCCCGCCGGTCGTAGCGGTGGAAGCTGTCGCCCTCGACGATGGCGGCGGCGATGCTCTCCCTGCGGAAGATCTGCTGGAAGGTGCGGGTAACGGTGGTCGTTCCGGCGCCGGAGGAACCGGTGACGGCGATGATCGGATGACGGGCCGACATGGTGTGATCTCCCTCAGCCGAGTGCCGCGGTTTCGGAGGCGAGGAACAGCGACCGGCTGCCGAACAGCGGGGCGTGGAAGGACAGCTCCTCCCCCCGGTCGTAGGCGGCGTGATAGGCGACCAGCCGCTCCACCTCCGCCTTCGATCCCAGGATCACCGGCACGCGCTGGTGCAGGGCCATCGGCTTGATGTCGAGGATGCGTTGCCGACCAGTGCTGGCCGCCCCGCCCGCCTGCTCCACCAGCATGGCGATGGGGTTGGCCTCGTAGAGAAGACGCAGCCTGCCCGGCTTGTGGGTCGGTCTGGCGTCGCGCGGATAGAGGAAGACGCCGCCGCGGATCAGGATGCGGTAGACCTCCGCCACCAGGGATGCGATCCAGCGCATGTTGAAGTCCGCCTCGCGTGGGCCGGAACTGCCTTTGATGCATTCCTCGACATACATGCGGACCGGCGGCTCCCAGAAGCGGGCGTTGGAGCTGTTGATGGCGAACTCGCAGACATGATCGGGGATGCGCATGTCCGGGTGGGTCAGAGTGTAGGCGCCGATCTCGCGATCCAGGGTAAAGCCGTGCACGCCCTCGCCGAAGGTAGCGATGATCATGTCGGCCGGACCGTAGAGGGCGAAGCCGGCCGCCACCTGTTGCGTGCCGGGTTGCAGGAAATGCTCCACCTCCGGCTCGTCCACACCATCGGGCGCCTTGAGGATGGAGAAGATGGTACCGACGGTCAGATTGACGTCGACGTTCGACGAGCCGTCCAGCGGATCGAAGGCCAGCAGATAGCGGCCACGCGGATATTCGCGGGGGATGCGGTAGGGCTCCTCCATCTCCTCCGACGCCATGCCGCAGAGCTTGCCGCCATACTCGCAGGTGCGCAGCATGATCTCGTTGGCGATCAGGTCGAGCGGCTTCTGCGTCTCGCCATGAACGTTGACGCCGGGTTCGGGAGCCGGAACCGCCGGCTGGCCGGCGGACGGAGCCAGCGATCCGCGGGCGGCGGCGCTGGCGATGAACTTGCACGCGGTCTGCACGTCGTTGAGCAGGGCCGTCAGGTCGGTGTCGGCCCCCCCGCGGCGGCGCTGGTCCTCGATGATGAATTTGCTGAAGGTGGTGTGACGGTGCGGCATCGGTTCCCCCTCTCTCGGTGTTATGTGCGGCCGGCTTGCTGCCGGCCTATTGTGTGAAGACGCGGCTTTGGCGGATGTCCTCCTCGGCGATGGTCAGCAGGTCGGCGGCGGCGATGGCGCTGCCGCGCGCTTCGAACAGGCGGTTGGCCTGTCGCAGGCGGGCACGGTCCAGCGCGTTGCGGATGGAGCGCGCGTTGGCAAAACGCGGCTGGGCCATGCGGCGCAGGATGTAGTCGGCCATCGCCCGCTCCGCCTCCGGCGCCAGGCGGTACTGCATGCCCTCTGTCATCAGCCGGGCGATCTCCAGCAGCTCTTCCGCCTCGTAGTCGGGGAAATCGACATGGTGGGCGATGCGCGACGCCATGCCGGGATTGGAGCGAAAGAAAATCTCCATGCGGTCGCGGTAGCCGGCGAGAATCACCACGAGGTCGTCGCGGTTGTCCTCCATCACCTGAAGCAGGATTTCGATGGCCTCCTGGCCGTAGTCGCGCTCGTTCTCCGGCCGGTAGAGGTAATAGGCCTCGTCGATGAACAGCACGCCACCCATGGCGCGCTTCAGCACCTCCTTCGTCTTGGGCGCCGTGTGGCCGATATACTGGCCGACCAGATCGTCACGGGTGACGCTGACCACATGGTCGCGACGGATGTAGCCCAGCCCATGGAGAAGCCCGGCCATGCGCCGCGCCACACTGGTCTTGCCGGTGCCGGGGTTGCCGGTGAAGCACATGTGCAGCGACGGCGGCTCCGCCCGGAGGCCGATGCTGCGGCGGGCGCGTTCCACCAGCAGCAGGGCGGCGATCTCGCGGATGCGGGTCTTCACCGGCTTCAGCCCGACAAGGTCGCAATCCATCCCCGCCAGCATTCCGCCGATGCCGGACTCCCGGTAAAGCGCGTCGAGATCGACGGATGGAGCGTCGGACGGCCGGTCACGGGTCTCCTGGTCAAGAAGGTCGGCGACCCCGCTCATGCCGCCCTCCATTCCGGTTCGGCCATCAGGGCGGCGCGCATCCGTCCGACCACGCCGCGATAGCCGCCATCGGCATCCGCCGCGCCGAAGATGGCGGATCCGGCGACGAAGATGTCGGCGCCGGCATCGGCCACGGCGCGGATGTTGTCAGGCTTGATGCCGCCGTCCACCTCCAGCCGGATGTCGCGGCCGGTGTGCTCGCGGTGACGGTCGATCCGGCGGCGGATTTCGGCGATCTTCTCGAACGCGGAGGGGATGAACGACTGGCCGCCGAAGCCGGGATTGACCGACATGACGAGGATCAGGTCCAGCCGGTCCATCACATGATCCAGATAGGTCAGAGGCGTGGCCGGATTCAGCGCCAGCCCGGCGCGGCAGCCCTGCTCGCGGATCAGCGCGAGCGTACGGTCGGGATGGTCGGATGCCTCGGGGTGGACGCTGATGATGTCGGCGCCGGCCTTGGCGAAGGACGGCACCAGCGCATCGACCGGCTTCACCATCAGATGGACGTCGATGATGGCGCGGGTGCGCGGGCGGATGGCGGCGCAGACCAGCGGACCGATGGTCAGGTTGGGGACATAATGGTTGTCCATCACGTCGACATGGATGACCTCGCATCCGGCCTCCACCACCCGCTCCACCTCCTCGCCCAGTCGGGCGAAGTCGGCGGAGAGGATCGAAGGGGCGAGGAGATGTCCGGCTCCAAGTTCACGTTCCATGACGGGTCTCCCCGCCATAGCGCTCCCCGGCAGGACGACCGGTGGCATAGCTGCGCACTGTGTAGCCGATGCGCCGCCCCGATCCTTCCGCACGCAGCAGCTCGAAACCGGGTTCCTCCGCCGGGCGGTTGATCAGGAACGACATTCGCACCGTCTCGAAGCCGTGCGAACTGTCAAAGGCGAGAACCTTCACATACTGCTCGGGATGCGCGGTGCGGCAGGCGTCGATCTCCATCGTCACGCCCTTGGCGTCGCGCAGGTCGAACATGGGGTTGCCCCACATCGTCCAATAGCTGTTGCGCGGGTGCGGGTCGTCGGTGAATTCCACCGCCACGGCCCAGCCCTGGTCGAGGGCGTATTGCACCTGTTTGGTGATCTCCTCGTCCGTCAGGTCCGGCAGGAACGAGAACTGGCCCTGGGTCAGTCGCATGGGAAGTGCTCCTTCACATCGCCGGTGTGGGGGTGGGGACGTAATCGACGCTGTCGGTGGAGGCGTAATCGAAGGTCACGTCCTTCCAGGTATCGAGCGCCGCACGCAGCGGAGCGCACCAGCGGGCGGCCTCGCGCAGGATTTCCGGCCCCTCGTTCCAGATGTCGCGGCCCTCGTTGCGGGCCTTGACCATCGTTTCCAGAGCGACACGGTTGGCGGTGGCGCCGGCCTGGATGCCGTCGGGATGGCCGATGGTGCCGCCGCCGAACTGCAGGATCACGTCCTCGCCCAGGTATGTCAGCAGCTGGTGCATCTGCCCGGCATGGATGCCGCCGGACGCCACCGGCATCATCCGTTTCAGACCGGCCCAGGGCTGATCGAAGAAAATGCCGTGCTGGAGATTCTGTGGAACATGGGTTTCGCGGCAAGTGTCGTAGATGCCGCGGATGACGTTGGGATCGCCCTCCAGCTTGCCGACGACGGTGCCGGCATGGATGTGGTCGACGCCGGCCATGCGCATCCACTTGGCGATGACGCGGAACGACACACCGTGGTTCTTCTGCCTTGTGTAGGTGGAATGGCCGGCGCGGTGCAGATGCAGGATCATGTCGTTGCGCCGCGCCCATTTCGCCATCGACTGGATCGCGGTATAGCCGATCACCAGATCGATCATGACGATGACGCTGCCCAACTCCTTGGCGAACTCGGCGCGCTCATACATGTCCTCCATGGTGGCGGCGGTGACATTCAGGTAGGTACCCTTGATTTCCCCAGTCTCGGCAGTGGCACGGTTCACTCCCTCCATGCAGTAGAGGAAGCGATCGCGCCAGTGCATGAAGGGCTGCGAGTTGATGTTCTCGTCGTCCTTGGTGAAATCGAGCCCACCCTTCAGCGCCTCATACACCACGCGGCCATAGTTGCGGCCGGACAGGCCCAGCTTCGGCTTCATGGTGGCGCCCAGCAACGGCCGGCCGAAATTGTTCAGCCGCTCGCGCTCCACCACGATGCCGGTCGCCGGCCCCTGAAAGGTCTTCAGATAGGCGACGGGGATCCGCATGTCCTCCAGCCGCAGGCCCTTCAGCGGCTTGAAGCCAAAGACGTTGCCGATGATCGAGGCGGTGAGGTTGGCGATCGACCCTTCCTCGAACAGGTCGAGTTCATAGGCGATGTAGGCGAAGTATTGGCCGGGCGTGCCGGGCACCGGATCGACGCGGAAGGCCTTGGCGCGATAGCGCTCGCAGTCGGTCAGGCGGTCGGTCCAAACCACGGTCCAGGTGGCGGTGGAACTCTCGCCGGCAACCGCTGCCGCCGCTTCCTCCGGATCGACGCCATCCTGCGGCGTGATGCGGAAGACGGCGAGAATGTCGGTGTCCTTTGGCTCATAGTCGGGCTCCCAGTAGCCCATCTGCCGGTATTTCAGCACACCGGGCCGGTAGCGGGCCTTGGGGTCGCTGACGACGGCATCGCCGGCCTTCTGCTCAGGGGGGAGCGTTGTCGATACGTAATTCATCGTCCTCACCTCGTCGGTGACGTTCGGTTCGTTCGACGAAAACGTTAGCCCCACGTACTATTGAGGAAAATTCAAATACACAGCACAGTATGGATAGGTATTCCTCGTGAATGGCACCGGCCGATGACTATCCAGCATGCGACGCTGCGCCAACTCCAGATTTTCACCGCCGCCGCCCGCAGCCTGTCCTTCGCCCGCGTGGCGGAACAGTTCGGCCTGACGCCCGGCGCCGTCTCGTTCCAGATCAAGCAGGTGGAGGGCCATTGCGGCTTTCCGCTGTTCGAGCGGGTCGGCCGGGGCGTCGTCCTGACGGAGGCGGGGCGCGACCTGCTGGAACACGCGACGCTGATCCTCCAAGCGCTGGACAATGCGGACCGGCGAATGCAGGCGCTGAAGGGGGTTACCGGCGGCAACGTCACCATCGGGCTGGTCAGCACCGCCAAATACATCGCCCCGCACATGGTGTCCCGCTTCCAGGCGGAGCGGCCGGGCGTGTCCATCCATCTCCAAGATGGCAACCGGCGCGAAGTGAATGCGATGGTGGCGAAGGGCGAGGTCGATCTTGCCATCATGGGCCGACCCTTGGATGCGGACGAGTTGCTGGCCGAACCGTTCGCCCGCCATCCCAGCATTATCATCTGCGCGCCGGGCCATCCGCTGGCACAGGCCCCGACACTCCGCCTGTCCGACTTGGCCGACAGCGACTTCATCGCGCGGGAGGAGGGGGCCGGCACGCGGGCGCTCACCGATGCCTATTTCCAGGGCCAGGGCTTTTTCCCGCGCATCGTCATGACATCCAGCAGCAACGAGACGATCAAGCAGGCGGTGATGGCCGGCATCGGTGTCGCCCTGCTGTCCCGCCACACCGTGAATCTGGAGCTGGCACTGGGCATGTTGCGCGAGCTGAGGGTGGAGGGACTGCCGCTGATGCGGTCGTGGTACATTGCCCACCGCCGCAGCCTGCCACTGCTGCCCGTGCATGCACAGTTGCGCAGCTATCTGCTGGAGCGCGGGCAGGCGATCATCGACAGCCTCCATGCCGGCCACCGGGCGCTGGCCCCCGGCACCTGAGTCCTGGCGTCAGGCCAGCACGATGCGCACCCCGGCGGCGGTCAACCGTTCCGACCTTGCAGCGTCCAATCCGTCGTCGCAACACAGGAAATCGAAACTGTCGAGCTTGGCGAAGAAGGCCGGCTTGACCTGATCGAACTTGCTGCTGTCGATGACCAGCGCCCTGGTCACCGCGTTGGCGATGGCCGTCTGCTTGATCTCCACCTCATGGAAGTTGGAGCAGCTGATCCCCAGCGACTCATGCACGCCGCCGGCCGAGATGAAGGCGGTGTTGATGCCGATGCCGCGCAGCATCTCCAGCGATTCCGGACTGGAGAAGGAGGCCGAGGAGACGTGGTAAAGGCCGCCCAGCATGACCACGCGCACGCCGGGCTTCTTGCAGACGATCTCCGCAATGTTCATCGCGTAACAGACCACGGTGATCTGGCTGTCGGCCGGGATGCGGCTGGCGAGATGGGTGGTGGTGGTGCCGCAATCGATGAAGACCGTTTCACCCGGCTTCAGCAGGCTTGCCGCCGCCTCGCAGGCGGTGCGCTTCATCTCGATATGGGCGTCCCGCTCGCGATCCAGGATGTAGCCCATGCCGCCTGCGCTCTCCATCCCGCCGGCGATGTAGCCGCCGAGATAGGCGAATCGTCCCCCGCAGGACGCGATGTCGCGCCGCACCGTCATTTCCGACACGCCCAGCAGCCGCGCCGCATCCTTCAGCCGAAGATAGCCGCCGGCATCCAGGGCGAACTGCAACCGGTTCAAACGCTCGGCCTTTCTCATCGACATGTCCGCATTCCGCACCGTTTCCGCCCTTCCTGCCAGCGGCCGCACCTTACAATCCAGACGAGTTAATCCCAATGGCGCAAGGCCTTGAACAGGAGGGCCGTGGTCAAGATCACAATCGCGTGCATTGATCTTGACACAGCGCGCGACAGCGTGAAACTATCCTTTCAGAAAATGTTAGGATGTTAACATCGCAAGACTCTCCCCAAGGGGAATTCGGAAGCGGTGTCGGCATTCCGGCGACAATCGAGGAGAGCTCCAAAGGACAAGGGGCTCCCCGGGAGGACCAAGATGCCGATACCCAGCGTTCCGGCGGAGCCGGCCGGTCTGGCTCCGTTCATCGACCATACCCTGTTGCGCCCCGATGCCCAGCCTGCCGAGGTCGAGCGGCTGTGCGACGAGGCGCGTGCGCACGCCTTCAAGGCGGTCTGCGTCAACCCCGTCTTCATCCCGCTGGTGACCGAACGGCTGGCCGGATCGCCGGTGGCGCCCTGCGCCGTCATCTGCTTCCCTTTCGGCGCCGATCCTTCGGCGATCAAGGCGGACGAAGCCGAGTGGGTGGTCCGCCATGGCGCCCGCGAGGTCGACATGGTGATCCCCATCGGCCTGCTGAAAGGCGGACAAGTATCCGCCGTGCGCGACGACATCGCCGAGGTCAAGCGGGCCTGCGGCGATGCCCTGCTGAAGGTCATCATCGAGACCAGCCTGCTCACCGACGAGGAGAAGATCCTGGCCTGCCGCCTGTCGCAGGAGGCCGGGGCCGATTTCGTCAAGACCTCCACCGGCTTCGCCGGGGGCGGTGCCACCGCCGAGGATGTGGCGCTGATGCGCCGGACCGTCGGCGACGGCATGGGCGTCAAGGCGTCGGGCGGCGTGCGGACCACCGAGGATGCCCGCCGCATGATCGCGGCCGGTGCATCGCGCATCGGCGCCAGCGCCAGCGTGGTGATCATCGGCGGCTGATACCGCCGATAGCGCGCACGCCACAGAACGTGCCGGTCGGGCGGGGGTTCCGTCCGTCCCACCCGGCACGGCATCATCAAAAACGGAACGCGCAGCGGGTGGCAAACACCCCGGCACCGGCGGTGGGTCAAGGATGTCTCCCACCGCATGGCGCTTATCGCCTCTCATGGGAGTCACGCCGACATGAAGAAGTTGCTGTCCTCGCTCATCGTCGCCGCATCGCTGGTCGCCGGGCCGGCGATGGCCGCCGATCCGGTTCCGACCCCGGATGCCGTCAAGACGCTGAAGGCCGACGCCACCAAAAAGAAATACACCATCGCCACCGTGGTGAAGGTCGACGGCATCGCCTGGTTCGACCGCATGCGCGACGGCGTGAAGCAGTTCGCCAGCGACACCGGCCACGACACCTGGATGGTGGGACCGAGCCAGGCCGACGCGGCGGCTCAGGTCCAGCTGGTCGAGAACCTGATCGCCCAGGGCGTCGACGCCATCGCCATCGTCCCCTTCTCCGTCGAGGCGGTGGAGCCGGTGCTGAAGAAGGCGCGCGACCGCGGCATCGTGGTGATCGCGCATGAGGCTTCGAACATCCAGAACGCCGACTATGTGCTGGAGGCCTTCGACAACTTCGCCTACGGCGCCAAGCTGATGGAAGTGCTGGGCAAGGCGATGGGCGGCGAGGGCAAGTATGTCTGCACCGTCGGCAGCCTGACCTCGAAGTCGCAGAACGAGTGGATCGACGGCGCCGTCGCCTATCAGAAGGAACATTTCCCGAAGATGCAGATGGTGACCAACCGTCTGGAGACTTATGACGATGCCAACACCGACTACAACAAGCTGAAGGAAGTGCTGACCACCTATCCGGACCTGAAGGGCATCGTCGGCGGTCCGATGCCGACCTCGGCCGGAGCCGGCCGTCTGGTGGCGGAACGCGGGCTGAAGAACAAGCTGTTCTTCTCCGGCACCGGTCTGGTGTCGGTGGCCGGCCAGTACCTGACCCAGGGCGACATCCAGTACATCCAGTTCTGGGATCCGGCGGTCGCCGGCTATGCCATGAACATGCTGGCGGTGATGGCGCTGGACGGCAAGAAGGACCAGATCAAGGCCGGCCTGAACCTCGGCCTGCCGGGCTACACCGCCCTGACCACGCCGCAGGGGGCCAAGGCCAACCTGCTGTACGGCCAGGGCTGGGTCGGCGTCACCAAGGAGAACATGGGCTCCTACGACTTCTGACGACCCAAGGGCGGGCGCCGGCGGCCGGGAACGGCTTGCCGGCGCCCCGCGTCTTCATCCATTCCTCGAACCGCCGGGCGGAAGACATGTCGGACGGTTTCATCGAACTCCGGAACATCCGGAAGGTGTTTGCCGGCGTCGTGGCGCTGGACGCCATGTCGCTGGTCATCAAGCCCGGCGAGATCCATTGCCTGGCCGGCGAGAACGGGTCGGGCAAATCCACCGTCATCAAGATCATGTCCGGCGTCTACCGGCCGGACGGCGGCGAAATCCTGATCGACGGCAAGCCGATCGCGGCGATGACGCCGATCGAGGCCATCGCCCACGGCGTCCAGGTCATCTACCAGGATTTCTCCCTGTTCGGAAACCTGACCGTCGCCGAGAATCTGGCGATGAACGTCCATCTCGGCGAGAAGCGGCGGCTGATGAACTGGCGGCGCACCCGCGCCATCGCTCGCGAGGCGGTCGACCGGCTGGGTGTGGAGTTGGACCTCGACGCCGAGGTCGCATCGCTGCCGACCGCCGGCAAGCAGCTGGTCGCCATCGCCCGCGCGCTGATGTCGGATGCCCGCCTGATCATCATGGACGAGCCGACCACGGCCTTGACCCGCAAGGAGGTCGAGACGCTGTTCCGCATCGTCCGCGACATCCAGGCGCGCGGCATCGCCATCCTGTTCGTCAGCCACAAGATGCGCGAGATGCTGGAGATCAGCGAACGCATCACCGTGATCCGCAACGGCCGCAAGGTGGCGGAGGGGCCGACCGGCGACTTCGACGAGGCGCTGATCACCCGCCACATGACCGGCGGCGACATCCTCAACCAACCCTATGCCTGGACCCCGCCACCCGGCCCGCCGCCGGTGCCGAGGCTGGAGATCCGCGGCCTGACCGTGCCCGGCAAATGCGAGGAACTGAGCCTCGCCATCCGGCCGGGCGAGATCGTCGGGCTGTCGGGCCTGCTCGGTTCCGGTCGCACCGATCTGGCCCTGGCGCTGTTCGGCATGGTGCCGCGCTATGAAGGCGAAATCCTGATCGACGGCGCGCCGGTGAGGCTGCGCACGACCCAGGAAGCCATCGCCGCCGGCATCGCCTATGTGCCGGAGGACCGGTTGAGCGAAGGGCTGTTCCTGCCGCAGAGCATCAAGCGCAACATGCTCGCCACCTCCTACGAGCGGCTGGCGCCCAAGCTGGTGATCGACCGCAGCCAAGCGGAGGAGATGACGCAGGGCATGGTCCGTGCCATGCAGATCGCCACTCCCACCGCCGAGAAGCCGGTGATGCAGCTGTCGGGCGGAAACCAGCAGCGCGTGGTGCTGGCCCGCTGGCTGCTGACCGACGCCCGCGTGCTGATCCTGAACGGCCCGACGGTCGGCGTCGATGTCGGGTCGAAGGCGGAAATCCATGCCAAGATCCGGGAGCTGGCGCAGCATCACGGCCTCGCCGTCCTGATGATCTCCGACGACGTGCTGGAGCTGGTGCAGAACTGCAACCGCATCGTGCTGATGCATCGCGGGCGCTTCATCGAGGATCTGCCCGCCGCCGCCGTCACCGAAGAGACGGTCAGCGACCGGCTCAAGACCTTTACCTGAGGGAGGAACCGATGGCCCTGCTCCGCCGGTCGGAAACGGTCATCGCGGGCATCCTGCTGCTCGCCATGGTCCTCATCGGCACGATCAACCCCGCCTTCTGGCAGCTCGACAATTTGTTCAGCCTGATGCGCAGCAACGTGATCATCGGCATCATGGCGATGGGCGTTCTGCTGGTGCTGATCTCCGGCGGCATCGACGTGTCGTTCCCGGCCTTCGCCGTCGCCGCCATGTATCTGACGATCAAGGGCATGCTGGCTCTGGGCTACAACGGCGTCGTGCTGCCGCTGCTGGCCGCCACCCTGATGGGGCTGGCGTTCGGCGCGGTGAACGGCTTCTTCGTCTACAAGTTCCGCATGATCCCGCTGATCGTGACGCTGGGCACCAGCGCCATGGTGCGCGGCTTCCTGCTGGGCGTCGTCGGCACCAGCATGATCAACATCAACAAGATGCCGACCGCGCTGATCGACTTCGCCCGTACCGACGTGGTCAGCGTCACCAAGGCCGACGGCACCACCTACGGCCTGACGGCGATGGTGCTGATCTATCTCGGGCTGGCGCTCGCCATGCATCTGGTGCTGCGCTACACCATGATCGGCCGCAGCGCCTACGCGCTGGGCGGCGATCCGGAGGCGGCGCGCCGCGCCGGCTTCGATTTGCGCAAGACCATCTTCTTCATCTACTGCGTCGCCGGCGCGCTCGCCGGTTTCGCCGGGCTGCTGCACAGCGGCATGATCTGGCTGGCCAACCCGCGCGACTTCGTCGGTCTGGAGCTGGACGTGATCGCCGCGGTGGTGCTGGGCGGGGCGTCGATCTTCGGCGGGCGGGGCAGCGTGCTCGGCACCATGCTCGGCGTCTTCATGCTGGTGATGGTCAAGAACAGCCTGATCATCATGCGCGTGGACACCACCTGGCAGCTCGTCGTCGTGGGTCTGATCGTCATCGCCGCGACCGCCCTGTCGGCGTGGCGCGACCGCCGCCGGGCGGCCTGAGGAGGCGGGAACATGAAGGCACAAATGAACATCCGCAGCCTGATCAACCGCGACAACAACATCGTCCAGCTGCTGGTGATGACGGTGCTGATCTTCGCCGTGATGACGGCGCTCAGCCCGGACAAGTTCCTGCGCTACTATAACTTCGAATCGATCACCTACATCTTCCCCGAACTGGGTCTGCTCTCCATCGCGATGATGATCGCCATGCTGACCGGCGGCATCGACCTGTCGGTGGTGGGGGTCGCCAATTTGTCGGGCATCCTGGCCGGCGTGCTGTTCCACAAGATGGCGGGGGCCGCCGGCATCGCCGACGCCGGCATCCTGACCGTCCTGCTCGGCGGGGTGATCGCGCTCGGCACCGGGCTGGTCGCCGGGACGGTCAACGGGCTGCTGATCACACGGCTCGGCATCACGCCGATCCTGGCGACGCTGGGGACGGGGCAGGTCTTCACCGGGCTCGCCATCGTGTTGACCGGCGGGCCGGCCATCGTCGGCTTCCCCACCGCTTGGGCCTTCCTCGGCAACGGCAAGATCCTGGGGCTGGCGACGCCCTTCGTGCTGTTCGCGGTGATCGCCGCGCTGATCGCCTTCGTGCTGAGCCGCACCGCGCTCGGCATCAACCTGATGCTGATCGGCACCAACCCGAAGGCGGCGCTGTTCGCCGGGCTGAAGCGGGAGCGGATGGTGCTGTACAGCTACATGCTGACCGGCGTTCTGGCCTCGGTCGCCGGCATCATCCTGTCGGGGCGGACCAACGCGGCGAAGTCGGATTACGGCACCTCGTACCTGTTGCAGGCGGTGCTGATCGCCGTGCTGGGCGGCACCAACCCGGCGGGCGGGCGCGGGACGGTGCTGGGCATCACCATCGCGGTGGCGGCGCTGATGCTGCTGTCTAGCGGCTTCCAGATCCTGCGCTTTTCCAACCATCTGATCGATTTCATCTGGGGCGCGTTCCTTCTGCTGGTCATCGCCATCAACGCCTACAAGAACCGCACCCGCTAACCGGTTTCCAGGCCAGCTTCCGATAGGGAGGAAATCCCATGAGCGTCCGAACCGCAATCCATTTCCGCAAAAGCTTCTTCGGCGAGGCCGAGCGCCCGGTCGCCGAGGCGCACGGCATGACCGCCAGCCTGTTCCGCTACGACAGCGGGATCGAGGCGGTGCGGCTGTCCAATCGGCGCGGGCATCTGGTGCTGCTGCCCTATTACGGCCAGATGGTGTGGGACGCCGTGTTCGACGGCGTCGACCTGACCATGTCGAACATGTTCGACATGCCACGTCCGGCGACAGAGATCGTCGGCACCTATGGCTGCTTCGCCTTCCATTCCGGGCTGCTGCGCAACGGCTGCCCCGGCCCGCAGGACAGCCATCTTCTGCATGGCGAGATGCCCTGCGCGCCGATGGATTCCGCCGGGCTGGAGGTGGGGGAGGATGACGAAGGCCCCTACATGGCCGTCACCGGCCGGCGCGAGTATGTGATGGGTTTCGGCGCTCATTACGTCGCCCGCCCGCGGGTGGTGCTTCGCCCCGGCTCCGCCCTGTTCGACATCGGCATGGCGGTGGAGAACCTGTCGGGTGCGGCGATGGATCTGATGTACATGTGCCACGTCAACTTCGCTTTTGCCGAGGGCGCCCGCATCGTCCAGCCCACCCCCTTCACCCCGGAGGCGACGGCGGTCCGCACTGTGGTGCCGGCCCATGTGCCGCGCAGCCCGGCCTATGACGCGCTGCTGTCCGACCTCGCCCGCGATCCGGCGGTGATGGAGGTGCTGGACGAACCTGAGCGCTACGACCCCGAACAGGTCTTCTACATCCGCGGCCTGCGCACCGACGAGGAGGGCGGCACCGCGGTGATGATGCGGCGGCGGGAGGGCGACGCCTTCCACATCGCCTACAGCACGCGGGAGTTCCCCAAGACGGTGCGCTGGGTGCTGGTCAACAGCGACCAGAAGGTCTGCGCCTTCGCCCTGCCCTCCACCTGCGAGCCGGAGGGCTACAAGGCGGAGAGCGCCAAGGGCAATGTCCAGACGCTGGCGGGCGGCGAGACCCGGCGCTTTTCGGTGCGGCTGGGCTATCTGACCGCCGACGAGGCCGAAGCCGAGGAATGCGCCATCCGGGCGCTGTGAGTCAGGGCGTAGTGACAAGGAGATACCGAAGATGGGCAAGATCGCCGTGGTCGGCAGCAACATGGTAGACCTGATCACCTACACCGCCCGCATGCCCGGCCCCGGCGAGACCATCGAGGCACCGCGCTTCGAGATGGGCTGCGGCGGCAAGGGCGCCAACCAGGCCATTGCCGCCGCCCGGCTGGGGGCCGAGGTGATGATGGTCACCAAGGTCGGCGACGACATCTTCGCCGACAACACCATCCGCAACTTCGAGGCGTCGGGCATCGACACCCGCCATGTCGAGCGGGTGCCCGGCACCTCCAGCGGCGTCGCCCCCATCTTCGTCGAGCCGTCGGGCGAGAACAGCATCCTGATCATCAAGGGCGCCAACGCCCTGCTGTCGCCGGCCGACATCGACCGCGCGGCGGAGGATCTGAAGGGCTGCGACCTGATCGTCATGCAGTTGGAAGTCCCGCTGGAGACGATCTACCACACCATCGAATTCGGCGCCCGCCACGGCATCGAGACCCTGCTGAACCCGGCCCCGGCGCCCACAGATCTGGATCCCAAGCGGATCGAGCAGGTCACCTTCCTGGTGCCGAACCAGACCGAGCTGGCGACCATCTCCGGACTGCCGGTGACTTCGGAGGCGGAGGCCGAGACGGCGGCGCAGTCGCTGATCGGGCGCGGCATCCGCACGGTGATCGTCACGCTGGGCGCCCGCGGTGCCTTGCTGGTGACGAAGGGCGAGAAGACCCGGCGGATCGAGCCGGTGCGGGTGACGCCGGTCGACACCACCGGCGCCGGCGATGCCTTCATCGGCAGCTTCGCCCGCTATTATGTCGAGAACCGCGATTTGGACGCGGCGCTGCACAAGGCGGTGCGCTATGCCGCCGACAGCATCACCCGGCCGGGCACCCAGAAATCCTACGCCAGCCGCGAGGCGTTCGAGGCCTTCTGCGCCAGCCTGTAAGCACCGGACGGAGAATACGCCATGACACGCGCCGTGATCGGGGTGGATGTGGGGACCGGCAGCGCTCGCGCCGGCATCTTCGACCTTGCCGGCCGCCGGCTGGCCGCCGCCGCCCGTCCGATCCGGATGTGGAAGCCCGATCCGGAGTGGGCGGAGCAGTCCTCCGACGACATCTGGGCCGCCGTCTGCGCCGCGGTGCAGGAGGCGCTGGAGGCTTGCGCCGAGAGGCCGGAGGTGGTCGGCATCGGCTTCGACGCCACCTGTTCGCTGGTGGTGCTGGACGCCGCCGGGCGGCCGGTGACGGTCGATCCGGAGGGCGACGATGCCCGCAACGTCATCGTCTGGATGGACCACCGCGCCATCGACCAGACCGACCGCATCAATGCCGGCGGTCACGAGGTGCTGCGCTATGTCGGCGGCCGGCTGTCGCCGGAGATGCAAACGCCCAAGCTGCTGTGGCTAAAGGAGACGCTGCCGGCAAGCTGGAGCCGGGCCGCCCATTTTTTCGATCTGCCGGACTTCCTGACCTGGCGGGCGACCGGATCGGCGCGGCGGTCGCTGTGCTCACTGGTGTGCAAATGGACCTATCTGGGGCATGAGGGACGGTGGGACGACGGCTACCTCCGCGCCATCGGGCTGGGCGATCTGGTCGACGAGGGGCATGCCCGCATCGGCACCGAGGTCGGCGAGGTCGGCAGCGCCGTCGCCCGCGGGCTGAGCGCCGAGGCGGCGCGCGAGCTTGGGCTGACGCCGGGCATCGCGGTCGGCACCTCGATGATCGACGCCCATGCCGGCGGGATCGGGGTGATCGGGGTTCCGCTGGAGGCATCGACCGATGTCGATTTCGACCGGCGGCTGGCGCTGATCGGCGGCACGTCGAGCTGCCATATGGTGATGAGCCCCGGCGCCGCGCGCTTCATTCCCGGCGTCTGGGGTCCCTACCATTCGGCCATGCTGCCGGGGCTGTGGCTGAACGAGGGCGGGCAGTCGGCGACCGGCGCCTTGATCGACCATGTGGTGCAGGGCCATCCCCGCCATGCCGACCTCGCCGCCGAGGCGCAGCGGCGCGGCGTCACGGTCTACCAGCTGCTGAACGAGGAGCTGGCGGATCTTGCCGGGCGCAGCGGCGGGCCGGTGGCGATGCTGACCCGCGACCTGCATGTGCTGCCCGACTTCCACGGCAACCGCTCGCCGCGGGCCGATGCCGGTTTGCGCGGTGCCATCGCCGGGCTCCGGCTGTCGGACGGGCTGGAGGATCTGGCGCTGCTCTATCTGGCGACGGTGCAGGCGGTGGCCTATGGCACCCGGCACATCGTCGCGGCGATGAACGGGCGCGGCTATGCCATCGACACCATCCTCGCCTGCGGCGGCGGCACCAAGAACCCGGTGTTCCTGGAGGCCCATGCCGACGCCACCGGCTGCACCCTGGTCCTGCCGGAGGAGCCGGAGGCGGTGCTGCTGGGGGCCGCCGTGCTGGGCGCGGTGGCGGGCGGTGCCTTCCCCGACATCGCCGCCGGCATGGCCGGGATGAGCCGCGCCGGCCGCCGCATCACGCCGGCCGCGGGGCCGCTGCGGGCCTATCACGACGCCAAATACGCCGTGTTCCTGCGCATGCACGAGGACCAGATGGCCTATCGCGCTCTGATGGAGCAAGCCGGCTAGAGCCGCCTCACATCACGCAGTCGCGCACCTCTTCCCGCTCCACCGGCGCCTTGGGTTTCTCGGCCTTCTGCTTCTCGTGTTTCTCGCACAGGTCGCCCGGCAGTTCCTCGCCCTGGAGCAGCGGGCAGCGCTCGAACAGCTCGGCCAGCCAGTCGACGAACACCCGCACCTTCGGCGACAGGTGGCGGTTGTGCGGGTAGACGGCGGAGATCGGCATCCGCGGCGGCCGCCAGTCCGACAGGACCTCGCGCAGGGCGCCGCTGCGCAGGTGCGGCAGCACCATGAAGCGGGCGGGTTGCAGGATGCCCTGCCCTTCCAGCCCGCAGGTGACATAGGCGTCGGCGTCGTTGACGGAGATGACGCCCTTCATGGTGATCTCCTGCACCTCGCCGTCGCGCTGGAAGCACAGCTCCATGTTCCGGCCGGTGCGGTTGCTGAAGTAATTCACCGCGATGTGGCGCTCCAGATCCTCGATGGACCTGGGCACGCCATGCTCGGCGAGATAGGCCGGGCTGGCGCAGGTGATCTGCTGGACGGCACCGATGCGTCGCGCCAGCAGGCTGGAATCGGCCAGCTCGCCGACGCGGACGACGCAGTCCACCCCCTCCTGGATCAGGTCGACGGCGCGGTCGCCCAGCCCCAGCATCAGGTCGATGTCGGGATATTTTTCGTGGAACTCGTGGATCGAGGGGATGATCACCAGCCGGCCGATGGAGCCCGGCATGTCCACCCGCAAGCGGCCGCGCGGCGTCTTGCGCGCGGTGGTGAAGGTGGATTCGATCTCGTCGATTTCCGACAGGATGCGGCTGGCGCCCTCCAGATAGGCGGCACCGTCCAGCGTCAGGCTGAGCTTGCGCGTGGTGCGCTGAAGCAGGCGAACGCCCAGCGCCGCCTCCAGGTTCTGGATGGTCGTCGTCACCGAGGCGCGCGGCAGTCCCAGCGTTTCCGCCGCCTTCGAGAAGCTGTTCGCTTCGACCACCCGGATGAAGACGCGCATCGCATGCAGCTTGTCCATACGGACCCCGTCCTTTCAATCGCGGCTCCCGCAAGTTGGGAGAGTGTCCGCCGAACACTGGCGAATAGCAACCGGGCGGGCGCGGATCAAGGGGGGTGGCGGGTGTACCGCGGCGGGATGGAACGGCGTGGAACGCTTTCCCGCCGATGTTCCATCTACCGCCGCCCGGAAAACGGGCCGGCACCGCGGCGGGGCACCGGGCCGGGGTTGAGGTTCGGGTAGTCCTCGTACTGGTTGACGGTCCAGGGGAAAACGCCCTTCGGCCCCGCCGCCTCCGGCTGGGCGACGACGGCGGCGACCATGGCCGGGCTGGGCGGGCAGCGCTCGCGAATGGCGCCGGGGACGTCGTCGTCGAGTTCGGGGACGGTGACGGCGGGCGGGTCTTCCGGGCGGGGCGCCCGCGGCCTGTCTTCCGGCCTCGCCTCCGGTGCCACCTCCCAACTGTCCCGCGCGGCGGTGCGGGCGGTCCCGAGACCGGGGATGAGTCCGAGCCGCTCGGCCAGCCAGCGGACGGTGGCGGGGTCGCCGGAGGTGACCAGCCGCTCGATCTGCTCGGCCACCAGCACCCGCAGCGAGGACAGGCGCAGTTCCGCCTCGCGGTTCAGCGCCTGCCGCTCCCACCACACTCTGTGACGGAAATCCTTGGAGCCGTAATAGGCCCGCCACAGCGTCGTCCGGCTGCACCCCATGGCGCGCGAGACCTGGAGGAAGCTGTTGCCGCGGGCCAGCATGCCGGCGGCCATGATCCATTGCTCTTCATGGAACTGCGAACCGGGGACCAGCGCGCCTTCGGACGGGGTTGGCGGCTCTTCGGCCCAACGGGGGAAATTGTCGTCGGTGAAGCTGCGGGGATCGAGAGGCATGGCAGGGCTCCGCAAGTGGGTGGACCAAATGCGGAAAGGGTATGGGACTTTAGTCCTTGAATGGAGAGTTTTTGTGAAAACCGGGGGCGCTGCAAGGGGACGGTGCGCCGCCGCCGTCACCGGCAAGTGCCGGGAGAGCGGCGGCGCAGGAGGTTCGCCGTCAGCGGGGCGCCGTCAGTGGAGCGTCGCGCCGTCCGGCTGGGCGGCGGTGCGGGAGACCTCGCGCGCCCGGCCGATGCCGAGCAGCTGGTAGAGGCCGAGCGCGGCGATGGTGGCGGTGCCGATGCCGCCGATGGAGAAGCCGCCGGCGGTGACGGTGAAGTTGCCGGCGCCGAGCACCAGCGTCACGCCGACGGTGATGAGGTTGCGCGGATCGGAGAAATCGACGCGGTTGTCGACCCACAGCCGCACCATCGCCGCGGCGATCAGGCCGAAGACGACGGTCGCCAGCCCACCCAGCACCGGGGCCGGGATGGTCCGCAGCAGGGCGCCGAACTTCGGCGAGAAGCCCAGCAGGATGGCGGCGACGGCGGCGACGACGAAGATCAGGGTGGAGAAGACACGGGTGACCGCCATCACGCCCATGTTCTCGACATAGGTGGTGACGCCAGTGCCGCCGCCGCTGCCCGAAACGATGGTGGCGATGCCGTCGCCGATGAAGCCGCGGCCGATGAAGCGGTCGAGGTTGCGCCCGGTCATCGCGCCGATGGCCTTGATGTGGCCGAGATTCTCGGCGACGAGGATGAAGGCGATGGGGGCGACCAGCGCCATGGCGCCGGCATCGAAGGTCGGCGTGCGGAAGGCCGGCATGCCGAACCAGGGGGCGGCGTCCAGCTCGGCGAAGCTGACCGGCGGCAGCAGGCCCATGCCGTTGGCCAGCACGAGATAGAAGACATAACCGGCGGCGATGCCGACGAGGATCGACACCCGGCGGATGGCGAGCGGGGCATAGACCGCGATGACGGCGGTGGCGAGCAGCGTGAACAGGGCGACGAGGATGTGCGGACCGCTGCCCTCGATGCCCTTGACCGCGACCGGCGACAGGTTGAGGCCGATGGCGGCACCGACCGCACCGGTGACCGCCGGCGGCATCAGCCGCTCGATCCAGTTGGTGCTGGTGTAGCTCACCAGCAGGCCGATCAGGACATAGACGACACCGGCGGCGATGATGCCGCCGAGCGCCGGCCCGATGTTCGGGTTGGGTCCCTGGCCGCTGTAGCCGGTCACCGCGATCACCACGGCGATGAAGGAAAAGGAGGATCCCAGATAGCTCGGCACCCGCCCGGCGGTGAGCACGAGGAACAGCAGGGTGCCGATGCCGGAGAACAGCACCGCGAGGTTCGGATCGAACCCCATCAGCAACGGCCCGAGGATGGTCGAGCCGGACATGGCGACGAGATGCTGGACGCCGAGCGTCAGGGTCGAGCCCCAGGGAAGGCGCTCGTCCGGCTGGACGACGGGGCCGGTCGCAAGCGGCCAGCGCGGGAAGAAATCTGCCATAGAGGGTCTGTCCGAAGAGGGGTGGAACGGCAATGGTGCCGGGAGATGATTGGTCGCCCGCTTTTTGGCGCCCGCGCGGGCGTTGCGCCACATTTTTGTGCGGAATTGGCGTGGGGAGCGGCAAAGATGCTCAGGCTCACGGGAGGGTTGATCCAATGGTGTGCGCCAGACGAACCTTAACGTATGTAGAAAAAATGGTTCTCTTGGTTCTATCCCGTAGGATTGGGTACCATGACAGCGCCTCAAGGAAGGGTGAAAAGATGGTGGATGTGATTGAAACCGAAAGGTTAACTCTTCGCCCCCGAACTGAAGCTGATCTAGAAGCCAACTTGATGATGGATCTCGATCCTGAGGTGCATCGTTATATCTTCAGTTTCGCGCCAGACCCTGCAGAGCACAGGGCGGAGATCCTATATCGGATTGTATCGGGTTGGCCTCAGGCAGGCGGTCTATGGGTTGTCGAATGGCGCGACCGCCCAGGATTTCTTGGTTGGTGCGCATTGTTTCCCTTTGACAATAATGATCAACTGGAGATGGGTTATCGCCTTGTTCCGCAAGCTTGGAGGCAGGGGATCGCTACTGAAGCAGGGCAAGCAATCCTAAATTATGGATTCAACCGACTAAAGCTCGATACGGTCATTGCCGTCGCTCACCCGAACAACACTCGATCACAGAACGTACTTAAAAAGCTTGGCTTTTGCACCACCGGAGATGTCACCTATCATGGCCAAACGGTAACATCATTCCTTTTAACTCGTACGAATTTCAAAATGCCGACAGGGGCTTCAAGTACTGATTGATAGGCTTAATTTCCACATATCAATTTTATTAGCCCACGTTTGACGCTCGTTTAGCTTTATTGACGCTGGCGATGACGCGGTCAGAAGAGGCTGTGCAAACGAAACGCTTGGCTGTCCTATCGTGCTCCTTGATGAAGCCGTGGATGGCAGCCTGGAAATCGACGATGTCTCGAAAGCTGCCCCGGCGCAGGCGTTTGCGGGTCAGATTGGCGAAAGATGATCCGGACGCAGGGATCTCGTCCATCTAGGGTCGTCAAAGGTGCATTCGACGGAATATTCCACCCCCAATGGCGGCATGGCCGTTTTCGCAATCACATTCCTGACCGGGTGCGCCAGTAGCGCCGCCTTGAAGGCTGCGACATTGTCATGGTTGAAGCCGCAAGCCATGAAGAACTTGGCCTTCGGGGTGATCGGGTACCAGCAGGTAATGGGTGATCTTCTTGAGGTCCAACGTCGCCTTGCCGACGTCAGGCACGTGCATGTCGACTGGCGTCCGGCATAATGGTGGCGACAGTGTGGAAGGGCTTCGCAAACTCCACCTCATAGACCGCACCACCCCGGTCCACGCCAACCAAGGTCCCTATCGACCCGGCAGGAAGCACGCCCACGATATGAGCCGTCTTCGGCACCCTTATACATGGGCACGCCGCCCGCTCAGGCGCCCGGACATGCGCAGTCCGTCACGAGCGTTCTTGACCAGAAAGGCGATCTGCACCGCGCCCACGGCCAGTTCAATGGCCTGGATCAGGAAGAACAGGGCGTCCGCCTCGTTGGCCGTGGCCTTGAAGTTCAGGAACAGCGCCGCCGGAATCATAACCAGCACACCGTTCGCGGCCAGGATCTTCATCCGTATGGTCTTGGCCGCCACCAGCCCGCCGCCGCGTCCCTTGGACAGCACGGCTCCGGTCACGCCCGTCACCGCCATGGCGGGGACCAGGACGAACAGCCCGTTGACGATGGCGCCCTTGACGACGACCACCGCTGGCCAGCCCAGGAAGCCCTCAGCCACCGCAGTCGAGATCCAGAAGGAGAGCAGGGTCAGAAGTGCCAGGGAGCCGGCAGCGGCGTGTAGTCGTTTCAGCATCGGATCCTCGCCGGGTTTGGGGATAGGGCCGCGCTACCCGGCCCACGGTTGGGCGACATGGGAACCTCCGGCGCCGCGCTATTGACAACCGGTTACCATTATGGAAACTGGTTGTCAACATTATTTTGACAGCCGGTTGTCAATCGTGCTTATCTGGAGTTCCTTATCGTCCGACCAGAGGAAGCGATGACCCGTTCGAAGGAGAAGCTGGTGGCCGACCTCATGGTGTTGGTGTTCCGTCTCAACGGACGCCTGCTGGAGAAAGGCGACCGGTTGGTTGAGGGAATGAACCTGACCAGTGCCCGGTGGCAAGTGTTGGGGGCGCTGAGCTTGGCTGGTCAGCCGCTGACCGCACCACAAATCGCCGACGCCATGGGGATCACCCGCCAAGGGGCGCAGAAGCAACTGAACCTGCTGATGGAAGAGAGATTGCTGGAACGGCGCCCCAATCCGTCCCATGAGCGCTCCCCGCTTTACGTCCTGACGGACGCAGGTGCGCGCGCCTTCTCGGAGGCCGACCGGCTATGCGACCTGTGGGCTGCCGACCTGGGGCAGGTGTTCTCCGAGGAGGCGTTGCACACCACCGGGACCGTGCTTGCCGAACTGTTGGCCCGCCTGGACCGCCCCCTGCCAATCCCAAATCGGGAATTTGGGCAGCACGTGTCCTGTTAGCCGCCGGTCCCGGTTTTCGTCAGAGAGCGGGTTTTCTGGAATCTTCCTGATCGCCGTCAGGCAAAGGCTCTTTGACAACATCTCCCGTCTCGGTATCAATGATCAACACTTCGCTATAAATGCCTTCTTGGCGGAGTTCGTTGGCCTTCTTGAGCGCACCTTCGAGAGTGTCCCGCTTCAGGCCCATAACGCCAACTTGAGAACTCCCCGTGATGTGATAGCGCATTCCCGCTTCCTCCATCGTTATGCTTTCCGTTGAGCATATAGGAACGTGCAGCCGGATGCGAACGCCCTTCGCGCCGGGATGGCACCCCGCCCGAATAGCCCATTTCCAGCGAACACCCCACGCCACCCCGCCCCGATTGTTCGTCCCGGCTGAATTCTGTTCCCAGCCGCAGCGGCTTTATCCCACCCGGTCGCTTGCACATTATCCCTCTTGCCGCATTGCAGGAGGGGCGCTGGTCGCCGGATCGGAATGGAACGTTCACGCACGTCACTGATGGTGGAAGGCCGCAAGGTTCCGCTGTGCCTGTTCAGGCCCGCGGTTGCCGGGCCGCTGCCCGGACTGCTGTATTTCCATGGCGGCGGCTTCACCTCCGGCTCCGTCGAGGAGGTGGAGATCACGGCGACGGCGCTGGCGGAGAGCATCCCGGCGCTGGTGGTGGCGGTCGGCTATGCGCTGGCCCCCGCCAATCCCTTTCCTGCCGCCATCGAGGATGCCCATGCCGCAGCGGTGTGGCTGGCCGAACGGGCCGGACCGCTGGGCGTCGCCGGCCACGATGCCGGCGGGCATGTCGCGGTGTCGCTCACCCTGCTCGCCCGCGACCGCGGCGGGCCGGAAATCGCAGCGCAGGCGCTGTTCGGACCGATGCTCGATCCCAGCCTGACGCGGGTCGGGGACGGTGAGGGCAGCGTGACCGACTGCGCGCGCTGTTACCGCGCCTATCTGCCGGAGGCGGCGCTGCGGCTGCATCCCTATGCCGCACCGCTGGAATCGCGCCGGCTCGGCCGGCTGCCGCCGATCCTGATCGCCACGGCGCAGAACGACGTGCTGCGGCCGGAGGCGGAAAGCTATGCCGCCCGGCTGATCGACGCCGGGGTGCCGACCGAGGTCACCCGCTTCGCCGGGGTCAGCCATGCCGGCCTCGCCCACCACCCGCCGGCGCTGGCCGCCGCAGCCGATTTCTTCCGGCGCCGCCTGACCGGCGCCCATTCCCATCCTTCGAGCCACAGGTAAACGTCATGTCCCGCAAAACACTTTCCCTTCTGATCGCGGCCGGTGTTTCCGTGGCGGCGCTGACCGGCGCCGTCACCCTGCGAAGCCCGGCCGAAGCGCAAACGGCATCGCCCGCCCCGCCGCCAGCCGAGGTGGATGTCGCCACCGTGCTGGCCCGTCCGGTGACGGACTGGCAGTCCTATTCCGGCCGGCTGGAGGCGGTCGACCGCGTCGACATCCGGCCGCAGGTGCCGGGATCCATCGTCGCCGTGCATTTCCGCAACGGCGCCCTGGTGAAACAGGGCGATGTGCTGTTCACCATCGACCCCCGCCCCTATGAGGCGGAGGTGGCGCGGGCCGAGGCGCAGGTCGCCGCGG
The DNA here is from genome assembly GCF_042604625.1 of Azospirillum sp. A29. NCBI lineage: Bacteria > Pseudomonadati > Pseudomonadota > Alphaproteobacteria > Rhodospirillales > Azospirillaceae > Azospirillum > Azospirillum sp. A29. The sequence continues at coordinate 631,982 of NZ_CP170460.1, forward strand.
CGCAGGCGCGGGTGCGCTTCACCGTCGCCGACCTCGACCGCGCGCAGAAGCTGGTGCGCGACGACACCATCTCGCGCAGCACCATGGACCAGCGCGACAACGCCGCCCGCGAGGCGACCGCCAATCTGAAAGCGGCGCAGGCGGCGCTGGACATCGCGCGGCTCAATCTCGGCTACACGCGGGTGACGGCGCCGGTGTCGGGCCGGGTGTCGCGGGCGGAACGGACGGTCGGCAATGTGGTGGCCGCCGGGGCGGCGGCGGAGCCGCTGACCACGCTGGTGTCGGAATCGCCGATCTACGCCTCCTTCGACGTCGATGAGCAGACCTATCTGCGCCACATCGCGCCGATGCGCGATTCAGGGACGATCCCGGTCCGGCTCGGCCTCGCCAACGAGGAGGATTACTCGCGGTCGGGCATGGTCGAGCATGTCGACAACCGGCTGGACAGCGTGTCCGGCACCATCCGCGTGCGCGCCCGCTTCGACAATGGCGACGGCACGCTGGTGCCGGGGCTGTATGCGCGGGTGAAGGTGGGGGGCACCAAGCCCTATGACGCGCTGCTGGTCGACGACCGCGCCATCGGCACCGACCAGGACAAGAAGTTCGTCCTGGTGGTGACGCCGGAGAACAAGGTGGAATACCGGCCGGTGAAGCTCGGCGCCTTGCAGAACGGGCTGCGCGTGGTGACGGCGGGGCTGTCCGCCGGCGAGCAGGTGGTGGTCAACGGCATGCAGCACGCCCGGCCGGGCATGGCGGTGACGCCGAAGACGGTCGCCATGGGGATGGAGAAGACCCAGACGGCGGCCCGCTAAGACACGAACAAAGGTGTGCGCGTTGGCTGGCCCTCCTCGCCCGGTGCGGGGAGGGATGGGGAACGTGCACCCTGGGAGACCCCAGATGAACATCTCGAAATTCTTCATCGACAGGCCGATCTTTGCCGGCGTGCTGTCGGTGGCGCTGTTCCTGGCGGGGGCCATCGCGGTCTTCCGCCTGCCGATTTCCGAATATCCGGAGGTGGTGCCGCCGTCCGTCGTGGTGCGCGCGCAGTTCCCCGGCGCCAACCCCAAGGTCATCGCCGAAACCGTCGCCTCCCCGCTGGAGGAGCAGATCAACGGCGTCGAAGGCATGCTCTACATGCAGTCGCAGGCCAACAGCGACGGCAATCTGGCGCTGACGGTGACCTTCAAGCTGGGCACCGACCCGGACAAGGCGCAGCAGCTGGTGCAGAACCGCGTGGCCCAGGCGATGCCGCGGCTGCCGTCCGACGTGCAGCGGCTGGGCGTCGCCACGGTGAAAAGCTCGCCGACGCTGACCATGGTCGTGCATCTGCTGTCGCCCAACGACCGCTATGACATGACGTACCTGCGCAACTACGCGGTGCTGAACGTCAAGGACCGGCTGACCCGCATTTCCGGCGTCGGCGAGGTGCAGGTGTGGGGGGCCGGCGACTATGCCATGCGGGTGTGGCTCGACCCCGGCAAGGTGGCGCAGCGCGGGCTGACCGCGACCGACGTGGTCAATTCCATCCGCGAACAGAATGTCCAGGTGGCGGCCGGCGTGATCGGCGCCTCGCCCTCGCTGCCCGACGTGCCGATGCAGCTGTCGATCAACGCGCGCGGCCGGCTGAAGACCGCCGACGAGTTCGGCGACATCGTGCTGAAGACCGGCGAGGAGGGCGGCGTCACCCGGCTGCGCGACGTCGCGCGGGTGGAGCTGGCCGCGGCGCAGTATGGCTTGCGCTCGCTGCTCGACAACAAGCCGGCGGTGGCGCTCGGCATCACCCAGACGCCGGACGCCAACGCGCTCGCCATCTCCGACGAGGTGCGCAAGGTGATGGCGGAGCTGAAGGGCGACATGCCCGACGGCGTCGACTACTCCATCGTCTACGACCCGACGCAGTTCGTCCGCTCCTCCATCGAGGCGGTGGTGCACACGCTGCTGGAGGCGGTGGCGCTCGTCGTGCTGGTGGTGATCGTCTTCCTGCAAACCTGGCGGGCGTCGATCATCCCGCTGCTGGCGGTGCCGATCTCCATCGTCGGCACCTTCTCGCTGCTGCTGGCCTTCGGCTTCTCGATCAACGCGCTGTCGCTGTTCGGCATGGTGCTGGCCATCGGCATTGTCGTCGACGACGCCATCGTCGTGGTCGAGAATGTCGAGCGCAACATCGCGTCCGGCCTGTCGGCCCGCGACGCCACCATCCGCGCCATGCAGGAGGTCAGCGGCCCGATCATCGCGATTGCACTGACGCTGGTCGCCGTCTTCGTGCCGCTGGCCGCCATGACCGGCCTGACCGGCGAGTTCTACAAGCAGTTCGCGATGACCATCGCGATCTCCACCGTGATCTCCGCCTTCAACTCGCTGACCCTGTCGCCGGCCCTGGCGGCGGTGCTGCTGCGCGGCCATGACGAGCCGCAGGACTGGCTGACCCGCGCGATGAACCGGGTGTTCGGCGGCTTCTTCCGGCTGTTCAACCGGGTGTTCCACCGCGCGTCGGAGGGCTACGGCCGCGGCGTCGGCGGGGTGGTGCGGCGCAAGGGCGTCATGCTGGCGGTCTATGCGCTGCTGATCGGCGCCACGGTGCTGCTCGGCCGTTCGGTGCCGTCGGGCTTCGTGCCGATGCAGGACAAGGAGTATCTGATCAGCTTCGCCCAGCTTCCCAACGGCGCCTCGCTCGACCGCACCGAGGCGGTGATCCGCGAGATGACCGACATCGCGCTGAAGCGCCCCGGCGTGCAGAGCGCCGTCGCCTTCCCCGGCCTGTCGGTCAACGGCTTCACCAACTCGTCCAGCGCCGGCATCGTCTTCGTCACGCTGAAGCCGTTTGCCGAGCGCAAGGATCCGTCGCTGTCGGCCGGCGCCATCGCCATGGATCTGCAACAGCGCTATGCCGGGCTGAAGGAGGCCTTCGTCGCCATCTTCCCGCCGCCGCCGGTGATGGGTCTGGGGCAGCTGGGCGGCTTCAAGATGCAGCTGGAGGACCGCGGCAACCTCGGCTACGAGGCGCTGAGCGAGGCGGTGAACGCCTTCGTCAAGCGCGCCGCGCAGACGCCGGAGCTGGGGCCGACCTTCTCCGCCTACCAGATCAACGTGCCGCAGCTGGACGTTGATCTCGACCGGGTGAAGGCCAAGCAGCTGGGCGTCAACGTCGCCGACGTGTTCGACACCATGCAGATCTATCTGGGATCGCTCTACGTCAACGACTTCAACGCCTTCGGCCGCGTCTACCAGGTGCGGGTGCAGGCCGACGCGCCCTTCCGCGACACCGCCGACGACATCGGCGTGCTGAAGACCCGCAACGCCGCGGGGACCATGGTGCCGCTGTCCTCGCTGGTCACGGTGCAGCCGGGCTACGGGCCGGAGATGGTGGTGCGCTACAACGGCTTCACCGCCGCCGACGTCAATGGCGGGCCGGCGCCCGGCTTCTCGTCGGGACAGGCGGAAGCGGCGGCGGAGCGCATCGCGGCGGAAGTGCTGCCGCGCGGCGTGAAGCTGGAATGGACCGACCTGACCTATCAGAAGATCCTGGTCGGCAATGCGGGGCTGTGGGTGTTCCCGATCAGCGTGCTGCTGGTGTTCCTAGTGCTGGCGGCGCAGTACGAGAGCCTGACCCTGCCGCTCGCCATCCTGCTGATCGTGCCGATGAGCGTGCTGTCCGCCCTGTTCGGGGTGTGGCTGACCGGGGGCGACAACAACATCTTCACGCAGATCGGCTTCATGGTCCTGGTCGGCCTGTCGGCGAAGAACGCCATCCTGATCGTCGAGTTCGCCCGCGAGCTGGAGCATGAGGGGCGCGACGTGGTGCAGGCGGCCATCGAGGCGAGCCGGCTGCGGCTGCGGCCGATCCTGATGACCTCCATCGCCTTCATCATGGGCGTGGTGCCGCTGGTCACCTCCAGCGGAGCCGGTGCCGAGATGCGGCACGCCATGGGTGTGGCGGTGTTCGCCGGCATGATCGGCGTGACGCTGTTCGGTCTGGTGCTGACCCCGGTGTTCTACGTGCTGCTGCGCAAGCTGGCCGGAGCGGAGCGTCGGGTGGACGCGCCGGCGGAAGGCGGAGTGCCGCCGGCGGAGTGGAAGATGGGCTGAATGAAGAAGGGTTGAATGAAGAAGGGCGGCGCGGCCTCACAAGGGCCGCGCCGCCCTTTCTCATTCGTCCGGCAGCATGTTCTTCGGCAGGTTTTCGCGGAAGATCACTTCCGCCCTCGGCGTTTCAACGCCCTGCATCGCTGGGCGGCCGGCGCGCAGGTTGGTGAATATGCCGACGCAGGCCGACAGGGTGTTGCGCGGATCCTGGGTGATCACCGCGTCCAGCGCCCCGTCGATCAGCAGGCCGCGCGTTTCGGTGGTCAGGCCGTGGGTAATGAAGACCATCTCGCGCTCGCGCCGCGTCTCCTTCAGCGCGCGGGCCACGCCCTCCGCTCCGCCGCCGATGTTGTAGACCCCGGCAAGGTCGGGATGCAGGCCCAGCAGCATGCGGGTCTGGCGGTAGCTCTTCCCCTCGTCGTCATGGCCTTCGCGCAGGCCCACCACCTCGATGTCGGGGGCGATCTCCTTCAGGACATGGAGGAAGCCCATCTCGCGGTCCTCATGGGCGCGGTAGCTGAGGCTGCCGGCGATCATCGCCACCTTGGCCGGGCGGTGTTTCAAAAAACGCGCGATCAGGTAGCCGGCGGTGCGGCCGGCCGCGCGGTTGTCCAGCCCGACATAGCCGGCACGCCGGCAGTTCAGGATGTCGGAGATCAGCGTCACGCTCGGCACGTTGCGGTCGGCCAGCGCGTCCACCGCCTCGCGCACCGCCGGATGCTCCAGCGCCATGAAGGCGACGCCGTCGGCGCGGCGGCCATGCTGGAACAGGCTGCGCGCCAGCAGCTCCGGATTGAAGCTCTTGATGAACTCCACCTGGGCCTTGACCCCGTGCGGGGCGAGCATGGAGTCGGCACGGCGGATCATCTCGCCCAGCCCGGTCAGGAAGCGGTTGTTGCCGGCGGGCAGCAGGAAGGACAGCCGCATCGGCTTCTGACCCGCCGCGGCATGGAGGTCGCCGTCGGGCAGATAGTCCAGCTCCGCCGCCGCCTTCAGCACCCGCTGCACGGTGGCGGCGCGCACCCCCGGCCGGTTGTTCAGCACGCGGTCCACCGTGGCGGTGGACACGCCCGCCGCCTGGGCGATGTCGACCACCCGCGGCAGGCCGCGGACAGTTGCGCCGGCTTCCGGATCGTCCTTCACAGAGACCATCAAAAACCATCATCTTTGTCGTTTGACACTTATCGGCTCTAGACATACCGTCCATCCAACAATCATCAATTGACATCAGATCACATCAGAAACGCAAGGCCGGAAACAGCAACGTCGGCCGGTAATCCATGGGAGGTTTGAAATGACCAGTCTGAGCCGCCGCACGATGCTGAAGGCCATCGCCGCCACCCCCGCCGCCATTCCGGCGATCGGTGCCGCCGGTGCCGTGATCGGCATGCCGCACATCGCGCGCGCCGCCGAGTTCGAGCTGAAATACGGCAACAACCTGCCGCTGACCCATCCGCTGAACGTCCGCGCCAACGAGGCGGCGGAGCGGATCGCCAAGGAGTCGAACGGCAAGGTCGTGGTCAAGATCTTCCCCAACAACCAGCTCGGCGGCGACACCGACATGCTGTCGCAGGTGCGCAGCGGCGGCCTGACCTTCTTCACGCCGTCGGCGCTGGTGATCGCCACGCTGGTTCCGGTCGCCGCGATCAACGCGGTCGGCTTCGCCTTCTCAGACTACGATCAGGTCTGGAAGGCGATGGACGGCAAGCTGGGCGCCCATGTCCGCGAGGCGATCTCCAAGGTCGGACTCTATGCCTTCGACAAGATGTGGGACAACGGCTTCCGCCAGATGACCAGCGGCGACAAGGCGATCAATTCCGCCGCCGACATGGGCGGCCTGAAGATCCGCGTTCCGGTCAGCCCGCTCAGCATCGCCATGTTCAAAGGGCTGGGCGCCGCCCCGACCAGCCTGCAGTTCAGCGAGGTCTATTCGTCGCTGCAGACCCGGATCGTCGATGCGCAGGAGAACCCGCTGCCGATCATCCAGGTCGCCAAGCTGTACGAGGTGCAGAAATACTGCTCGCTGTCGAACCACATCTGGGACGGCTTCTGGTTCATCGCCAACGGCCGCGCCTGGAAGGGCCTGCCGGCGGACATGCAGACCATCGTCGCCAACGCCATCAACGACGCCGGCGTGGCCCAGCGCGGCGACATCAAGGCGCTGAACCAGTCGGTCAAGGCCGACCTGGAATCGAAGGGGCTGACCTTCAACCAGCCGGCACCCGACAGCTTCCGCGCCAAGCTGCGCGACAGCGGCTTCTATGGCGAATGGAAGGGCCGTTTCGGCGACGAAGCCTGGGGCCTGCTGGAAGAGGCGGTCGGCAAGCTCGCCTGACCGCAGCCGCAGTCCATTCAGGTCTTCCCGCATGAAGGAACATCCCGCCATGTCCCACATGTCCGAGCCGGTCCACGGCTTTGCCGAGGCGCCCGGCACTCTGGGTGCCGGCGGAGGCTCGTTGCTGCGCAGGATCGACCACGGCCTGTCCGTCGGAATCGAGGTCGTGGCGGGCCTTCTGGTGCTGGTCGAAATCATCGTCCTGCTGGCCGGCGTCACCGCCCGCTACCTGTTCCACACCCCGCTGGTGTGGTCGGACGAGCTGGCCTCCATCCTTTTCCTGTGGCTGTCGATGCTGGGTGCGGTGGTGGCGCTGCGCCGGGGCGAGCATATGCGGATGACCGGGCTGGTCAGCCGCGTCGGCCCGCAGGCGCGCAGCCTTTTGGAATGCATCGCCATCACCGCCCCCATCGCCTTCCTGACGCTGGTGCTCTACCACGCCGTCGATTACGCGATGGAAGAGCAGTTCATCACCACCCCTGCGATGGAGATTTCCAACGCGTGGCGGGCGTCGGCCCTGCCGGTCGGGTTGGGGCTGATGCTGGTGGCGGCGCTGTTCCGCCTGTTGCGCGTCGCCAGGCCCTTGACGGTGCTGGCGGCGGCGCTGGTGACCGGCGCCATCGTCGCCGGCTTCTGGGTCGCCGGGCCGATGCTGAAGCCGCTGGGGCAGCTGAACCTCGTCATCTTCTTCGTCGGGCTGGTCGCCGCCAACGTCTTCGCCGGCGTGCCCATCGCCTTCTCCTTCGCGCTCGCCACCTTCTCCTATCTGGCGCTGACCACCTCGACGCCGCTGCTGGTGATGGTCGGCCGGCTGGACGAGGGGATGAGCCACCTGATCCTGCTGGCGGTGCCGCTGTTCGTGTTCCTAGGATTGCTGATCGAGATGACCGGCATGGCCCGCGCCATGATCCAGTTCCTCGCCAGCCTGCTCGGCCATGTGCGCGGCGGCCTGTCCTATGTGCTGATCGGCGCGATGTATCTGGTGTCGGGCATCTCCGGATCGAAGATCGCCGACATGGCGGCCATCGCCCCGGTGCTGTTCCCGGAGATGAAGAAGCGCGGCGCCCCTCCGGGCGATCTGGTGGCGCTCTTGTCGGCGACCGGCGCGCAGACCGAGACCATCCCGCCCAGCATCGTGCTGATCACCATCGGCTCGGTCACCGGCGTGTCCATCGCCGCCCTGTTCACCGGCGGCATGCTGCCGGGCGTGGTCCTGGGCGCCTGCCTGTGCTTCGTCGTCTGGCGGCGCTACCGCAACGAGGATCTGAGCCATGTCGAGCGTACCCCCGGCCGCGAGATCGCCCGCCTCGCCATGGTGGCGCTGCCCGCCATCCTGCTGCCCTTCGTCATCCGCGCCGCGGTGGTCGAGGGCATCGCGACGGCGACCGAGGTGTCGACCATCGGCATCGCCTATTCCACCATCGCCGGGCTGCTGATCTACCGCCAGTTCGACTGGCGCCGGCTGAAGCCGATGCTGATCGAGACGGCGTCGCTGACCGGGGCCATCATCTTCATCGTCGGCTGCGCCACCTCGATGGCCTGGGGCCTGACCCAGTCCGGCTTCTCGTCCGATCTGGCGCGCTTCATGGCCGGCATCCCCGGCGGCGCCTACGGCTTCCTCGCCATCTCCATCGTCGCCTTCATCATCCTGGGCAGCGTGCTGGAGGGCATCCCCGCCATCGTGCTGTTCGGACCGCTGCTGTTCCCCATCGCCCGCGCGGCCGGGGTGCATGAGGTCCACTATGCGATGGTCGTCATCTTCGCCATGGGCATCGGCCTGTTCGCCCCGCCCTTCGGCGTCGGTTACTACGGCGCCTGCGCCATCAGCAAGGTCAATCCCGACGACGGCCTGAAGCACATCTGGGGCTATGTCGGCGCGCTGCTGGTCGGGCTGGTGATCGTCGCCGCCATTCCCTGGATTTCGACCGGGTTCCTGGCTCGTTAAAGCCACCGGCGCCACTCGTTTCCCTCTTATCGGAGTTCCCTCAATGAGCCGATTCTTCGGCCAGATCCGTCAGGCTGGCTACGTCGTGCGCGACATCGAAGCCGCCATGGACTATTGGAGCCGCACGCTCGGCATCGGCCCCTGGTTCTACAACGAGCGGGTTCCGATCCGGAACTACAGCTACCGCGGCGAATCCTACGAGGTTCACAATTCGGTGGCGCTGGCCAACTCCGGCCCGTTGCAGATGGAGCTGATCCAGACCCGCAACGACGCGCCGTCGATGTACCGCGACTTCCTCCAGGCCGGGAACACCGGTTTGCAGCATGTCGCCTACTGGACCGAGGATTACGACGCCGATCTGGAGCGGCTGCTGGCGCAGGGCTTCAAGCCGGTGATGAGCGGCGAGGTCGGCGAGAAGGGCCGCTTCATCTATTTCGACACCGAATACCACCCCGGCACGGTGATCGAGCTGTCGGAGGTCGCCGGGCCGAAGGGCAAGATGTTCGACCTGATCCGCGAGGCGTCGATGGGCTGGGACGGCAGCGACCCGGTGCGGCCGTTCCCGGACCTGAGCAAGCTGTAAGGGGCGGCCACCATGCACGCCGACCGCATCGAAGCGACATACCTGATCGAAACCCCCCTCGCCCCGGGCAAGGTGGCCGAGGTGATGGCGGGGGAGCAGTCCTGCGGCACCTTCACCCGCGTCCATGGCGAGACCGACGATCTGCGGGCCCGTGCCCGCGCCATCGTCGAATCGGTCGAGAAGCTGGACGTCGCCGAGACCCCTGCCCTGCCCAACACCTGGCTGGAGCGGCAGCGCAATCCAGGGCCCTGGCAGCGGGCGCGCGTCACCATCTCCTTCCCCGCCGCCAACATCGGCGCCAATCTGCCGACGCTGGCGGCGACGGTGGCCGGCAACCTCTATGACCTGGGCGAGGTGACGGGGCTGCGGCTGGAGTCCTTGCGCCTCCCGCAGGCCTACCGCTCGCAGTTCGACCTGCCGCGCCACGGCGTCGCCGGCACAAGGCGGCTGACCGGGGTGGCGGACGGGCCGCTGGTCGGCTCGATCATCAAGCCGAATGTCGGGCTGTCGGCCGAAGAGACCGGCGAGCTGGTCGGCACGCTGTGCGCCGCCGGGCTGGACTTCATCAAGGACGACGAGATCTGCGCCGATCCGGCCGATGCGCCGCTGGCCCAGCGCATCCCGGCGGTGATGGACCGGGTGCGCCGCCACCAGGACCGCACCGGCAAGCATGTGATGGTCGCCTTCAACATCACCGACGAGACCGACGCCATGCGCCGCCACGCCGATCTGGTGGAGCGCGAGGGCGGGTCCTGCATCATGGTCAGCCTGAACTGGTGCGGCTATTCGGCGGTGCAGACGCTGCGCCGGCACAGCGGGCTGGTGCTGCACGGCCACCGCAACGGCTTTGGCGCCTTCTCCCGCCATCCGCTGCTGGGCATCGGTTTCGACGCCTATCAGGCGCTGTGGCGGCTGGCGGGGGTGGACCACATGCATGTCCACGGGCTGAACGGCAAGTTCGCCCAGCCCGACGCGGAGGTCATCGAGGGCGCGCGGGCCTGTCTGGCGCCGCTGGCGGCGGATGCGCCCGATGCGTCCGACGCCGTGATGCCGGCCTTCTCCTCCGGGCAATGGGCCGGCACGGTGCCGGTCACCTGGAAGGCGGTGGGGACCGCCGATCTGCTGTTCATGTCCGGCGGCGGCATCATGGCCCATCCCGACGGGCCGGCGGCCGGCGTGCGGAGCATCCGGCAGGCCTGGGACGCCGTGCGGGCCGGGCGCAGCCTGGACGAAGCGGCGGCAGGGCAGCCGGAGCTGCGGCGGTCGCTCGACTTTTTCGGAAAGAAGGGCTGAGGGGGATGGCTGCGATCCCGAAGCTCGGCTGGTACGGCGACGACTTCACCGGGGCGACCGACACGCTGGCAGCATTGGCGAAGGCCGGGCAGCGGGCGCTGCTGTTCCTCGACGTGCCGGACGTCGCCCGGTTGGGGGAAGCGGGGCCGCTCGATGCGGTGGGCATCGCCGGGGCAGCGCGCAGCATGGCGCCGGACGCCATGCGGGCGGAGCTGGAGCCGGTCGGCCGCTTCTTCGCCGCACTCGGCGTGGCGGTGATGCATTACAAATGCTGCTCCACCTTCGACAGCGCAGCCCATGTCGGCAGCATCGGCGAGGCGGTGCGGACGCTGGCACCGCATTTCCCCAACCGCTTCCGCCCGGTGGTGGGCGGACAGCCGAACATCGGGCGCTATTGCCTGTTCAGCACCTTGTTCGCCGCGGCGGGCACCGGCGGGGTGGTCCACCGCATCGACCGCCACCCGACGATGAGCGTCCACCCCGTCACCCCGATGGCGGAGGCCGACCTGCGCCGGCATCTCGCGGCGCAGGGGCTGGAGGGGATGGCGGCGCTGCATTTCCCGGATTACGGGCTGGACAGCGATGCGCTGGACGGGCGGCTGGAGCGGCTTTTGGCGGACGGGCCGTCGGCGCTGCTGCTGGACGTGGCGCGGGCCGAGGATCTGGCGGTTGTCGGACGGCTGATCTGGGAGCGGGCCGGGCGCGAGCCGTTATTTGCGGTCGGGCCGAGCAGCGTGGCCCAGGCGCTGGTGGCGCATTGGAATGGCGGTTCCACCGAACGGATGGCGGAGGACGTGCCGCTGGCTGCGGCGGACTCGCCGGTGTTCCTGATGGCGGGCAGCCTGTCGCCGGTGACGCGGCGGCAGATCGAGGCGGCGGCGTCCTACACGCGAATCCAGGCCGATGCGGCGGCGCTGTGCGGCGACCCCGGCTATGCGGAAACTTTGTTGGGCGAGGTGGCGGCGTCGCTGGCGGCCGGGCGCCACACGCTGGTGTGGACGGCACCGGCGGAATCCGGGACGGCGGACACCGCCCAGGCCGGGCGGGTCGCGGCGGCGACGGCAGATTTCGTTGCGGCGGTGCTGCGGCGGGTGGCTCTGCGCCGGGTCGGCATTGCCGGCGGCGACACCTCCAGCCTCGCGGTGCGGGCGCTGGGGTGCTGGGGCTTGTCCTACCGCTGCACGCTGGCGCCGGGCGTCACCGTCAGCCGCACCCATGCCGACGACCCTTCGATCGATGGGCTGGAGCTGATGCTGAAAGGCGGGCAGATGGGCGGCGAGGATCTGTTCGAGCGGCTGCTGGGGTAGCCCTCTCCTCTTGAGGAGAGGGCCCCTTCTGCCGTCGCCGATCAGACCGCGGCGGTGACGACCACTTCGATCAGGATTTCCGGAGCGCCGAGGTCGGCGACGCCGATGGTGGCGCGGGCCGGCAGGTCGTTGCCGTCCAGCCAGGACAGCCACGCGTCGTTCATCTCGTTCTTCAGGCCCATGTTCGTGATGAACAGCTGGGCGGACAGCAGCTTGGTCTTGTCGCTGCCGGCCAGCGCCAGCACCTGGTCGAGCTTGCCGCAGATCTGCGTGACCTGGCCGCCCATGCCGACGCTGACGTCGTCGGCGATGATGCCGCCGAGATAGGCCGTGCCGTTGTTGACGACGACGCGGTGCATGATCTTGGTCTTCTCGATGCGCTTGATCACGGGGAACTGCTCCTTGGCTTTGAAAAGAACTCAGGGGGTGATGGAGAAATCGACGTAGCGGGTGGCGATGCGCGCCAGCGTGCCGTCCTGAACGACCGCGCGGATCGCCTCGTCGAAGGACTGCTTCAGGCTCGTGTCCTCCTTGCGCAGCCCGACGCCGATGCCGGGGCCGAACACCTCGGCGTCGATCACCGGCTGGCCGACCAGCTTGACCGACTTGCCGCCGTCGCCCTTCACCCAGTCCGACGCGGTGGCGCCGGTGGTGATGGCGGCGTCGAGCCGCCCGGCCTTCAGGTCGGCCAGCAGGTTGGAGGCGGTGTCGTAGGTCTTCAGCGTCGCGTCGCTGCCGAGATGCTTCTCGACATAGCGGGAATGGGTGGTGGAGACCTGGGCGCCGATGGTCTTGCCGCGCAGGCTGGCCGGCGAGCCGTCGATGGTCGAGTTGGCCGGCGCCACGAAATAGGCCGGCACCACCATGTAGGGGGTGGAGAAGCCGATGGCCTTCGCCCGTTCCGGCGTGATGTTCATCGTCGCCATGATGGCGTCGTACTTCTTCGCCAGCAGGCCCGGAATGATGCCGTCCCATTCCTGCGCCACGACGGTGCAGGGACGCTTCATCCGTTCGCACAGGGCGTTGGCGAGATCGACTTCCAGCCCGGCGACCTTGCCGTCGGGCTGGGTGAAGTTGAAGGGCGGATAGGCGCCTTCGGTGGCGATGCGGATCTCCTGCGCAGCGGCGACGCCGCCGGACGCAAGCAAGACGAGGGCGGCAACGCCCGTGACGAGGCGCTTCATGGCAGGCTCCGGAAGTGGCAGGGGTGGAAGGGGTCAGAGTCCCGCGACGACGACGATCTCGACCAGGATCGACGGGTCGGCCAAGCGGGCCTCGACCGTCGCGCGCGCGGGCGGGTTGGCCTTGTCGACCCAGGCGTCCCAGGCGGCGTTCATCTCGGGGAAGGTGGCGATGTCGGCGAGATAGACCGTGGCGGTCAGGAGGTTGCTCTTCGACGTGCCGGCCTCGGCCAGCAGGGCGTCGATCTGGCGCAGCACGTCGCGGGTCTGCGCCTCGACCGTGGTGGAACCGTCATCGACGATCTGGCCGGCGAGATAGACGGTGTCCTTGTGGATGACCATGTCGCAGAGCCGCGGGGTCAGGTGGAAGCGCTGGATCGTCACGGGATGATGCTCCAAAGGTCAGGCGGCGAAGCGGCCGATGCTGAAAGGGGCGATGGGAAGGTCGGTGGACCCGCCGGTGATCAGGTCGGCGGTGATGCGCCCGACAATAGGGCCAAGCTGGAAGCCGTGCGCGGAGAAACCGAAGGAATGGTAGAGATCCGGCTCGGTGCCGCTGGGGCCGATCACCGGGATCTGGTCCGGCATCCGCGCCTCGATCCCCGCCCAGGAGCGGACGATGGTGGCGCCGCGCATGCACGGGAACAGGTCCCACACCGTGCGGGCATTGACCGACACCTGCGAGAAGTCCAGCTCCGTCCGGTTCTCGTCGCGCACCGCCCGGCCGAGCAGACCGCCGCCGATCAGCACGGTGCCGTTGGGGAACTGCTTGAAGGACAGGGTGCGGCCGGTGGCGCCGACCACCGGCTTGATGAAGGGGGCGACGCGGGCGGTGATCATCAGCATCGGCGCGATGACCTCCAGCGGCACCGGCTCCCCCACCTGGGCGGCGATGCGGTCGGCCCAGGCGCCGGCGGCGTTCACCACCACCGGTGCCTCGAACGTCTCGCCGTCGGCGGTCTCGACGGTCCACAGGCCGTTCTTGCGGGCCAGCCGGGTGACCGTTCCGCCTTCCTGGAAGCGGGCGCCGAGCGCGATGGCCTTGCGGCGGAAGGCGAAGGTGGTGCGGAAGGGGATCGCCGCGCCGTCGCCGCGCGACACCAGCGCGCCGACGCAATGATCGGCGATGGCCGGCACCAGCGAGCGCAGTTCGTCCCGGCCGATCACCTCCTCGTGGGTGAAGCCCAGCGCGGTCAGCTCGGCGACGCGGGCGTGCGAGGTCGCCAACTCCGCCTCGCTCTCCGCCACCTTGATCTGGCCGTGGCTTTCGAAGCCGCAATCGTCGTCCACCAGATCCTGGATGCGATGCCACAGCGCCATCGAGGCGACGGACAGCGGCACCTCCGCGACATGGCGGCCGAGCTGGCGCACGCCGCCCGCATTGACGCCGGAGGCGTGGCGGGCGACATGGTCCTTCTCCAGAACCAGGACGCGGACGCCGCGCATCGACAGGTGCAGCGCCGCGGAGCAGCCGTGCAGGCCGCCGCCGATGACGATGACGTCAGGTCGGGTGGAGACGGTCGCGGTCATCGGGCGCCTCCGGTCAGTGCTTGAACACGGCGTCGATGTCGGCGTCGGTCTTCGGCAGGGCGGCCAGCTCGGCCAGCGTGATCGGCTTCACCGGCGGGCGCAGCCGGTAATAGCCGACCTCCGCCGGGGAGACGCCGCGCTCCGCCGCGATGACCTCGGTCACCGTCGGGCCGCAGAGCCGGCCCTGGCACGGACCCATGCCGCAGCGCAGGAAGCTCTTGGCCTGATTGGGACCGGAACAGCCGAGCCGCACCGCCTCGCGCACCGCACCGGCGGTGATCTCCTCGCAGCGGCAGACGATGGTGTCGTCGGCCGGCACGCGGAAAGCTTCCGCCGGGGTGTAGAGCGTGTCGAGGAAGGCGCGGCCGGTCAGCGCGCGGTCGAGCGCGGCGCGGAACGGAGCGGCAGCCCGGTCGCGCTGCTCGCGCCCGATGCGGCCCAGCCGGTGCAGGGCGTCGAGCGCCGTCAGCCGTCCCGCCTCCTCCGCCGCGCGGGCGCCGCCGATGCCGGCGCCGTCGCCGGCCAGCGACACGCCCTCGACCGAGGTGGCGCCCCACTCGTCGGTGGTCGGACGCCAGCAGCGCTGCTGCTCGTCCCAGCGCTGGGCGCAGCCGGTGGCGTTGGCGAGGTTGAGGTTGGGGATCACGCCGTGATGCAGCAGGAGCGTGTCGGCGGGCAGCCGGTGCTCGGTGCCGTTGCGGGTGTAGACGACGCTCTTGAGAGCGCTGTCATCCCCGATGCCGCCCTCGGCGCGGAGGGCCGTGACGTTGCCGATGACGGTCAGCTTGCGCCGCACCTCCAGCATCAGCTTCATGCCTTTGCCGAGATAGGGCGAGCGCAGGAAGCCGGGCAGCAGCGGCAGGGCGGCGCGCCAGTTCTCCTTCGGCGTGGTGTCGAGGATGGCGTCGATCCGCGCGCCGGCCTGGAGATACTGCCAGGCGAGCAGCCACAGCAGCGGACCGCTGCCCGCCATCACCGTGGCGCCCGACGGCACGAGGCCGGAGGTCTTCAGCAGCACCTGCGCCGCACCGGCGCCCAGCACGCCCGGCAGGGTCCAGCCGGGGATCGGGAAGGGCCGCTCCAGCGCGCCGGTCGCCAGGATGACGTGGCGCACGGTCAGCATCGCCGCCGAACCGTTGCGCGACAGGCCGATCTGGATCGGGCGGTGTCCGTCGGCAGCGTCTTCGCGCGGGCGGGCGACGCTCCACACAATGGTGCCCGGCCAGTGGACGGCACCGCTGTCGCGCAGCGGACCCAGCAGCTCGGCGCCATGCCAGTAGTCGGGGCCGAGCACCTTGCGGTCGCGCACCGGCGTTTCGGTGACGGCGCGGTAGATCTGGCCGCCCGGTTCCGTCTGCTCGTCGAGCAGGACGACCGATGCGCCCTTGGAGGCGGCCAGCGCTGCGGCGGCTAGGCCGGCGGGGCCGGAGCCGACGACGGCGATGTCGAAATCGAACTTGGAGTTGGGGGCACTCATCGCTCGACCTCGCGCTTGCCGTTCTGGGTTTCCACCGCCATGCCGGGGGCCACGCGCACCTGACAGCCCTGGCGGTTGCCGGTGCCGTCGATGGTGACGAGGCAGTCGTAGCAGACGCCCATCATGCAGTAGGGACCGCGCGCCGCGCCGCTCACGGCTGTGGTGCGGCAGGCGGTGACGCCGTTCGCCAGCAGGGCGGCGGTGACGCTGTCGCCGGCCCGCGCGCTGGCCGGACGGCCATCGATGGTGAAGGAGACCGCCTGGGCAGCGGTTTCGATCTCAGGCAGCCTGCGGAACATGGAACCTCCGGGCGCTGAAGGGCGTGAAGCTGTCGCCGAGGCCGCCGGCCGCGATCAGCGGCGCCAGCGTCAGCGCATGGTTGGCGGCAAGGGTGACGCCGCTGTGGCAGGTGGCGACGAAGGCGCCGGGCGCCGTCTTCGATTCCTCATAGATCGGGAAGCCGTCCGGCGTCAGCACGCGCAAGGCCGCCCAACTGCGTACCACGTTCAGCTTGCCCAGCAACGGGAAGAAGCGGATGGCGCGCTGGGCGATGGCCGACGACACGCCGGGCTGGAGCGTGGTGTCGAAACCGGCCTCCTCGAAGCTGTCGCCGATCATCACCCCGCCCTCGTCGGTCTGGCGGACATAGACGGTGGGGTGGTGCAGGAAGGGCGCGGTCTTCTCGGTGACGATGACATGGCCGCGCTGCGGGCGGACGGGGGCCGACAGCCCGACCATCGGCGCCAGCCGCGCGCTGTCATGGCCGGCGGCCAGCACGATCTTGCCGGCGCGGACTTCGCCGCCGGCAGTCACCATGCGGAAGCCGCCGTCGCGATGCTCGATGCGCTCGACCCGGTGGTTGGGCCGGTAATCGACGCCCAGCATGCCGATGCCCTTGTGCAGGGTGCGCAGCAGCCGCAGCGAGTTGCAATGGCCGTCCAGCGGGCAATAGGTGCCGCCGACCACGTCCGGCCCGATGAAGGGCAGTTCCTTGCGCAGCGTCTCGCGGTCCATCACCTCGTAGGGGTAACGGATCATGTCCGGCTGGTTGTGCAGCCGCATCATGGTGTTGGCGCGGGCCTGCAAATCCTCTTCCGACAGCATCGGCATGAAGCCGCCAGGGCGGCGGTAGGCGACGTCCAGCCCGGTCTGCTCGCGCAGCAGGTCGGCGAAGCCGCTCCAGTCGTCGGAGGACTTCTTGGTCCAGCCGGCATATTCCGGCATGCCAAGGCCCTTGCCCTGCACCCAGACCAGGGCGAAGTTGCCGCGCGACGGGCGCACGGCGATGTCGCCCTCGTCCAGCATGGCGACCGTCTGGCCGGCACGGGCGAGGCCCCAGGCCAGCGCCGATCCGACCAGCCCGCCGCCGATGACGGCGACGTCGTATTCTCCGCCCCGACTGGGCTGCGTCATCGTCTCCACTCCCGCCTTTTCAGTCCCGCTGACGGAATCGCACGCTCCGTGCGCACCGGCCGCAGCATTTATCGTATGGCGCGCATCGCCGAATTCGACACCCGTATACAGTGTCGAATATTTATCGATGCACCGTATATCTTTGAGATCGCGCCGGATCTGCCGGCGTTACACATGGATGTATTGCAAACTGCAGGGTTTTCTTTGGTGGAGCGCCGCGGGATTTTGCCCGGCGACACCCGACCGCTCCCGTGATCCTTGCGACAGCATCGGCAGCCAACCTATAACTGTCAAATCAGATCGAAGGGGTGTTTCATGACTGAATGTTATGATTCGGTGAGGAGGGCGCGCAGCGAGGATTCTTGGAATAGCCACCCTGTGCGTCCCCCTCACCCTAACCCTCTCCCCGGGGGGGAGAGGGGATTGTGCCTGCTTTGGGCAAAGGGGCGGGTCCCATGATCAATCCGCGCCAGATCGAAGCCTTTCGCGCGGTGATGCTGACCGGCGGCATTACCGCGGCGGCGGAGTTGCTGAACATCTCGCAGCCGGCGGTCAGCCGCCTGATCGGCGATCTGCAATATGCGCTGAAGCTGACCCTGTTCGAGCGGCGCGGCCCCCGCATCGCGCCGACCAGCGAAGCGATCTCGCTCTATCAGGTGGTCGACCGCGCCTTCGTCGGACTGGAACTGATCGAGCAGACGGCACGCGACCTGACCGCGCGGCGCAGCGGCACCCTGCGGGTGGCGGCGATGCCGGCGCTGGGGGTGGGATTCCTGCCGCGCTACGTCGCGCGCTTCCTCGCCGAACGGCCGCGGGTGGACATCGCGTTGCGCGGCAGCACGTCGCCGATCATCCTGGACTGGGTGGCGACCGGCCAGTGCGAGCTGGGATTCGCCCACACACCCATCGAGCATGCGGCGGTGCTGACCGAGAAGATCCATGGGCTTCCCGCTGTCGCCATCCTGCCGCCCGGCCATCCGCTGGCGGCCAAGGACGTGCTGGTGCCGAAGGATTTCGAGGGGGAAAGCTTCATCTCCACCACACCGCCGACGCTGCTGCGCTATCGCATCGACACCATCTTCGCCGATCATGACGTGTCGCGGGTGATGCGGGTGGAAACCCAGCTGACGATGAACGCCTGCGCCATGGTGGCGGCCGGGCACGGCATGTCGATCGTCGATCCCTTCACCGCCCAGGACTATGTCCCGCATGGGCTGGTCGTCCGCCCGTTCGAACCGCGCATCGGCTTCGACATCGCCATCCTGCGCTCCGCCCAGGTGCCGCTGTCGATGATCGCCGAGGACTTCCTGGCCGGCTTCCTGGAGGAGGCGACCCGCTTCCGCGACAATTTTTTCGGGATTGGCGGCGCTGGAATCGCCGGTCAACTCGTTCGCGGCACGGAATTATAACATTACCGGATGATTGATGGCGGGAATTCGATTTGACGGTTATGTGACTGCACCATCACCCTTGATCCATGTCCTGGCTGCGACCCTGCACGAAAAACAGCCCGCAAGAGGGCGGCCGGCAAGGTTACGGACGGTAAAAGCGGCGATCCGGACCTTCAGCAGACGATGCAGTCCGAAGATCAGCCCCAGATGAACCCCCAGGCCAGGAACAGGCTTCCGTGGAACTGGGAACCCGATGAACAGGGACCCTGCCAACAGGGATCAAGGCTCTAGAGGAGAATGACGATGCGCTCGGTGATGTGCGGGTTGATGGCGACGGCGGCCTTGTGGTGCGGCATGGCCGCGGTGCAGACGGCCCAGGCCCAGGAAAAGACGCTCTATGTCGCCGCCTATGGCGGGTCGTTCGAGCAGACCATGCGCAAGGACATCATCCCGGCCTTCGAAAAGGCGAACGGGGTGAAGATCGAGTATGTCGCCGGCAATTCGACCGACAACCTCGCCAAGCTGCAGGCCCAGCGGGGCAACCAGCAGATCGACGTCGTCATCCTCGACGACGGCCCGATGTATCAGGCGGTGGCGCTGAACTTCTGCGCCGACCTGGAGAAGGCGCCGGTCTACGACCAGCTCTACGATCTGGCGAAGATGCCGTCGGGCAAGGCGATCAACTTCGGCGCGGTCGGCACCGGCATCCTCTACAACAAGGCCTATTTCGACGAGAACAAGATCCCGGCTCCGACCTCGTGGAAGGACATCGAGGATCCGCGCTTCAAGAAGAAGCTGGCGATCCCGCCGATCAACAACAGCTACGGCCTGCACGCGCTGGTGATGATGGCGCGGCTGAACGGCGGCGGCGAGTCCAACATTGAGCCGGGCTTCAAGGAGTTCAAGGACAAGATCAACCCGAACGTGCTGGCCTACGAGCCGTCGCCGGGCAAGATGACCGAGCTGTTCCAGAGCAACCAGGCCGTCATCGCCGTCTGGGGCTCGGGCCGCGCCAAGGCGCTGGCCGACACCGGCTTCCCCGCCACCTTCGTCTATCCCAAGGAAGGCGGCATCGTGCTGGGTTCCGCCGCCTGTCAGGTCACCGGCAGCAAGAATGCGCCCGAAGCGCAGAAGTTCATCCAGCACATGCTGGGCGTCGAGGCGCAGACCGCTCTCGCCGTCAGCGCCGGCTTCGGCCCGGTGAACAAGACGGTGGAGCTGCCCGCCGAGAAGCAGGCCGGCATCCCCTACGGTCCGGAACAGGTCGGCAAGCTGCTGGTGGTGGATTGGGACACCATCAACAAGAACCGCGAGATCTGGAACAAGCGCTGGACCCGCGAGATCGAGCGCTGAGGATGTGAGGGTGCATCCCCTCTCCCCCCTGGGGAGAGGGTTAGGGTGAGGGGGTCGCAAGGTAAGGATTCTCGAGAATCCATGCGGTGTATCCCCCTCACCCCGACCCTCTCCCCGGGGGGAGAGGGGGACTAAGGGGAAAGGGAGACGACGGCATGGCTTATCTGGTTCTCGACCAACTGACCAAGCGCTTCGGAAACTGGACGGCGGTCGACAACGTCTCGCTGACCGTTGAGAAGGGCGAGCTGATTTCGCTGCTGGGGCCGTCGGGCTGCGGCAAGACCACCACCTTGCAGATGATCGCCGGCTTCCTCGACGCCGACGGCGGACGGGTGATGCTGGACGGCCAGGATTTGCTGGCGAAGAAGCCGAACGAGCGCGGGCTCGGCATCGTCTTCCAGAGCTATGCCCTGTTCCCGCACATGACCGCCGCGGAGAACGTCGCCTTCGGGCTGGAGATGCGCAGGATCAATCGCGCCGACCGCGACCGCATGGTCGCCGACGCGCTGAAGCTGGTCGGGCTGGAGCAGTATGGCGACCGCCACCCGCGCCGGATGTCGGGCGGCCAGCAGCAGCGCGTCGCCCTGGCGCGCGCGCTGGTGATCAAGCCGAGCCTGCTGCTGCTGGACGAGCCGCTGTCGAACCTGGACGCCAAGATGCGCGAGGAGATGCAGATCGAGCTGCGCCGCATCCAGCGCACCGTCGGCACCACCATGATCCTCGTCACCCACGACCAGTCGGAGGCGATGGCGCTGTCCGACCGCGTGGTGGTGTTGAACAAGGGCCGCATCCAGCAGATCGCCACGCCGCAGGAGGCCTACGACCGCCCGGCCAACGCCTTCGTCGCCAACTTCCTCGGCCGCACCAACCTGCTGCCGGGCATGGTCGGCGGCGGGTCGGGCGGGACCGTCATCACCGTGGCCGACAGCGTCTGGCCGGTGTCGCAGCCGATGGCGGCGGGTCCGGGGGCGCTGGCCGTCCGGCCGGAGAAGATCGGCTTCGTCGATGCCGGCGGCCTCAGCGGCACCGTGCTGGCCCGCGTCTTCCAGGGCACGCAATGGCTGTTCGAGATCGAGACCGCCGCCGGCCGGCTGATGGTGATCCGCCAGCATGACGGCTCTCCCCTGCCGGCGGAACGCGAGCGGGTGATGGTCGGCTGGCGGCCGGACGACATGGCGGTGATGCCTGCTGATCGGGAGGCGGCATGAGCATGGCGGCCTCCACCGACAGCCAAGTGCAGGCGACTGCCGCAAATCCCTCCACCCACGCACCGCCGCCGCGCCGGCCGCGCCGCTGGCCCTGGGCGCCCTATCTGCTGAGCGCGCCGGGGCTGGCCCTGTTCGCGGTGCTGCTGCTGGTGCCGCTGGCGATGACCTTCCTGCTGTCGCTGAACAGCTTCAGCTTCTATGGCGGCATCGAGAATGTCTGGCAGATCGGCAACTATGCCGACATCATCGCCGACAGCTATTTCCACGAGGTCTTCCTGCGCACCTTCCGCATCGCCGCGGTGGTGACGATTCTCTGCGCGCTGTTCGGCGCGCCGGAAGCCTACATCCTGCGCCGGATGAAGTCGCCGTGGCGCGGGCTTTGCCTGCTGATCGTGCTGGGGCCGCTGCTGATCTCGGTGGTGTCGCGGACGCTGGGCTGGGCGCTGCTGTTCGGCTCGACCGGGCTGGTCAACCAGGGGCTGATGGGGCTGGGGCTGATCGCGACGCCCATCGAGTTCATGTACACCGAGACCGGCGTCATCATCGCGCTGACCCATGTGCTGGTGCCCTTCATGGTGCTGTCGGTGTGGGCCTCGCTCCAGCGGCTCGACCCGCAGGTGGAGAATGCGGCGCTGTCGCTGGGCGCCGGGCCGCTGACGGTGATGCGCCGGGTGGTGCTGCCGCAGATCGTGCCGGGCATCCTGTCGGGCTCGATCATCGTCTTCGCGCTGGCGGCCAGCGCCTTCGCCACCCCGGCGATCATCGGCGGGCGGCGGCTGAAGGTGGCGGCGACGCTGGCCTATGACGAGTTCCTGAATACGCTGAACTGGCCGCTGGGCGCCACGGTGGCGGTGCTGCTGCTGATCGCCAACGTCGTCATCATCGTCGGCTGCAACCGGCTGGTCGAACGTCGCTACAAACAGGTGTTCGAATGAACCGCAACGGCCCGATCGCGCTGATCTTCCACGTCCTGTTCTTAGGATTCCTTCTGGCGCCGATCCTGATCGTCTGCGCCGTCGCCTTCACCTCGCAGGGCTATCTGTCGCTGCCGACCGAAGGGCTGTCGCTGCGCTGGTTCCGCGCCATCGGCGACAATCCGGAATTCATCCGCGCCTTCAAGGACAGCCTGCTGCTGGGGGCGGTGTCCTCCACCCTGGCGATCCTGGTGGCGGTGCCGGCGGCGCTGGCCATCGCGCGCCACCAGTTCTTCGGGCGCGAGGCGATCCAGGCGCTGTTCCTGTCGCCGCTGATGGTGCCGCACATCGTGCTCGGCATCGCCTTCCTGCGCTTCTTCACCATGATCGGGCTGGGCGGCACCTTCGCCGGGCTGGTGCTGAGCCATGTCATCATCATCCTGCCCTTCGCGCTGCGGCTGATCCTGGCGGCGTCCACCGGCATGGACCGGGCAGTGGAAAATGCGGCGTCGTCGCTGGGCGCCTCCTCCTGGACCTGCTTCCGCCGGGTGACGCTGCCGCTGATCCTGCCGGGCGTGGCGAGCGGCTGGGTGCTGGCCTTCATCAACAGCTTCGACGAGGTGACGATGACCGTCTTCATCGCCTCGCCGGAGACCACCACCCTGCCCGTCCGCCTGTTCCTCTACATCCAGGACAACATCGACCCGCTGGTCGCGGCGGTGTCGGCGGTGCTGATCTTCCTGACCGTCGCCGCCATGCTGGTGCTCGACCGCGTCTATGGATTGGAGCGGCTGCTGGTCGGCAAGGGCCGCGACTGACACGGCAAAGCGTCTTCTGGTTTTCTCCCTGAACTGCCCCGCACCTCCCCGGTGCGGGGCATTTTTTTGCGCGGCGGCGGAACTGTTACGCCGATGGTTCAGGATGCAAATGATTCGTTCACACCATTTTCGGTGTTGACCGCAGGGGGCATGCGGACGTACTTTTAACCAGCCGGTTAAAACATAGCGACCGCCACACAGGTCGCCCCGAGCCCGCCGGCCGGAGGAGACGCATGGAACCCCGCTCTCGCTCGGGCGCAGCGTTGCGCCTGCTCAATTCCGACTGGGTCCGCCCCATCCTGCTGATGGTCATCCTGCTGGTTCTGTGGGATCTGTCGGTCCGGGTGTTCGGCGTTCCCGCCTATCTCGTGCCGAAGCCCGGCGATGTCGTGCTGGCGATGATCGACGAATGGCCGCGCCTGCTGGCCGAATCCGTCCCCACCTTCACGGCCACCCTCGGCGGCTTCGCGCTATCGGTGCTGTTCGGCATTCCCATCGCGATGCTGATCGCCGGGTCGCGCGTGGTCGAAGCCTATGTCTACCCGCTGCTGGTCTTCTCGCAGTCGATCCCCAAGGTCGCCATCGCGCCGCTGTTCGTGGTGTGGTTCGGCTTCGGCCTGATGCCGAAGGTGATCGCCGCCTTCCTGCTGGGCTTCTTCCCGGTCGTGGTGTCGGCGGTGCAGGGCTTCAAGTCGGTCGACGGGGAGATGATGGACCTCGCCCGCTCGATGAAGGCGTCGCGCCTCCAGACCTTCCAGATGGTCAGCCTGCCGCATGCGCTGCCGGCGATCTTCGCCGGGCTGAAGGTCTCGATCACGCTGGCGGTGGTCGGGGCGGTGGTTGGCGAATTCGTCGGCTCCAACTCCGGCATCGGCTTCGTCCTGCAACGCTCCATCGGCAACTTCGAGCTGCCGCTGATGTTCGCGGCGCTGACCGTGCTGGCGCTGATGGGCGTCGTGCTGTTCTGGGTCATCGACGTGGTCGAGCGCTACACCATTCCCTGGCATGCCAGCCAGCGCCATAAGGCCGGCCTCGGCGCCTGACGGCACTTCAAAACATCCATTCATCGACAAGAACCCCGACGCCGCACAACGCAGGCCGACGGGGCGATCCACCACCCATGGGAGGTCACCGGTCGTGATGAAGAAAACCATCGTCGCCGCGCTCTGCGCCTTTGCCGCCTCCACCTTGCCGGCGCAGGCCGCCGACAAGGTGACGCTGATGCTGAACTGGTACGTCTATGGCGAGCACGCGCCCTTCTATTACGGCAAGGACAAGGGGCTGTACGAGGCCGAGGGCATCGACCTGGAAATCCAGGAAGGCCGCGGCTCGGCGGTGACGACGCAGCTGGTTGCCAGCAAGGGCGTCACCTTCGGCTATGTCGACGTGCCGACCATGATCAAGGCCGCCATGAAGGGCGCGCCGGTGACCTCGCCGGGCGTGCTGTTGCAGACCAGCCCGATGTCGGCGATGGGCTTCACCGAGAAGAACATCCGCAAGCCCGAGGACATCAAGAACCGCATCGTCGCCATGACGCCGGGCGACAGCATGTCCCAGATCTGGCCGCTGTTCCTGAAGAAGACCGGCCTGAAGGAGCGTGACTTCGAAGTGGTGTCGGGCGACGCCCAGACCAAGCTGAACGCCGTCATCAACGGACAGGCCGACCTGCTGCTGGGCTACGTCATGGACCAGAGCATGAAGATCAAGGACGCGACCGGCAAGTCGGTGACGCCGATCCGCTTCGCCGATTACGGCGTCAACATGGTCTCCTCCGGCATCATCGCCAACACCGACGTGATGAAAAGCAACCCGGACCTCGTGCGCCGCTTCATGGCCGCCACCACCAAGGCGGTGGAAGAGGCTGAGAAGGCGCCGAAGGACGCCGCGGCGGCGATCCTGAAGGCCAACCCGAAGGGCGGCAAGCCCGACACCCTGCAGGAAGGCTTCGAGCTGACCATCCCGCTCTACCGCACCAAGGAGACGGAGAAGCTGAGGCCCTTCCAGGTCACCGACGCCAACATGAAGGAGACGGTCGATCTGCTGGTCGAGTATGGCGGGCTGGACGCGGCGGCCAAGGAGAACCCCAAGCGCTTCTACACCCGCGAGTTCCTGCCGCCCGACCCGGCCGCCGCCGCCGTGAACGCCGCCGCCAAGTAAGCGCGAGCCAGACGTGACCGACCGACCCACCGCCCAGCCCACCGCAGGGAGCGACGAGGAGAGCATGGCACAGCCTCAGTTGAAACTGGTCGGCGACGCGGCGACGCAGCGCCTGTCCGGCGAGCCGCTGATCCGCATCGACGGCGTGACCAAGACCTACCGCACCCGCGACGGCGAGGTGCCGTCGCTCCGCCCGATCACCTTCGACGTGCGGCCGGGCGAGTTCCTGGTGGTGGTCGGTCCGTCCGGCTGCGGCAAGTCCACCCTGCTGAAGATGCTGGCCGGCCTGCTGCCGGTCAGCAGCGGGACCATCAAAATCGAAGGCGACACGGTCACCGAGCCGCACGACGACACCGGCATCGTCTTCCAGAGCCCGACCCTGCTGGCCTGGCGGTCGGTGCTGCGCAACATCATGCTGCCGGTGGAAATCCGCCGCCTGCCGCGGGAGCGCTATCTGGAACGCGCCCACAAGCTGGTCGAGATGACCGGGCTGAAGGGGTTCGAGAACAAGTATCCCTGGCAGCTGTCGGGCGGCATGCAGCAGCGCGCCGCCCTGTGCCGGGCGCTGGTGCACGACCCGAAGATCCTGCTGATGGACGAGCCGTTCGGCGCGCTCGACGCCATGACGCGGGAGCGGATGAATGTCGAGCTGCAACGCATCCAGCACGAGACCGGTAAGACGGTG
Source organism: Azospirillum sp. A29 (assembly GCF_042604625.1). Classification (NCBI taxonomy): domain Bacteria; kingdom Pseudomonadati; phylum Pseudomonadota; class Alphaproteobacteria; order Rhodospirillales; family Azospirillaceae; genus Azospirillum; species Azospirillum sp. A29. Next base: position 657,655 of record NZ_CP170460.1, read on the forward strand.
ATCCTGATCACCCACTCCATCCCGGAAGCGGTGTTCCTGGCCGACCGGGTGATGGTGATGTCGGAGCGGCCCGGCACCATCGCCGCCACCTACGAGGTCCCGCTGCCGCGCCCGCGGACGCTGGACGTGATGGGCGATCCGGTCTTCATCCAGCTGACCCAGACGATCCGCAAGCATTTCGCGGCGCAGGGACATCTCGACTAAGCGCCGGCCACTGATCCGGCACCGCAGAAACTTTGCGTCATCCCCGCGAAGGCGGGGATCCAGACAACTTCGCAGTTGAATCGCTGCGCAGGCTGGATTCCCGCCTTCGCGGGAATGACGGCCGAAGACGTACGGAAAGACTCCCATCATGTCTGCCGCCCCGGCTGCCCCCCGTCTCCGCATCCGCGCCATCGAGCTGTACGAGCGGCCCGTCCGTTTCGTGAAGCCGTTCCGCTTCGGCGCGGTGACGGTGGAGGCCGCCCCGCAATCCTTCGTCCGTGCCCTGGTCGCGGTGGAAGGACAGGGGGAGGCCTGGGGGGCGACGGCCGAGATGATGATGCCGAAATGGTTCGACAAGACGCCGGACCGCAGCCCGGCCCAGACGGTGGACGGGCTGCGCCGCTCGCTGATCGAAGCGCGCGACGCCTATCTGTCCGACGACCGGCTCGACACCGCCTTCGGCCATCACGCCGCCTACAGCCCGGCGCTGGAACCCAAGCTGGCCGCCGCCTTCGGGCCGGCGCAGATCGACAAGGCGGTGTTCGACGGGCTGCTGCGAGTGCTGAATCTCAATGCGTTCGACGGGCTGGGCGGCAATGTCGGCGGGCTGGATGCGCGGCTGGCGCCCGACCTCGCCGGCTTCGATCTGGACGGGTTCCTGCGCGGGCTTTCCCCGCTCGCCGAGGTGGAGCTGCGCCACACCGTCGGGCTGCTCGACAAGGCGCAAGACCTGCGCGCCCTGCTGGAGCGGGCGCCGCTGCGCTGGTTCAAGATCAAGCTCGGCGGCGACGCTGCCGCCGATGCCGAGCGGCTGGCGGAGCTGGCCGGCGTGCTGGAAACCGCCGCCCCCGGCTACCGCGCCACGCTGGACGGCAACGAGCAGTATCGCGACGCCGACCATGTCGCGGACCTGCTCGACCGCATCGACGCCTCCCCGGCGCTCGCCGGCTTCCGCAGGGCGCTGGCCTATCTGGAACAGCCGATCACGCGGGAGGCGGCGCTCGCCCGGCCGCTGGGCGCGGTGGCGGAGCGGGTGCCGGTGATCATCGACGAGTCCGACGACGGCTACGACGCCTTTCCGCGCGCCCGCGTCCTAGGCTATCGCGGCGTGTCGTCGAAATCCTGCAAGGGTCTCTACAAGGCGATGGTCAACCGCGCCCGCTGCACGGCGTGGGGGCCGCCGCACTTCATCTCCGCCGAGGACCTGACCTGCCAGGCCGGTCTGTCGGTGCAGCAGGACACCGCCCTGGTCGCCTTCCTCGGCATCCCGCATGCCGAGCGCAACGGGCACCAGTATGGCGAGGGCTTCGGCAGTGCCGCGGAGGCCGACGCCTTCCTCGCCGCCCATCCCGGTTTCTACGACCGCCGCGCCGACGGCACGGTCAGGCTCGCCACCGGCTCCGGCCGGCTGCCGACCGCCCCGCTGCGCGGTCCCGGTTTCGCGTCTTCAGCGGGTCCCGACCGGACCACGCTTTCCCCCCTTTCAAACCCGACATCAGCGTTTTCCGAAGGAGTCCACCCATGAGCACCAAGCGCCTTGGCCTCATCATGCACGGTGTCACCGGGCGGATGGGCATGAACCAGCACCTGATCCGCTCGATCCTGGCGATCCGCGCCCAGGGCGGCGTCACCCTGTCGGACGGCTCGCGCGTCATGCCCGACCCGATCATCGTCGGCCGCAACGCCGAAAAGATGCAGGAGCTGGCCCGCCGCCACGGCATCGAGCGCTGGAGCGACAATCTCGACGCCGCGCTGGAAAACCCGGACGACGTGATCTTCTTCGACGCCGGCACCACCCAGATGCGCCCGACGCTGCTGGAGAAGGCGATCCGCGCCGGCAAGCATGTCTATTGCGAGAAGCCGATCGCCACCAACCTGGACGAGGCGCTGCGCGTCGTCCGGCTGGCCGCCGAGGCCGGGGTGAAGAACGGCACGGTGCAGGACAAGCTGTTCCTGCCGGGCCTGGAGAAGCTGCGCATGCTGCGCGACAGCGGCTTCTTCGGCCGCATGCTGTCGGTGCGCGGCGAGTTCGGCTACTGGGTGTTCGAAGGCGACTGGCAGCCGGCGCAGCGTCCCTCGTGGAACTACCGCGAGGAAGACGGCGGCGGCATCATCCTCGACATGATCTGCCACTGGCGCTATGTGCTCGACAACCTGTTCGGCACGGTGAAGAGCATCTCCTGCCTGGGCGCCACCCACATTCCGGAACGCTGGGACGAGACGGGCAAGCCCTACAAGGCGACGGCCGACGACGCCGCCTATGCGATGTTCGAGCTTGAGGGCGGGGTGATCGCCACCATCAATTCGTCCTGGTGCACCCGCGTCTACCGCGACGATCTGGTGACCTTCCACGTTGACGGCACCAACGGCTCGGCGGTCGCAGGATTGACCGACTGCGTGATCCAGCCGCGCCAGGGCACGCCGCGCCCGGTGTGGAACCCCGACCAGAAGCAGACCATCGACTTCTACGACACCTGGCAGCCGGTGCCCGACAACGCCGTGTTCGACAACGGCTTCAAGGTGCAGTGGGAGTCCTTCATCCGCCATGTGGTCGAGGACACCCCCTACAATCACGGCCTGATCGAGGGCGCCAAGGGCGTCCAGCTGGTGGAATGCGCGATGCAGAGCTGGCGCGAACGCCGCTGGGTCGACGTGCCGGCCATCGAGGGCTGAGGCGTTCGCCGGGGAGGGGTGCCGACCACCCCCCTCCCCCACCCCTCCCCCGGCCCCTCCGCTGCGACTTTTCCAGGAATACCGCCCATGCCGACCATCCGTCTCCCCCGCGCCGACCGCAGCATCGAAAGCTACACGCTGGCCCCGCCGCGCGGCTTTCCCGCCCGCACCGAGCGGCCGCTGACCCGCATCGCCTTCGCCGCCGCCCATATGGTCGCCGACCCGCTGGCCGAGTGCGATCCGTGGCTGGCCCCGGCCATCGACTGGGACCGCACCATCGCCTTCCGCGAGCATCTGTGGGACCTCGGCCTCGGCGTCGCCGAGGCGATGGACACGGCGCAGCGCGGCATGGGGCTGGACTGGCCGACCTCGCTGGAGCTGATCCGGCGGTCGCAGTCGGCGGCCAAGGCGCGCGGCGGGGTGATCGCATGCGGCGCCGGCACCGACCATCTGCCGCCGGAGAACGCCCGCAGCGTCGACGACGTCATCCGCGCCTATGAGGAGCAGATCGAGGCCATCGAGGCGCTCGACGGCCGCATCATCCTGATGGCGTCGCGCGCGCTGGCCCGCGTCGCCAAGGGGCCGGAGGATTACGTCCGCGTCTATGGCCGCATCCTGTCGCAGGTGAAACAGCCGGTGATCCTGCACTGGCTGGGCGACATGTTCGACCCGGCGCTGGCCGGCTATTGGGGCACGGCCGACGTCGATGCGGCGATGGACACCGCGCTGTCGATCATCGGCGACTACGCCGCCAAGGTGGACGGCATCAAGATCTCGCTGCTCGACAAGGACAAGGAGATCGTCATGCGCCGCCGCCTGCCGGAGGGCGTGCGGATGTACACCGGCGACGACTTCAATTACGCCGAGCTGATCGCCGGCGACGGGCAGCACAAGTCCGACGCGCTGCTCGGCATCTTCGACGCCATCGCCCCGGCCGCCGCGGCGGCGCTGGCCCATCTGGCCGAGGGCGACGAGGCGGGGTTCCACGACATCCTGGCGCCGACCGTGCCGCTGTCGCGTCACATCTTCAAGGCGCCGACCCGCTTCTACAAGACCGGCGTCGTCTTCATGGCCTATCTGAACGGCCATCAGGAGCATTTCACCATGGTTGGCGGGCAGGAGAGCACGCGCTCCACCCTGCATCTGGCCGAGCTGTTCCGGCTGGCCGACAAGGCCGGGCTGCTGTCCGATCCCGACCGCGCGGCACAGCGGATGGCGGCGGTGCTGGCGGTGAGGGGGATTTCGTGATGCGGGACTTCTCTACGGATCATCGCTGGCTGTCGATCAACACGGCCACGGTGCGCAAGCAGGGCAATCTGGTCGAGATCCTCGACGCCTGCGCCCGCCGCGGCATTCGCGCTGTCGCACCCTGGCGCGATCAGGTGGCGGCGGTCGGGCTCGACGCCGCGGTGCAGGCGGTGCGCAGCGGCGAACTGGCGCTGTCCGGCTATTGCCGCGGCGGCATGTTCCCGGCCGACCCGTCCAAGGCGGCGGAGGTGCGCGACGACAACCGCCGCGCGGTGGACGAGGCGGCGGCGCTGGGGGCCGCCTGCCTCGTGCTGGTGGTCGGCGGGCTGCCGCAATTCTCCCGGCCCGGATCGGCGGCCAGCAAGGACATCGCGCTGGCCCGCTCGCAGGTGGAGGACGGCATCGCCGAACTGCTCGACTATGCCCGCAAGGCGGGGATGCCGCTGGCCATCGAGCCGCTGCACCCGATGTATGCCGCCGACCGCGCCTGCGTGAACACGATGGCCCATGCGCTCGACCTCTGCGACCGGCTGGATCCGGGGAAGTCGGGGGCGCTGGGGGTGGCGGTCGATGTCTATCATGTCTGGTGGGACCCGGATCTGGAGGAACAGATCGCCCGCGCCGGCAAGGAGCGGCTGCTGGCCTTCCATGTCTGCGACTGGCTGGTGCCGACCACCGACCTGCTGCTCGACCGCGGCATGATGGGCGACGGCGTCATCGACATCCCGCGCATCCGCGGCTGGGTCGAGGAGTGCGGCTTCGCCGGCTATTCGGAGGTGGAGATCTTCTCGCAAAGCACTTGGTGGGAGAAGCCGATGGGCGAGGTGCTGGACACCTGCATCGAACGCCACCGCAGCGCGGTTTGAAATGAGCGCGGTTTGAAATCGCTGGCGGACGCTTCTACCATGGGGGAGAACCAGCCCCCTCCCCCGGACCGCAGGAGCCGGCTTCCCGCATGGACAGCCTGACCGACACCCCCGACCCGGCGCCGCCCGCCCCTGTCGCCACCAGAGGCGCTGCGGCGCCGGCCAAGGTGACCCGCGACCCGGAGGGCACGCGGGCCCGCATCATGGCCGCGGCGACGGAGGAGTTCGCCCGCTACGGCCTGGGCGGCGCCCGCGTCGACCGCATCGCCGAGCAGGCCGGCACCAACAAGCGCATGCTCTATTACCATGTCGGCAACAAGGAGGAGCTGTATCTGGCGGTCCTTGAGGATGCCTATGCCCACATCCGCGAGACCGAACGCACGCTGAACCTGGACAAGCTGGCGCCGCCCGAGGCCATCGCGCGGCTGATCGGCTTCACCTGGCAGTATTTCATCGACCATCCCGAATTCATGGCCCTGCTGAACATCGAGAACCTGCACCGGGCCGAGCTGCTGAAGACCTCGGGGCAGGTGCAGTCGATGCACTCCCCCTTCGTGCAGATGATCGGCGACGTGCTGGCGCGCGGGGTGAAGGACGGGGTGTTCCGGGCCGGGGTCGAGCCGGTGCAGCTCTACATCTCCATCGCCGGGCTGTCCTACTTCTACCTGTCCAACGTCCACACCCTGTCGGTCATCTTCGGCCGCGACCTGCTGGCCGAGCCGGCGAAGCAGGAGCGGCTGGACCATATGGTGGAGCTGGTGCTGAAGTCGCTGCGGCCGTGAGGCGACGAGAGGGGTGGTCAGATTCTGACCACCCCTACTGTTTCGGCACTTCTACTGTTTCGGAGCCGGGCGCAGCAGCGCGATCAGCAGCAGGCCGCCGACGATGAACCAGGCGATGACGACGAAGCCGTCGATGTAGGCCAGCACATAAGCCTGCTTGCGCACCGCCGCCGCCAGCAGCGACAGGGCGCGGTCGGTCGCCTCCTCGGTTCCGGTGGAGCGGGCGGCGATCCGCGCCATGCCGCCGGCCAGCCGGTGGACGGTGTCGGTGCCGCCGGCCACCACGTCGGAGACCAGCCGGAAGCTGTGGAACTGCTCGCGCACGCGGACGAAGGTCTGCATGAAGGCGGCGCCCAGCTCGCCGCCCAGCAGGCGCGAGGTCTGCAACAGGGCGCCCAGCGCCAGGATGTGGGCCTGGGACAGGTTCTTGATGTTGAAGTAGATCAGCGAGGTCATGGCGAAGGACTGGCCGAAGGCCTGCAACATCTGCGACGGCAGGAAATCGGCGCCGACCCAGTCCGCCGTCAGGTGCGAGGCCAGCCAGCAGGCGAGCCCCACCGCGGCGAAGCCGGCCGCCATCACCACCCGCGGATCGGCATGGCGCAGCAGCGTGCCGACCAGCGGCGCCAGCAGGAACTGCGGCAGCGCGATCAGCAGCAGCGTGTCCCCCACCTCCAGCGCCCGGTAATTGTTCACCGTGATCATGAACTGCGGCACCAGATAGGCGGTGGACAGCATGATCAACCGCAGCAGCACCAGCAGCAGGCAGAGCAGCGGGATGTTGCCGCGGAAGAGCGCGCTGAAGGTGATCCAGGGCTTGGGGCAGGTCAGCTCTTGCACGATGAAGGCGCCGACCAGCAGGCCGCCGGACAGGAACAACCCGACGATCAGGCCGGAATTGAACCAGTCCAGCCGGTTGCCCTGGTCGAGCCCGGCATAGAGCAGGGCGAAGCCGAGGCTGGCATAGGCGATGCCCCACCAGTCGCCGTCCTTCAGCAGGTCGCGGCGGACCGGCTCGGCCGGCATGCCGAAATGGACGCACAGCGCCATCAGCGGCGCCAGCAGCGCCGTGTCCCAGAAAAGCCAGCGCCAGTCGAGATGCTCGATCACCCAGCCCTCGACCGAGGCGGCGAAGTTGAGCGACAGCTCGACATTCATCGCATAGACGGCGATGCCGTAGACGACATAGCGCGGCGGCAGGTTGCGGACGATGAAGCCGATGGTCAGCGGGATGAAGGTGCCCGACGACAGGCCGGCCAGCAGCTGGAAGGTCAGCACCCCGGTCAGCGTGCCGGTCAGCGGCAGGGCCAGCATCGCCAGCCCGTAGGTGAGGGACGACACCAGCAGCACGCGGCGCGGCCCGAACACCACGCCGAGGAAGGCGGCGGCCGGGGCGACCAGCATCTGCGCCACCGTGTAGGCGGTGGTGATCCAGGCCCCCTCGTCGAAGCCGGCGCCGATGGCGCCGCGGATGTCGGCCAGCCCGAAGGTGGTGATGCGCGAGGTCAGGGTGGAGATCAGCGCCCCCAGCATGACGCCGAGCAACCCGACGATCGGATGGTGGGTCAGGATCGGCTGGGCCGGGCGCAGCAGGATCCGGGACAGCCGCCCGCCGGCCAGACCGACGCTCAAGACCCGTTCTCCTTTACCTCTCCATCCGTATCGATGGTGACGACAACGGACATGCCGGGCCGCAGCCGGTCCTGCAAGGGGTGGGGGCCGTCGAGGACGATCTTCACCGGGATGCGCTGGACGATCTTGGTGAAGTTGCCGGTGGCGTTGTCGGGCGGGAGCAGGGCGAACTGGCTGCCGCTGGCCGGCGACTGGGCGGCGACCCGGCCGGTCAGCGTCACGTCGGGGAAGCTGTCGATGCGGACGGTCGCCGGCAGGCCGGACCGGATCCGCGTCATCTGGGTTTCCTTGTAGTTGGCGATCACCCACACCGCCGGCAGCGGCACCAGCGTGACGATCTGGCTGCCCTGCCCGACATATTGGCCGGGACGGACCTGCCGCTGCCCGACCATGCCGTCGGCCGGGGCGCGGATCGTCGTGCGGTCGAGCGTGATGCGGGCGAGGTCGAGGTCGGCCTGCCGTTGCAGCCGGGTGGCCTTGGCCTGCCGCACCTGCACGTCGATGCCGTCGAGCGCCGCCTTCTGCTGGTCGACCTGGGCCTGTCCCGCCTCCAGCGCCGCCTGGGCCCGGCGGGAGGTCGCCTGCGCCTGTTGCAGCGCTTGGAGCGTGCCGGCGACGCCCTGCTCGGTCAGGGAGCGCTGGCGCGCCTCCTCCAGCCGCGCCCGCCACGCCTCGGCCTCCAGCCCGTGGACGTTCGCCTCGGCCTGATCGACCAGGGCGCGCTGGGTGCGCTTCTGGATGTCGAGCTGGGCGATGGCGGCGTCGGCGGCCTCCAGCGCCGCCTCCGCCTGCTGCACGCGGGCACGGTAGTCGTCGTCGACGATCATCGCCACCGGGTCGCCGGCCTTCACCCGCTGGAAGTCCTCGACCGGCATGTCGCGGACGACGCCCGCCACCTGGGCCGACAGCGGGGTGATGTCGGCCTGGAGATAGGCGTCGCTGGTGGTCTGGCGCGCGGCGGTGCCGAGCCAGCGGTCCCAGCGCGTGGCGAAGGCCACCAGCAGCACAACCGCCAGCCCCAGCACCGCCAGCCGCACCAGCCAGGGGCTCCAGGCCACCGGCGGCGGGGCGGCCGGCGGGGGAGGAGGAGGCGGTAAGGGCTGCTGGGCCGCTTGCTGGCCCACCGGCTGGGTTGGCGCTGCGGCATCGCTCATGCGGGGCTCTCCATCGGCCTGTCGGAACGGTCTGGCCGACCCTACGCGATGGCCCGTGGAAAAGCGCCTTGCACCAAGGTGTAGCCCCGCTTGCGACCGGTCAGGACAGGACGATGCCGCCGTCGACGTTCAGCGTCTGGCCGGTGACGAAGGCGCTGTCGTCCGAGCAGAAGAAGGCCACCGGCCCGGCGACATCCTCCGGCGCGCCAATGCGGGCCATGGCGGTCTTGGCCTTCCAGCCGTCGCGGATCGCCGGATCGTCGAGGTTCACCCGGCCCATGTCGGTCAGGATGATGCCGGGGCAGACGCAGTTGGCGGTGATGCCGAGCGGCCCGACCTCCTGCGCCAGCACGCGGGTGAAGCCCATCACCGCGGCCTTCGACGCCGAGTAATGCGCCTGCTCCGGCGCGCCGTGCTTGCCGCCGATGGAGGCGATGTTGCAGATGCGGCCATAGCCCTGCGCCTTCATCAGCGGCAGCACCGCCTGGGTGACGAGGAAGGTGCCCTTGGCGTTCACGTCCATCACCTGATCCCAGGCGGTTTCCGGGCAGTCTTCCACCGTCGCGGCGATCAGGATGCCGGCGTTGTTGACCAGCGCGTGGATGGTGCCGAGTTCGGCCACCGCGCGGTCGACCATCGCCTGCACCTCGTCCTTGGCCGACACGTCGGCGTGCAGCTCGACCACGCGCACGCCCAGCGCCCGCGCCTCCCCCGCCGTCTCCGTCAGCGCGCCGGCCTGCCGGGCGATGTCGTTCAGCGCGAGGTCGAAGCCGCGCGCCGCCAGTCCGAGAGCGATGGCGCGACCGATGCCGCGGCTGGCGCCGGTGACCAGCGCGATCTTCCCCTGTGCCATAACGGTGTTCTCCCTATCAAAGAGCGGTGTAGCCGCCATCGACGGCCAGGACGGTTCCGGTGATGAAGCTCGCCGCGTCGGAGGCGAGGAAAGCGACGGCCAGCGCGATCTCGCGCGGTTCACCCAGCCGGCCCATCGGCGTGGCGGCGAGCCAGCGCTCGAACCATTCGGGGCGGGAGCGGCCGGCCAAAGTCAGTTCGGTGGCGGTGTAGCCGGGGGCGACGGCGTTCACCCGCACCCGGCCGGCCCATTCCACCGCCAGCGACTTGGTCAGCAAATTGACGCCCGCCTTGGCGGCGTTGTAGGCGGCCTGGGGCTGCGGATGGACGACGATCTCGCCGCACATCGAGCCGATGTTGACGACCGATCCCCTGCCCGCCTCGACCATCGGACGGCCGAAGGCGCGGGCGGTGTGAAAGACGCCATGCAGGTTGACGTCGATCACCCGGCGCCAGTCGGCCAGATCGACCTCAAGCGCCGGCCCGTTGTGGACGATGCCGGCGTTGTTGACGAGGATGTGCGGCACGCCGGCCTCGGCGACCAGACGGGCGGCGACCTCCTCGGCCGCCTCGGCATCGGTGACGTCGAGGGTGTAGGCCAGCCCGCCGATCTCCGCCGCCAGCCGGCGGGCGGCCTCGCCGTCGCGGTCGAGGATGGCGACGCGGGCGCCGGCCTCGGTCAGGACGCGGGCAATCGACTGGCCGATGCCGGCGGCCCCGCCGGTGACGACGGCGAGCCGGCGGCTGAGGTCGAACTCCTTCATGCCGCCGTCTCCTTGAGCGGAGCCGGTACCGGCCCGTTCAGCACGCCCTTCAGCGCCGGATAGAGGGCGAGATAGCGCTGGTAGATCTCCTGGTAGAGGGCGGATTCGCGCGGGCGCGGCTCGATGCTGGTGCCGGGGCGGACCATCGCCGCGATGCCTTCGTCGATGCTGGCGAAGCGGCCGGCGCCATGGGCGGCCAGCACCGCCGAACCGGTGGAGGGCGCGTCGGCCGAGGCCGGGATGCGCACCGGCAGGCCGGCGGTGTCGGCGTGGATCTGCATCCACAGCTGCGAAGCGGTGGCGCCGCCGCCGACCGTGATCTCGGTCGAGCTGTAGCCGCCGGCTTTGAAAGCGTCGAGGATGGCGCGGGTGCCGAAGCCGATGCCCTCGACGATGGCGCGGAAGACGTGGTGCGGTTCGTGGGCCAGCGTCAAGCCGACGATGGCGCCGCGGCTGAGCGGGTCGGTGTAGGGGGTGCGGTTGCCCTGGAAATGGTCGAGCACCAGCAGCCCGTCCGATCCCGGCTCCAGCGCCGCCGCCTTGGCGTTCAGCGCGGCGAGGTCGAGCGTGCCGCCGCTGAAGCGGCGCAGCCAGTTGACGATGGAGCCGGTGGATGTCTGGCCGCCCTCGACGATCCAGCGGCCGGGATAGACGATGTCGGGATAGCTGCCCCAGACGCCGGGGGCGTGCAGCGGCGCCTCGGTGACGCCGAACTGCAGATGCGAGGATCCGGTGATCAGCGCCAGCTGGCCCGGCTGGGCAACGCCGAGCCCGATCATGCCGATCAGCGCATCCGCCCCGCCCTGCACCAGCTTGACCGACGGCCGCAGCCCGAGTGCCGCGGCGGCCTCGGCCGTGAGCGTGCCCACGACTTCACCGGGGGCCAGCACGCGGGCCGGCCATTTGCCCTCAAGCTCTTCGAGGCCGAGCGCCTTGAGGATGCCGCGCGCCCAGCCGCCGTCGCGGCTGGAGTAGTGCCAGCGCAGGCCGGCATTGTCGAGGCTGGCCACCCGCTCGCCGGTCAGGCGCAGGGTGAGGAAATCCTGGTATTCGCAGATGGTGTGGGCGGCGGCGAAGGTCGCCGGCTCGTTCCGCTTCAGCCACAGCGCCTTGGGGATCATCCACTCGGCGGAGACCGGGCCGCGGCCGGCCCCGTTGATCTTCAGCGCCGGGTCGTCGGTGGCGAGCACCGCCTCCGCCTCGGCATGGGCGCGCACGTCCATCCACAGCAGAGCCGGGCGCAGCGCGCGTCCGTCGGCGTCGAGCGCCACGACGGTGCAGCAGGTGGTGGCGAAGCACATCGCCTCGATCTCCGCCGCGTCGATGCCGGCATCGGCCACGGCGCCGCGGGTGGCGTCGGCCAGCGCCCGCCACCAGTCCTCCGGATCCTGCTCCGCCCGCGCGCCCGGTCCGAACTGCGTGTCGTAGGCGACGGCCTTCTGGCCGAGGCAGCGTCCGCTCAGGTCGTAGATGCGCGCCCGCAGGCTTTCGGTGCCGCCGTCGGCGGTCAGGTAATAGGCCATTCCCTTGTCCTCCCTGGAGACACGCAGCCCTTAGCGGGCCGCTTTATGGATGTGAGGATCCCCTCTCACCGACCCTGCTCTGTGAGCTACGGCTTGCGAATATCCCCTCTCCCCCCGGGGAGAGGGTTAGGGTGAGGGGGACACGTGGCGGGACTATGCCGAGAATCCACCCTGTGCATCCCCCTCACCCCGACCCTCTCCCGGGGGGGAGAGGGAGATTCTCCCCTCAGCCGAGCGAGCGGAACGCCGCCAGCGCCTTGCCGGCATACATCACGGCGGGACCGCCGCCCATCTCGACCGCGACCTCAAGCGCCTCGACAAGCTCGGCTTCGCCAGCGCCATGCCGGCGGGCGCCGTCGACATGGTAAAGGATGCAGTCCTCGCAGCGGGTGGCGACGGAGATCGCCACCGCCATCAGCTCCTTCTGCGCGGGCGTGAAGGACCCGGCGGCGCTGGCCGTCCGGCTCACCTCAGCGAAGCCCTTCATCACGGCGGGGGAAGCCTTGGCGAAGGCGCCGAGCCGCGCCTTCGCCGCCGCCAGATCGGTCTTTGCGTCATCCATGCGGAGTCTCCTCATCGATCAGGGCCGCCACATCGCGCGGGGCGTCCCATTGCGGCATGTGGCCGGACGGCAGGAAATGGGCCGCCACGCGCGGCGGCAGGTTGAGCGCGTCAGTCGCGGACACGATGCGGTCGTCCAGGCCGAAGATGGCGCGGACGGGGATGCGCTCGGCCAGCTCCGCCAGCGGGCGCAGCAGGTCGATGCGCTGCCGGCCGTCGGGCGTGGCGAGCGCCGTGGCGAGCGTGCGCAGGCGTCCCCGGCCCATTTCGCGCGCCATCGCGGCGAGGGCGGCGTCGGACAGCTGGCCGCCGCGCGGTCCCAGCAGGCGCAGCAGATGCGAGACCTCGCCGGTGGTTTCCGCCGCCGCCATGCCATGGACGAACTCGGCGCCGATCCTCGGCCCGCAGCCGGCGGGGGTGAGCAGAACGAGGCGCGCCACCCGGTCGCCGAGCCGGCGGGCGGCATGAACGGCAACGGCGGCGCCCAGCGAATGGCCGACCAGCACCAGCGGTCCGGGCAGGCTCTCCGCCAGCGCCGTCACCGCGGCGGCCAGACCGTCCACGTCGGTCGCCTCGATGGCGGTCGCGCCATGGCCGGGCAGGTCGGGCATCGCCACGCGCTTGCCGGAGCGGGCAAGACCGGAGGCCAGATTGGCCCAGGCGGTGCGGTCGCCGGCAAAGCCATGGATCAGCAGATGCACCGGGCCGGAACTTCCGGCCTGCGCATAGGCCAGCCGGCCGGCCGGGGTGTCGAGCCAGCGCAGGTCGGCAGCGGAAGCCGGAGCGTCCGAGCCGACAGCGCTTTCGACATCGGCACGCTCGATCCGGCCGCGCCGGCCGCTGCCATGGAGGGTTTCCAGCGCGACGCCGTGCTGGCGGGCCAGCCGCCTTGCGGTCGGCGTGGCGCGCAGCCGGTCGTCGGAGGAGCGTTCCGGAGCCGGCGTGCCGGCAGTGGCGCCGGCGGGCGGGGATGGTGCTGCCGATGCGCCGGCCCCAAGGGCTGCTTCAGCCTCGGCTTCGCCAGCGTCGGGCAGGGCCGTGTCGGGAAGGGCTGCGGCCCAATCGTCGGCCGACAGGACGGCGACGCGGGCAATCGGGGCGCCGACCGGCACCCGGTCGCCGGCCGACACCAGCGTCCCGTCGAGACGACCGTCGCCAAGGGCGGGATATTCGACGACGGTCTTGTCGGTTTCCAGCTCCAGGATGGCGTCGCCGCGGCGGAACTGCTGTCCCGGCTCGACCAGCCAGCCGACGATGACGCCTTCCTCCATCGTCTCGCCCAGCCGGGGCATGGTCAGCGTGAGGTTGATCGTACTGAGTGTCGTCATGCCGGCACCCGTCCGGCCAGCATCTTCAAGGCGGTGTCGGCGATCAGCTGCGGGCCGGGCACCGATCCGGCTTCCAGCGCGGTCGACACCGAGATCGGAATGTCCTCGCCGGCGACGCGAACGACAGGGTCCTCAAGGAAGTCGAAGCATTCCTCGGTGATCCGCGCCGACAGCTCTGCCGCGACGCCGGCGGTCATCACGCCTTCACTGACCACCATGGCGCGGCCGGTGCGCTCGACATGGGCGCGGATGGTGTCGAAATCGAGCGGGTTCAGCGTGCGGATGTCGATCACCGTCGCCTCGACGCCCTGGGCCGACAGCGTGCGCGCCGCTTCCAGGCAGTAGTGAAGCTGGCGGGAATAGGTGACGATGACCAGATCGCGCCCCTCGCGCCGCACCGCCGCCTTGCCCCAGGCCAGCGGCTCGGCATCCAGATCGACGCTCTCCTTCATCGTGTAGAGCGCCTTGTGCTCGATGAAGACGACCGGGTCGGGCTTGGTCAGCGCCATGCGGAGCAGGTGATAGGCGTCGGCCACCGTGGCGGGCATCGCCAGCCGCAGACCCGGCGTGTGCATCACATAGGCTTCCAGGCTCTGGCTGTGCTGGGCGCCGGCCGACCGCCCGGTGCCGCCCTGGGTGCGCAGAACCATCGGCACGCCGATCTGGCCGCCGAACATGTAGCGGATCTTGGCGGCCTGGTTGGCGAGCTGGTCCATGGTCATGCCGATGAAATCGACATACATCAGCTCCGCCACCGGGCGCAGGCCGGTCATCGCCGCACCGACCGCGGCGCCGACGATGGCTGGTTCGGAGATCGGCGTGTCGATCACCCGCTCCGCCCCGAACTCCTTGATCAGGTCCTTGGTGACGCCGTAGGCGCCGCCGTAACGGCCGACCTCCTCGCCGAGGATCACCACGTCCGGGTTTTCGGTCATCGCGTCGGCCAGCGCCTTGCGCAGGGCATCGCGATAGGTCAGTTCCTGAAGTGCCATTCTGGGTCTCCTCAGTCCCGCGCCAGAACGCGGTCGATGCGGGCGCGCACCGGTTCGGGTTCGGGTTCCTCGGGCGCATAGACGTCGCGGAACATCGAGGCGAGCGGCGGTTCCGTCTGCGCCACGGTGAAGTCGATGGTCGCGTCCATCTCCACGCCGATCTCGCTGTCGAGCCGGTCCAGCTCGCTCTCCGACTCCAGCCCGCGGTCGATCAGGGCTGCGCGGGCGAAGGCGACCGGATCCTGCCGGCGGCCCGCCTCCTCCTCCACCGGGTCGCGGTAGGGCGACTTGTCCTTGCGGGCATGACCATAGAAACGGTAGCAGGACACCGCCAGGAAGGCGGGTTTGCCGGCCCGCGCCCCTTCGACCAGCCGTTCGGCGGCCTCGGCCACCGCCTCGACGTCGAGGCCGTCCACCGTCTCCGCCGCGAGGCCGAAGGCGGCGGCGCGCTCGTGCAGGTTGGGGTTGGCGGTCGCCTGGGCGATGTTGGTGCCCATGCCGTACTGGTTGTTGATGCAGACGAAGACGCAGGGCAGGCCCCACAGGGCGGCCATGTTCATGCTCTCGTAGAGGATGCCCTGGCCGGTGGCGCCGTCGCCGAAGAAGGCGACGCTGACGGCGCCGGTCTTGTGGTGGCGGGCGGAGAGGCCGGCGCCGACCACCGCCGGGATGCCGCCGCCGACGATGGCGTTGGCGCCGAGATGACCCAGCCCCATATCGGCGATGTGCATCGACCCGCCCTTGCCGTGGCAATAGCCGGCTTCCTTGCCGCCGATCTCCGCCATCATGCGGGCCGGGTCGGCGCCGCGGGCCAGGAAGATGCCGTGGCCGCGGTGGTGGGTGGTAAAGCTGTCGCCGTCACGCAAGGATGCGCAGACACCGGCGGCGGCACTTTCCTCGCCGATGGACAGGTGCAGCATGGAACCGGCCGACTGGCCGCGGACGAACAGCTCGCCCACGCGCTCCTCGAAGGTGCGGATCCGGCGCATCGTCCGGTAGAGTTCGGGAAGGCGCGTGTTGGCGCCCGCCCCGACCCGGCCCGCCATGGTGCGGCCGGCCGTGGCCCGGAGGTCAGCCTCGTACATCGAAGACTCCGATTTCAAAGAAGGTTGAGCTTGGTGCTGCGCGAGACGACGGCGACGGCGGCAAGGATGATGACGCCCTTCACGATCGCCTGGATGTAGGTGTCCATCCCCATCAGGTTGAGGCCGTTGTTGATGACCCCGATGAAGAGCGCGCCGAAGAAGGTGCCGGGCACGGTGGCGGTGCCCGGCCGGAACATGGTCATGCCGATGAAGACCGTCGCCAGCCCGTCGAGCAGGTAGCGCTCGCCGGCGTTCGGCTGGCCGGAGCCGAGCCGGGCGGCGAGCAGCGTGCCGGCCATCACCGCGAAGAGGGAGCAGACGACCAGCGCGGCGGCACGGTACTTGCGCACGCGGATGCCGGACAGCTCGGCCGCCTTCTGGTTGCCGCCGACGGCGTAGATGTAGCGGCCGAAGATCGTCCGCTCCATGACGAACCAGGCGACCAGAACGGCGGCCAACATGAAGAAGGCGAGGACCGGGATGCCGGCGACGCGCCCCTGGCCGAGCCAGAGATAGACCTCGTCCAGCCCTCCATAGATCGCCCGGCCGCCGGTCATCAGGAAGTTGATGCCGTAGAGGATGGAGCCGACCGCCAGCGTGGCGATCAGCGACGGGATGCCGACCAGCGTGACGAGGAGCGCGTTGACGGCCCCGACCGCCAGCCCGGCGCCGAGACCGGCCAGCAGGGCGAGCGGCAGCGGCACGCCCTTGACCAGCAGCAGCGGCACCAGCACGCCGGCAAGCCCGACGGTGTAGCCGACCGACAGATCCATCTCGCGGGCGGCGAAACCGAAGGTCAGGCCGGCGCCGACGATGGTCAGCATCGAGATCTGCTGCGCGATGTTCAGCAGGTTCTGTCCGGTCAGGAAGCGGTCGACGCCGAGCGAGAAGACCAGGAACATGGCGACCAGCACGACCAGCGTGCTGTAGCGCTGGACATGCTCCTTGCGCAGCCCGAACAGCCGGTCATGGCTGGGGAGGGATCCGGTGGCGGTGTCGGTCATGCTGGGATTCCTGAGTTAACGGCCTCCGGGACGGCTCCGGAGATGGCGGCGATGAACGCGCTCTCGGAAAAGCCGGTGCCGGGGATTTCCGGGCCGGGCCGCAGGTGATGGAAGGGGATGACCCGGTGGGCCAGCGCCTCGATCTCCAGCAGGTCGGAGGACGCGATGACGATCCCCACGCCGGTGGCGGCGAGGCGCCGCATCTCGGCATAGATCTCGGCCTTGGCGCCGATGTCGACGCCCTCGGTCGGCTCGATGAAGATCATCACGCGGTAGCGGCCCTCGGCCCCGTAAAGCCATTTGCCGATGGAGATCTTCTGCTTGTTGCCGCCCGACAGCGTGCGCAGAAGCTGGCCGGAGGAATGGGCCTTCACGTTGAGAAGGCGCATGATGCGGCGGGATTCCGCCTCCTCCCGGCCGGGCGACAGGATGCCGGCGGCGATGGCGCCATGGCCGGGATGGACCATCGCCAGATTCTCGCGCAGGGTCCATTCGCCGATCAGCGCGTATTCCATGCGATGGTCGGGGACCAGCGCGATGCCGGCCGCCTGCATATGGGCTGGCGGTCCCGGCTTGACCGGCCGGCCGCCGACCGCCAGACCGGCGCAGCGCACGCCGGACGGGCTGTGCAGCGAGCGGGCGAAGCCGAAATGGCCGGCACCGGTCAGGCCGATCAGCCCGACGATCTCGCCGGCATGCAGGGTGAAGCGCGGCACATGCAGACGCCCGACCCGCCAGTCGCGGATGTCGAGCACGACCTCGCCGCGGCCTGCCCGCGCCGCCTCTTCGGATTTGCGCTGCGGGCCGGAGCCGCTGCGGCGCAGCATCATGTCGACCAGCATCTGCTCGTCGAGCGCGTCGGCGGATTCCGTGCAGATGCGCCGGCCGTCGCGCAGCACGGTGATGCGGTGGGACAGCGCCTTGATCTCGGAGAGGAAATGGCTGATCAGCACCACGCCGACGCCGCGGGCCGGCAGCGTGCGGATGATCGCCCACAGCTGCTCCTTCTCGCGGGCGGGCAGCGTCGCCGTCGGCTCGTCGAGGATGACGATGCGGGCGGAGCCGCGCAGCGCGCGGACGATCTCGATCACCTTGCGGTCGGCCATCGGCAGCTCGGCCACCGGGCAGCCGAGGTCGATGTCGACCTGCGGAAACCATGTGGCGAGCAGGGCCGCGGCCTGGGCCTTCAGGGCCGAGGCGCGTATCATGCCGCCGATGCGGCGCGGCTCGACGCCGAGCAGGATGTTCTCCGCCCCGGTCAGGCCGGGGACGAGGCTGCCCTCCTGGCTGACATGGGCGATGCCCTGGGACAGCGCGTCCTGCGGCGTGCCGAAGCGGACGCTGCGCCCGTCCACGGCGATGGTGCCGTCGCTGGGCTGAAGGCTGCCGCCCAGGATGCTGACCAGCGTCGATTTGCCGGCGCCGTTCTCGCCGATCAGGCCATGCACCTCGTCGCTGCGGAAGACGACGTCCACGCCATCCAGCGCCCGCGTTCCCGGAAACTGCATGGCGATGTCGGCCAGATGGATTTCCATGGCGACCTCTTGCAACAGCAGGGGATGAAGCTGGCCGCCGCCGGCCCGGTTGCGGACGGATCCGCCACTCCGGGCCGGCGGCACCCGGTCACATGAACTGCTTGCAGTTCTGCTTGGTGATCAGCGGCGCGTCGAGATAGACGGTCTTGGTCGGGATCACTTCGGCGGCGGGCTTGCCCTTGACCACCACATCGTCGAGCCACTGGCCGACGGTCTTGCCCATCTCCTCGAAGGGCTGGCGCACGGTGGCGATCAGCGGGCTGTCGGGCTTGCAGACCTCGGCGACCGCCTGCGGGTGGCCGTCGATGCCGATCACCTTCACGTTCTTCAGCCCGGCGCCCTTGATGACGTTGACGGCGGCCTGTGCCGGCTCGTCCCACGGCGCCCAGACGGCGGTGATGGTGTTGCCGAAGCGCGCGACGTAATCCTCCATCGTGCGGTTGGTGTCCTCGAAGAAGGCGGTGTAGTTGATGTTGTGCTCCGCCAGCACCTTCACGCCCGAATATTCCTTCAGCACCGTCGCCATCACGTCGCCGCGCTTGCGGGTGCCGTGGTGTTCAGCCATGCGCAGGAAGACGAGGTTGCCCTGCCCGCCCATCTGGTCGAGCAGATAGACCGAGACGTTCGCAGACATCGCCCAGTTGTTGGTGGTCACATCGACCAGCACCCCGTCGACATAGCCGGAATCGACGGCGAAGACCGGGATCTTGGCGGCCTTGGCGGCGTCGAGCGCGGCGCGGCTGGCGCGCAGGTCGGCCATGGTGATGACGATGGCCTTCACGCCGCGGTTGGCGGCGTCCTGGATGTTGGAGGCGGTCGCCTCGCCCGAGCCGCCGCTGTCGAGAACGCTGATCTTCCAGTCGGTCTTGCCGCTCTGCTTGGCCCAGGCGTCGAAGCCGGCCTTCACCCGCTGCTCGGACTGCGCGGCGGCGTTGGCATGAACCCAGGCGATGTCGAGCGCCTGCGCCGCACCCGCGGCGGTCATCATCGCGACCATCGAGACAGCCGCAAGCATTCCGGAAAGCCGGTTTTTCATTTCCATTCTCCTCCCATTGCCAGCTATCTGGCTGGCGAATTCTCGATGCCGGTCTTGCGCCGACAACGATGAGCTTGTGGTGGCTCGTGACAAATGTCAACACTAGATACATTTGTCTCCTGACAGGGGTAGAGGAGGGAAAGCGTGCGATGCGGAACGGGACCAGCGAGGGGCCGGAGGACGAGGTGCTGATGGCGCGGGCGGCCTGGCTGTACTATGTCGGCGGCCTGAACCAAGAGGCGGCGGCACGCCGGCTTGGCGTCACCCGCGCACGGGTCAACAAGCTGCTGTCCGATGCCCGCGACAGCGGCATGGTCAGCATCACCATCAACTCCGCCAATGTCGGGCTGCTGCCGGTGGAAGAGGCGATCCGCGAGCGCTATGGGCTGGACGTCTGCATCTGCACGCCGGCGCTGACCCAGGATGCCGGCGGCGACCGCGACGACGCGCTGCTCGCCCCATTCGCCTTCCGGGCGGTGGGGGCCGCCGCCGCCGCCCATCTGCGCCGCCATCTGGCGGAGACGGAAGAGGCGGTGGTCGGCACCGGCTGGGGCCGGACGCTGGAGCAGATGACGTTGCAGATGGCGGGGGTCAGCGCGCCGCGGGCGAAATTCATCAGCCTGATGGGGTCGCTGACCGCGCGCTCGGCCTACAACCCGTTCGACGTTGTGCATGCGCTGGCGCGGACCACCGGGGCGGAGGGCTATTTCCTGCCGGTGCCCTTCATCGCCGACAGCCTGGAGGCGCGCGACGTGCTGCTGTCGCAGCAGTCGGTGCAGACGGCGCTCCAGCTCGCGCGCTCGACGACGGTGGCCTACATCTCCATCGGTGAGCTGCGCGAGGCGTCGCTCTTGCGGACGCAGGGCATGATCAGCGCCACCGAACTGGCGGAGCTGCGGGCGGCCGGGGCGGTCGGCGACACCAACGGGCTGTTCTTCGACCGGGATGGCAAGGCGGTCGATCATCCGCTGAACCACCGCACGCTGGCGCTCGGCCTCGACGGGCTGAAGCAGACCTACACGGTGGCGCTGGTCGCCGGCCGGACCAAGCTCCAGGCCGCCCGCGCCTTCCTCGCCAGCGGGGTGGCGCGCGGACTGATCGTCGACGGCGACACCGCGCTGGAACTGGTGAAGTGACGAGGAGCGCCGCCGCCACACGGTGGAGAGGTCCGGTGGAAACGGCCGCCATGCTCCCTTGACAGCGGCTGTTGGGTTGCGGAATGGTGGGTCGGTCGACCGATCCCGGTCGGCGGACATAGGCTTGTTCTCAGGGCAGGGTGAAACTCCCGACCGGCGGTATCCCTTCGACAGAAGGGGAGCCCGCGAGCGCTCACCGGCTTTTGGCGGTCCCAATAGGCGGTGAGGTTAGCAGACCCGGTGTGAGGCCGGGGCCGACGGTTACAGTCCGGATGGAAGAGAATGAGCAGACCGCGCCGGTGGCTTGCCGCAAGCAGGCCCGCCGTCGTCGGTTCGCGCCATCGCGTCGGGTTCCGGTCCGGCGCGCTGGAGGTCTCTTTGCGCCCTGATTCAGGCTCACCCTTCAGTGGATGTGAGAACCATGAATCAGATTTACCGTCAGAACGACCTTCTCGCCCGCTTCGGCACGCCGGGCGAACGCGTCGCCCGCGCCCTCGACAGCCTTCGGCAAGGGCAAGGGGTGATCGTCGTCGATGACGACGACCGCGAGAATGAAGGCGACATCATCTACCCGGCCGACAGCATCACCGTCGAGCAGATGGCTCTGCTGATCCGCGCATGCAGCGGCATCGTCTGCCTGATCCTGCCCGACGAGCATCTGCAACGGCTGGAACTGCCGGCGATGGTGCCTGCCAACAGCTCGCGCTTCGGCACGGCCTTCACCGTGTCCATCGAGGCGCGCGAGGGCGTCACCACCGGCGTCTCGGCGGCCGACCGGGTGACGACGATCCGCACCGCGATTGCCGACGACTGCCGTCCGGAGGATCTGGCACAGCCGGGCCATGTCTTCCCGATCCGCGCCCATCCGCAAGGGCTGGCGGCCCGCCGCGGCCACACGGAAGCCACCATCGAGCTGATGGCGCGGGCCGGACGCAAGGCGGCAGGCGTTCTCTGCGAGGTGATGAACCCGGACGGCACCATGGCCCGCCTGCCGGAGCTGATCGTCTTCGCCGAAGAACAGTCGATGCCGATTGTCAGCATCGCCGATCTGGTGGCGGAGAGCGGCCTGCAATCGGATCGCTGAGCGGGTCCGGCCACAGGCAAACGGGGACCGCCCTGCCGGATGCGTTCGCTCCGACAGGGCGGTCCCCGTTGCTTGATGTCGATGTGCGAGAAACCGGTTACTCGGCCGCCGTCTTCTGGCCGACGACAGTCAGTTCGGCCGGGGTGTGCTCACCCGCCGGCTCGACATAGGCGCGTCCGTAATAGCTGTCGATCAGCAGCTGCCTGATCTCGGCGACCAGCGGATAGCGCGGGTTGGCGCCGGTGCACTGGTCGTCGAAGGCGGCTTCGGCAACCGCATCGACCCGCGCCAGGAAGGCCGCCTCCGGCACCCCCGCCGCCTGGATCGAGGCCGGGATCTCCAGCGCCCGCTTCAACTCCTCCACCCAAGCAATCAGCTTCTCCACCCGCTCATGGTCGCGGCTGCCGCCCAACTCCAGATGCCGGGCGATCTGCGCATAGCGCGCCACGCCCTTCGGCCGGTCGTACTGGCTGAACGCCGTCTGCTTGGTCGGGATGTCCGCCGCGTTGTAGCGGATCACGTTGGCGATCAGCAGCGCGTTGGCGATGCCGTGCGGGATGTGGAACTCGGCCCCCAGCTTGTGCGCCATCGAATGGCACACGCCGAGGAAGGCGTTGGCAAACGCGATGCCGGCCAGCGTCGCCGCATTGTGAACCAGCTCCCGCGCCTTCGGATCCTGCGATCCGTTGCGGTAGGCCGAGGGCAGATGCTCCTTCAACAGCTTCAGCGCCTGCAGGGCCTGACCGTCGGAATACTCGTTCGCCACCACCGAGACATAGGCCTCCAGCGCATGGGTCACCGCGTCGATGCCGCCCGCCGCCGTCAGGCCCTTGGGCATGTCCATCACCAGATTGGCATCGACGATCGCCATGCTCGGCGTCAGCTCATAGTCGGCGATCGGGTACTTCGTGCCCGTCCGCTCGTCGGTCACCACGGCGAAGGGCGTCACCTCCGATCCCGTCCCCGACGTGGTCGGCACCGCCACCAGCTGCGCTTTCACCCCCAGTTTGGGGAAGGTGTAGATGCGCTTGCGGATGTCCATGAAGCGCAGGGCCAGATCCTCGAACGCCACCTCAGGCGCCTCGTACATCACCCAGATGATCTTGGCCGCGTCCATCGGCGAGCCGCCGCCCAGCGCCAGGATCACGTCGGGCTGGAAGGCATTCGCCAGCGCTACGCCCTTGCGCACCACCGCCAGCGTCGGGTCGGCACTGACCTCGAAGAAGGTCTCAACCTCCAGCCCCAGCGATTTCAGCACGCGGACGCTGTCGTTGACATGGCCGT
This sequence comes from Azospirillum sp. A29, assembly GCF_042604625.1. Classification (NCBI taxonomy): domain Bacteria; kingdom Pseudomonadati; phylum Pseudomonadota; class Alphaproteobacteria; order Rhodospirillales; family Azospirillaceae; genus Azospirillum; species Azospirillum sp. A29. The sequence goes on from NZ_CP170460.1 coordinate 680,398, forward strand.
TCTCGAACAGGAAGCGGTCGGTGACGATCAGGCAGCGCTTCTTGCCGCGCAGTTCCTCCAGCGCGAAGGGCAGGCAGCCGCGGCGGAAGTAGATCGACTTGGGCAGCTTGTGCCACAGCATGTTCTCGGCCCGCTTGGCCACCGTCTTCTTGTTGATCAGATGCTGCGGCCCGACATTCTCCGAGATCGAGTTGCCGCCCCACGAACCGCAGCCCAGTGTCAGCGACGGGGCGAGGCGGAAGTTGTAGAGGTCGCCGATGCCGCCATGCGACGACGGCGTGTTGATCAGGATGCGGGCGGTCTTCATCTTGTCGCCGAAATGGCGGATGCGGTCGGCCTGCCGGTCCTGGTCGGTGTAGAGCGCCGAGGTGTGGCCGATGCCGCCGAGCGCCACCAGCGCCGCGGCCTTGTCGCAGGCCTCGGTGAAGTCCTTGGCGCGGTAGAGCGCCAGGGTCGGCGACAGCTTCTCGTGGGCGAAGGGTTCGCTGTCGTCCACGTCCGAAACCTCGGCGATGAGAACCTTGGTGGCGAGCGGCACGTTCAGGCCGGCCATGGCGGCGATGGCATGGGCGGGCTGGCCAACGATGTCGGCATTGAGATGGCCGTCGGTCAGCAGCACCTTGCGCACGGCGTCGGCCTCGCGCGGCGACAGGATGTAGCCGCCATGGTGGGCGAAGCGGTCGCGCACGGCGTCATAGACGGCCTCGACCACCACCGCTGACTGTTCCGACGCGCAGACCACGCCATTGTCGAAGGTCTTGGACATCAGGATGGAGGCGACGGCGCGCTTGATGTCGGCGAACTCGTCGATGACGGCGGGGGTGTTGCCGGCGCCGACGCCGATGGCGGGCTTGCCCGAGGAATAGGCGGCCTTGACCATGCCCGGCCCGCCGGTGGCGAGGATCAGGGCGATGTCGGGGTGGTGCATGACGGCGTTGGAGAGTTCGAGCGAGGGCTCGTCGATCCAGCCGATGATGTCGTCGGGGGCGCCGGCCTCGACCGCGGCGGCGAGTACGAGGCGGGCGGCTTCGCAGGTCGATTTGCGGGCGCGGGGATGGGGGGAGAGGACGAGGCCGTTGCGGGTCTTCAGCGCGATCAGCGCCTTGAAGATGGCGGTGGAGGTCGGGTTGGTGGTGGGGACGATGCCGCAGATCAGGCCGACGGGCTCGGCGATGGTGAGGATGCCGGCGTCGTTGTCTTCGGACAGCACGCCGCAGGTCTTCTCGTCCTTGTACTTGTTGTAGATGTATTCGGCGGCGAAGTGGTTCTTGATGACCTTGTCTTCCATGACGCCCATGCCGGTCTCCGCCACCGCCATCTTGGCGAGCGGGATGCGGGCGTTGGCGGCGGCCAGAGCCGCGCTGCGGAAGATCAAATCGACCTTCTCCTGCGGATAGTCGGCGAAGCGCGCCTGCGCCGCCTTCACCCGCGCGATCAGGGCGTTCAGGTCGGAAAGGGTTTTAACGGTCATGGTCATCATCCACTTGCTGTCCGCGGCCCGTGCGATGACGCCGTCGCGGTGATGTGTGGGGAAGGGCGCCGTTCGGGCGCATCGCCGCGCTCCGGGACGCCCAAAAATCATTTGGAGCGCCCGATGTTCGGCCAGAATTTTTAAAAGGATGCGGTGGGGGTCAGAAGCCGCCGGCGAGGTCGGCCAGGGCGTCGCGGTCCAGCAGGTCCAGCTTGCCGCCGACCAGGATGCGGATCAGGCGGCTCGACTTCAACTTGGTCAGGGTGCGCGACACGGTTTCGGTGGTCAGGCCGAGATGGTCGGCGATGTCGCTGCGGCCCATCGGCAGGTCAATGGTCTGCTCGCCGCCCTTGCGGTCGCTGAGGCGCAGCAGGAAGGTGGCGACCTTCTCGGCGGCGGTCTTGCGGCCGAGCAGAACCATCTGGTCCTGCGCCGCCACCAGCTCCGAGGTGGTGGCCGACAGCAGCTTGCGGGCGAAGGCCGGCTGGGCATCCATCAGGGCGTCCAGCTCCAGGCGCGGGATGCGCCGGATGGTGGTCGCCGTCACGGTTTCGGCGGTGTAGAGATACTGGGCGGCGAAGGCCAGCCCCATCATGTCGCCGGCCTGCAGGAAGCCGATGATCTGGCGGCGGCCGTCGGGCAGCATCTTGTAGAGCCGGACCATGCCGCTCATCACCCGGAACACCGAACCGGCGGCATCGCCCTCGGTGAAGACCGTGGTTTCACGCTCGTAGACCTTGGCGTGGCCCAGGCTGGCGAGCGGGTCGGCGGGGTTGCGCGGCTGGAGGGCGGCACCGACCGCGGCGTTCGGCGTCATCGCCAGGGCGGAGACCAGGTAACCAGGAACGGCGCGGTTGGCGTGGGCGGCAATGGCGGCGTGCGTGGACATGGTGACCTCGGCCTTGACGGTGCGATGCGGTCCGGTTCGTCCCGGTGTGCATCCGATGGCCCGAAGCTAACTTTCCCCTGTCGCCCTGTGCAGTTCGGTGATGTACCTAAGGAAGTTTGCGTACGTAAGTATACCTACATATCGGGTGGCCGTATCAGGCGGCGGCCGGCATCAGGCCGTTCAGCATGTCGATCAGCTGGTCCTCGTCGAACGGCTTCTCCAGCACGGCGATGACGCCGGCCTCTCTGGCACGGGCGAAGGTCGCGGGATCGCCGCGCCCGGACACCATGATGACCGGCATGCCGTGCAGGTCGCCGCGATGGCGTTCCAGGAACTCCAGCCCGCTCATCACCGGCATGTGCAGGTCGAGAACGAGGCAGCCCTTGGGGTTTCCGTCGTAGCGGTCGAGGAATTCGCGGCAGGACGAGAAGTCCCGCACATCGAAGGAAAAGGCTTCCAGCAGCGCTTTCAGCGAGTCGCGGACCGGCTCATCGTCGTCGACGATGTGGACGATGCCGGCACCCGGCATCCCGCCGGACACGCTGCCGGGCCCGCTGCCGGGCTCGTTGCCCGACTCATTGCCCAGGCGATCCATGACGACCTCCGAACTTCCATAACAGACAAACAGCGCCGACGGTGCGGCGCGTCATGGAAGATAAAAGGAGGCCGGGGGCGCCGATATACGGAGCAATGCGTATGCGGCGCGCTTTTGATGCAGATCAGCCGCCGCCGGGAACGACACCGGCGGCAATCGCCATGCGGACCAGGGTGGGCAGGCTGTCGGCCTGCATCTTCTCCATCACCCGCGCGCGGTGGATTTCCACGGTGCGCGGGCTGATCGACAGCTCGAACGCGATGACCTTGTTCGACTTTCCGGCCACCAGCCAGCGCAGCACGTCGATTTCGCGCGGCGTCAGGGCCGACAGGCGGGCCAGCACCTCCGGCGGGGCGGCGGCGGGCGGTGGAGCCGGCTGTTCCGGGGCGGGGGCCGGCGGGGGATCCTGCGCCGTCCGGCTGTCCGCCGCGCGGGCCAGGGCGGAGCGGACGGCGGCGAGCAGCGCCTCCTCCTCGAACGGTTTCTCGACGAAATCGACCGCGCCGGCCTTCATGGCGCGGACGGCGAGCGGCACGTCGCCATGGCCGGTCATCACCACCACCGGGATGGCGTGGCCGTCGCGGGTCAGCCGTTCCTGGACGTCAAGGCCGCTCATCTGCGGCATGCGGACATCGACCAGCAGGCAGCCCGGCCGCGACGGCGCGTCGGACTCCAGGAAGCCGAGCGGGGTGTCGAAGCTTTCCGCCCGGAAGCCGGCGCATTCCAGCAGGATTTGGAGGGAATCGCGGATGGCGTCGTCGTCATCGACGATGAAGACGGTGAGGTCGGCGGTCATGTCGGGCGCAACGTCAGCTGGCATCGGCGGCATCCGATGCGGACAGGGAGGTGGACAGTGGGACGGTGAAGGCGAAGCTGGCGCCGGTGGACGGCGGCTCGGTGGGGAATTCGGCAGCCGGCTCCAGCCACAGGCGGCCGCCATGGGCTTCAATGATCGAACGGCAGATCGACAGGCCCAGCCCCATGCCGCTGCTCTTGGTGGTGACGAAGGGCTGAAACAGCTGGGCGCGCACAGTCTCCGGCACGCCGGGACCGCTGTCGGTGACGGAGACGCGGCGGAAGCCGCCGTCCGCCGGCTCGGGGCCGGTGCGGACGGTCAGCACCCGCTGCCCGCCCGGCGCGCCGCCCATCGCCTCGATGGCGTTGCGGACGAGGTTGAGGATCACCTGCTGGACCTGCACCTTGTCGATCAGCACCTGGGGATCGGCCGGCTCGAAGTCGAAGCGCACATGCAGGCCGCGATCCTTGGCGCCGACGAGGGCGAGCGCGCTCGCCTCCTCCACCACCTTGTTGAGGGATTCGACGGAGCGGTGGGTCTTGCCCTTCTCGATGAAGCTGCGCAGGTGGCGGATGATCTGGCCGGCGCGGGTGGCCTGGGCGCTCGCCTTGTCGACCATGTCCATCGCCTTGGACACCGTTTCCGGGCGTTCCATCAGGCGCTTGGCGGCCTTGGCGTAGTTGATGACGGCGGTCAGCGGCTGGTTCAGCTCATGGGCAAGCGTCGAGGCCATCTGGCCCATGGCGCTGACCCGGCTGACATGCAGAAGCTCCGACTGGAGTTCCTGCAAGCGCCGCTCGGTGGCCTGCCGCTCGGTCAGGTCGCGGACGAAGCCGGTGAAGCAGCGCCGGCCGGCGAGCAGCACCTCCCCCACCGCCAGCTCCATCGGGAAGACCGAGCCATCGCGCCGCTGGCCCGACACGATGCGGCCGATGCCGATGATCCGGCGCTCTCCGGTGCGGTGATAGCGCTCCAGATAGCCGTCATGCTGCTCGCGGTAGGGCGACGGCATCAGCATGCTGATGTTGCGCCCGGCCACCTCCGCCGCCGCATAGCCGAACAGCCGTTCGGCCGCCAGGCTGAAGGATTCGATCAGCCCCCTCTCGTCGATGACGATGATGGCTTCCGGCACCGTCTGGAGGATGGAGGCCAGCCGCGCCTCGCGCTCGCGCAGCGCGGTCTCGGCCTGCCTGGATGCGGTGAGGTCGCGGATGATGCCGATATAGACCGGCGGGCCGTCCTGGCTCGCCTCCCCCACCGACAGATCCATCGGGAAGCAGGAGCCGTCCTTGCGCTGCCCGGTCACCTCGCGGCCGATGCCGATGATCCGGCGCTCTCCGGTGCGGTGATAGCGCTCCAGATAGCCGTCATGCTCCTCCCGGTAGGGGGCGGGCATCAGGATGTTGACGTTGCGGCCGACCACCTCCGCCGCGGTCCAGCCGAACAGCCGTTCGCAGGCGGGGTTGAACGACGTGATCCGGCCGCGGTCGTCGATGATGACGACCCCGTCGGGCACGGTGTCCAGCATCGCCTGCAACTGCGACAGAGCACCCAGGTTCCGTTCCCGGTCATCGGCCCGGTTATCATCCCGGCTATCGTCCGCCACGTCCCAACCCTCGACCTCTTTTCTTCGTCGGCAACAGAGTAGTTGAGTGCAACCATGGGTCAAGACCGGCGATCGGGGTCCAGCGATCAGGGACCGGCGGAAGCCGGGGCGGAGATGGCGCCGCTCAGCAGGGCGTCCTGCTCCAGATCGTCGACGGCGAGGTTCTTGGCCTTGGCCTCCACCTCGAAATCGGCCCAGGAGAGATGCTCCGCCACCAGCCGGTTGACGGCATGGTTCCACATGCGCTGCGAATGCGCCCGCAGATCCCTGGTCGTCAGCCCGCGCGCCGCCAGGGCGGCATAGTCCGGCAGGCTGTCGGCCGGCCAGTCGGCCAGCAGATCCTCGCGCGACACGCTGATGTGGGCGACCGGCCGCTCCCCGCGCCAGGAGCCGGCGACCACGGCGATGCGCGGATCGTCGGGACGCAGATACTCACCCTGCGTGCGGACCCAATGATGGTGGAGGTCGAGCACGATGGGCACCGTGTCAGCCAGCGGCAGCAGGTCGTCCAGGCCGAAGGACATCTCGTCGTTCTCGACCGTCAGCAGGTTGCGTGCATCCTCCGACAGCAGGGCATAACCGCGGCGGAAGCCGGCGATCCCCTCGCCGCGCCCGCCGCCATGGATGTTGACGTGTGCGCCCCGCGGATGCCAGCCGCCGGTCAGACCCATCATCCGCAGGATGTCGGCATGGTACTCCAGCTCCGCCACCGCATTGTCGAGGGTGGAGGGATTGGCGCTGTTCAGCACGCAATACTGGTCCGGATGCAGTCCGATGCGGATGTCCGCCGCCATCGCCTTGCGGCCGGCATGCTCCAGCCCGTTCCGCACCAGCGCCTGGACACCGGGCTGGCGGTAGAGCGGCCGTCCGACCTCGTGCGTGTAGGCCGGCAGCAGCCCGCTGTTGACGCGCAGCAGGCGGCGGTAGGCCGGATGCCGGGCGACCTCGTCCAGTTGCAGATGCAGGGCCTGGAGGTTGCGGCGCAGGACCTCCGACAGCTTTTCCTCGGCACGGGCCGGGCTCAGCCTGCTCAACGTCGCGATGGTGACGGTGCCGGGATTCATGCGCTTGGCAAGTCCGGCGTCGCCATCGGGCGGAACATACTGGCAGCACCAGCCGAAACGGGCGGCGGACGGCGGCATCGGAGCGGAGGTGTCGGGCATCGGTCGGCATGAGGAAGCGGACGGGCCGCTTAATATGGACCGCAGACCCGGCGCTTCCACCGCAGGCCGATTGCGGCCGGGGTCATCCCATCTGGCCCATGCGGCGCAGCGCTCCCGTCGCAAGTGCCCGCGGATCCGGGGCCGCCGCTCCGCACGGCACAGCGTCGGCAAGGGCTTGCAGCCGGTCGGCCAGGGCGCGTTCCGGGGCGCAGAGCTCCTCACACAGGGCGCGCATCTCGGCGATGGAGGGGCGCCATTTCCGGCTGCGGCGCCAGTGGCGGGCGGCTGCGTCGATCACCCAGGCCGGGTATTCCCCCAGATCCTCGGCCCAGTCGAGCGCCATCATCCGCTCGACCTCGGGCGACAGACCCTTGGCCGGGAAATGGCTGAGCAGGGTCAGCACGCGACCGAGCAGATGGTCGCAATCGGCCGGTGCCAGCACGGTCCCGGACAGCTCCTCCAGGGTCTGGCGGGCGAGCGACGCCTGCGCGGCGGTGACGCCCGCCGGGGGAAACCACTGTTCGATCATGCCGTCGAAGCCATCCTCGCCGAAGCGCGGGCGCCGGTCGGTGCGGCCCTGGGCCAGCAGCTCCTGAAGCGGCGGCGGCAGCGCGGCGGTCAGCCGGATCCGGCGCTGGGGCGCAGGCAGGGTCGGGTCGAAGGCGGCGGCCGGCGACGTTGGAAGGTGGGGCCGCGACAAAGCGGTGACGGTCGCCCTACCGGGGGCGGCCCTTCTGGATCCTGCGGTCATCGGTCGTCCCTTCATCGCCAAGCGGGAGCGGTGGCGGAGCGTCGGCGCAGTTCGTCGGCGGCTGCACTCCAGGCACCGAGGCGCTGTTCGGTCATGACGGATTTGTGGGCGGGTGCGGCGAAGGCCGGGCGGTTGCCGGAGAGGGTGGGAGCCTTGCCGACGGCGGCGTCCTGCGACAGCCATGCCCTCCAGGCGGAGGAGACGTCGCGGTAACGGTAGCCATGGGCCCGGCAGCGCAGGATGAAGCCCTCGACATGGCGGCCGAGGTCGATCTCGGCATGGCGGGCCCTGGCCCAGGCGAGATCGTCGGCGGTCGGCATCCAGCCTTCCGGAACCTCCTGCGGTCGTGACTGAGCGCCCGCTTCCGTGCCCGCCTGTGTCCCCGTGTGCTCGCCCGAAGCGAGCGAGTCCGGAATCTGTTTGAATTGAACCTGTTCCTGACTCGCCGGCGGACAGGGGATGTGCGTGACGGAGTCATCCCTGTCGGCCGCCGGAACAGGGCGATGTTCGGCGGCGGCATCCCGCTGTTCCGTATCCGGCCCGCTGCCGTCCAGCGGGGTGAAGCGCAGGCGGTAGAGGCAGGACAGGCGGGCGCCGTCGCGGCCGCGGCGATGTTCGATGCCGACCAGCCCGAGGTCGCTCAATGCCTGGATGATGCGGTTGACGGTCGGGCGCGACCGCTTGAGCTTGGCGGCCAGCGTCGATTGCGACGGCCAGCACAGGCCGCTGTCGTCGGCGAAGGTGGCGAGCGCCGCCAGAACGGCGAAGCCGTCGGCCTCCAGGCCGGGATGGTCGAGCCACCAGGCGGGAATCCGGCCCCATCGGCGGGTGTCGAGAGGGTGTCCGTCGGATGGGGGCGATGTGGACGGCGACGATTTGGGCGACATGGGGAAACTCCGCAAGGCATGGGAAACGGCCGGGTGCCAGCGGGTGAGGCTGCCGGACGGCCGGTGAACTTGCGGGCAAGGATTCCGCCGGTCGTGCCGGCCGTCGAATCGCGGGCAAATGGGACAGAGTCGTTTGTGTCCCGTTGGCCCGCGATTCTGTCCCATCGACCCGCGACCCTGTCGCCTTTGCCCGCGGTTCGGTCGGCTTTGGTCGCGCCAGCACTGCGAATCGGATCCGATCCCGTTTGCCCGCGCTTCACCGGATTCGCGCCGCCGGTCCCCTGGACAGGTTGTCCCACTTGCTCGCGGTTCGGCGGGCGGACTGTCGTCGGGCTGAGCTTGCGGGGGTGCAATGGGTCGATGGCTGCAATAAGCTATTGTGATTGTTCGGTAAAATTCATGAAAAGGGAATTGGCCAGGGGAGCCGCCGCGCGCTTTCCCGAGAATCCTCGCCGTGCATCCCCCTCACCCTGACCCTCTCCCCAGGGAGAGGGGATTCGGTTCCATTCGGTCCCATTTGCCCGCGGTTGGGCGGTCCGCCGCATGCCCGGCGGCCCGGCTTGTGTCCTGAATGCTCGCGTTTGGCGTCCGCCATGTCCGGGGCTGTCCCATTTGCCCGCGCTTCGTCGCCGCGGCACGGTGGAATCGGTGGAATCGGCGAACCCGAGTCTGTGTCCCGAATGCCCGCGCTTCGTCGTTCCGCCCGCGATTCGCGCTGGGCGGGACCAATCGGTCGATGTTGGCCGGGGGCGCTCCGGTCCAACCGCGGGCATTCGGGACACAGGCGCGGCCTGTTCCTACACAAACGCGGCCAAATGGGACACAGGCTTCGGGCTTCAATCCTCTCCGCCGGTTGCCTCCGTCCGACACGAGCCCCTATCGTGGCCTGTGGCGAGGAGGGATGAGGCATGAGCAAGGCGAACGCGGTCCAGCTGACTCTGTTCGAGATGGAGGACCGCAGTCAGTCCCATATGATCGCGCTTTACGACACGGCACCGCGATTCGTGTTCGTGTCGAAAGGCCGGGGGACCGAGCCGGAGCTGCCGGCCGCCAACGCGTTCGTCCAGTCGGTCCACAAGGAGTTTCCCTTCAAGGACGCCCTGTTCTCGCTGACCTTGCAGCCCGCCCGCATCTACCGCCCGGCCAAGCCCGGCCCCGGCGAGGATCCGGCGGAAAAGCGCATGGTCGAGTATGAGGTGTTCCCGTCGGAGCGCGAGCAGATCGTCGAGCAGGTGGTGCGCCGCCTCGCCATGGACCGCTCGCGCCTGTCGCTGATGGGCGACAAGCAGGACCGCGTGCGCGTGCATTTCTCGCTCTACGAGATCCGGCGGGAATTGCGCGCGGTCAACCGCACCATGGACACGGCCGAGATCCGCGAGGCGCTGGAGATCCTCGCCCGTACCCGGATGATCATCAGCAAGATGCCGGAGAACGGCCGCAAATCGGCGCGGCCGGTGCTGGAATCCTCGGTCTTCCCCACCCTCTACATCCGTCCGCGCACCGGCGAAGGCGGCGAGGAGGACGAGAACGACACCTATCTGGAGTTCAACGCACTGGTCGCCTCGGCCATCCGCAACCTGGAATTCAAGCCGATCTCCTATCAGTGGATCATGCGGCTGAAGAGTCCGGTGGCGCGCTGGCTCTACAACCGCCTGTCCATCGAATATGGCGACCTCGACCTCAGCCGCCTGCCCGACGGCGTTCACGATGTGCCGCCGATGACGCTGTCGGCCGACGACATCATCAACAACAGCGGCATGAACGAGTGGAGCCGGCGGCGCGACACGCTGCGCACCGTGACCTCCGCCGTCGAATCGCTGGTCGAGGAGGGAATCCTCGATCAGGTCGAGAAGACGGTGTCCAAGGATGGCCGGCGCATCAACGACATCGAATACATCATGATGCCGAGCCAGAAATTCCTCGATCAGGTCCGCCGCGGCAACGTCGTCCAGGAGGCGAACGCCGCCACCTTCCGCACCATCGCCGGCAGCGACGAACGACCGAAGGAGTTCCTGCCGATCTCCCCCGGCCAGAGCGTCGAACTGCGCCGCCGCCGCGGCGCTCTGCTGGGTGCGCGCAGCGGCCAAGGCGAGGGCTGACACTGTCGAGCGTAAAGCCTGACGCATCAGGCTTTACGCTTGCCCTCAATCGCCGGCCGCTTGCCGTCCTCTTCAAGTGACCAGAAACGATTGAGCAGTTACTGGCAAGTCGCCTGATATTTCGGCGTGGTCGTGCCGATGTTGAGGGCATAAGCGTGGCAGGTTTTGGTCCACTTGTTGTCTTTGTAGATTCTGACGGTAATGTGATAATAGGTCTGATCGAGCGTCGTGCTGCCGCCCTTGTGCCACCATTTGGTAATGCCAAGGTCGGTCTTCGCGATGCTGTTGTAGCCATTCTTGAGCGACTCGTCCGCCGATTGCTGCAGCGCCATTTGGACGGTGATCGTTGTATCGGGCGCGGTCAGCGCCAATTGCGTCGCCGTGATCGGAGTATAATTATCGCAGTTGGTTTCGGAGGCGCAGACATAAGTCGCCGCCGACGCCGCGGTTGCGAACAGACCCGACAGGCCGACGGCAAAAGCGAACGCCAGAACAAACCGTTTTTTCATCGCTGAATCCTCCTGCACGTGACCGGGGAGCATGGACGCGCGCACTCGCCCGTGAGGTTGGATTGAATGCGCGTATGAGGATGACGTTAATTGCGCATCAGGTTGTTCTCAAGAGAAAGATACATTTTTTAGGACATAATAATGAGATACATACAAGTATAAGTATGTCACACCTTGCGAGGGTGGCGCGAACCAGGGCGCGCCATGTGTGGGGTGCCGGTCATCCTCAAGCGTCGGCACATGGCCGGCCGACATCTGCTCTAATCGCCTCCCCCCGGCGGACAACCGTCGGCGGGCATGCACTTGGGAGATGAGCGATGCAGATGTCCGATGGACGCAGCGAAAAGGAAAAGATGCTGGCTGGCGATCTCTATGACGCCTCGGCCCCGGAAATCCAGGCGGATCAGGCCGCCGCCAAGGAGTGGATGGTCCGCTACAACGCCGCGCTCGCCCTGCCGTCCGGCGACCGGCGCACGCTGCTGCTGGAGCGGCTCGCCGCAGTGGGCGAGGGAGCGGTCATCCGCCCGCCCTTCCATTGCGACTACGGTTACAACATCAGCCTAGGCGCCGGGGTGTTCCTCAACTTCAACTGCGTCATCCTGGACGTCGTCGCGGTGACCATCGGCGACAAGACGCAGATCGGGCCGGGCGTCCAGATCCTGACCGCCGACCACCCGCGCGATTTCGCCACCCGCGAGGCCGGGCTGGAGTTCGGGCGGCCCATCCACATCGGTCGCAATGTCTGGATCGGCGGCGCTGCGCTGATCCTGCCGGGCGTCACCATCGGCGACGACGCCATCGTCGGTGCCGGAAGCGTGGTGACGCGCGACGTGCCGGCCGGCGCCACGGTGATGGGAAACCCGGCCAGGGTGCGTTGATCCGCCTTTCGCTTTTTCCTGAAATCCCGCTCATGGGGTGCGGCCACGACCGGTGGTGGCACCCCGTTCCGGTGGCGGATGCCGCGGCCGGGTTCGGAACCTCCCCGCCCGATGCGGATCCGAAGATTACGGAGTAATCCTCCCTTTGCCGCAAAACGGGAAACGCCCTCTACGGGATGGTTGTTTTTCTTTGGTTGTCACTTAAAATAAAACGATCCCGAGAGATCGGTAAGATAACAAATATTTCGAAACAATCGACGGCGTAAAACATCGCCGCATGTCTTTCAAAAGTCCCGAATTCGATCTGCTGGCGAGGCGGGTTTTGAGGGATTTTGTCTGGGAGGATGCCACATGCGCGAGACGCAGCCCCGTTTTCTGCGCCGTTTCCTATCCCACGGCGATTTTCTGCATCGCCGCCGCGGACGGGAGGCCGGGCAGTCCTTGCTCCCAGGCTCAGGCAGCGTCCGCCCCTGCTTTGCCGTGCTGACGGTTCTGGCGCTGCCGATGCAACTTGATGGGGTGACCGGGCGGCTCGACGGCTGTTGCCTGCTGGCGGCCGGGGAAGCGCCGGGCGAGGATGGCGGGGCCGACAGCACGCTCGACTCCTGGCTTGTCGTGCGCGAGAAGCCGCCTGCCAACGCCCGGCAGGTCGACACCGTCGCCACCCACACGACGGTGCTGCCGAAATCCGCCGAGGCGGCGACCGACTGGCGGCTGATGCCCTTCGTCGCCGCCCAGACATCGGGCGGCGTGCCGGGGCAGCCGATCCCGCTGTCCATCGCCGTCACCTCTCCCTACGGCCAGCCGAACCCGCAGTACGAGGCGGTCACCTATGTAGTGATCGACAATTTGCCGGAGGGAGCCAGCCTGTCGCGGGGCCAGCGGAGCGGCGACGGGGCCTGGAAGGTGCCGCAGGAGGAGTTGTCGGACCTGACTTTGAGCGTGCCGCCGGAAACCGCCGCTCCGCTGACGCTGCACATCACGGCGGTGACCGATCATGGCGGCGGCGTGGTCGCCAGACAGGCGGTGACGCTGGCGGTGCCGATTGCCGAAGCTGTTGCGGTCGCCGATGCAGCCGCCAACCCTCCGGCGCAGGGGGGCTCGTCGCAGGGAGGCCCGGCGCAGGTCGTGGAGGCGGCGGTAAAGTCGGACATGGCGGAACCGGCGGTGTCCGGAAGCTCCTCCCCGCCTGTACCGCCGGAGCCGCAGCAAAGCGAACCGGAGGTCGTCGAGGCACCGGCCAGTCTGCCCGCCGACCCACCGGCAATCCCGGTGCCGGAGCAGCAAGCCGCTTCCGTCGCTCCGCCGGCCGACCCGCCGGCCGAGGCCCCGGCAGCCGTTCAGCCGCCGCCGGAGCCCCCAGCTGCCCCCCCGCCGGCCACCGTCGCCCTCGCCGCCGTTCCGGCGGTGACCGCTCCTCCGCCGGAGCCGCCGCGGGCGGAGAAGCGGGAGGAGGTGGTGCACAAACCGGCCAAGCTGCCGTCCAGCATTCCGGAGGCGGCGCTGATGAAGCGGGGCGACGACCTGTTCGCCCACGGCGATCTGGCGGGCGCGCGGCTCTATTACCAGATGGTCGCCGAAACCGGCAATGCGAAGGCGGCCTTCGCGCTCGGCCGGACCCACGACCCGCTGGTGCATGAGCGGCTGCATGTCCGCGGCTTGGCCCCCGATCCGGAGCAGGCCGCCGCATGGTACCGGCGGGCGGTCGCCGCCGGCAGCGGGGATGCCGAACAGCAACTGAAGAAACTGACCGACTGGCTCGCCGGAAAATCGCGATAGTTGGGGGCCAGATAGCCGGGCGCAGCCATCGAGGGGGGAAAAAGCATCATGAAGGCATCGTTGGTCCGTTTGCTGGCGCTTGGCCGCATGCTTGCGGTGGGAGCCTGCATCGCCGGCGGAGTGCTCGGCCTCGCCGGCACGGCGTCGGCCGCCGATCCGCGCGGCGTCAATGCCAACAGCGGCACCGTCGGCATCGTGTCGGGCGGGGTCGAGGGCACCTATGTGCGCATCGCCGCCGATCTGGCGTCGGTGCTGGACGACGGCGACACGCTGCGCGTCCTCCCGATGCTGGGCAAGGGCTCGGTCCAGAACCTGAAGGACGTCGTGCTGCTGAAGGGGATCGATGTCGGCATCGTGCAGTCCGACGTGCTGGCCTATGCCAAGCGCGAACGGCTCCTGCCCAACCTCGACCGGCGCATCAAATACATCGCCAAGCTCTACAACGAGGAACTGCACATCCTCGCCGGGCCCGACGTGACGCGGATCGAGGATCTGGCCGGCCGCAAGGTCAATGTCGACGTCCAGGGAAGCGGGACCTCGATGACCGCCTCGCTGGTCTTCGACATGCTGGGCATCCGGGTGGAGCCGCAGGCGAACGACCAGGCGCTGGCTTTGGAAAAGCTGCGCAAGGGGGAGATCGCGGCGATGGCCTATGTCGCCGGCAAGCCGACCCGGCTGTTCCGCGACCTGAAGGCCGGGGACGGGCTGCATTTCCTGTCGATCCCGATGAGCGCCGCGCTGCTCGACACCTATCTGCCCTCGCGCCTGACCAGCGCCGACTATGACGGGCTGATCGCGCCCGGCGATCAGGTCGACACCGTGGCGGTCGGCGCGGTGATGGCGGTCTATGGCTGGGAGCGCGACCTGGAACGGCACCGCAAGGTCGCCCGCTTCGTCGATGCCTTCTTCAGCAAGTTCGACGAGTTCCTGAAGCCGCCGCGCCATCCGAAATGGAAGGAGGTCAATCTGGCCGCCGACGTGCCCGGTTGGACCCGCTTCGAGCCGGCCGAGCAATGGCTGCGTCAGGCGTCGGCGGCGAAGGAGCCGCAGACCGCCGCCGCCAGGAAGGAGGAGTTCCGCAGCTTCGTCGAGCAGCGCGGGGTGCCGCCCCAGCAGGCGGAGAAGCTGTTCGAGCAGTTCCTGCTGTGGCAGGCGCGCTCGCCGCAATAGGAGGCGATTGGGCGCCTTCCAGCACTTCGGTGGAAGGCGCCCGGAGATCAGGCCGCCGCCCCCGGTCCGGGAACGGCGCCGGGCGGGCATTTGCCGAGGATGATCATGCCCAGCACCTCGTCCTGGGTCACGTCGGAGACGCGGGCGGTGCCGACCAGCTTGCCGTTCTTCATCACATGGATGCGGTCGGCCAGATCGAACACGTCGTGGATGTCGTGGGAGATCAGGAAGATGCCGATCCCCTCCTGCTTCAACTGCTTCACCAGCTCGCCGACCTGCCGGGTCTCGGCGGGGCCCAACGCTGCGGTCGGTTCGTCCATGATCAGGACGCGGGCGTCGAAATGGATGGCTCGGGCGATGGCGACCGACTGGCGCTGGCCGCCGGACAGCGCCTTCACCGGCTCCTTGAAGCGGCGGAAATGGGGGTTGAGGCGGCCCATCACCTTGCGCGCCTCCGCCTCCATCGCGTGGTCGTCCAGCGTGCCCCAGGCGGTCAGCTTCTCCCGCCCGAGGAAGATGTTGGCGGCGGCATCGACATTGTCGGCCAGCGCCAGCGTCTGGTAGATCGTTTCGATGCCGCAGCGCTTGGCGTCGCGCGGGCTGGCGATGTGGACCGGCTCGCCGTTGACCCGGATCTCGCCATGGTCGGCGGCGTAGGCGCCGGACAGGATCTTGATCAGGGTCGATTTGCCGGCGCCGTTGTGGCCGAGAAGCCCGACCACCTCGCCGGGATAGAGGTCGATGCTGACGCCGTCCACCGCCTTGATGCCGCCGAAGGCGATGGAGACGTCGCGCATCTCCACCAGCGGGGCTGCCGCCAACTGCGGGACAGCCGAGGCAAGAGCGGTCATTTGAGCCCCCTGCGATAGAGCGTGTCGACATAGACCGCGGCGACCAGGACGAGGCCGACGACGATGTTCTGCATCGGCGCGTCCACCCCCAGCAGCACCATGCCGGATTGCAGCGACTGCATCACCATGGCCCCCAGCATCGCCCCCAGGATGGTGCCGACGCCGCCGGCCATCGAGGTGCCGCCGATGATCGCCGCGGCGATGACATACAGCTCGTCCAGCGTGCCGTTGGCGTTGGTGGCGGCGTTCAGCCGGGCGGTGGCGATGCAGGCGGACAGGCCGCACAGCGCCCCCATCAGCCCGAACACCATCACCATCACCCGGCGGGTGTTGATGCCCGACAGCTCCGCCGCCTCCGGATTGCCGCCGATGGCGAAGACATAGCGGCCGAAGCGGGTGCGCCGCGACAGGAAGGTCATCGCCACCCCCACCGCCACGGCGATCAGCACCGGGATGGCGAAGCCGTGGGCGACGAAGGGCAGCGCGCCGTCGGTGGACAGCCCCTGCGCCTCCATCATCCGGCGCACCACCGGGACGGGAAGCGGATAGGCGTTGACCACCAGCACGGCGCCGACGATGGCGGCGGCGACCAGCAGGATCACCACCCCTTCCGCCCACAGCGGCCGGACGGGAAAGCCGAAGCCGGCCCGGCGCCGCCGCGTCACCAGGATGGCGGCGACCGAGAGCAGGACGGCGGCGATGCCGACCATCCAGCTCGGCCCGGCGCCGATGGCGCCCTCGAAGCCGCCCCCCAGCCGTTTGAACAGGCCGTCCATCGGCGCCACCGTCTGGCCGGTGGTCACCCACCACGCCGCCCCGCGCCAGACCAGCAGACCGCCCAGCGTGACGATGAAGGACGACACGCCGAGATAGGCGATGACGGCGCCCTGCACCGCCCCGACCGCCCCGCCGACGGCAACCGCCGCCAGCACCGCAACCACCCAGGTCAGCGGATTGTCGAAGCCCCAGATTTCCGGCAGGATGCGGGCCTGGAGCACGCCGACCACCATGCCAGTGAAGCCCAGGATGGAGCCCACCGACAGGTCGATGTTGCGGGTGACGATGACCAGTACCATGCCCGTCGCCATCACGCCGACGGACGCGGTCTGCACCGACAGGTTCCACAGGTTGCGCGGGGTCAGGAAGGCGCCGCCGGTCAGGATGTCGAAGCCGATCCAGACGATGGCCAGCGCCCCGATCATCCCGACCATGCGGGTGTCCAGCTCCAGCG
The DNA here is from genome assembly GCF_042604625.1 of Azospirillum sp. A29. NCBI lineage: Bacteria > Pseudomonadati > Pseudomonadota > Alphaproteobacteria > Rhodospirillales > Azospirillaceae > Azospirillum > Azospirillum sp. A29. The sequence continues at coordinate 697,073 of NZ_CP170460.1, forward strand.
CGCGCAGGGCGTCGCCGATGCCGGCCCGCCGTCCGGCCGGCGCTTCCGAGGAAGGCGCCGGAGACAGCGTGGTGGACGGCTCCGCCATCAGTTGCAGGCCTTGACGCTGCCGGGCTTCACACCCTGGCAGACCACGTCCTTGGTCACCCAGCCGGCGTCGATCACCTGGCCGAGGTTGTCCTTGGTGATGGCGATCGGGGTGAGGAACAGCGAGGTCATCTTCTGCTTCTTCGGACCGCCATCGAAGGTCGTGGCGCCGGAGATGTCGGTCATCTTCTTGCCGCCGGCCAGATCCATGGCGATCTCGGCGGCGCGGCGTCCGAGTTCGCGGGCGTCCTTCCACACCGACACCGTCTGGGTGCCGAGCGCGATGCGGTTCAGCGCCGCCTTGTCGCCGTCCTGGCCCGACACCGGCACGGTCCCGGCCAGCCCCTGCGCCGCCAGTGCCGCGACCGCGCCGCCGGCGGTGCCGTCGTTGGAGGCGACCACGGCATCGACCTTGTTGCCGTTCTTGGTCAGGATCTGCTCCATGTTCTGCTGGGCGATGGCCGGCAGCCACTTGTCGGTGTAGGCCTCGCCGACATTCTTGACGTCGCCGCGGTCGATGGCGGCCTTCAGCACCTCCATCTGGCCGGCGAACAGGAAGTCGGCGTTGGGATCGGTGGAACTGCCCTTGATGAAGGCGTAGTTGCCCTTCGGCTTCATCGCGAAGACGCTGCGCGCCTGGAGCCGGCCGACCTCCTTGTTGTCGAAGGTGATGTAGAAGGCCGACGGGATTTCGATCAGCCGGTCATAGCCGACGACCGGGATGCCCTCCGCCGCCGCCTTCTCCACCGCCGGGCGGATGGCGTCGCTGTCCTGCGCCAGGATGATCAGCGCGTTGGCGCCGCGGGAGATCAGCGATTCGATGTCCGACAGCTGCTTGGCCGGCGAGGACTGGGCGTCGGCCGACAGGTACTTGCCGCCGGCCTTCTCGATCACGGCCTTGATCGCCGCCTCGTCGGTCTTCCAGCGCTCCTCCTGGAAGTTGGACCAGGACACGCCGACGGTGGTGCCGGCGGCGAGTGCGGCCGTCGAGGTCATGGTGGTGGCGGCGGCCAGCGTCAGGAACAGGCCGGCGGCGGTCGCGGTGAGGCGGTGCTTCATCGTGTTTCCTCCTTATGTGGCCGTCCGGTCGCGGCGGCCTTGTTGATCGACGAGAAGTCTCCCAAATCCCCCTCTCCCCCCCGGGGAGAGGGTCGGGGTGAGGGGGATGCGAAGCGTGGATTTGGTGGAGAGCGGGACGTGCGGGATTCTTGAAGATCCTTGCCGCGCGACCCCCTCACCCTAACCCTCTCCCCAGGGGGGAGAGGGGACTTGGTCCGGTGATTGTTGTAGGTATCCCCGCTCAGACGTAGCGGTTGACGACGTTCTCCAGATATTCCTGCCGGCCGGAGCGCGGCTGGGGGTTGAGGCCCGAGGTCAGCGCCCGTTCGGCCAGCGTGGCGAGATCGCGCTTGCCGGACAGGATCGCCTGTCCCTCCGCACCGTCCCAGCCGGCGTAGCGCTCGGCCAGCGGCTTGGTCAGGGCGCCGTCCTCCAGCATTTGCGCTGCTTGCAGCAGGGCACGGGCGCAACTGTCGATGCCGCCGATGTGGCCGTGCAGCAGGTCGGCGGGGTCGAGCGACTGGCGGCGGATCTTGGCGTCGAAATTCAGGCCGCCGGTGGTGAAGCCGCCGCCCTTCAGGATGTCGTGCATGACCACCGTCAGCTCGCCGATGTCGTTGGCGAACTGGTCGGTGTCCCAGCCCAGCAGCGCGTCGCCGCGGTTCATGTCGAGCGAGCCGAAGATGCCGAGCGCCAGCGCCAACCCCACCTCGTGCTGGAAGCTGTGGCCGGCGAGGATGGCGTGGTTCTGCTCGATGTTCACCCGCACGTCGGCCAGCAGGTCGTAGCGTTCCAGGAAGCCGTAGACGGTGGCGACGTCGAAGTCGTACTGGTGCTTCGTCGGCTCGCGCGGCTTCGGCTCGATCAGGATCGGGCCGTCGAAGCCGATCCTGTGCTTGTGCTCCACCACCATCGCCAGGAAGCGGCCCATCTGGTCCAGCTCGCGCTTCAGGTCGGTGTTCAGCAGCGTCTCATAGCCCTCGCGGCCGCCCCACATGACGTAGTTGGCGCCGCCCAGCGCGTGGGTGGCCTCCAGCGCCGCGCGCACCTGCCCGCAGGCATAGAGGAAGACGTCCGGGTCCGGGTTGGTCGCCGCACCGGCCATGTAGCGGCGGTTGGAGAATAGGTTGGCGGTGCCCCACAGCAGCCGGACCTTGGCGGTCTCCATCTTCGCCGCGAACAGTTCGGTGATGGCCTTCAGATTGTCGACGCTCTCGACCAGCGTTGAGCCCTCCGGCGCGGCGTCGAGGTCGTGGAAGCAGAAGAAGGGGATGTCGAGCAGGCGGAACATCTCGAAGGCGACATCGGCCTTGGCGCGGGCCGCCGCCATCGGGTCCTGGCCGGGGCGCATCCATGGGCGCTGGAAGGTCTCGCCGCCGAACGGGTCGCCGCCCGGCCAGCAGAAGCTGTGCCAATAGCAGGCGGCGAGCCGCAGATGGTCCTCCATCCGCTTGCCCAGAACCACGCGGTCCTTGTCGTACCAGCGGTAGGACAGCGGGTCGCGGCTGTCCGGTCCGCGATAGGCCACCGGGGACAGGTCGCCGAAGAAAGAGGCGGTGCTCAAGACGCGAACTCCTTGGCAAGGGGGTAGAGCCGGCGCCAGCGCAGCCAGGCCTGGCTGTACGCCTCGGCGCGGGCCGGATCGGGGGTGAAGGTCTCAAGACGGCGGGGCTTGCGGCAGACGGTGGCGGGCGCCTCCCCGGTCGCCGCCATGCGGCCGAGATGGGCGGCACCCAGCGCCGCCCCGACCTCGCCGTCCTCGATGCGGTGGATGGTGACGCCGAGCGCGTCGGCGCAGATGCGCGCCCACAGCCCGGAGCGGGAGCCGCCGCCGGCAAGGTCGAAGACCGTCGGGGCGCCCTCCCCCAGGGCGACGAGATTGTCGCGGGCGGCGAAGGCGACGCCTTCCAGCACCGCCTGGACCATCGCGTCGCGCGTGGTCTCCGCCGACAGGCCGGCGAACAGGCCGCGCACGGTGGCGTCGTTGTGGGGAGTGCGCTCGCCCGACAGATAGGGCAGGAAGGCGACCGGCGAGGGGCCGTCCACCGCGTCGCCGAGCGGGGCCAGCAGCGCTGCCTCCGGCGCGCCGAGGGTGGAGGCGGCCCAGGCCAGCGAGGCGGCGGACGACAGCATGACGCCCATCTGATGCCAGACGCCGGGCAGCGCGTGGCAGAAGGCATGGACCGCCATCGCCGGGTTGGGCAGGAAGCGGTCGGTCGTCCGCCACACCACGCCGGAGGTGCCGAGGCTGAGGAAACCGTCGCCCGGCGCGATGGCGCCGAGCCCGACGGCGCTGGCGGCGCAATCCCCTGCCCCGCCCGCCACCACCGGCGGATTTCGCATTCCCCAGCGGCGGGCCAGTTCGGGCGACAGCCGGGCGACGGCGTCGGAGCCTTCCGCCAGATCGGGCATGTGGGCGCGGGTCATCCGGGTGGCGGCGAGCAGATCGTCCGACCAGTCGCGCTTTGCCACGTCGAGCCACAGCGTGCCGGAGGCGTCCGACATCTCCTCCACCATCGCGCCGGTGAAGCGCCAGCGGACATAGGCCTTGGGCAGCAGCACCTTGGCCAGCGCCGCGAACACCTCCGGCTCCTCCTCCGCCACCCACAGCAGCTTGGGCGCGGTGAAGCCGGGCATAGCGATGTTGCCGCTGAGGGTACGCAGCGTCGGGAGCGTTTCCTCCAGGGTCGCGCATTGGCGGTGGGAGCGGCCGTCGTTCCACAGGATGGCGGGGCGCAGCACCCGGTTGTCGGCGCCCAGCAACACCGCGCCATGCATCTGGCCGGAGAAGCCGATGCCGAGCACCCCGGCGAGTGCCTCCGGCTGGCGGTCTGCCAGCTCGTCCACCGCGGCGACGGCGGCGGCGACCCAATCCTCCGGTTCCTGCTCCGACCACAGGGGATGCGGGCGCGAGACGGTGCAGGGGCGGGACGCGCTGCCGGCGACGGCCCCGTCGGCGTCGGTCAGAACCGCCTTGACGCTCGAGGTGCCGATGTCGATCCCGAGAAACATGACTGTCGACCTTTTCTGTTGCCCGTCAGGGCGATTTTCGACTGCCCCGTCAGGGCAGGTTGTCGCGCAGGATGACCTGGACCCTGATGTGTTCCTGCGCCGCGACGATCTCCTGGCCCGTGACCAGGGCGTGGAGCACCCGGCCCATCGAGCGCACCTCGTGCCCCGGATCCTGGGCGACCAGGGCGGCGAAGCTGCCGTCCAGCAGCATGCGACGGGTGGCCGGCGTCAGCTCGTGCCCGACGCAGAGGATCTTGCGGGCGAGACCGGCCTCGGCCAGCGCCTCGCCGATGCCGACCGAGCCCTCGCCGGTGTTGTAGATCGCCACCAGATCTGGCGTGTCGGCCAGCATGCGGCGGACCAGATCGCGGTTGCGGTCGGGATCGTCGCGGCCCTCCACCGGGGTCAGGAGGGTCAAATGGGGATATTCCTCCGCCAGCACCTGCCCGAAGCCGAAGCGCCGTTCGGCATGGTCGCGCAGGCTGCCCGACCCGGTGACGATGCCGACGGAGCCGCCAGCCTCTCCAGCGCGCGGGGGACCGAGGAAGCGGCCGACCAGCGATCCGGCGGTGCGGCCGGCGGCGATGTTGTCGATGCCGACATAATGCTGGCGCCGCGACGACGGTGCGTCCGACACCAGCGTCACCACCGCCATACCGCCCTGGACCAGATCGTCGATGGCGGCGCGGATGCGGGGATGGTCGAGCGCCACCAGCGCCACCCCGTCGACGCGGCCCGGCAGGGCGGCCAGCTGCGTCGCCAGGGTGTCGGCGTCGAACACGTCGGCCTCGACGATCTCCACCCCGATGCGGCGGGCGCGGAACCAGCCGGCCTGGGCGCGGATGTTGTCGGCGATGTCCATCATGAAGCGGTTGCCGCCGCCGGGCAGGATCACGGCGAAGCGCCAGGACCGCGCCCGCGCCAGCTCCGCCGCCGCCGCCAGCGGACGGAAGCCCAGCCGCTGCACCGCGTCCTGCACTTTGCGCGCGGTCTTGTCGCTGACGCCGGGCCGCCCGTTGACCACCCGGTCGGCGGTCGCAAGGCTGACGCCGGCCGCAGCCGCCACATCGCGCAGGGTCAGGGGTCCGTCGCTGGTTTGATTGTTCATGCCGCGAACATATTCCTGCGTTTTGAGGTGCGCAACTCAAATCTTGAGCTTCAGCTTGTGCTCTGCCATTTGGCGGACGGATGCGGCGCCGGGCCAGTTCGCACATGCGGAATTTCAGGTGCGTACATCAGAGTACCGCGGGGCGGTGTGCTCATAAGGCTTAGGAGACGCGAATCGCTCTCCCCGGCCGGTGGCGGCATTACTCCCCCTGGGGCTTGTTACCTACGATTGCGCTCAAGACCGGGGGACTCCCGGCACTTTAGGCTTGCTCCTCCCTCGTGCCACAGCCAGCAGGGTGGAATGCCGCAGCTGAGAACCCATCAGCAACTGGTCAGCGCCATCGCCAACGCCATCGGCCAGCAGCAGACGGAGGTTCGCGACGTTCTGGCGGCGGTGACGCCCGGCGGGGGGAAATCTCTGTTGCCGGTGATCATGGCGGCGGCGCTGCACAAGGCCGGGCGGATCGACCGGGTCTGCTGGATCGTGCCGCGCGACAGCCTGCGCCAGCAGGCGGAGGAGGCCTTCGTCGATCCGCGCTGGCGCGAGGTGTTGGGACACAACCTTGCCCTGCGCGCCGCGGAGAACGGGCGCGACCTCTGCCGCGGCCTGCAGGGCTACGTCACGACCTATCAGGCGGTGGCCGCAGCGCCGGACCTGCATCTGCAGGAGTTCCGCCGCCACCGCTATCTGCTGGCGGTGGACGAGCTGCATCATCTGCCGGCGGTGTTCGATACCGACCGCATGGCAGCGGTGGAGGAGGAAACCGCCTGGAGCCGGTCGATCCTGCCGCTGCTGGAAAATGCGTCCGCCCGTCTGCTGATGAGCGGGACGCTGGAGCGCGCTGACGGCCGGCCGATCCTGTGGCTGCCCTACCGTGCGCCGCAGGGAACGCGCAAGGTGCGGGAGGTCGATTTCAAGGCGCCGGGCTGGGCGGTGGTCGGCTATTCGCGGCGGCAGGCGCTGGCGGAGAAGGCGATCCTGCCGGTGACCTTCGGCGCGATGGACGGGACGGCCTCCTGGCTGGATGCGGAGCGGACCAACCGCTGGGTCGATTCCCTGTCGAAGGCGGGGGAGAACACGCGCGACGCCCTGTTCACGGCGCTGCGCACCGGCTTCGCCCAGGCGATGCTGCGCGAGGCCTACCGCTCCTGCCGGGAACATCGGGCGAAGCGGCGGGCGGAGATGAAACTGCCGGCGGGCCGCGACGATGCGGGGCTGGGCAAGCTGCTGGTGATCGCCCCCGACCAGGGGACGGCGCGCTTCTATCTGGAGACGCTGCAAGGCTGGATGCCGAAGGCGCAGGCCGGCCGCATGGCGCGGCTCGCCATTTCCGAGTGCCGCGACGCGCAGGAGGTGGTCGCCGCGTTTCGCCTGCGCCCCGAACCGGCGGTGCTGGTGTCCGTCGCCATGGCCTATGAGGGGCTGGACGCCCCGTCGATCACCCATGTCGCCTGCCTGACGCACATCCGCTCCCGCCCCTGGCTGGAGCAGGCCATCGCGCGGGCGACGCGGGTGGACCCGCATGGCGGCCCCTACGACCGGCAGCGGGCGCTGATCTACCACCCCTCCGACGCGCTGTTCGAACAGTTCCGCACCATGGTGGAGACCCAGCAGGGCACCCGCGCCATGGTGAAGACCCGCCGGCCGCAGCAGGAGCTTCCCTTCGAACGGTCGGCGGAGCGCGAGCCGGAGATCATCCCGCTGGAATCCAACGCCACGGCGCTGAGCTTCGCGGTGGTGGCGCCGGGGCCGGATTTCGGCACGCAGGGGAGGGATCCGGGGGAGCTGCCGCTGACACCGAGTGCGGCGGAGCATCACCTGCGCCAGCGCATCGGCCAGCTGGTCGCGGCCCAGGTGATCGAGGACGAGGACAACAACCTCGTCGCCGAGGGGCCGACCGGCTACCACATCTACAATGCCGTGCTGAAGCGGCTGATGAAGAAGGCGCGCTCCGAAATGACGCTGTCGGAGCTGGAGGCGGCGGTCGGCTGGCTGGAGCGCAACCGGCTGTCGGACCACCGGCACCTGATCGTCGACGATCCGCAGTTCACATGGTCCACCCGGCGACGGGGGTCGCACCGGGCGGGTCGGCCGGGCTATGGGATGCAGGCTTCCCGCGGCGCCGACGGGGTCCCCTCTCCCCCCCGGGGAGAGGGTTAGGGTGAGGGGGATATCGGGAGGGAGAGCGGACAGCGCCCCTCCAGCAGGTCGCGCTCGCGGGTCAGCGCGTCGGCCATGAAGTCGAGGAAGGCGCGGACGCGGCCCATGTGGCGCAGATCCTCGTGGGTCAGCAGCCAGAGCTTGGCATCGGCCTCCGCTACCGGCTCGCCGATGCGGCGGAAGGCGGGGTCGCGGTCGACCACGCCGCAGGGCAGCAGCCCGAGTCCGATGCCGGCCCGCACCGCCTCCACCGCACCCGCAACCGAATTGACGCGGTAGCGGACCGAGCCCGCCGGGACCGTCCGCTTCATCCAGTCGGCGAGGTTGGTGTGGTCGAAGGATTCGTCCAGCCCGACCCAGGGGTGGCGGTCGAGATCGCCGCCGGTGCCCGCCTCTTCCAGATAGCCGGCGCCGCCATAGACGGCGAAGGCGAGGCCGGATACCGCGCGGCCGACCAGATTCTCCGGCGGGCTGGTGGTGGCGCGGATCGCCACGTCGGCCTCGCGCCGGGTCAGGCTGAGCGAGGCCTCCGCCGCCACCAGATCGACCCGCAGGTCGGGGTGGCGGCGGCGGAAGGCGGCGATGTGGCGCGGCAGGACATAGAGCGTCAGGATGTCGACGGTGGTCACGCGCAGGCTGCCGCTGATCCGGGTGTCGCGGCCGGACAGCAGGCGGTTGGCGGCGGCCAGATCCTCCTCCATCTTCTGCGCCACCCGATGCATCTCGTCACCTGCCGCGGTCAGCGCATAGCCGCCGGGCAGCTTGTCGAACAGGCGCGCGCCCATCGCCTGCTCCAGCGCCGTCACCCGGCGCAGAACCGTGCTGTGGTTCACGCCCAGGACGCGCGCCGCCGCCGATAGCGACCCATACCGCGCCACCGCCAGCAGATAGCGAAAATCATCCCAATTGCTGCTACCTATCATTTATTCCCGCTCATTTATGCATATGCTTTTTGCAAATCTCCCGAATTTGCGCTTACCAGAGCACAGGTTAGGGTCCCGGCCAAGCGCAACCTGCGCCATCCTACCGAGACCCGGCTTTCCCCCATGTCCGAGCTGCTTCAAGACCCCTTCGTCCAATCCAGCGTGCTGCCGTTGCTGGTCAGCCTGATCCTGGTCGGCGCGCTGCACCTGCTGCGCCGCCCGCTGGCGGCGGCCGGCATCGCCGCCGGCTTCCTGGTCGTCTTCGCGATGGTGATCGGCCTTCCGGCCCTGCCGCCGCCGTCGAGCATGGGCAAGCTGTTCTGGGCATCCGCCGCCGGACTGCTGATCGGCGTGGTCGCCGATGTGGCCGGTGTCCGCGGCCGGGTCGCTTCGGCGGTGCTGGCGGTCTGGCTGGCCGCGTCGCTGCTGTGGATCGCCCTGCCCGCGCTCGACTCCGCGCCGGCGATCGTCAGCTTCGCCGTCCTGCTCGGCACGGCGGCGTGGGTCGCTTTTGGTCGCGGTTCGCAGACGCATGGCGGCGAGAGCCCGACGGCGCCGGCCGCCTCGCTGCTGGCCCTGGCCTTGGCCGTCGGCGGTACCGCGCTGATCGGTTCCTCGGCTTCCATCGCCCAGATGGCGCTGGCGCTGGCGGCGTCGGCCGGCGGTTTCCTGCTGTGGAACTGGCCGGTGGAGCGCCATGGCTGGGGCCTGTCGGGCCGGGTCGCCACCGGCATCGCCGTCCTGCTGGCCGCCGTGCTGGCCCTGTTCACCCAGACCCAGGCCGCGGTGCTGCTGCTGGCGCTGCCCGCCCTGTTCGCCGGCCATGTGCGCCGCTTTCTTCCCCAGGGCGACGGTCTGATCGGCCGCGCCGCTACGTCGGCCGCCGTCACGGTGGTCGCGGTCCTTCCGGCGCTGGTCGCCATCGGCGCGGCCTTCGCGCTGAGCGGCGGCGAAGCGTCGCCCTACTGATCCTCCCCTTATCCTTCCAATCGAATCCGCTTTCGGAGTTGCGTTCATGAAGAAGACCCTGTTTGCCGCCGCCCTGTTCGCCGCGACCGCCGTCGGCGCCGTTTCCCCTGCCTTCGCCGCCCCGGTCAACTACAAGATCGATCCGGCGCACACGGCCGTCGCCTTCATCGTCAACCATGTCGGCTTCTCCAACGTGATCGGCCGCTTCAACACGGTCGGCGGCGACATCAGCTTCGACAAGGACGCCGTCGAGAAGAGCACGGTCAGTGTCACCATCGACACCACCAGCGTCGACACCAACCACGCCAAGCGTGACGAACACCTGCGTTCGCCGGACTTCTTCAATGCGAAGGAGTTCCCGAAGATGAGCTTCAAGAGCACGAAGATCGAGAAGACCGGCGACAAGACCGGCAAGCTGCACGGTGACCTGACCATGCTGGGCGTGACCAAGCCGGTCGTGCTGGACGTCACCTTCAACAAGGACGGCGTCAGCCCGGCCAGCAAGCTGGAAACCGCCGGCTTCTCCGCCCGCGGCACGGTCAAGCGCACCGAGTTCGGCATGAAGTACGGCGCCCCGGCCATCGGCGACGACATCCAGCTGCTGATCGAGATCGAAGCGGTCAAGTCCTGATCGCCGGCAGTCTTCGACTGTTGCAGAGTAAGAGGGGCCGGTTCGCCGGCCCCTTCGCATATGTGCAAGATGGACAGGAGGAACCGCGATGCCGCAGCTTGTGAACGGTGTTTGGGAAAAGGGCGACATCGCGGCCAGCGAGATCAAGGGCGGCGCCTTCCACCGCGAGCCGACCCGCTTCCGCGACTGGATCACGCCGGACGGCGAGCCGGATGCCGAGGGGAATGCGACAGTGCCGGCGGTGGCCGGGCGCTATCACCTCTATGTCTCCTATCTGTGCCCCTGGGCCTCGCGCACGCTGATCTTTCGCGCGCTGAAGGGGCTGGAGGGGGTGATCGGCATGTCCGCCGCCGAGCCGGTGCTGGGCGAGGACGGCTGGGTCTATGGCGAGGAGCAGGACGGCGGACCACGCGTCGGCCGCTTCCGCCATCACTACAGCCTCTACACGGCGAGCGATCCGACCTACACCGGCAAGGTGTCGGTGCCGGTGCTGTGGGACCGGCAGGAAGGCCGCATCGTCAACAACGAGTCGGCGGACATCATCCGCATCCTGAACAGCGCCTTCGATGGGCTGACCGGCAACCGGCTGGACCTCTATCCCGAGCCGCTGCGGCCGGAGATCGACCGCTGGAACGAGCTGGTCTATACGACCGTCAACAACGGCGTGTACCGCTGCGGCTTCGCCAAGTCGCAGGCCAGCTACGACGAGGCGTTCGACGCGCTGTTCGCCACGCTCGACCGGTTGGAGGAGCGGCTGTCGGTCAGCCGCTATCTGGCGGGCGAGCATCTGACCGAGGCCGACTGGCGCCTGTTCGTGACGCTGGTGCGCTTCGACGCCGCCTATCACGGCGCCTTCAAGTGCAACCTGCGGCGGATCGAGGATTATCCGAACCTGTCGGCCTATCTGCGCGAGCTGTACCAGTGGCCGGGCATCCGCGAGACGGTGAAGATCGACCATATCAAGACCGGCTACTACACCAACCCGGCGATCAACCCGACGCTGATCGTGCCGAAGGGGCCGGCGCTCGATTTCGAGCGCAGCCACGACCGCGACCGGTTGCCGGGCAAGGGCATCTGGCAGCGGGCGTGACACGGCAACGGCAGGAAGGGTGGTTTCCATGAGCAGCACAGCAGACGGTTCCGACGATGTCCTGAGTCTGGCCCCGGCCTCCGGCGTGGCGCGGCGGCTGGTCATCCTGCTGCACGGTGTCGGGTCGTCGGGCGCCGACTTGATGCCGCTGGCCCAGGCATGGCGGGGGGCGCTGCCCGACACCGCCTTCGTGGCGCCCGACGCGCCGCAGCCCTTCGACATGGGCAACAGGCATCAGTGGTTCAGCATCGCCGGTGTGACGGAGGAGAACCGTCCCGCCCGCGTCGCCGCCGCCCTGCCCGTCCTGGCCGGGCTGATCGAGGCCGAACGGGGACGGGTTGGCGTCGCTCCCGCCGACGTGGCGCTGGTCGGCTTCAGCCAGGGCAGCATCATGGCGCTGCATCTCGCCATGACCGATCCGGAGCGCTGCGGCGCGGTCGTCGCCTTCGCCGGCCGCATCGCGGCGCCGGTGGCGACACCGGACGGATCGGGACGGCGTCCCCCGATTCTGATGGTCGGCGGTGCGGCGGACAGCATCATGCCGCCCGCCGTGGTGCAGGCCGCCGCCACGCATTTCCGCTCCGCCGGCTTTGCGGTGGAGGAGCATCTGCTGCGCGGCGTTCCCCACACCATCACCGCCGCCGGTGCGCAGCTCGGCCTAGATTTCCTGCAACGCGTCCTGCCGTCGGCGTGACCGCCGCGGCCGGGTGAGCAGAACCCCGGCGGTCAGCAGCTGGCCGAGGGTCCAGAAGACCGCCGCGGCGGTCAGCAGCGTCATCGACGGCCACCCGACCGCCGTCAGGCGGAGAACCGCGGCGGCGGCCATGAACCCGACGGCGACGGTCGCGGGGGGTGGGAACCGCTCCGGCTCCGCCTCGCGTTGCAGGGTGGTGCGGATCATCATGGCGCTGGCGAGGATGCCGAGCGCGCCGACCCCCAGCATGTGCCAGCCGGCGGCGGGCGGCAGATCGAGCAGCGGCGTGCCGGCGGTCAGCAGCCAGCCGGCGCCGAGGCAGAGATAGCCCAGATGCAGGCTGGCGATCTCCGGCCGGCGCAGCAGCAGATGGGGCTTCCAGCGGGCGAGCCGCAGCAGCGCGCTCGCTCCGGCCATCGCGGCCCCGGCGGCCCCGGCGAGGGGCAGCAGGCCGCTGGCGGCCGACAGCAGGCAGAGGGCGGCCCCGGCGATGCCCATCGCCTCCAGCCTCGGCTGGACCCGGTGCGCGAGGGTGACGCCCTGGCGGCGCAGGGCTCCGGCGGTGGCGGCGGGGATGACGCGCCCGCCCATGGTCAGCAGCAGCGTGGCGATCAGCAGCAGGGCGACGGGCTGGCCGCTGGCGGGGACAAAGCCAAGTTCCGACGCCCAGAACAGTGCCTCGGCACCGAGAAAGGCGCCGATCAGCGGGCCGAACACCGCGTTGTGGCCGCTGCGGCTGGTGCGCAGGAAGGGCAGGCCGGCGACGACGAACAGCAGCAGCGGATAGGCGAAGCAGAGCGGCAGGGCCAGCAGCGGCGGCAGCCCCAGCAGCAAAGCCAGCCGGCCGGCGAGCCAGGACAGGAGGGCCACCGCCACCATCGGACGCGACAGCCGGGTCATCAGGAAGCCGCCGACCACCGCCAGCGCATAGCCCAGCGTCATCTCGTGCGCATGCACGGCCGGCGACCAGCCCGTCGGCAGCAGGCCGCCGACCTGCGCCAGCCACAGCGGGACGGCGAGCGCCGCATAGAGGGCCGCCGCCGGGTACATCGGCCGATGGGCGCTGGTGATGGCGTTGGTGATGGGGGTGGGCATGGTGGGGGCCTTCGCTGGGATGCTGCGGGCATTCTGGCGCCATGCTGGATTTCGCGCTTTGACCCGCAACAAAGTCGTGCACGAATGGATGCCGATCACGCCCCCGATCCCGCCCAGCGCGCCAGGACGACCGCCATGCCCCCGCCCCCCGATCCTGCCATACTGCGCGGCATGCCGCTGTTCGCCGGGCTGGATGCCGAGGCGCTGGCCGAGGCCGTTGCGCTGGCGCGGCCCCGGCTGCATGTCCGCGGCACCGCCGTCTTCAGCCAGGGCGAAGCGGCGGCGGCCGGCCATGCGCTGATCGACGGGCGGGTGAAGATCGTGCAGACCGGCCCCGACGGGCAGCAGGTGGTGATGCGCTTCATCGGCCCCGGCGAGATGTTCGGCACGCTGGCGATCTTCACCGACGGGTTCTATCCGGCCGATGCCGTCGCGGTGGCCGACTGCGTCGAGCTGTCCTGGCCGGCCGTTGCGATGACCGAGCTGATAGACCGCCATCCCGCCATCGCCCGCAACGCGCTGTCGATCGTCGGCGGGCGGCTGCGCGAAGTGCAGAACCGCCTGCGCGAGGTGGCGACGGAGCGGGTGGAGCGCCGCATCGCCCACGCCCTGCTGCGGCTGGTGCGCCACGCCGGGCGGCGGGTGGAGGCCGGGGTGGAGATCGACTTCCCGCTGTCGCGCCAGGATGTGGCGGAGATGACCGGCACGACGCTGCACACCGTCAGCCGCACCCTGTCGGCCTGGGAAAGCCAGGGCATCGTCGAAAGCGGCCGGCAGCAGGTGGTGATCCGCAAGCCCCATGCGCTGGTCGCCATCGCCGAGGATCTGCCGTCCCCGGCGCCTAGGCGGGAGTAATGGGGCGGGAGTAATGGGGCGGGAGTGATGGGTCGGCAGTGACCGCGGGCGGGGTTGCGGTGGCGCAAAGACCGGCCGCGGCCGGGCGGTTAGGGTGGCAGCCTGTCCCCCGGTGCCGGAGCATGCCGAGATGGCCGTCCAACCGTCCCCTGCCGATTTGGCCATGGCTGATTTGACGATGGCCGATTTGACCATGGCCGAGCTGATGAGCGGCCGGCCGGCGGTGGTGCCGGTGCTGCTGCGCCATGGCCTCGCCTGCCCCGGCTGCGCCATGGCGCCCTTCATGACGGTGCGCGAGGCGGCCGGGGCCTATGGGCTGGAGCTTGGCGCCCTGCTGGACGAATTCGCCGCCGGGGAATTCGCCGCTGTGGACGGGCGGACCATTCCTTCCGCAACCTCTTCCGGGGAGACCGTGCGATGCACACCGACAGCCTGACCGGACGTCTCCTGCATGACGACCACCGCCGGGTGATGGAGCTGCTCGACCGGCTGGACGCCCTGTTCGGTCGCCATGGCGAGGACAGCCTGCCGGTGCTGACGGCGGAGGACCGGGACATCGTCGCCGATCTCGCCGCCGAACTGGACGGGCCGCTGGACAGCCATTTCGCGGCGGAGGAGGCGCTGTTCCCGGCGCTGGCCGCGGCGGGCGGGCACGAATGGACGGCCGACCTGCTGGACGACCACGAGCACATGCGCCCGATTGCCCGCCGCCTGGCCCGCTTTTGCGCCCTGGCCCTGCGGGAGGGGTTCGACTGGGACAGCTGGCCGGTCTTCCGCAGCTTCGGCGAGGAGCTGGTCCGGGTGCTGGTGCTGCACATCCAGAAGGAGGAGACGACGCTGGTGCCGGCCACCGACGCCCTGCTGTCGGCCGATGAGGACCGGGCCTTCGCCGTCGCGATGAGCGGCTGAGCGCCCGACCCGTTCCGGGGTTTGTGCTGGAGCAAAGAAGGGGGCGGCGATCCGGGCTACAGGGGGACATGGCGATCCTGCCGCTCCCCCACAGACCAGACGGACGACGATGCCGACCATGACCTCCCCCATTGCGCCCACCGCGCCCGCCGCCCAGGCCGAACCGGTTCTCGATCTCCGCGCGATCCCGCCCTACCAGCGCCATCAGCTGATCTTCGCGTCGGTGCAGGATCTGACGCCCGGCGACGGTTTCTCGCTGGTCAACGACCATGACCCGCGCCCGCTGCACCACCAGCTGCTCAGCCTGTTCGGCGCCAGCTTCTCCTGGGAGTATCTGCAACAGGGGCCCGAGGTCTGGCAGGTCCGCATTGCCCGGCCCGAGGGGGCGGCGGCGGCCAGCCTGCGGGTGAGCATCGCCCGCAACGGCGACGTGACGGTTGCGGCCGGCGATGCGACGCTGGGCCCGGACGGCAGCGGCGCCTCGGTCTGCGAGGTGACGGATATCCCGCCCGGCACGCCGGAGGGCGACGTGCTGGCGCTGTTGCAGGGCGTGATCCCGCCGGCCGGCGTGGTCAGCATCGCCTATGAACGGCTGCTGGCCCGGCGCAACGGGTCCTGCTGCGGCGGTATGTGCGGCTGAGAAGCCCGCTCCGCTGATGGCCGTTTCGCTGATTGGCAGGGTTGCGGCAACCATTTCCGTCCCCGTCCGGTTCTGTGTGCGAGGCATCGCCGCATCGCACACAGAACGCCGGATCAGGAGACAGGCATGGACCGCAAGGACGACACCGTCACGCCGCAGGACCCCCGCACGAAATATCCGCGCCCGCCCTTCAACGGCCAGTCGCAGCCCTGGCCAGGGCTGGCCCGCGACATGGATCCGCCGCCCGACCATGGCGAGACCAGCTATAAGGGCTCCGGCCGGCTGGCCGGGCGCAGGGCGCTGATCACCGGCGGCGATTCCGGCATGGGCCGGGCCGCCGCCATCGCCTATGCCCGCGAGGGCGCCGACGTCGCCATCAATTATTTCCCGACCGAGGAGCCCGACGCCCAGGACGTCGTCGCCCTGATCGAGGAGGCCGGGCGCAAGGCGGTGGCGATCCCCGGCGACCTGCGCGACGAGGATTTCTGCAAAAAGCTGGTGGCCGATGCCGTCGCCGGCCTGGGCGGGCTCGACATCGTCGTCTGCAACGCCGCACGCCAGCAGGCCATCCCGTCGATCCTCGACCTGAGCAGCGAGGAGTTCGACGCGACGATGAAGACCAACATCTACGCCCCTTTCTGGATCATCAAGGCCGCCCTGCCCCACCTGAAGCCGGGATCGGTCATCATCGGCACCACGTCGGAACAGGCCTACGACCCGACGCCCGACCTCTACGCCTATGCCCAGACCAAGGCGGCGACGATGAACTACGTGAAGTCGCTGGCCAAGCAGCTGGCGGACAAGGGCATCCGCGTCAACGGCGTGGCTCCCGGCCCGATCTGGACCCCGATTCAGGTCAGCGGCGGCGCCAGCCAGGAGAAGCTGAAGCAGTTCGGCAGCCAGACCCCGTTCGGCCGCCCCGGCCAGCCGGCCGAGCTTGCCAGCATCTATGTCCAGCTCGCCGCGGAGGACGCCAGCTTCACCACCGGCCATGTCTACGGTGCGGCGGGCGGCAGCGGGCAACCGTAAGGAAGGATCCTTCGGGGGAGGATGGAACGGTGTGGAACGTTTTCCAGCGGATGTTCCATCGCCCGGCCGCCCCTCTACCGCCGGCCGAAGGCACCGGCGGCGCGGCGGCCGACCGGGCCGGGGTTGAGGTTGGGATACTCCTCGTACTGGTTGAGCGTATAGGGGAAGACGCCCTTCGGCCCGGCGGCCTCCGGCTGGGCAAGCACGGCGGCAACCATCGCCGGGCTGGGCGGATGGCGCTCGCGCAGAGCGCCGGGGATGTCGTCGTCATCCAGTTCGGGAACGGTGACGGCGGGCGGGTCTTCCGGGCGGGGCGCCCGCGGCCTGTCTTCCGGCCTCGCCTCCGGTGCCACCTCCCGACTGTCCCGCGCGGCGGTGCGGGCGGTCCCGAGACCGGGGATGAGGCCGAGCCGCTCGGCCAGCCAGCGCACGGTGGCGGGATCGCCGGAGGTGACCAGCCGCTCGATCTGCTCGACCACCAGCACCCGCAGCGAGGACAGGCGCAGTTCAGCCTCGCGGTTCAGCGCCTGCCGTTCCCACCGGACCCTGTGACGGAAATCCTTGGAGCCGTAATAGGCCCGCCACAGCGTGGTGCGGCTGCACCCCATGGCGCGCGAGACCTGAAGGAAGCTGTTGCCGCGCGCCAGCATGCCGGCGGCCATGATCCACTGTTCCTCATGGAACTGCGAACCGGGGACCAGCGCGCCGTCCGACGGGGTCGGCGGCTCTTCGGCCCAGCGGGGGAAATTGTCGTCGGTGAAGCTGCGGGGATCGAGAGGCATGGCGTGGCTCCGCGACTGAGGGGACGGTCGCGGAAAGGTTATAGGAAATTATTCTTCTAAGGATGTCATTTTTGCAAAGACGGGTTGGAGATGGCTTGCAGACCCTTCCCGGACGAAATGCCGAGACCGATCGTGGCGGAAAACGCATTGGTTGTTTTCGATAACTTTGACGC
Source organism: Azospirillum sp. A29 (assembly GCF_042604625.1). Classification (NCBI taxonomy): domain Bacteria; kingdom Pseudomonadati; phylum Pseudomonadota; class Alphaproteobacteria; order Rhodospirillales; family Azospirillaceae; genus Azospirillum; species Azospirillum sp. A29. The sequence continues at coordinate 714,289 of NZ_CP170460.1, forward strand.
GAGTATTAAATTTCGAAAGCAAGTATGATTAGAATAGCCCTCGTCAATCGACGCGACGCCGCCTGGGCGCTCACCCGTCAGTCACGAGAATGAGGGTCTCCGATGGCCAGAGTACAGATTCCATCCGTTCCAATATATTTCATGGCCCCGAAATGGGGCAGGGAGCTGGCGGGCGGCGGTGGCGGCACATCCGTGCATGTGATCATGGGGCCGGGCGCCATTGCGTCTTCCAACTACGGCAGCAAGCCGCAGAGAAACGCCCCGCGCTGCATCACCGCTTTGAGAAGAGACCATCCGAAGGTCAAGTGGATCGCCGGCCATCTGTTGAACGACAACATGGGTGGACCGGGGGTGAGCGAAAACCTGACGCCCCTTACCGCAACGACGAACAAGCGGCACAGTGCGGTAGAGTTGAAGGTGAAAGAGCTTCTGATTATTTCCAACCAGTTCTTCAACATCGATAAATCCGAGGTCGAGAAGGCCATTTCGCGGGCCGTCACGGAGAAGGATAAACGGGCGGAACTGGCAAAGCTGTATGTGCATGCGATAGAGATGAAGGTGATCGTCAGCAATACAAAAATGACGATGCCCGTCCTGGACAAAAAGACGGGAAGAACCAAGGATGTGGATGTCAAAGCCCCTCATGCCATCCAGGTCCGTGCGAAGGCCATCAGGTACGATTGTACCGAGGCCGGAAACTGGGTCAGGAGCAAGAGCAGCCCCGATATAACCAAGGCCGTCAACAGGGTGATCAGAAACGAATAGGGACAGTGTCCCGTCGCCTTCGGCGCATGCCCCTTTCACCCCATCATGTCCTCGCCGGACCGCCGGCGGGCGGAAGCGGCGGCCCTTGCCCCGGCGGTTTTCGGCGGCAGAGAGGCGCAGAGGTCGAAGCCGGCCAGCAGGCCCAGGCTCAGGATCGACGTGGCGGCGCTGATGCAGAGGATGGTCATGGGATCGCTCCGTCCGAAAGGGCTGACATCTCGGTGCCGTTCAATCGACCGGGGACGGTCGGCGGCGATGGGGCGATCCTGGACGCATCCGGCTTCCGGCGCTGTGAGGGGGGCCACAGCCCGGCCTGTTTCGAAGCGCGGATCGAGCGGCGCCCGGCAGCTTCGGCGGGCGCTTACGGTCTGCCGGCTTCGCTGTCCTTTTTTGCCCGTTCCTGCTTCGCCTTGTCGTGATGCCACTTGATGGCGAAGAACATTCCCGTGCCCAACACGATGATCTTGAACGGGAAGAAGACCAAAGGGAACCAGTCGTACATTTTGAACGTCTCCAGGATGCGACGCCGTCTTCCGTCAGGGGAAACCGACGGCAGTCGGGTCGGGCGCGGGTCCTTGTCTGCGGAGTCTGCGGGCGGAAGCGCAGGCGGCGGGGCTGTGGCGAAGAGGCGGCCACTCCTGTTCGGATGGCATCGCATGGGCCTCCGGAAGGAAATCCAAGCAATGTCTGCATACAATGAGTGACTGTATGCTCCGTTGAGACCTACAATGTCAACGCACATGCATGCAATGCACCGTTGAGATTCATACAAACAGGGAAGGCATGACGGATGCTTCGGCCGGAAAATCGGCCACCTGCCGCAATCCCTCGCGCAGGCCGCGGCGGTCCTTCGGGTCGCTGCGCTGAAACACCGCATCGGCCGGGAGGATCGCCGGCTGTACGACCTTGAGCGGCCGCTCCGGGCCGGCGAGCGCGGCCTGACGCAAGGGCTTTTTCAAGCTTGAACTTGACCGAGGTCAATGACGTCAGGCGGTTACCGGCTTTCATGGGCGGCGGAATGACCGATGAGGAGGGAAGCCGCCCATGCGCGATCCCGATGTCGCACAGACTGTTTCCGTTTCCAGTTCCCCCGCCGGCGAGCGGGCCCGCCGGTTCGAGACCGGATTGAGCCGGGCCGGGCTGGGGCTGGTGCCCAGGCTGGGGCGGCGGGCCAGCGATGCGCTGCTCGCCCGGCTGCTGCGGCTGCTGGCCGACCGTCATCCACGCGCCTTCGAGGCCCTGCGCGAGATGCCGGACGCCCGCGTGCTGATCGAGCCGGTGGACGCGCCGGTCGCCCTGCTGATGCGCGTCGGGCCGGATCTGTCGCTGCATGCCCTGCCGCGCGGCGCCGACGGCGTGGGCGAGGCGGGGGCCGATGCCGATGCCGTCGTCAGGGGGCCTTATGACAAGCTGCTCGACCTGCTGGAAGGGCGGATCGACGGCGATGCGCTGTTCTTCCGGCGCGAGCTGAGCATTTCCGGCGACACCGCGCTGATCCTCGCGCTGCGCAACACGCTGGACGGCGAGGACGAGATGGATCTGGTGGCCGACGCTGCCTCCATCGTCGGGCCGCTGGCCCGCGCCCTGCCGGTGCTGCGGCGCAGTGCCGGGCCGGTGCTGGACCGGATCGACGCGGCGCGCCGGCTGCTGCCGCCACCGCTGCGCCGCGGGATCGAGCGGCTGGAGGCACGGCTCGGCGGGACGGCGGCGACGCTGCCCGGCACTCCGCCCAGGACGTTGCCGGGAACGGGGGCGTAAGGGATCATGGACAATTTCGAGCTGATCTGCCCGGCGGGGACGCCGGCCGCCTTGCGCGCCGCCGTCGATGCCGGGGCCGACGCCGTCTATCTCGGCTTCCGGGACGAGACCAACGCCCGCAATTTTCCGGGCCTGAACTTCACCCGGCAGGATGTGGCCGACGCGGTGGATTACGCCCATGCGCGCCGCGTCGAGGTCTATGTCGCCATCAACACCTACCCGCAGGCGGGCAATCTCGCCCCCTGGCAGAAAGCGGTGGACGATGCGGCGCGGCTGAAGGTGGATGCCGTCATCATGGCCGATCCGGGGCTGCTGGCCTATGCCGCGAAGCGCCATCCCGACCTGCGGCTGCATCTGTCGGTCCAGGCGTCGGCCGCCAATGTCGAGGCGATCCGGCTGTACCGCGAGGCCTTCGGCGTGCGCCGGGTCGTGCTGCCGCGCGTGCTGACAGTGCCGGAAATCGCTAGGCTGAACGCCGAGATCGACATCGAGACCGAGGTGTTCGTCTTCGGCGGCCTCTGCCCGATGGCGGAGGGGCGCTGTTCGCTGTCCTCCTACGCCACCGGCCTGTCGCCCAACAAGCAGGGCGTCTGTTCGCCGGCCAACCATGTCCGCTACGAGCAGCGGGGCGGGTCGCTGGCCTCGACGCTGGGCGGCTTCACCATCAATGTGTTCGGCGAGGGTGAGCAGGCCGGCTATCCGACGCTGTGCAAGGGCCGCTTTGTCGCCGGGGGCGGGCCGGCCTACCTGTTCGAGGAGCCGACCAGCCTCAACGCCATGGATCTGCTGCCAGAGCTGAAGGCGGCCGGCGTGCGGGCGCTAAAGATCGAAGGGCGGCAGCGCGGCAAGGCCTATATCGCCGCGGTGGTCCGCGCCTATCGCGAGGCGCTGGAAACATTCGCCGCCGGCCGGCCGGTGCCGCACATCGATTTGCAGGCGATGGTCGAGGGCGGGACCCAGACCACCGGCGCTTACACCCGCGCGTGGCGATAAGGGGTTTTTCGGAATGACTGCGTCACTCACTTTGGGGCCGGTGCTGTTCAACTGGCCGGTCGACCGCTGGCGCGACTTCTACGCCCGCATCGCCGACGAGGCGCCGGTGGACACCGTGATCGTCGGCGAGATCGTCTGCTTCAAGCGGGCGCCCTTCTTCGCCGAGGCGATGGGCGACGTCATCGAGCGGCTGAGCGCCGCCGGCAAGACGGTGTGGCTCGCCAGCCCGATCCTGGTCGGCAGCGAGCGCGAGCGTTCTGCGATGCGCGATCTGGTGGGATCGGATGCCGGGCTGCCGGAGGGTGGCCTTATCGAGGCGAACGACATGGGGGCGCTGGCCCTGCTGGCCGGGCGGCCCCATGCGGTCGGGCCGACAATCAACGTCTACAACGAGGCGACGCTGGGCTGGATGGCCGGGCGCGGGGCGGTGGCGGTGTCGCTGCCGGCGGAACTGCCGGCGGCCACCGTCGCCGTGCTGGCGAAGGCCGGGCGGGAGCTGGGGATCGAGACCGAGGTGCAGGTCTGGGGGCGGGCGCCGCTCGCCATCTCGGCCCGCTGCTATCACGCGCGCGCCCATGGGCTGCACAAGGACGGCTGCCAGTTCGTCTGCGGCAACGACCCGGACGGCATGCCGGTGACGACGATGGACGGCCAGCCCTTCCTGACCGTCAACGGCACGCAGACGATGTCGCACGGCTGCCTGTGCCTGGCGGCGGAGATGCCGGCGCTGGTGGCGATGGGGGTGGACCGCTTCCGCCTGTCGCCGCAGGCGATGGACATGGTGCGGGTCGCCGAGGCCTTCCGGGCGGTGCTGGACGGGCGCCGCGACGGGGCGGAGGTCGCCGCCGAACTGGGCGGGCTGATCGACGCGCCGCTGGTCAACGGCTTCTACCACGACACCGCGGGGGCTCTGCGGGTGGCGTGAGAAAGGCACGACGCGCGCAGGCTGCGCCCGATGATCGCCTCCGGCCGGGGGCGATCCCTTGAAATCGCCTCTCAGTCGAGAGCGTCGAGCAGCTTGAATCGGATCAGGCTTTCCGCGCTGGCAAGGATCGCTTCTTCGCTCCGCCGCGGCGACCAGCCGAGCCGCTGTGTGGCCTTGACGCTGCTGGAGCGCCGATGGCGGGTGTCGGGAGAGGGCGGCGCGCTCCGGCTGGGGACCTTCGCGGCCAGTTCGCCAAGATGTTCGCGCAGGATGGCTGCGACCTTCAGCAGAGAGAGCGGCTCGCCGCTGACCGCAATGAACCGTTCACCGGCCGCGGCCGGCTCGGTCATGGCCCGCAGGTGCAGGTCGGCCACGTCCCGCACATCGACGACGCCGAACCGCATGTCCGGCAACTCGGGTGGAAAGGCGCCATCCAGCAGTCCCTTGACGATGTTTATCGATATCGAAAGCGGAGGCCCGAGCACGGGTCCGAATATTCCGGTCGGATTGACGACGCTCAACTCCGGCGTTCCGCTAGTCCTGACGAAGTCCCAGGCGGCGCGCTCAGCGATGGTCTTCGACAGGATGTAGGGTTGGTTCGGGGCGTCAACGGGGGTCCAGTCTTCCTCGGTGTAGACGTGCCCGGCCGGTTCCGGGCCATATCCCACGGCAGCAAAGGAGGAGGTGAGAACGACGCGCTTCACGTTCGCGTCGCTTGCCGCGCGCAACACGCGCAGCGCGCCGTCGCGCGCCGGCACGATCAGGTCGTCGGCGTCTTCCGGCTGGGCCGCCGGAAAAGGCGATGCGGTGTGCAGGACGTAGTCGCAGCCCGCGGCGGCGTCGGCCCAACCGTCGTCCCGCTTCAGATCGGCGGCATGAAAAGTCACCTCCCGGTCGGGATGGACACCTGCCGCCGCCAGCATGGCGCGGACCTGCGGAATCCTGTCGGGACTGCGCAGCGTCGTGCAGACCTCGTGGCCCGCCGCCAGCGCTGCGGCGATGCAATGGCTGCCGAGGAAACCCGATCCACCCGTGACAAGAATTTTGCTCATGCGATTTCTCCTTGCCCCGACTTTCGCCTATATAAGTGAAAAGGAGCAAGTAGGATGGATTTTCAGAGGTAGTATGGAAAAACAGACTGTCGAGCCGCGTACTTACGGCAACGATTGCGAAGACTGCACGGGGCCGCAGAAGATCGACGTCCTGCGCTTTCAGCGCGCGATCAGGGCCATTACCGGCAAATGGAAAATCGAGATCGTGTGCAGCCTGGTCGCTGGACCGATGCGTTTCGGCGAACTGCGCCGCGCGCTGCCAGGTATCACTCAGCACATGCTGACCGAGCAGCTGCGCGATCTGGCGCGCAACGGCATCGTCATCCGCACCGCTTACGCCGACGTGCCCCCTCGCGTGGAATATGGGCTGTCACAGGCGGGCATCGACCTGATGCCGACCTTCGCCACGTTGCGCGACTGGGCTCTGCGCTACGAATCCCAGTTGGCGGATTAGGCTCGCGGAGGCCGGTCTCGTCCCCGTCCTTCAGGCCGGCAGCCGCAGGATGCGGCCGTCGGGGTGGGTGAAGCGGGCGGTGACACCGGGATGGGCGGCCAGGATGGCCGGAACCCGCTCCGCCGCCACCACCGACAGGGCGGTCGACAGGGCGTCGGCCGTCGTGGCGTCCGGCGCCTGCACGGTGACCGCCAACCATTGGGCGGCGCAGGCCCCGCTCGCGGGATCGAACAGGTGGGTGAAGCGGCCGGCGGCGTCGAAGCGGGTGCCATAGCCGCCCGAGGTCGCCATCGCGCCGCCGGTGAGTTCCACGGTGGTTGTCGTGCGGTCCGGGTTGGCCAAATCAAAGTTCGCCGGATCGGCGAGGCCGACGGTCCAGGGACGGCCGGAGGGGTGGTGGCCGAGCGCCCGCAACTCGCCCATGTCGACCAGGACGTTGCCGATGCCCTCGGCCTTCAGGCGCTCGGTCACGCGGTCGGTGACGTAGCCCTGGGCAATGCCGTTCAGCGTCACCGCCATGCCCGCGGCGGCGAAGGCGATGCGGTCGGGCTCCACCCGCAGGGCGCGGACATCGACCAGCGCGCGGGCGGCGCGGACGGCGCTTTCCGGCGGGCCGGCGGGGTCGGCGTTCGCGCGTTCGAAATGGCCGGCATAGAGCTGCCACAGGGGCTGCACCGTGGGATCGAAGGCGCCGCCGGTGGCGCGGCCGAAGGCGGCGGCCTCGGACAGCAGGCGGACGAGGTCGGCAGGCGGGGAGTCCAGCCAGCCGTCGCGGTTCAGGCGGCGCAGCGCGGAGTCGGGGCGGTAGAGGCTGAAGACGCGCTCAAGCCTTTCGACCTCCTCCAGGCTCAGCGCGATCAGGCGGTCGGCTTCTGCGGGATCGGGATGGGCGATGGACAGGCTGGCGTCGGCGCCGAGCGCGACGCCGCGCCAGACCCGGACGGGAACCCCTTCCGCCCGCAGCAGGCGGTGCGGCAGAAGCGACAGGCCGGCGGCGACGGCGCCGATGGCGAGGAAGCGGCGGCGGGTGACCATCAGTGCTCTCCCTCGGCCATGGTGGCGGCGGGCGGGGTGAGGATCTGGTCCTCGTGCACGTCGGCGAAGCGCAGGACCGTGCCACCGTTGGCGGCGGCGAAGCGTTCGGCGGCGGCCTTGTCGGAGAAGGGATAGGGTTCCGCCTCGCCCATGCCGCCGCGCAGCTTGCTGCCCAGCACGTACCAGGCCTTGCGCGCCTCCACCCAGGCCGTCATGTCGGGGGCGGTGGGGTCCTTGGCCTTGGCGACATCGGTGACGTAGATGGCGCCGATCTCCTTCGGCTCCTCCGGCAGCATGGTGAAGGCGAAGGTGTCGCGGACGGAGGACAGCCAGATCGGCCGCTCCTGCCCCTTCACCAGGATCTGGCCCTTGGGGCCGGAATGGTCGGCGAGGTTCATGCCGCAGTAATGGCCGATGGCGTCGGCGGTCAGGGTGGCGGGCGGCGGCGGGGCGACCTCCGCCTTTTCCTGCTTGCAGGCCGCGAGCGGCAGCAGCAGGGCGGCGGCGAGAAGGGCGGTTCGCAGGATGGAAAGGGTGCGCATCAGATCTGCTTCCTCGAAAAGAGGGCGGCGGCCAGCGCCAGCGGGGCGGCGATCCAGCCGGCCATCACCGCCAGCAGCAGCGGGACCGAGAGCTGGACATGGGCGGCGAGGCCGGCGGTGCCGGCGAAGGCGCGGACGCCCTTGAAGCCGGTCAGGTTGAACAGGCGGTAGGCGTCGGCCGGGTTGGCGAGCAGCAGCCAGTTCAGCGTCTCCACCCCCAGGCCGCTGCCGCTGGCGAGGATGCCGAGCAGGGCCATGTCGTAGAGCAGGACGAAGCACAGCCACACCGCCACCGCGATGCCGGCCGCCGTGCCGCGGTCGCGGACGATGGTGGAGGCGAGATAGCCGAGCGCGGTGAAGGCGGCCCCCAGCATCACGCTGGACCCGATCATCGCGGCGAAGGCACGCCAGCTGTCGGGCCCGATGGCGGTGCCGCCCATGGCGAGCGCCACCCCGGCGGCGCCATAGCCGACCACCGTCGCCAGCGCGATCACCGCGGCATGGCCGAGGAACTTGCCGAGCAGAAGCTGCCAGCGCGCCACCGGGTAGGACAACAGCAGCGTCATGGTGCCGCGGTCGATCTCCCCCACCACCGCGTCGAAGGACAGCAGCAAGGCGATCAGCGGCAGCAGGAAGATGGTCAGGCTCGACAGGCTGACGATGGTGACCTCCACCGGGCCGACGCCGACCGTGCCGGTGGGGACGGATCCGAGGAAGCTGAGCGTCAGGGCCAGCGCCGCCATCAGCAGGGTGGTGGCGACGACCCAGCGGTTGCGGGTCGCCTCGCGCAGTTCCTTGCCGGCGATGATCAGGAGCGTGTTCATTCGGCGGCCTCCCGGCGCAGGAAATGGGCGTACATCTCGTCCAGGCTGGGTTGGAGGATTTCGATGTCATCGACGGCCAAGCCGTTGCAGGAGATGCGGCGGACCATGGCGACCTTGTCGTCGTTGGCGCAGGCCAGTTCGACCACGCCGCCGGCCAGCCGGGTCAGGGCGGCGCCCTCCCCCACTCTGGCTGCCAGTGTGTCGATCTCGCCGGTCGGCAGGGTCAGGCGAATGCGGACCGGCAGCTGGGCGAGGCTGCGCAGGGTGGCGAGCGAGCCATCGGCGACCTTGCGGCCCCGGCTCATCACCACGACGCGGTCGGCCTGCCCTTCCAGCTCGGTCAGGGCATGGCTGCACAGCAGGACGGTGGTGCCCTGGTCGCGCAGTTCGGCGACGATGGCGTAGAAGCTCTGGCGCAGCGCCGGGTCGAGGCCGGTGGTCGGCTCGTCGAGGAACAGCAGCTTCGGGCCGCCGAGCAGGGCCTGGGCCAGGGCCAGGCGCTGGCGCATCCCCTTGGAGTAGGTGGAGACGCGGCGCCTGATCGCGGCCGGTTCAAGGCCGACCTTTTCGAACAGCGCGTCGTTGTCGCGCCGGGAGGCGCCCTTCAGCCGGGCGTAGAAGTCCAGGGTCTCCCGCCCGGTCATGCTGGGGTGGAAGGCGACATTCTCCGGCAGGAAGCCGATCCGGCGGCGGATGGGGGAGCAGGCGGCGCTGGCCGGGTCGCCGCCCAGGACGCGGATGCGGCCCGCCGTCGGGGTGGTCAGGCCGAGCATCAGCTTGATCAGCGAGCTTTTGCCGGCGCCGTTGTGGCCGACCATCGCCACGCATTCGCCGGGCGCCAGCGTCAGGTCCACGCCGCGCACCGCCTCGGTCTCGCCGTAGCGCTTGGTGACGCCCTGCACCTCCGCGGTGAAGTCGGTCATGGCTGTTTCCTTTCGGCGGATTGGACAGATGCGGACATGGGGGGCGGCGTCATCAGGGGGGCGCTGTCGATCACGCCGCCGGGGTGCAGGGCGGGGAACTGCTTCTGCGCCCAGCGGATCACCTGGACGCCGGGGCTGTTCATCAGCAGCTTGGCCGCCGGATACTCCCACATCACCCGGTCGACCACGTCGTTGGGGCGATAGGGCTCGTCGGAGATGCCGTCGCCGTTCAGGTCGAAGGCGGCGTTGTCCGACCAGTAGTTGCCGCGCCCATTCTCCGACCAGTCGAGATAGCGGGTGCCGACATATTTGACCTGGGTGCGGTTGCCGATGAAGGCGTTGCCGGTCAGGCTATTACGTTCCGACCCGGCGGTGAAATGGACGCCGATCTCGCAGCCGTCGAACCGGTTGCCGGTGAAGCGGTTCTTGTTGGCGTTGTAGATGAAGACGCATTTCCAGGTGCCGCTGCGCAGCCGGTCGCTCATCGCCTCGCTGTCGCGCGGGATGTCGCTGTCGGGCAGCGCCTCGCCGGCGTCGGACAGCGCGCCGGCGAAGCGGCCTTCGATCAGGTTGCCCTCGATGCGCGAGCTGTTGGCGTTGTTCAGCATCAGCCCGTGTTCGCGGTCCGCCCTGGAGCGGTTGTTGCGGATCAGCAGGTTGTTGGAGAACATCACCGCATAGCCGACATTGTTGCCGACCGAGACGTTGTCGGTCAGCTCGGAATCGTTGGTGTACATGTAGTGGACGGCGAACCGGACATGCTCGAACCGGTTGCCGGAGAAGACGTTCTTGCGGGACGAGGTGGTGAACAGCCCGTCGCGCCCCTCGCGCACGCTGTTGTCGAGCACGCGGGTGCCCGGCGCGTTCCACAGCTGGATGCCGTTGCCGCGTTCCGACACGCGCAGGTCGGTGCGGCCGACGATGTCGTTGCGGCGGACCAGACTGTCGGCGGCGCCCCAGATATAGACGCCGATCAAATTGTCGCGCAGGCGGTTGTCCTCGACCACCGCACCGCGGGCCTCCTTGCCGAGGAAGACGCCGGCATTCTGGTCGATCAGGCTGAGGCCGGAATTGCGGATTTCCAGATGCCGCAGCGTGACGTTGGGGGCGAGGATGGTGAGCGTGCTGCCGCTGCCCTGCCCGTCGATGATTGCCCCCGGCTCTCCGGTCAGGGTGACCGGGGTGCGGACGGTCAGCGGGCCGGGATGGACGCCGGCGGCCAGCACCAGCGTGTCTCCGGGCGCCGCGGACGCCAGCGCCGCCTCCAGACCGCCGGGGGCGACCGTCGCCGTGGCGGCGAGCGCCGGGGCCGGCAGAGCCAGGACGGCGGCGAGGAGTGTCGCGGTGCGGAGAGGCATGGGGCGTCCGTTGGTTGGGGGATCCCCTCTCCCGTCCCGGGAGAGGGAGGGACCCGCCGAAGGCGGGAGGGTGAGGGGTGATCCGAACATGGATTTTTATCCTTGGATCATCCCTCACCCTTCCCATGGCGGTGCCATGGGCCCCTTCCCTCTCCCGGGGCGGGAGAGGGAGGTCTTTCAGGCGATCAGGTCGAGGACGGCTCGACGATCATGCGGCCAGCCATCTCCATGTGCAGGGCGTGGCAGAACCACTGGCAGTAGTACCAGTAGACGCCAGCCCGGTCGGCGGTGAAGGTGACCGAGGCTGTCGCCTGCGGGCCGACCTCCATGCAGACGCCGTAGTTGGTGATGCTGAAGCCGTGGGTCAGGTCGTCGATGTCGTCCATGTTGGTGACATAGACGGTCACCTCGTCGCCCTGCTTGACCGTGAAGTCCTCCAGCCCGAAGGCCGGGGCGCGCTGCCACATGTAGACGCGGACCTTCTTGCCGTCGCGGATGACCTTGGCGTCATCCTCCAGCACCACGCCGTCCTTCTTGGCCTGCTGGCGCGCCTCTTCCCACAGCGGGTCGTTGCGGTCATAGACCGAGCGCGGGTTCACCTTGGAGCGGTGGACGATCAGCGTGTCGTGCGGCTCGGCGAAGGTGGGGCCGTCATGCACCAACTTCATCTCGTCGCCGGAGATGTCGATCAGCTGGTCGTTCTCCGGCTTCAGCGGGCCGACGTTGAGGAAGCGGTCCTTGGAGAACTTGTTCAGCGACACCAGCCACTTGCCGTCGGCCTCCTTGGTCTCGCCCATCGAGCTGTGGTTGTGGCCGGGCTGGTACTGGACGTCCAGCTTCTGGACGATGGGATCGACCTTCTCGCCCTTGAAGGCGCGCCGCGCCTTGTCGATGTTCCACTTCACCAGCTGGCTGTCGAGGAACAGCGTGGTGTAGGCGTTGCCGCGGCCGTCATAGGCGGTGTGAAGCGGGCCGAGGCCGAGCTGCGGCTCGGCGACCACCACGTCGCGCGGCTTGATCTTGTCGTCGAACAGGTCGTCGAGCAGGCGCACGTCGAAGACGGTGACGGTCGGCGACAGCTTGCCGTTGACGGTGACGTGGATGCCGTCGGGGGCGGCGTTGATGCCGTGCGGGTTGGCCGGCACCGGGATGTAGCGGGTGTAGGGGCTGCCGTGGCGGCCGTCGACCACCGGCACGCCGTTCACCGCCTGGATCTTGCCGGCCTTCACCGCCTCGTCGATGCGCTTCAGGTTGAAGACGACGACCCAGTCCTGCTCGCCGCTGGTCATCTCCGCCGCGGTGACGCCCTCTTCGGAGTCATAGCAGGTGGAGAAAGCGTATTTGCCCTGATAGTCGGCGTCGGTGTTGTCGAGGTTGCCGTCGACCCAGACCTGCCACGCGATCTTCATCGTGTCGCCGTCGATGGCGGTGAAGTGCGACTTGTAGGCCTTGGTGGCGGTCAGCTCGCGGCCGTCGTTCGGGGTCGGCACGCGCTGTTCGCCGTTGGCGAAGACGTAGCCGGTGCGAGGGTAGCGCTGCGGACGCAGACCGTGGATGGCGGCGGCGTTGGGGATCTCGATGATGGTGTCGGTCTTCATGATGTCGCAGCGGATGCGCGCGACACGGGTGTTGGCCTTGTCGTTGATGAAGATGTAACGGCCGTCGTAGGTGCCGTCGGTGAAGGACATGTGCGGGTGGTGGGCGTCGCCGTTCAGGTAGATGCCGCCGCGCGTCTCCAGAAACTTCTTCGTTTCCGGCAGCATATGCTCGGTCAGGATCTTCCGGCTCTCGTTGGTCATGCCCCAGCCGGTGGCGGAGCAGCGGTTGAAGACCGGAATCCGCATCAGCTCGCGCATCGACGGCAGGCCGAGGATGCGGACTTCGCCGGAATGCCCGCCGGAATGGAAGGCGTAATATTCGTCGAGGTCGCCCGGCTTCACTTCGGCGTTGAGGTGGCCGGCCTGGGCGTTGGCGGCCATCGCCTCGGTGGCGCCGAACAGGGCGCTGCCGGCGATGCCGCCGGCGGTCGCCCCGCCCACGGCACCGCCGAGGCCGGCAAGGGCCGCCGCCTTCGCCGTTCCGCCCAGTAGCGCGCGGCGGTTGACGCCTGCGCTGTTGTTGGTCTCGCTCGACATGGTCTGCTCCTTCGCTGCCCCCGCCTTGCGGGGTGTCATGGGGCCCGTTGCGACCGGGTCCCGTTATCGGGGTAAGGGTGTGTGGGTCAGGATCCGTGCGGCCGGATCGTCAGCCGGCCGGTGGCCGGGTCGGCGGTGGCGACGGTGCTGTGGGTCTGGGCGCTGCGGGCGGCTGCCTCTTTTTCGGCGGCCAGCTTGGCCTCGGCGGCCTGCCACTTCTCGCGCTTCTGCCGCTTCTGGATCATGACCGGGCATTTGTGGTCGTGGTGGTAGAGCATCTGGCAGTGCAGGCACTGGATGCATTCGTTGGGGTTGATCGAGCCGTCGGGGTGGATGGCCTGCACCGGGCATTCGTTGCCGCAGCGCTGGCACGGGCTGCCGCATTCCTTGTAGCGGCGCAGCCAGTCGAACATCCGCAACCGGCCGGGGATCGCCAGCGCCGCGCCCAGCGGGCAGAGATAGCGGCAGAAGAAGCGTTCGATCACCAGCCCGGCCGCCAGCAGTGCCACGGCGAAGGCGACGAACCACCAGTCGCGGATGAAATGCAGGATGATGGCGGTCTTGAACGGCTCGATCTCCGCCGCCTTCTCCGCCGTGCCCAGCGATTGCAGCGACACGCCGAACAGCAGCAGGAAGACGATGTACTTGATCGGCCACAGGCGCTGGTGCAGGGCGAAGGGCACGGTGATCTGGCGGATGCCGATCCTTTTGGCCGCCTTCGACGCCAGCTCCTGAAGCGCGCCGAACGGGCAGAGCCAGCCGCAGAAGGCGCCGCGGCCCCAGAACAGCAGCGACGCCGCCACCGAGAACCACAGGATGAACACCAGCGGGTCCATCATGAAATAGTCCCAGCGGAAGTCGGTGCGCAGCGCGTTGGCGAAGGTCAGGACATTGACCACCGACAGCTGGGCCGTGGCGTACCAGCCGAGCCAGACCAGGGTGAAGACCAGATAGGCGGTGCGGACGCGCTCGTACAGCTTCGGGCGTTTGGTCAGCTGGTCCTGGAAGAAGAAGATGCCGGTCAGCAGCAGGATGGCGGAGGTCAGCACGGCGACGTCGAGCTGCCGGTTCTGCCAGATGCGCTGCCACAGCGGGACTTCGGCGGCCTCCTCCGCGGCCTCGGCACCGGCGGCCTGGATGGCGGCGCTGTGGCTGGCGGACGGGTCGGGAGACGGGGCGACTGTGGGGGCCGGCTGCTCGGTCTTCAGGTATTTGTCGGGCGGCTGGTAGCCGAGGTCGAAGGTGACGAACACCTTGTCGAGCGCGGCAATGGCGCGCTGGACCAGAAGCTGGAGGCGCCAGGGCTCGGCCGGATTGAACTCGGTGCCTTCCGGCAGGACGAACAGGCCGATTTCCGGGAAATCGGGGGCACCGGCGGCGGCGACGCTGCCCAGGCGCTTGTGCATCTTGTCGCGGAAGCGGATCGAGCCCTCATGCTGGATCATCTCGACCCGGTCGAAGATGCCGCCGCGGACATAGCCCGATCCCTTGAAGGAATAGCGCCCCTGCCCGGCCACCCACACCGCCTGCTGGCCGGGCTTCAGCCGGCGGGTCAGCGTCTCGTACTCGGCATCGCCCAGCAGCGAGCGGCCGATGGACGGGATCGATACCAAGGCGGCATAGAGGTCGATGAAGGTCTCGTCGGGGCTGCCGGCCTCGGCGCGGGCGATGGCCTCCGCCCGGCCGGTCTTCTCGAAGGCGGCGTTCACCTCCCCCACCGTCAGGGTCAGGCGGCGGACCGAACCCTCGCCGATCAGGGCCGTCCAGTCCTCCACCGCCGTCTTCGACAGGTCGACGGACTTGACGATGGTCGGCGCGCTGTCCGGCCCGGCTTTGCCAAGGCTCTGCATCACCTTCTTGCCGGAGCGGATGATGGAATCGCCGATCACCATCACCGTCACCGTGGCGCCCGACACGATGTCGACCGGCGGGCTGGCGGCGCTCTGGGTGGCGAGCGTCAGCACGTTCTTGCCGACATAGCCGTTGATGAAGCCATTGATGCGGGCCGGCGGGATGCCGATCAGCACGATGGGCTCGTGATGGTCCATCAGCCGGGCGCCGGTCACCGTGCCGTCGGCGGTGAGGCCGACCACCACGTCGATGGGCCGGCCGGAATAGCCGGTGGTGTTGACGAAGTCGGAGGTCAGATAGGCATGGCCCACCACCGCATCGCCCTTGTAGACGGGGACGTTGGGGCGTTCGGGGTGGGCTGGCCGAAACGGTCGGCGCCGGGAACGAGGTCGGAGGGTTGCAGCTTCGCCAGATAGGGCAGCAGCCGGCCGCTGTCGGCGGCTTCCGCCGTGGCGAAGTCTGGGGCGATCCCGGTCAGCAGCAGCAGGAGGGCGACGAGCGCCGATCCCACCCAACGTTGTACGCGCCTGAACCTCACGACGGCCATCCTCCGGCTTTCGCCACCTTGCGGCGGTGTCTGCATTGGTGTCTCGGAGGGCATGAAAGCGCTTGGCGCCGGGGGAGTTCTTGACCGCGGTCAAGTGCGCCGGGGGGGCCTTGTGCGAATTGCGCCAGATCAACAACTATTGGGGGAAGGGAGGCCGCGGCCCGGCGCTATTCCTCCGATGGCATAACCCTTCGGGGAAGGGTGTTTTTGCGAAACGATCCCGGCAATTCTTGGTTGGAATTGTCAGCCTGAGATCGAGCAGAAGGCCGCATCCGATGAGCGCAGCCCGACAATCCAGCGCAGTCCGCAGTTTCGATGCCTCCCGCCCTGACGACCCGCGCCCGCCAATGGATCGCGGAACCCGCCGGCGCGAACTCGCCATGTTCCTGCTGCTGGCGGTGTTCATCTGGCCGGTTCTGTCGGTCGCGGTGGTCGGCGGCTATGGCTTCGTCGTGTGGATGTCGCAACTGATCCTGGGGCCGCCCGGTCCGCCGCCGGTCTGAGGAGAGCTGCCCGATGGCCGAGGATGGTTTAGACAGCGAGGCCGTAAACCGGAGCAGGCGGAGCCTTCTGCGTGGGCGGCCGGTGGCCGGGCCGCCGCCCATCCACCCCCCCTGGTCCCGTCCCGACTATTTCACCTCGCTCTGCACCCGCTGCGGCGCCTGTGCCGAAGCCTGTCCGGAGGCGATCCTGCGGGCGGGCGACGGCGGCTATCCCGAGGTCGATTTCGCCCGCGGCGAGTGCAGCTTCTGCGGCGCCTGCGCCGAGGCCTGCACCGAACCCATCTTCGACCGGACGATGAAGCCCTGGGCCTTGCGCCCCGCCATAGCACCCTCCTGCCTCGCGGTGCAGCGGGTGGTGTGCCGGAGCTGCCAGGATGCCTGCCCGGAAGGGGCGATCCGCTTCCAGCCGGCGCCGGGCGGCGCCGCCCATGCCCGGATCGACGATGCGGCCTGCACCGGCTGCGGTGCCTGCGTCGCCGCCTGCCCGTCCGGGGCCGTCACCCTCACCCACCGGAGCGCCCCTCACAAAACCGGGAGCCCAGCCCATGCCGCGCGCTGACATCACGGGAGCGGGGACGGCGGGCGAACGGCATCTCGCCTCGCTGCTGCTGCATGTGCGGCCGGAGCGGCAGGCGGCGGTGCGCGCCGTCATCGCGACCATGCCCGGCACCGAGCTTCACATCGAGCAGCCCGGCAAGATGGTGGTCACCGTCGAAGGGCCGCACGAGGGCTGGATCGCCGACCGGATGACCGCGCTGCATTTGCTGGAGGGCGTGTTCTCCGCCGTCATGGTCTTTCATCACATCGACCGGGCAGGGGTTGTCGAGACCTGACACCGCCCTGCCCTGCCCCGCCAGCCGGTTCCGGACACCAGAAGAAGAGGGGGACGCCCATGTTGGACCGTCGCGACTTCATCAAGGCACAGGCGGTGGCCGCCGCCGCCGCTGCCGGGGGCCTCAGCCTGCCGGCCGCCGCGCAAAGCTCCCTGGTGGCGGGGGAGGACGCCACGCTGAAATGGTCGAAGGCGCCCTGCCGCTTCTGCGGCACCGGCTGCGGCGTGATGGTCGCGACCAAGGACAACCGCGTCGTCGCCACCCACGGCGACATGCAGGCCGAGGTGAACCGCGGGCTGAACTGCGTGAAGGGCTATTTCCTGTCCAAGATCCTCTATGGGCAGGACCGGCTGACCCAGCCGCTGCTGCGGATGCGCGACGGGCGATACCATAAGGAGGGCGAGTTCCAGCCGGTGTCCTGGGACCGCGCCTTCGACGAGATGGCGAGCCAGTGGAAGCGGGTCATCAAGGAGAAGGGGCCGGACGCCGTCGGCATGTTCGGCTCCGGCCAATGGACGATCTGGGAGGGCTATGCCGCGTCCAAGCTGATGCGCGGCGGCTTCCGCACCAACAACCTCGACCCGAATGCCCGCCACTGCATGGCGTCGGCCGCCGTCGCCTTCATCCGCACCTTCGGCATGGACGAGCCGATGGGCTGCTACGACGATTTCGAGAATGCCGACGCCTTCGTCCTGTGGGGTTCCAACATGGCGGAGATGCATCCCATCCTGTGGACCCGCATCACCGACCGCCGGCTGGCGCACAGCCATGTGAAGGTGGCGGTGCTGTCGACCTTCGAGCATCGCAGCTTCGAGCTGGCCGACATCCCGATGATCTTCGCGCCGGGCACCGATCTGGCGATCCTGAACTACATCGCCAACCACATCGTCCAGACCGGCCGGGTGAACCGGGAGTTCGTCGAGAAGCACTGCAACTTCCGGCTCGGCCAGACCGACATCGGCTATGGGCTGCGGCCGGAAAGCGTGCTGGAGGTGCGGGCGGCCAACGCCAAGGACCCGACCGATTCCAAGCCCATCGATTTCGACGCCTTCGCCAAATTCGTCAGCACCTACACGCTGGACTACACGGCGGAGCTGACCGGCGTGCCGAAGGAGCGGCTGACGGCACTGGCCGAGCTGTACGCCGATCCGAAGGTGAAGGTGATGTCGCTGTGGACCATGGGGTTCAACCAGCATGTCCGCGGCGTCTGGGCCAACCACATGGCCTACAACATCCACCTGCTGACCGGAAAAATCTCCGAGCCGGGCAACGGTCCCTTCTCGCTGACCGGGCAGCCGTCGGCCTGCGGCACGGCGCGCGAGGTCGGCACCTTCGCCCACCGGCTCCCCGCCGACATGCAGGTGACCAACCCGACCCACCGCGCCCACACCGAGGAGGCGTGGAAGCTGCCCAAGGATCTGCTGCCGGCCAAGATCGGCTATCACGCTGTCCAGCAGGACCGCATGCTGAAGGACGGCAAGCTCAACGCCTACTGGATCATGGTGAACAACAACCTCCAGGCGGCGCCCAACAGCGGCAACGAGACCTATCCCGGTTACCGCAACCCTGACAATTTCATCGTGGTGTCGGACGCCTACCCCACCGTCACCGCGTCCGCCGCCGACCTGATCCTGCCGGCGGCGATGTGGGTGGAGAAGGAGGGCGCCTACGGCAATGCCGAACGCCGCACCCATTTCTGGCACCAGCTGGTCACCGCACCGGGGGAGGCGCGGTCGGATCTGTGGCAGCTGATGGAGTTCTCCAAGCGCTTCACCACCGACGAGGTGTGGCCGGCGGCGGTGCTGGACGCCAACCCGTCCTACCGCGGCAAGACGCTGTTCGACGTGCTGTACCGCAACGGGACGGTGGACCGCTTCCCGGTGTCGGAGATCGATCCTGATTATGCCAACGACGAATCGCGCGCTTTCGGCTTCTACGTCCAGAAGGGGCTGTTCGAGGAATATGCCGATTTCGGCCGTGGGCACGGCCACGATCTGGCGCCCTTCGACAGGTACCATCAGGTGCGCGGCCTGCGCTGGCCGGTGGTGGACGGCAAGGAGACGCGCTGGCGCTACCGCGAGGGCCATGACCCGTTCGTGAAGACGGGCGAAGGGGTGCGCTTCTACGGCAACCCGGACGGCAAGGCGAATGTCTTCGCCTTCCCCTACGAGGCGCCGGCCGAGGTGCCCGACCAGGAGTTCGATCTGTGGCTGGTCACCGGCCGGGTGCTGGAGCATTGGCACAGCGGGTCGATGACGATGCGGGTGCCGGAGCTGTACAGGGCGATGCCGATGGCGATGGTCTTCATGCACCCCGACGACGCCAAGGCGCGCGGCCTGCGCCGCGGATCGGAGGTGAAGGTGGTCTCCCGCCGCGGCGAGATGATCACGCGGGTGGAGACGCGCGGGCGCAACAAGCCGCCGCGCGGGGTGGTGTTCGTGCCGTGGTTCGACTCCGCCCGGCTGATCAACAAATGCACGCTGGACGCCACCGACCCGATCAGCAAGCAGACCGATTTCAAGAAATGCGCCGCCAAGATCGTGGCCGTGTGAGGGAGGAGTTGAGCTATGCGTCCCCATCACCTCGCCGCGCTGGCGGCCCTGCCCTTCCTTGTGCCGGCCATGCTGTCGGCTGAAGGCGCGCCACCGTTGCGGCTGGACTCGCCCTTCCGCCCGCCGCTGAATTTCGTGGAGCAGAACCCTGCCCCGCCGATCCCGCCGGACGTCACCGATGACCGCCGCGTCGCCCGCAACTATCCCGAACAGCCGCCGGTCATCCCGCACAATGTCCGCGACTATCAGATCACGCTGAACAACAACCAATGCCTGACCTGCCACAGCCGCCGCTTCACCGAGGCGGTGCAGGCGCCGATGGTCAGCATCACCCATTACGTTGACCGCGAGGGCCAGACGCTGGGCGCCGTGTCGCCGCGGCGGTATTTCTGCATGCAGTGCCATGTGCCGCAGACCACGGCGCAGCCCATCGTGCCGAACAGCTTCAAGGATCTGGATACCTTGGTCAGCCGGCCGTCGGACAGGGGGGACCGTCGATGAAGGCGCGCATCCCGGTATCGCTGAAGACGGCGTGGCAGACCATCTCCCACCCCAGCCGAACCTTCAGCCTGGGCTTCCTGACGCTGGGCGGCTTCATCGCCGGGGTGATGTTCTGGGGCGGCTTCAACACGGCCCTTGAGGCGACCAACCGGGAGGCCTTCTGCATCGGCTGCCACGAGATGGCGGCGAACCCCTATGAGGAGATGAAGCAGACCATCCACTTCACCAACCGGTCGGGCGTGCGGGCGACCTGCCCCGACTGCCATGTGCCGCACCAGTGGACCGACAAGATCGCCCGCAAGATGCAGGCGTCGAAGGAGGTCTGGGGCAAGATCTTCGGCACCATCGACACCCGCGACAAGTTCGTCGCGAAACGCCGCGAACTGGCCGAGCATGAATGGGCGCGGCTGAAGGCCAACAACTCGCTGGAATGCCGCAACTGCCACAGCGCGGACTCGATGGACATCACCAAGCAGGGGGCGCGGGCGGCGCGCATCCACGAACAGTATCTGTTCACCGGCGAGCGCACCTGCATCGACTGCCACAAGGGCATCGCCCACCGCCTGCCCGACATGCATGGCGTCCCGCCGGGCTGGAGCGAGGTGTCCGACACCCCGCAGAAGCCCATCGGGCATTGGCTGGCGACTGCGGGCGGAGAGGGGCGGTGACTGTGGGGATCCCCTCTCCCCCCGGGGAGAGGGTTAGGGTGAGGGGGATGCGCGGGGAGGATCTCCAAGGATCGCGCACTTCCGCTCTCCGGCTGGATCCACCCTGTGGTTCCCCCTCACCCCGACCCTCTCCCCGGGGGGAGAGGGAGGTTAAGTGTGAGAGGTCGTGATCCCGGTCGGAATCCGACCACTGCGAGACGGGTGGTCGGATTCCGACCGGTCTTACTGTCCGGCCGCGGCCAGGATCGCGTCGATGGCGCTGCGCATGTCGGCCAGCGCCTGCCGGTCGGTGTCGGACAGCGACTGCGGCTTGGCCTGGAGTTCCCGCAGCACATCACGGGCCTGGAACACCGGCTTGGCCGTCCGGGCGGGCAGGGCGCTGGAGGCGATGCCGACAGGGGCGCTGACCGGCTCGCGCCTTGACGGAGCGGCGGCGGGTGCCGCCGGGGAGGAGGGCAGGGGACCCATCTCGGCGCGCTTCAGCTTTTCCCAGGCGCGGAGCTGCTCGTCCCGGTCGTCGATGGCGGCGAGCGCCTCCAGCTTCGCCTTGGTCGGGCGCAGCAGGGGATAGTCCTCGCGGATCGCCGGGGCCAGACGCTGGAAGGACAGCATCATGGTGACGTAGGTCTTCTTGCGGCCCAGCGCCTCGGCAAGCTGGCGGTGGGAGTAGCCGTGCCGCTCGGCCAGCCGGGCCAGCGCATCCGATTCCTCCAGCGGGTTCAGGTCGCTGCGCTGGAGGTTCTCGACGATGGCGATCTCCTCGTCGTCGTCGCCGGTGAACAGGATGCCGAAGATGGTCTCCCGTCCCAGCATCCGCATCGCCCGCAGCCGCCGCTCGCCATAGACCAGCTGCCACTTATCGTCGGCGGTCTGGCGCACGCCGATGGGCTGTTGCAGCCCGTGACGCTCGATGGAGGAGGCTAGGCCGCGCAGCTCATCCTCGTCGAACTCGCGGCGCGGCTGGTTCGGGTTGGGGGCGATGCGGTCGACCGGCACCTCCACCAGATGCGGCGCATGGCGGCTGAGGCCGAACAGCGCGTCCTTCATCCTGGCGGCTGCGGTGGCGCTCTGCGCCGGCTTGGTTGCCTTGCCGAGAAGACTACGCGACACGGTCGACCTCCTTGATGCGGGCGGTGCGTTCCTCGGCCAGGGCGGACGCGACATCGCGGTAGACGGCGGCGCCGGCCACGTCCGGCATCGCTTCCACCGCCGCACGGCCGACCGAGGTCGCCTGGGCATAGACCGACGCCTTCGGCACCGGATCGAAAACCCGCAGATGCGGGCCGTATTCCTCGTGG
Organism: Azospirillum sp. A29; assembly: GCF_042604625.1. NCBI lineage: Bacteria > Pseudomonadati > Pseudomonadota > Alphaproteobacteria > Rhodospirillales > Azospirillaceae > Azospirillum > Azospirillum sp. A29. The sequence continues at coordinate 735,806 of NZ_CP170460.1, forward strand.
ATCTGTTCCAGAACCTCGCGGTCGTTGCGTTCGCGCTGCTTGAAGATGGTCGGCACGATGCCGAGCACCGACAGGCCGGTGTTCATCCGGCGGCGGATCTTGGTGACGTTTTCCAAGAGGAAGGCCATGCCGAGCAGGCTGAACTTCTCGGTCTGGCAGGGAATGACCGCGGTGTGGGCGGCGACCATGGCGTTCTTGGTCAGCTCGCCGATGTTGGGGGGCGTGTCGATGACGATGAAGTCGAAGCTGCGCTTCGCCGCGGCGATCTTCTCCTTCATGATGAAGTCGCCGCCGGCTTCCTTGCCCAGCTCCACCTCGGTCTCGGCGAGACGGATGGAGGAAGGGGCGACGCGCAGGCCGCTTTCCGGCACGGTGACCAGGATGTCGTCCAGCTCCAGATCGCCATGCATGACGTAGTAGAGGGTCTTGCCCTCCGTCTCCATGGTGTAGGAGTCGATGCCGAGATGCTGGGTGGCGTTGGCCTGCGGATCGCAGTCGATCAGCATGGTGGCGTAGCCCTTGATCGCCAGAGCCGAGGCGATGTTCACCGCCGACACCGTTTTGGCGCAGCCGCCCTTCTGGTTCGCCACGACGACGACCAACGCCGGGCCGCCCAGCCTTTCCGGCTCCGGCCCGTTGATTTCGCGCGTCATCAGCGCATCGACCGCCGCCGGGATGCGCTCCGCGTCATTTTCCCAGCGGCTGATCTTCTGCTTGTCGTAGCGGCGTTGCAGCCGTTCGTTCAGCCAGACGGCGAACTCGGACTGCGACAGTCCTTTCGCTTCCCGATGGGTCCGCAACTCGTCGCCCTTCACCGTCCCCTCCCCAGCATGAACCGGGCCGGAGGGTAGGGGTAGACGCTACAATGGTCAAGGAAACGCATGCCATATGGCCGCGCATCGCCCAGCCCACATCCGTCTGGATGGAACCATAAAGCCTTACGGCAGCACCCATAAGCCGCACTCGCTGGACGCATGAAACGGTTCGCCGAAGGAACGCCTCGAAAAGCCGTAGCGTCGCAACCGGCACTGAACCGCTCCGGGTTTCGCGGAGGCCCCGTTTCCTGAGAGGCAGAGGTCGACATGACGAAGCAGGCAGCACCCAAATACGCCCGTAAAGTCCGCGCGCGTGGTTCAGTCTCGGCTGTCCCACATGGGGAGGCATGCATTCGGAGGAGTTGGAAGCGGTGTGCTGCAGGAAATTCGGTTTTCTGCATTACAGCAGAGATTTCAAAAGATATGAAGTGATCTTAGAGAAAAATACGTACATCGGTATGAATAAAATTTACGGCGCTTAAGTGAAATTTACCGCCATCACCATTTGTCGCCCTGAATATTATCAAATTACCCTTAAGGGGTAAACGGAGAAGACTGGACTCGGGCCAGCTTCCGCAACGGAAATTCATTCCTTTTCCGAAGGCCGATTACCGATTGACGTTGCTTTTCCCCGATATGGATCGCAAAGGATAATACTGCCATGACCGAGAAGGCCAACCGGCCGCAGCGCGACGGCGCGCAGCCCAACATCCTGCTGATCTCCGTCGATCAATACCGCTACCCGCGCTTCTCCTATGGCCCCAAGGGCGGGCTGGCGGAACCGCTGAAGCGGATCCTGGGCTTCCGGGGCGAGGCGGATGTGGGCGAGAACGAGTACGCCCGCTTCTTTCCCGGCCTGACCCGGCTGCGCAGGAACGCGGTGGCGCTGCACAACCACACCATCGCCTCCAGCGCCTGCACCCCCAGCCGTGCGGTGATGTTCACCGGCCAGTACGGCAACCGCACCGGCGTGACCCAGACCGACGGCATGTTCAAGGACGGCAACGCGGCGCGCTTCCCGTGGCTGGAGGCCGACGGCCATCCCACTATGGGCCATTGGATGCAGGCCATCGGCTATTCCTCGCATTATTTCGGCAAATGACATGTCAGCAACCCGGCCGGCCATTCGCTGACCCGTTACGGCTTCTCCGACTGGGAGCTGTCCTATCCCGAGCCCCATGGGGCGGCGATCAACAACCTGGGCCTCTACCGCGACGCCGGCTTCGCCGACAACGCCTGCCTGTTCCTGCGCCGCCGCGGGCTGGCGCTGCCCTACAATTACGGGGTTTCGGCGGACGAGGCGCGGCCCGGCCCCGGCACCGCGGCCACCGATGCGGCCGAACGCCCGTGGTTCGCGGTGGTGTCCTTCACCAACCCCCACGACATCACGACATACCCCACGGTGATTTCGCAGGCCCTGCCGCCGATCGATGGAAGCACGGCGAAGACCCAGCCGGTGTTCGGCCCGCTCGATGTGCCCCTCCAGGGGCAGTCGTCCTATCCGCCGACCGAAGGCACCATGGCGATGCCGCTCAACCCGCAGGGCTTCCCGCAGGATTGCGCTGGTCGGATTCCGACCTGGAACGAGGATCTGTCGACCAAGCCGTCCTGCCAGTTCGACGCCGCCTACAAGATCGGCCTCGCCTTGTCCGCCAAGGCGAGCCATGGCGCCGTCAGCGCCGCCGGGGACGTGGCCGGGTCCGCCGACTGGGAAGCCGCGGCGGCGCTGGCGCTGAAATTCACCATCCCGTTCCAGCTCTCCGAGGATCCGGAGGGCTACAGCATCCAGCTGCTGCAATTCTATGGCTGGCTGCATTCCCAGGTCGATCCGCAGATCAACCGCGTGCTCCAGGCGCTGGAGGATTCAGGCCAGGCCGACAACACCATCGTGATCTTCGTGGCGGACCATGGCGAGCTGGGGGCCGCCCACAACATGATGCTGGAGAAGTGGCACGTCGCCTATGAGGAGGCCGTGCATGTGCCGATGGTGGTGCGCTTCCCGGCCTCGATGGGCGGCGACGGGACCTCGCTGAGGCATGTGGATGCCGTGACCAGCCACGCCGACCTCGTGCCCACCGTGCTGGGCCTGACCGGCGTCGGCCGCAAGGCCCTGGACAAGGCGGCCGACGAGCTGGGCAAGCACCACACCATGGCGCCGCTGCCGGGCGTCGACCTGACCCCGGTGCTGAAGGCCCCCGGCACGCCGGTGACCTACCCCAACGGCCAGCCGCGCGAAGGCGTGCTGTTCATGACCGACGACAAGGTGACCCAGCCGGTCGAGGGCGGCCGGATCACCGAACCCGACTATTATGGCGCCTACGAGGTGTATTGCCGGACCGTCGAGGCGGTGCGTGCCGGCGACTTCAAGGTCAAGCCGGTGCCGGAGCTGTCCCCCGGCCCGGTGCGCCAGCCCAACCACATCCGCTGCGTGCGCACCGACGGCGCCAAGCTGGCCCGCTACTTCGACCCGGCGAACCCGCTTCTGCTGGAATGGGAGATGTACGACCTGAACCGGGACCCGAACGAGGAAACCAACCTCGTGCAGGTGACCGGGCAGGCCCCGACGGCGCGCACCGACCAGGACAATTTGCCCGGCTGGTACGACGCGGCGGCGGTCCAGGCCGAAGCCGACCGCCTCGCCGCCCTGCTGGCGGATGTGGAGCGGCGGGCCGGGCTGGACGTGCGGCAGTCCGTTCCGGCGTAACGGGGTGCGGGGGCCTTGCAAGACAAGGCCCCCGCCTTCTGCCGGGGTCGGGAGGAGCCGTCAGCGCTCGCGGTTCCGCCAGGACCGGGCGGCGGCCAGCACGGGCACCGACAGCGCCGCCCAGGACAGGGCGTCCATCAAGCCGTCGTCCAGCAATGCCGTGACCAGTCCGGCGGTGGTCACGAGTGCTATCGCGGCGGGAATGCCGAAGATCGCCGGCAGAGAAAGGGGGGCGCGCGGCTTCATTCCGCGGCCTCCCCGACGGCGCTGCGCAGGGCGGGAGCGGCGGTGCGGTCCTGCGCGGTGCGGCGGCGGGCGAACCAGAGATAGAGACCGCTGCCGAGGATGACGATGGTCAGCACGTCCAGCACCGCCCACAGGATCTTCATCGGCAGCCCGCCATAATCGCCGAAATGCAGCGGCTGCGACAGCCGCAGCGCCAGCATGTACCAGGGCATCGAGCGCATGTCGGTGAAGGCCCCCGTCTCGGCATCGATCAGGGCGGGGGTCAGGATGCGGTTGGTGGCCGGCGTGGCTCCCTTCAGCCAGACCGCGTAATGGTGGTTGCTGGAAAAGCGCACGCCGGGGAAGGCGATGAATTGCGGACGCATGCCGGGGGCGGCCGCCATCGCGGTGCGGACGGCGGCATCGACGGAGGCGAAGCGCTCCGGGACCGGCTTGCCGGCGTAGGGAGCGATCATCGCCGCCAGCTCGTTGGAGCGCCAATAGGCGACCAGCGGCACCGACAGGGTGTTGATGACGCCGGTCAGCCCGACCACCACCACCCACATCAGCGTGACGATGCCCAGCATGTTGTGCAGGTCGAGCCATTTCAGCCGCCTGCTGCGCCCGGCCCGCACGGTGCCGAAGGACAGCTTGCGCATGAAGGGGGCGTAGATCACCACCCCCGACACAGTGGCGACGAACAGCAGGAAGCCCATGAATCCCAGGAAAAGCTCGCCGGGCAGGCCGGCGAACATGTCCACATGCAGGCGCAGCATCACATGCATGAAGCCCTTGTCGTCGTTCAGGTCGGCCAGGATCCGCGTGCTGCGCAGGTCGATGGCGGAGATGTGCATCTGCGACACCGGCGGGCGGGCCCCCGGACCGGTGGTGACGTTCACCACCGGCCGGTCCTCGTCGAAGCTGAGGAACAGCGGGCGCTCGCCGGGGTAGGTCGCCAGCGCCGTGGCCACCGCCTCGTCCAGCGACTTCAGCGGCGTTTCGGCCGGCATCGGCGGCAGGGTGTGTTCCGCCGTCAGCGCCTCGATCTCGTCATGGAAGATCAGCGGCAGGCCGGTCAGGCACAGCAGCAGCATGAAGACTGTGCAGATCAGGCTGGTCCATTTGTGAATCAGCGTCCAGACCCGGATGGTTCGGTTGGTCATCGCAAGCACCTCATGCCCTCTTCAGGACTGCCGCCATTAGAACTGCCCCGGCCGGTCAGAAATCGACCGAGACCGACAGCTTGGCCGTCAGCGGGGCGCCCTGGCTCAGGTAGCCGCCGTAGGCCGACGCCCAATAGGCCTTGTCGGTCACGTTCTCCACCGCCGCGCGGATGGTGACCGGACGGTTCTGCACGTCGGCGATCATCCGCGCGCCGACGTCGAAGCGGGTCCAGCTCGGGATCTTCAGCGTGTTGGCGGTGTTGAGATACTGCGACCCGGTGTGGATCACGCGGCCGGTCAGCGTCACGGTGGGGAAGGAGGCGGGAAGGAAGGGCAGGTCCCATTCGACGTTGGCGTTGAACTGGTGGCGCGGCACGCCGACGGCGTCCTTGCCTTCGGTCGCGGCGTTGCCGGTGTCCGTCAGTTCCGGATCGATGACGGTGGCGCCGCCCAGCAGGCGCAGGCCCTGCACCGGCTCGCCATACAGCATCAGCTCGATGCCGCGGTTGCGCTGTTCGCCCGACACGCTGTAGAGGCGGGTGAAGGCGTCGGTGACGCCGCTGGGCTGGGTGGTCTGGAACAGCGACAGCGAGCCGCCGAAGCTGCCGAAATCGAGCTTGCCGCCGACCTCGTACTGGACCGAGCGGTAGGGCTCGAAGATCTCTCCGGCATTGGCCGCGGTGGACGGGGCGGTCGGCCCCTGCGCCAGCCCCTCGATCCGGTTGGCGTAGAGCGACAGTTCCTTCAGCGGCTTCACCACCAGCCCGACAACCGGGGTCAGCGCCGACTGGTCGTAATCGGAGGTGCGGGCGCCGTTGGCCCGGTTGTAGCCGCGGACCTGGATGTTCTGCTGGCGCAGGCCGGCGGTGAGCATCACCCGGTCGTCCAGGATCGACAGCGTGTCCGAGGCGTAGAGGCTGCGCAGCACCGACTCGCTGACCTTCGGCAGGTCGCCCGTCATGCCGCTGGCCGAGGTCGTGGCCGAGCGCGGCATCCCGACCATGCGGTAGAGGTTGATGGCGGTGGTGGTGCCGAATTCGAAGCCGTTGTTGTTGGTGGTCCGCAGCGCGGAGGCGCCGGCGTTCAGCTGGTGGCGGACCGGGCCGGTGTGCAGGTCGGCCCGGACGCCGGCCTGACCGGTGCTGGTGAAATCCTCGCGCGGGACGGTCAGGCGCCTGACCGTGCCGGTGCCGTCGGGACGGGTGACGGTGGGGGAGCCGTAGTCGCCGTCCTCGCGCATGCTGCGCAGGCCGAAGGCGCCGTAGGCGGTCAGGTTGGGCAGGATGTCGTATTCGGCACGGACCTGTCCGAAGGTGTCGCGCATCTGCGAATAGGTCCAGGGCTGCGCGTAGTTCTGCGAGGCCGACGGCACGGGCGGCACGAAGCTGCCGAAATAGACCACCGGGCGGCCCTGCTCCACCCGCTGGGTCTGGGTGCCGACGTCGAGCGTCACGCGGGCGCGCTCGCCGCGGTAGTCCAGCGCCAGGGAGCCGAGCTTCAGCGTCCGCTTCTCGTCGTCGACGGCGGTGTCGCCGCCGCGGACCGCGGCGTTGACGCGCACGCCGAACTGATTGGCGTCGCCGAAGCGGCGGCCGACATCGGCGGACAGGCCGAGCCGGCTGTCCATGGCATAGCTGGCGGTCAGGCGGGTCAGCGGCTCGTCCTCCGCCCGCTTGGGCACGAGGTTGACGCCGCCGCCGATGCCGGAGCCGCTGGGGGCCGCCCCGTTCAGGAAGGCGTTGGCGCCCTTCAGGACCTCCACCCGTTCGAACATGTTGGTGGCGACGATCTGGCGCGGCGCCGTGCCATAGAGGCCGTCGACCGACAGATCCTCGCCCGCCAGCTGGAAGCCGCGGATGACGAAACTCTCGGCGAAATTGCCGTAGCCGAGGCTGCTGCGCACCGCCGGGTCGTTGGCCAGCACGTCGGCAATCGTCTCCGCCTGCTGGTTGCGGATGGTCTCGGCGGTGTAGCCGGTGACGGAGAACGGAACGTCCATCGCGTCCTGGTTGCCGAGCGCGCCGATGCGCCCGCCGCGCGCCACCTGTCCGCCGGCAAAGGCCGGGGGCAGGGCGCCGGGACCGGTGGCGGTCCGGTTGCCTTCGATCTGCACCGGATCGAGCTGGACGGCGCCGCCGGCGGCCACCCGTTCGACCGTGACGGTTTCGGTGTTGAGGAAGCGGGCGACCAGCCCGGTGCCGGACAGCAGGCGGTTCAGCCCCTCGCGCGCGGTCATCGCCCCGCTGACGCCGGGGGAGGCGACGCCCTGGGTCACGGCGCCGGGGGTCAGCACCTGGATGCGGGTGGCGGCGGAGAAGGCGGCGAGCGCCCCGTCGACCGACTGCGGCGCGATGGCGAAGCTGACGGCGCCTGCCGAGGTGCCGGCCGGGCTGGTTTGAGCCATCGCCGCGGGAATGCCGGGCAGCAGGAGCCCCGGCGCGATCAGTACCGTCGTCGCCAGCAGCCGCCCGAGGAACAGCCGCTTTAGGAACGCACGGCCGGACGGACCGCCCTGGACGCTGCCCCGACATTCACCCTTCACGTCAAACTTTGCCCCAAACTTCGCCAATGCCATCGCTCGCCTCTGATATCCGGTGAGAGACCGCGCCGCGTTCTGCGACTGCGTCTCATTCTCTTCTTTTCCGGACATGACGATGGGACGGCGGAGATCCCTGGGAGGTTTTTTCAGGCCAGCAGCATTTTTCAGCGCAGCAGGGTCAGGTAGGGGGTGATGCGGGTGGCGTGGACGCCGAGGCCGCGCTCCAGCGCATCGAACACGGCATCCGGCCGGTCGAGCGCGAAGACGCCGGAGACCACGCGCTCCGCCGCCTCGTCGTTCAGCAGCACCACCCGGCCCGGCCATTGCCCGTTCAGCGCGGCGATGACCGAGGCCAGCGACTGCTGGCGGAAGACGATCTGCCCCTGGCGCCATGCGAAGGCGACGGCGGGATCGGCCGCCCGCGGTCCGTTCAGGCCGAGCGGACCGGCCTCCGCGCTTTCGCCCGCGTGCAGGCGGACGCTGTCGGGCCAGGGGGCGTGGCTGTCGGGGCCGGGATGGGCGGAAACTTCCACCAGCCCTTCGCCGACGGTGACGGTCGTGCGCCCGTCCTCGCGCCGGACACTGAACTGGGTGCCCAGCACGCGGGCGGCGCCGGCCCCGCCATCGACCACGAAGGGATGGTCGGGGTCGCGGGTGACGTGGAACCACGCCTCCCCGCGCAGGACGCGGACGCGCCGCTCGCCGTCCCGGAAATCGAGCACGAGTGCGGTGCCGCCGTTCATCTCGGTGGTGGAGCCGTCCGGCAGGGTCAAGGTCCGGCGCTGTCCGGCCGGGGTCACCTGATCGGCGACGGCATTCTGGTAGAGCGTCGGTCCGCGCCAGACGCCGAGCCCGCCGACAACCAGCAGGACCGCCACCGCCGCGGCGAAGCGCCGGACACCGGCCGCCGCCGGGCGGCGGGACGGCGCGCTGCGGGACCCGGCATAAGCGGCACGGTGGGCGGCACGGGCCGGTTCCTTCAGGTCGTGCAGCAGGGTTTGCAGGCCGGTCCAGGCATCGGCATGGGCCGGGCTGCGGGCCAGCCATTCGGCGAACGCGGCACGCTCCGCCGGGGTGTGGTCGTCGGATTGCAGGCGGAAGAACCACGCGTTGGCTTCGGAGAACAGCCGGTCCCCATCGGATCCGGTGCCGTCGGATCCATTGTCAGCCCGTTCCCTGCGCTGGTCGTCCCGATGATCCGTCACGTCTTGCCGCAAGCTCCTGTTTGCCTCGTGTAGTGGAAGACGACCCGCGGAGGCAGATCCCTCAAAGAAAATGACCGGTCGGGACGCGAACCCCGCCGGTCAGCGCAGCGGGCGCCGCCTCATGTGGGCGCGGCACTGTTCCAGCGCCGTGCGCAGATGGTACTCCACCGTGCGCGGCGAGATGCCCAGCCGCTCGCCGATGGCGCGGTAGGGCAGCCCTTCGACATGGTAGAGCAGGAACACCTCACGGGTTTTGGGGGGCAGGGCATCGATGGCGCCGCGCAGCCGGACCATGGTCTGGGTCCGCTCCACCAGCGCGTCGGCGGCGGGCCCTGCGGCCGGCAGATCATCGTCGGGCGGACCGGCCTCGCGCAGGCGCTGGCGCCGGGCGGCCCGGCAATGGTCCAGCGCGATGCGGTCGGCCACCACATAGAGCAGGCCCGCCGGATTCTGGACCGCCTCGCCGTCGGGCAGGCGGGCCAGCCGCAGGAAGGCGTCCTGCGCCAGATCGCCCGCCGTCTGCGGATCGCCGGTCCGCCGCGCGATGGCACGCTCCACCCGCAGCCGATGCGCATCGAACAGCTCCGCGATCTTGCGCGCCCAGGTGCCGACGGTGCCTGTCATCGGCCGTGCCGGGGCTGGAGGTCGGCGGGGAGGGGAGGGCGGAAAGTGTCGGTCACGGATGCGCGGGTTGCCGGGTGCAGGGGAGCCGGCAGTCCTGGGGCCATCGCCCGGAACGCCGGTCGCACCGGTATAGCCGCACCGAGCTTAGAATGCGAACCATTCTTATTATCGGACGCTGTCCCGCCTGTCCGGACCGGGCGTTGTCACGGGGCCGGTGGCGGAATGCCGCTGCCGGCTATGGAGATGGCTTGCCGTCGAGGCGGTCCAGGATCTCCTGCGCCTGGGCGAACAGGGAGTCGCGGGCGGCGCACAGCCGTTCGAGGGCCGTCTTCGACTGGGTGATCGTCCATCGCGCGTGGTAGATCTGCCGGTCGAGAGCATCGATGTCCCTCTCGATGAAGATCAGCCACTCGCGGTCGGTCTGTGTCTGGCGGTCGCTCATGATCGAGCCTCCCATGTTCCTCATCGGTCCGCCCATGGAGTTGACCTGTGGAGTTGACCTGTGGAGGCGCCCCGCTCCTAGAGTCTGTCTGATGCTTCAATAAGCATCAGACAGACTCTAAGCTTTTGGTTTTCCGTGTGATTCACGCTTCAAGCGATTCCGCTTGAACCGATCACACTCTAGGGGCCGGGGCGCCTCCCGGCGAAGTCCGTCCGCGTCAGTGGGACGGTCTGGCCAGATCGAAGCGGTCCGCGTTCATGATCTTGGTCCAGGCGGCGACGAAGTCCGTCGCGAACTTCTCGTGCGCGTCACGGCAGGCATAGACCTCCGCGACCGCACGGAGCTGCGAATGCGCCCCGAAGATCAGGTCGACGCGGGTCGCCGTCCATTTCGGCTGCCCCGTCCTGCGGTCCCGCCCTTCGTAGATGCCGTCCGCATCCGGCGGCTGCCACTCCGTGCCCATGTCGAGCAGGTTGACGAAGAAGTCGTTGGTCAGCGTCCCCGGCCGGTCGGTGAAGACGCCATGTCTGGCGCCGCCGGCATTGGCGCCGAGAACGCGCAGGCCTCCGACGAGAACCGTCATCTCCGGGCCGGTCAGCCGCAGCAATGCCGCCCGGTCCACCAGCGCCTCTTCCGGGATCATGAACTGCTGCCTGCTGCCGTTGACATAGTTGCGGAAGCCGTCGGCGCGCGGTTCGAGCGGGGCGAAGGACTCGACGTCGGTCTCTTCCTGCGAGGCGTCCGTGCGGCCGGGCGAGAACGGCACCTGGAGGGTCAGGCCGGCATCCTGGGCCGCCTTTTCGATGGCCGCACCGCCGGCAAGCACGATCAGGTCGGCGAGCGAGATTTTCCTGCCGCCGCCGGCCGCCGCGTTGAAGTCCGTCCGAATGGCTTCCAGCGTTTGCAGCACTGTCTGCAACTGCGCCGGCTCGTTGACCTCCCAATCCTTCTGCGGGGCGAGGCGGATGCGCGCACCGTTGGCGCCGCCGCGCTTGTCGGAGCCGCGGAAGGTGGATGCCGACGCCCAGGCGACCGAAACCAGCTGCGGGACCGAAAGGCCCGACGAGAGTATCCGGGTCTTGAGGGCGGCGACGTCGGCATCGTCCACCAGCGGATGATCGAGCGGCGGGACCGGGTCCTGCCAGATCAGCGTCTCCTTCGGGACGAGCGGGCCGAGATAGCGGACAACCGGCCCCATGTCGCGGTGGGTCAGCTTGAACCACGCGCGGGCGAAGGCGTCTGCGAACTGGTCCGGATTCTCGTAGAAGCGCCGCGAGATCTTTTCATAGGCCGGGTCGAAGCGCAGCGACAGGTCGGTCGTCAGCATGGTGGGCAGGCGCTTCGCGGAGTCCGCGGCCGGGCCGGGGATCGACGGCTCGGCGTCCTTCGCCTGCCATTGCCACGCACCGGCCGGGCTCTTGGTCAGCTCCCATTCGAATTTGAACAGGTTGTCGAAGAAGTGGTTGCTCCACCTCGTCGGGGTCTGGGACCAGATCACTTCCGGGCCGCCGGTGATGGCGTCGGCGCCGAACCCGGTGCCGTGCCTGCTCTTCCAGCCCACGCCCTGGTCCTCCAGCGCCCCGGCTTCCGGTTCCGGGCCGAGGAAGGACGGATCGCCCGCGCCATGCGTCTTGCCGAAGGTGTGGCCGCCGGCGATCAGCGCGACGGTCTCCTCGTCGTTCATCGCCATGCGGCGGAAGGTCTCGCGGATGTCGCGGGCTGCCGCCACCGGGTCGGGATTGCCGTTCGGCCCCTCTGGATTGACGTAGATGAGGCCCATCTGCACCGCGCCCAGCGGATCGGCGAGCTGGCGTTCGCCGCTGTAGCGCTCGTCGCCGAGCCAGCTGCCCTCCGGACCCCAGAAAAGCTCCTCCGGCTCCCAGGCGTCGACGCGGCCGCCGGCAAAGCCGAAGGTCTTGAAGCCCATCGATTCCAGGGCGACGTTGCCGGCCAGAACCATCAGGTCGGCCCAGGACAGCTTGCGGCCGTATTTCTGCTTGACCGGCCACAGGAGGCGGCGCGCCTTGTCGAGGTTGGCGTTGTCCGGCCAGGAATTGAGCGGCGCGAACCGTTGCTGGCCGGTGCCGGCGCCGCCGCGGCCGTCGGTGATGCGGTAGGTGCCGGCGCTGTGCCATGCCATGCGGATCATCAGGCCGCCGTAATGACCGAAGTCGGCAGGCCACCAGTCCTGCGAGTCCGTCATCACGGCATGCAGATCCTTGATGACCGCGTCGAGGTCGAGCGACTGGAATTCCCTGGCGTAATCGAAATCCTTGCCCATCGGATCGGACAGGGCCGAATTCCGGTGCAGCATTTCGAGATCGAGCGCGTTCGGCCACCAGTCGCGGTTCCTGCGGCCCCGGCCTCCGCCGCCACCACCGCCTGCGCTTCCCCCGCCTCCCCCGCTGAACGGGCACTTGCCTGCGCTCTCGTCGGTCTTCGCGTCCATCGGTTCCTCCTGCTTCGCTTGCGGATTCGCGTGGCGGCACTGAATGCTCTGTGGATAAAACTGTATGGTTAACGCACGATCAGGTAAAATGGTCTTTGGTGATTGCTGCGATAAGGCAAGCTTATGATTCCCGGGTCCGTCACCCTCCGGCAGCTTCGCTATTTCGATGCGCTGGCGCAGCACGCCCATTTCGGACGCGCGGCGGCGGCCTGCGCCGTTTCGCAGCCCGCCCTGTCGATGCAGATCAAGGAGCTGGAGGAGGCGCTGGGGGCGGCACTGGTCGAGCGGGGCGGCAGGAACATCCGCCTGACTGCCTTCGGGCAGGAGGCCTCCCTGCGCGTCCGCGACATCCTGCGTTCGGTCGACCAGCTGGGGGAGCTTGCCCAGCTCTCGCGCAACCGGATCAGCGGCCGGCTGCGCATCGGCATGATCCCCACCATCGCCCCCTATCTGCTGCCGGCCGTGATCGGCGCGATCACGCGGGAGCACCCGCAGGTCGAGATCGAGGTGCGCGAGGCGATGACCTCGAAACTGATCGAGGAGCTTGCGGAGGGCCGGCTCGACACCGCAATCGTCGCCCTGCCGGTGTTCGAGCCGTCGCTGACCGAGGCGGCGCTGTTCACCGAGGATTTCCTGCTGGTCCGCCCGGCCGACGATGCGGGGAAGCCGGTGCCCACCGGGGAAATGCTGCGGGAGATGCGGCTGCTGCTGCTCGAGGAAGGGCACTGCTTCCGCAATCAGGCCCTGTCCTTCTGCAACATGCCGTCCTCCACGCCGCGGAAGGCGCTGGAGGCGAACTCCTTCTCCACGCTGGTCCAGATGGTCAGGGCCGGCTTGGGGGTGACGCTGATCCCGGAGATGGCCGTGGGGGTGGAGACCGGTTCGGGTGCGGTCTCCGTCGTCCGTTTCACGGATCCCCAGCCCTCCCGGACCGTCGGCATGGTCTGGCGCCGGACAAGTCCGCTGGCCGGCCAGTTCCTGAAACTGACGGAACTGCTCGGCCGGCCGGCGGAGTCATGATCGGGCTTCGGTCCGGCTTCGGCGGGGCGGCGAAACCATGCGGAGAATTGCGGGTCCGCCCGCCGCTTACCAGGTCGCCCGCAGGGACAGCATCGCGTTGCGCGGCTCGCCGTAATAGCCGTAGCTCTGGATGCTGGTCATGTATTTCTTGTCGAACAGGTTGTTGACGTTCAGCGTGGCCGAAACCTTCTCGGTGATCCGGTAGCGGGTCATCAGGTCCACCACCGCGTAGCTGCTCTGCTCGGCGCGCCGGCTGCCGGTGCCGTTGTAGATGTCGCCCTGCCATTTCACATTGCCGCCGACGGTCAGGCGGTCCCAGGAGCCCGGCAGCCGGTAGGTGGTGAACATCTTCAGCGTGTCGCGCGGCACATAGGTCAGCAGTCGCTGGCCGCTGGCATCCTTCACGGTGGTGTGGGCGAAGCCGCCGCCGACCTGCCAGCCGGGCAGCATCTCGCCGGACAGCTCCAGCTCGAAGCCCTTGCTCTTGGCGCCCTTGGCCGCCTTGTAGGCCTGCCCGCCGTCGGGGGTGAAGCGGCCGCTGTCGGCGACGGCCAGATTGTCCTGCTGGATCAGGAACACGGCGGCGCTGGCATTCAGGCGGCCGCCGAAGAACTCGGCCTTCACCCCGGCCTCATAGGCGTCGCCGTCGATCGGGTCGAGGCTCTTGCCGGCGACGTCCTTGTAGTCCTGCGGCTTGAAGATGCTGGTGTAGCTGCCGTAGACCGACCAGATGTCGGTCACGTCGAAGACGATGCCGGCGTAGGGGGTGAGCACGCCGTTCTCCGACCGCTTGTCCGCGGTGCCGGCGGCATCGTTCGGGTGGCTCTCCTCGCTCTGCTCCCAGCGGCTGATGCGGCTGCCGAGGATGACGGACAGCGCGTCGGTCGGCCGCAGGCGGGTGGCGAGATAGGCCGCCATCTGCCGCTCGTTGGTCTGCGACCAGCCTGTCGGGTTCAGCGTCGGCTGGGCGATGCGGCCGTTCCAGCTGTAGTAGTTGGAAATCGAGGTGTCGTAGCCGTCGATGTACCAGAGCGGATAGTCGAGCCCGCTGCGCTTGGCGTAATAGCCGCCGACGCCGGCCATCAGATCGTGGGTTCGCCCGAACAGCTCGTAGGGGCCGGTCACGTCGGCGTTGATGGAGGTCTGTTGCAGGGTCGAATTCCAGCGGCCGGGCCAGATCCCCATGCCGGTGCCGTCGCGGTCGAGGGTGCCGCGCACGCCGTAGCCGAGCAGGCCGTCATATTCGCGCGTGCTGTGCTCGACATTCAGCGTCGCCGTCCAGCCATTGCCGAAGCGGTGCTTCACGTCGCTGAAGACGGTCAGGTTGTCGTGCGTGAAATAGGCCCAGTCGGCGCCGCTGTTGAAGGAGCGCGAAAAGTCCGTCCTGCCGCCGTCGGCGAAGAACAGCGGAAAGCCGGCGCGCGAGGCGTCGTCCGACCTGTGCTTCTGGTATTCGATCCCGGCGGTCCACAGCGTGTCGTCGCTGACGTCGGCCTCCAGAACGCCGTAGAGCACCTTCTTGCGTTCGTGCAGCCGGTCGATGAAGCTGTCGCCGTCCTGATAGGCGCCGACGACGCGGCCGCGCAGGCGGCCGTTCTCGACCAGCGGGCCGGACAGGTCCGCTTCGCCGCGGTAGCGGTTCCAGGAACCGCCCTGTCCCTGGACATAGCCCTGGACGGTGGGGGTCGGACGCTTGCGGACCAGATTGACCGCAGCGGAGGGATCGCCGACGCCGTTCAGCAGGCCGGCCGCCCCGCGCACCACCTCGACACGGTCGAACAGCGCCATGTCGGAGATGCTGTCGCCGAAGCCGTACACCGTTGAGCGCGGGATGCCGTCAACCTGATAGTTGCTGACGGCGAAGCCGCGGGCATAGATCTCGGAGCCGTCGCTGCCGAGTGCGGCGGACTGCTGCCGCGACACGCCGACGGTCTGGTTGAGAACGTCGCGGATCTCGTTCAGCCCCTGGTCGTCCATGCGCTGACGGGTCATGACGCTGACCGACTGCGGTGTCTCGCGCAGGGTCAGGTCGAGCTTGGTGGCGCTGGTCGACGGGCCGGTGGCGGTGTAGGAGCCGCTGCCCTCGCTGCGGCCGCGGTCGCTGGAGGCGACGCCCTGCACCGTCATCGTATCGAGCATCGTCGCGCCGTCGCTGCCGCTGACCGGCTTTTCCAGCGTCACCGTGTCGGCATCGACGAAGCGCGCGGTCAGTCCGGTCCCCGTCAGCAGACGCACCAGCGCCTCGCGCGGGGCCATGGTTCCGGTCACGCCGGGGGAGGAGAGGCCCTGCGCGATGTCGGTCGGGTAGAGGACCTGAAGCCCGGCGGCCTGACCGTAGGCGGCCAGCACACCCGGCAGGGGGCCGCCGGCGATGGCGAAGGCGCGCGTGCCGGTCTGCTGCGCCACCTGCGGAACGGCCGCGGCGGTGGACGCCGCCTGTGCGCCATGCAGCGCGGTCGACGCCAGCAGCATCCCCATCAGGACCGGCTTCCAACCGATCCGGCCATTTGCCCGTCCCCCGGCCACCTGTCCCCCGACCGCCCGTCCTGTCGGGCGCGCCCCAGTACCAACCATCGCTACGACCCCCAAAAATGCGAATGAGTTGCATTTGCCATTCGGTGAGTCAGGACGCTGGCCGAAGGGCGGTCCCTCACCCCCCTTCGCAAAAAAACTCTCCGGATCCGGCTAGACGGAACGGATGATGACCAATCCGGGAAAAGGCCGCATCGTGCGCACGGGCAAGGTGCGGACGATGGCGTTGAGCGCCGCGTCCGGGCGGGCAATGTCGACGCTGCCATCGACCCGCAGAGCGGCGAGCGGGCGGTCCCACAGCAGGATGCGGGCGGGATGGTAGCGGTTGAGGTCGGCGACCACCGCATCGAGCGGCTGCGCCTGGAAGACCAGCCGCCCCTGCCGCCACGCGGTCTCCGCCGCCACCCCGTCGCGCAGCAGGGGGCCGGGGCCGTCGGGACCGTAGCTGCGGCAATGGCCGGCGGCGAGATGGACCGGCGGCCGGTTCCCCGCCGCCAGCGTGGCCGTGCCCTTTTCGACCGCGACCACCACATCGTCCGGCCGGCGGTGCACGGTGACGGTGGCGTCCATCATGGTGACGCTGCCGTCGGCGCAG
Organism: Azospirillum sp. A29; assembly: GCF_042604625.1. NCBI lineage: Bacteria > Pseudomonadati > Pseudomonadota > Alphaproteobacteria > Rhodospirillales > Azospirillaceae > Azospirillum > Azospirillum sp. A29. Next base: position 752,119 of record NZ_CP170460.1, read on the forward strand.
GCCACCGCGAAGGGACGCCCCGGATCGGGCGCGGCGACGAAGCGCGCTCGGCCGTCGATCAGGCGGACCCGGCGCTCCGCGGCGGAAAACTCCACGGCGAGCGCGCTGCCGGCGTCGAGCTCGACCGACGAGCCGTCGGCAAGCGCCAGCGAGCGCCGCTCGCCGGTGCCGGTGCGGATCTCGCCCGGCCAGCCGGTCAGGACCACCGTGCCCCCGAGCCCGGCGGCGCAGGCCGCGGCCCCGCCCACCCCGAATGCCAGCAGCCGGCGCCGGGTCGGCAGCGCGCGGACGGCGCGGCGCGGGTCTGGCACGCGGTCGAGATCGCCCCAGACGCCGGACAGCCGGTCATACTCCTGCCGATGGGCCGGATCCCGTGCCAGCCAGTCGGCGAAGGCCGCCCGGTCGGCCGCATCCGCATCGCCGGACTCCAGCCGGACGAACCATGCCAGCGCCGCCTCGCGCGCGCCGCCGGAGGGCTCCGCCTGTCCGCCGCGACCGGCGTCACGATCCTTGTCGTGCCCTGTCACAACGCCAGCCGGTCGCGGCAATGGGCCAAGGCCTTCATCACATGCTTCTCCACCATGCTGCGCGAAATGCCCAGGCGCGCGGCGATGTCGGCATGGCTCAATCCATCGAATTTGTGAAGCAGAAACACCTCCCGGCAGCGCGGCGGCAGTTCGGCCAGCGCGTGGCTCAGCCGTTCCAGCCGCTGCTTGTGCTCCAGGGCGGTTTCCGCGTCGGGCTCCTCCAGCGGGCGCTCCATCCCCAGCTCGGCCGGGGCGAAGCGGCGTCCGCGCCGGGTCTCCGCCCGCAGCCGGTCGAGCGCGATGTTGTCGGCCATGCGGAACAGATAGGAGCGCGGGTTGTCGATCTCCGGCAGGGCGGTCAGGCTGCGCAGGCGCAGGTAGGTGTCCTGCACGACGTCTTCGGCAAGGCAGAGCGATCCGAGGCGCCGGGCCAGATGGCCGGTCATCTCCTCGTAATGGACGAGCAGCAGACCCAACAGGGAAGACCGGTCTCTTTCAGCCATGACCTCGGCGACACCCGTTCCAGCGATCCATCGGATATCCAGTCCTAACCATGAATGATAATCATTCGCAATCAATACATCGGCCTTTGCAAAAAACTTTGCGAAACGGAGGTGAGGGGGTGACCTGCGGCGGTCGTCATGACGTGGAGGCGGTCTGTGCGCCCGTTTCCGTCCGTATGGATGGTGTCGCTTCCGTGGTGAGGATCGAGGGGCCGGCAAACGTCTATAGTTGAGAACGACACGCATTCGCGCATTTCATCTCCACCAGGGACAGCGACCGCCGCCATGACCAGATCACCCCCGCCCGCCCGCCGCCGGTACAGGGCCGTTCTCGCCGTTGGGGTGGTCGTCGCCGGCTTCGCCACCGCCGCCCTGCTGCGTCCCGGCGATCCGGCCGCCTCCGCCGAACTGGCGGTGATCGGGCGCGGCACGGTCGAGGACACGGTGACCGCACTCGGCAAGATCCAGCCGCGCGCCTATGTCGATGTCGGCGCCCAGGTGTCGGGCCAGCTGATGCGGCTGCATGTCAAGGTCGGGCAGATGGTGCGCGAGGGCGAGCTGCTGGCCGAGATCGACCCCGCCCTGCAACAGGCCAAGGTCGAGGCAGGCCGCGCCGAGCGCGCCCGCCTGACCGCCCTGCTGGACGAGCTGCGGGCGCGCGCCGACTTCGCCCAGGCCCAGCTTGCCCGCCAGACCGCGCTGCGGCGGGTCGAGGCCGGGCGCGGCGAGTCCTACGATCAGGCACGCATGGAGGCGCGCACCGCCGCCGCCCAGGTCGACGCCACGCTCGCCCAGATCCGCCAGACGGACTCGACCCTCCAGGCCGACGAGGCGCAGCTCGGCTACACCCGCATCTATGCGCCGATGAGCGGCACGCTGATCGCGGTGGATGCCCGCCAGGGCCAGACCATCAACTCGACCTACGAGGCGCCGGTCCTGATGCGGATCGCCGATCTGTCGGCCATGACCGTCTGGACCCAGGTGTCGGAGGCCGACGTCACCCGCCTGACCGACGGCATGCCGCTCTACTTCACCACGCTCGGCCATCCCGGCCGGCGCTGGACGGCGCGGTTGCAGCAGATCCTGCCGGCGCCGCCGAAGCCGGTGACCGGCGGCTCCGCCAACGGCGCGGCGGCGTCGGGAGGCGGGACGGGGGCCAGCACCGTGGTGCTCTACACCGCCCTGTTCGAGGTCGCCAACGAGCGCGGCGAGCTGCGCCCGGAAATGACCGCCCAGGTCTTCTTCGTCGCCGCCGAGGCGAAGGATGCGCTGACCGTCCCGGTCGCGGCGCTCACCGCGACGGATGAGGCGTCCGGGCGGCACAGCGTCGCGATGATCGGGGAGGGCGGCGCCGTCGTGACGCGCGAGGTGCGCATCGGCGTGCGCGACCGCTTCAACGCCCAGATCCTGCAGGGGCTGGCCGAGGGCGAGCGGATCGTGGTGGGCTGGCGGACCGACGACGGCCGCCCGCCCCGCATCGGGTTCCGGCTGTGAGCGCCCCCCTCCTCGTCCTGGAGGACATCCGCAAGACCTACGCCACCGGCGGCGGCGTCGCGGTGGAGGTGCTGCGCGGCGTCTCGCTGACCGTCGAGGCGGGGGAGTTCGTCGCCATCGTCGGCAGCTCCGGCTCGGGCAAATCGACGCTGATGAACATCCTCGGCGGGCTCGACCGCCCGACCTCCGGCAGCTACCGGGTCGGCGGGCGCGACGTGTCGGAACTGGAGGGCGACGAGCGGGCGGCGCTGCGGCGCGACGGTTTCGGCTTCGTCTTCCAGCACTATCACCTGATCCCCGGCACCTCGGCGCAGGAGAATGTCGAGATGCCGGGCCGCTATGCCGGTCTGCCCGCCGCTGTGCGGGAAAGCCGCGCCGCGGCCCTGCTCGGCCGGCTCGGGCTGGGGGAGCGCCGCCACCACCGGCCCAACCAGCTGTCGGGCGGCCAGCAGCAGCGCGTGTCGATCGCGCGGGCGCTGATGAACGGCGCGCCGGTGATCCTGGCCGACGAGCCGACCGGCGCGCTCGACAGCGCCAGCGGCGCCGAGGTGGTGGCCCTGCTGCGCGAGCTGGCCGCCGAGGGCCGCACCATCGTCCTGATCACCCACGACCGCAAGGTGGCCGAAGCCGCCGACCGGGTGGTGGAGATGCGGGACGGGCGCATCGTCGCCGACACTGGCAGGCGGCTCGGTACCACCGCTCCCGCTCCGGCCCCGGCGGAGCGCCATACCCCGGCCTCCGTCTGGACCAGCGCCGGGGAGGCGTTCACGGCGGCGGTGCGCTCGCTGGGGGCGAACGGTTTCCGGACGGCGCTGACCCTGCTCGGCATCGTCATCGGCGTGGCGTCGGTGATCGCGCTGCTCGCCATCGGCGAGGGCGCCAAGCGGGCGGTGATGGCGCGGGTCGGCGCGCTGGGGGTTAACCTGGTCTATGTGCTGGCCGGCAGCGGCGACCCCCGCCTGCCGACCACGCCGCTGACCGAGGCGGACGGCGAGGCCATCCTGCGGCTTCCCAACGTCGAGAGCGTCATGCCCTACCTCGACATGCCGGTGATGGTGCGCTACGGCAACATCGACCACCGCACCAGCGGGCTGGCGACCTCGGCCTCGCTGCCGCTGACCCACCGCTGGCCGGTGGCGCTCGGCTCCTTCTTCACCGCCGCCGACGAGCGGGCCGGGGCGGCGGTCGCCGTGCTCGGCCACAATGTCGCGAAACGGCTGTTCCCGAACGGGGAGTCGCCGCTCGGCCGGCATGTGCAGGTCAACAACATCCCCTTCCAGGTCACCGGCGTGATGGGGCAGAAGGGCGACCTCACCGGCAGCCAGGACACCGACGACTGGGTGTTCGTGCCGCTGTCCACCGGGGTGCAGCGGCTGGTCGGCAAGCCCGACCTCCAGCTGATCCTGGTGTCGGTCCACAATGTCGGACGCATCGCCGAGACCCGCGACGCTATCAAGGCCCTGATGACCAGGCGGCATGGGCAGGAGGATTTCCAGATCCGCGACGTGACCGCGCGCATCAAGACGGCGACCGAGACGCAGGACACCATGACGCTGCTGCTCGGCAGCGCCGCGGTGGTGACCCTGCTGGTCGGCGGCATCGGGGTGATGAACATCATGCTGGTCAGCGTGACCGAGCGGACCCGCGAGATCGGCATCCGCATGGCCGCCGGGGCGCGGGCCGCCGACATCGAGCGGCAGTTCCTGATGGAGGCGGCGCTGGTCGCCGGGCTGGGCGGTCTGGTCGGGGTGGCGCTGGGGCTGGCGAGCGGGGTGCTGGTCGGGCTGTTCGTGATGCCGGTGCTCTTCACGGCGACCGCCATCGCCGGTGCGGTGACTTCGGCGGTGGTGACCGGACTGGTCTTCGGCCTGATCCCCGCCCGCCGCGCCGCCCGCCTCGACCCGGTGGCGGCGCTGTCGAGCGAGTAGGGCGGGGGGAAGGCAGGGAGGGGGAGGGGCTCAGCGCAGCCCCGCCTCCAGCTGTTCGGCGATCTTCGCCAGGGCGGTGTCGATGGCGGCGGGGGGGCCGCTTTCCAGGCTGTCCAGCACGATCAGGCGGGCGCCGCCGTCGGCGACGGCCTGGGCGATCTCCGGGGCAGGCTGGCGGTGGTGAAGCACCGCCGGGATGCGTTCGGCCCGGAGGAAGGCGGTCAGTTCGGCCAGACGCTCCGGCGTCCAGTCGCGGTCGTCGCGGGTCCAGACCTTGCGCAGGTCGAGGCCGAAATCGGCGGCGAGCATGGCGAAGCGGTCGGACAGCGCCGCCACCGACGGGTCGGGCAGCGCGGCGAAGCTCTGCGCCGTCTGCGAGGAGAGCGCCAGCAGGCCGCGCTTCAGCTTGGCGAGGTTGGCGTCGATGGCGGCGGCCGAGGCCGGGTAGAGGCGCCGCAAATCGGCGGCCAGAATGTCGGCCATCCGCCCGGCATTGGCGACGCCCAGCCAGGGGAAGGCGGCGCCGTCGCGCAGCGCGATGCCGGGCAGGGCGCCGTCCACCGGCCGGGCGGCGTCGATCTCGACCAGCCGGATGTTGGCGCGCCGCGCCAGCGGATAGAGCGGATCCTCCGCCCAGACCGAACGCAGGGTCAGCACCGCGTCGGCCTTGCGCGCCGTCTCGGCGAACTTGGTCTCGCCGCGCCCGCTGAGGAAGGAGTGCTGGCGGCCCATCGGGATGGCGGGTGGCACCGCCGCCTCGACCTCCACCGCCGTGCCGCGGGTCAGCGCCCGGGCAAGCCCGGCGGTGACCGGATGCCCGGCCAGCACGGTTTCGGCACCGGCGGTCTGCGCGACCGGGGCCGTCGCCAGCAGCAGGAGCGCCGCGAGCGTGATGCGTCTCATCCCTCGTCCCCTCTCATGACCAGACGCGCCAGCAGCGCGCCGAGGAACAGCAGCCCGGCCGCCAGGATGATGGCGCCGCCCGACGGCACCGGCAGGGCGAACTGCACCGGCAGCAGGATGCCGGCCACCGCCGCGACGCTGGCGAAGGCGACCGACAGCAGGAAGAAGCCGCGCAGCGACGTCGCGACGACGCGGGCGGCGGCGGCAGGGATCACCAGCAGGGCGCCGACCAGAATGGCGCCGATGATCTTGACCGAGGCGACGGTGACCACCGTCACCAGCACGATGAACAGATAGTCGAGCCCCTTCACCGGCACGCCGCGCACCCGCGCCAGCGCCGGGTTGAAGCTGGCCAGCAGCAGCCGGTTGAACAGCGCCAGCATCGGCAGGGTGACGCCCAGCGCCACCGCCAGCAGAACCGTCAGGTCGCGGTCGTCCACCGTCAGCACCGAACCGAACAGCACGTTTTCCAGAATGTGGATGTTGACCCGGCTCGCCAGGACCAGCAGCAGGCTGGCGCCGAGGGCCAGCGACACCGACAGGAAGACGCCGATCAGCGTGTCGGAGGTCAGGTTGCTGCGGTTGCGGGTGTAGTTGACCAGCAGGGCGAACAGCAGGCAGTAGCCGAACAGGCTGGCATAGGGGCCGGTGTAGGGCTCCCCCACCAGGATGCCGATGGCGACCCCGGTCAGCGCGGCGTGGCCGACCGCTTCGGAGAAGAAGGCCAGCCGTTTGGTCACCACCAGCGTGCCGAGCCCGCCCAGCACCGGGCCGATGACCAGACCGGAGAGCAGCGCGTTGACGAGGAAGCCGTGGGTCAGGCCGGCGGGCAGCCACCCGGCCGCGGCCCAGCCCTGGATCAGGGCGCGGAGTGTTTCGAAGCTCATGACGCCAATGCCCCGGCCATGGTGCGGGGGACGGCGGAGAACAGGCCGAGCACCCGGTCGGGCGACAGCATCTCCGGCGGCGGGCCGTCGAACAGCACGCGCCGGTTCAGCCCCGACACCCGCGTCGCCAGCCGCCGCACCTGGGCGAGGTCGTGCTCGACCCACAGGATGGTGGTGCCGGCGGCGGTCAGTTCGGCCAGCAGGGTTTCGAAGATGGCGACGCCGGCCTCGTCGAGCGCGGTCATCGGCTCGTCGAGGACGATCAGGTCGGGCGCCGGGATCAGCGCCTGGGCGAGCAGCACGCGCTGGCGCTCGCCGCCCGACAGGGCGCCGAAGCGGCGGCGGCCCTTGCCGGCCATGCCGACACGGGCCAGCGCCTCGCCGTAGCCGAGCCGGCGGTCCGGTCCGAGGAAAGCGGGGCGGCGCTGGCACAGCACGGCCAGGAAATCCTCCACCGTCAGCGGCAGGCCGCGGTCGAACTCGACCGCCTGCGGGACGTAGGCGATGGTGCCGGGCGCATCGCCCGTCCAGTCGAGCCGGATGGTGCCGCGGTGCGGCGCCTGTCCCAGCAGGGCGCGGATCAGCGACGACTTGCCGCCGCCGTTGGGGCCGACCACCGCGTGGACGGCGCCGGGAGCCACGGCGAGCGAGACCTGTTCGAGGATGGCGGTGCGGCCGAGCGTCAGGTCGACGCGGTCGAACAGGATGGCTGGGCCGTTCGCTCTCCTGCCGCTCACGGTCCGGTCTCCAGCATCGCCTGGACCAGCGTGTCCATGTTGCGGGTCATCTCGCGCTCGAACCGGTCGGCGGTGTAGTCGCCGTGCGAGACGTGGGAGAAGCTGTAGAGCCGGATGCCGGTCTCGCGGCGGATCGTCTCGACATAGGCACTGGGGAAGTTCAGCTCCGAGAAGATCACCTGCACGTCGAGCCTGCGCATCGTCGCGATGGTCTCGGCAAGCTGGGCCGGGCTGGGCTCGATGCCGTGGGCCGGCTCGACGACGGCGGAGACCTCCAGCCCGAACTCGCGCAGCAGATAATCGTAGGCGCCGTGGATGGTGGCGACCCGCAGGCGGGTGTCGCCGGCGCTTGCCAGCTTGCCCAGCGCGTCGGCGCGCAGCTGGCGCAGCCGGCGGGAGTAGGTCCGGGCGTTGGCGGTGTAGGCCTCGGCGTTGGCCGGGTCGAGCCGCCCCAGTTCACGGGCGATGGTGGCGACCTGAAGAACCGAGCCGGTGATCGACAGGAAGCTGTGCGGGTTGACCACCTTGCCCGATGCCCGCGTCGCCGCCTGCGCCATCGCCCCGGCAGCGGGCAGCAGCGGCACGTCGGCGTTGGATTCGACCACCGGCAGCTTGGGCTTGGACGAGGCGGCGATCATCCGTCCGGCGAAATCGTCGTGGCCGATGCCGTTCAGCACGATGGCGTCGAGGCTGCCGATGCGCTGGATGTCCTCCGGCCGCGGCTCGTAGGCATGCGGGTTGAAGCCGGCGGGGATGATCGGCACCACCTCGGCCCTGTCGCCGACGATGTTGGCGACATAGGAATAATAGGGGTGCAAGGTGATGCCGAAGCGCTTGCGCTCGGCGGCAGCGTTGGCGCCGGCGGGAAGGGCGCCGGCCGCCAGGGTGGCGGCGAGGAAGCGGCGGCGGTTCAGGGAAAGGGTCATCGGGTCGCACTCATCGGGGCACACTCATCGGGTCACGCCGGCGGTGAAGGTGGAGGTGATCCGCTTCCAGCCGGCGGCGGCCAGCGACGCCTCGTCGAGGCGGGCGGGCGGTGCTTCTGCGGCGCGCTTCAGCCAGATCCCGGGGCCATGGCCGTCCATATGGCCGTCGCCGTCCAGCAGCAGGACCAGAGACCCCGCTGTTACGGGATCGGCGGACAGGCCGGCATAGGCGACCGTCCCGCCGGCTTCCGCCAGGGTCCAGGCATGGCCGCCGCGCGCCGCGGCGCTGGCGTCGGCGGCGAAGGGCGGCAGGGCCTGGGCCGCCAGCTCGGCCGGGGACGGCGCCCGGCCGTCGGTCCTGCGCAGGGCGGCGATCTCGGCGGCCGCCATTTTGAGGTCGGCGTGCAGCCCCTGTTCGGCGGCGGTCAGGGCGGTGCGGGAATCGATCCGGTGGGGGGCCAGGGCAGCCTCCGCTTCCGGTGCCGGCCGCAGCCCGACCGCCGCCGTGGCGGTGGCGAGGATCAGGCCGGCGGCGAGCAGGACCCACAGGGTCTCGCGCTCGGCGCCGGCACGGCGGACGATCTGGTGATGCATGGGGTGGAGAACCCTATTTGATGGCGCTGTGCTCGATCTCGACCGTGTGGCCGGGGCCGGCATCGAACAGCACGTAGAAATCCTGGGCCGGGCGCGGGAAGGACAGGGTGGAATCCTCGCCCAGCCTGCCCTTGACCAGCACCTGCTCGTCGTAGGCGATCACGTCCAGCACCACGCCGGGCGCCTTCGAGCCGTCGGAGAAGCCGCCGGTGCAGACCACCGTCTGGCCGTCCGCCATCCTGCATTCGCAGACCGGGTAATGGGCGTGGGCGGCGGTGGCGGCGCACAGGGCCGCCAGGGCGGCGGCGACCGCCAGGGCATGGATACGGGCAGTCATCGCTTTCCTCCCAGAAAACCGGCCAGCGGGGTCGCGGTCTGATGGATCCGTCCGCTCCAGTCCTCGACCGTCACCCACAGCTCCTCGGTCCCGGCCGGCTCGGCCGGCACCGCCACCTCGGCTTCCCGCTCGTACGGGTTGCCGAAGCTGAGCGCGCCCGCCGCGCGCAGGTTCCGCGGCTTGCCGACGCGCAGGAAGACGCCGCGCACCTTGTCGATGTCGGCCGGGCGGAGATGGACGTGGTATTCCTTCATCCACTCGCCGTTGCCGGCCCGATGCGGCGACTCGTCGTAGGTGACGAGCGTGATCGCGAAGGGGCCTGCGCTGACGTCCCGCCGGATCTCGGGCGGGGCGAAGATCGGCTTCGGGCTGAAATAGTTGGGCAGGAAGGGAAGCGGCACCAGCATCATCAGCGCGCTGAGATGGAATTTGCCGCGATGCCAGGATTTGGGCATTGAGAATTTATGCATTGGAGGATGCCCTCGCCGTCCTCAGCCCGCGCACCGCCTCGACCGTGGCGCGCGCCGTCCGCTTGGTCCAGATCAGCATGCCGCTGAACACCAGCAGGCTCATCAGCGAGCCGAAGGCGAACCAGATCAGCTTGACCGGCAGGCCACCGAAATCGCCGGTGTGGAGCGCCCGCATGATGGTGCGGGTCAGCTCGACGCCCGACGCGCCCTCCAGCCCGCCCTCCACGACGATCACCTCGGCGGTGTAGGGGTTGACGCGGACGATGTCCGGCAGCAGCGGCACCTGCCCGCTGGAGCCGATCACCGACGCCGTGTCGTAGGCGGTGTCGGGCAGCCGCAGGTAGCGCAGCCGCATGTCGGGGAGGGCGGCCATGGCCGCGGCCACCACGGCGTCCGCGTCGGTTTTCGGCCTGACCGCCGCCACCGGAATCTGGTCGCGGGCCACCATCACCGGCGCCTTGCCGCCGCCCAGACCGATGCCGAGATGGAACAGGGCGATGTAGATCAGGAACCACAGGCTGGTGACGGAGATCACGGCGATGAACCAGATCGACCAAGTGCCGGCGACGCGGTGCAGGTCGCCCCACATCACGCGGGGCGCCTGCTTCCACCTGATGCGCGGCTGATAGAAGGATTTCCAGAAGCGCTTGTAGACCACGAGCCCGGTTGCGAGCGAGCCGGCCAGCGGGATGGCCAGCGCCGTCACAAGATACCAGCCGGTCGGGAAGGTCATCAGCCAGCCGTGCAGCGCACGGATGAACTGGCGGAAGGAGTTGCCGGGGGACAGGCCCTGGACCGCGCCGGTCACCGGGTTGACCCAGGCGGTGGTGAAGGTGCCGTCGGGCAGCGCCATCTCGGCGCCCACCGCCATGTGGGAGCCGCCCCAGCTCAGCGAAGCGACCTGTCCGCCGGGGGCCGCCGCTTCGGCCGCGGCGATCAGCGCGCTCGGCGGCAGCGGCTGCCCCTCGCCCGACGCCCGCATCGACGGATCGACCAGCCACGTGATCTCGGTGCTGACCACGGCGATGGTGCCGGTGACGCAGATGAAAAACAGGAAGGCCCAGATCGGCATCGCCAGCCAGGAATGCCACAGGAACCACAGCCGCGTGCGCGACTTGCCACCACTCATCTCGATCCTCTCCGCACGGGACATCCTCGCCCTTCCCCTTCAGACGAACGGGCGGGCCTCCAGCCTCAGGATGAAATGCGAAGGATTCTCATTTTTTCGGATGCGGGTCGAAATCCGGGCGCACGCCCGTCCGCGGCGACAGCGCCCCGTTCAGCGCCCGGTTTCAGCGGCCCGGCGGCGGCACCAGCGCGTCCATGGTGCGGACGATGCGGGGCGCATAATGCAGCGAGGCCATCGTCGCCATGCCCTTGGCCACCATCCGCAAGGGGGCCGGCATCGGGCGCGCGACATCGATCATCAGGATCGCGCGCAGTTCCGGGCTGTCGTTGACCACCTCGTGATCCCAGGAATCGTCGAACAGCACGCTTTCGCGCTCCTTCCACTGATGGATGCGGTCCTTCACCCGGATGTGCGGCGGCCGGACCGTCGGCACGCGCAATGCCAGGTGATAGCGCAGATACATGCGCGACGGCCCTTCATGGGCGCGCACGCTCTTGCCCGGCTCCAGAATCGAGAACATCGCCTGATAGACGCCGGGAATATCCCGGACCAGCTCCAGCGTGCGCGGCGCCAGCGTCCGGGCGGCCTGCGGCACACGGCCGAAACAGGTCAGCATGAACACGCTCCACCGCCGGTCGCGTTGCAGCCGGCCCGACGAGTGGATCACGTCGGTGTCGATGCTGTGGTAGGAGGGCAGCCGCTCGTAGGCGGCCAGCACCTGGTCGAATTCGCCGCGGATGGTGTCGTAGGCCGCATCGATCCGGCGCAGAGCGGGCATGTCCCGGTCGATGTCGTGAAACACCGGACGGGAAGCGCCGCCGGTGTGCAGGTCGAACAGCGGGTTGAACAGGGCTCCTGACTTGTAGAGCGACATGTTGCGGCGCCAGCGCCGCAGGGTCGGGATCAGCCCGTTGGGATCGGTCTTCTGCAGGGTCAGCATACTGGAGTCCCCTTGGAAACAAGGATGTGTGGGAGGCGGGCCGCCGAAGCACCGGCCCTCGCGGCCTCCTGATCGGCCGGGTTGTGCGCTAATCTCCATTATATTGACATATGTTTTGCTTCGGTGTCCACGGGGTGTGGAGATATTTCGTAATCATACACAGGCATTGATTTCAATAATTTGCCCACGTTGGTGTGATTTTAAACAGTACATTCGCATGCAAATGGCTTTTAGATTTCAAATTGTTGTCACAGTTCTGATAATCGAAAAAATTATGTTTGTTTGTTATTGACACAATAAGAGCATCAATTGCACAATTCGCCGGCACATAAAAAACAAATACTTTCCCACGAAACCCGAAACCCGATCGTCAAGCAGTGGCTTGCCGGACCGTGAAGCATCGGCGTGTGTCTGACAAACATCCATATATGAATGGGAGAATAATCGTGAGCTTTGCCTCGTACCGCGAGCAGCATGTCGCGTTTCTGAACAAGGCGGTGAAGCCCGTCGACCTGACCCTCGAACAGCTCGAAGGCCGGTCGTTCGGCCCGGAGACCCACAAGGGTCCGATGGTGATCTCCTCCGACCCGTCGGAGGACAATCTGGGCTCCAAGCTGGTCACCCTGCAGTCGGTCCAGCAGCTGAAGGACATCGCCGGGATTTCCGACGACCACTTCGCGGCGAACCCGCATGCCGACCGCAGCGTCCGCTACCCGACCCAGCCGGTGCAGACCGATTTCGACAAGGCGATCGAACGGGCGCGCAACGACAACTGCGCGCTGGAGAGCCTGATCCATCCCGCCGACCAGAAGACCATCGGCCAGGCGATGATGGCCTTCATCCATGGCGACAGCCAGAAGGTCAAGGCCTTCGAGCCGGTGATCAACGCCCTGCGCTTCCCCAACCAGGTTCTGCTGACCACCGGCCAGGACATCACCGTCACGCCGGGCAACCCCCTGGTCATCGGTCCCAACAGCCCGTACGTCACCCAGGACCCTGTCCTCGGCGCGGTCGCCATCTTCGGCACCGTCACCGTGCAGCAGGGCGGACAGATCCAGATCCTCATCCCGGTGACCTTCAAGGCCGCCCAGATCAATATGCTGTGAGGGCTGCCCAATGGGTGTCATCTACAACATCACCGTGACCGGCACCAATGGGACGACCGGCACCAGCGGCAGCCCCGGCGGACAGGGCCCCTCGGGCAGAAATGCGACCGGCGGCGTCTGCGGCGGCAAGAACAACGCGTCCTGCACCACGGCGCCGACCAGCGCGACCAACGGCGGTACCGGCGGCAACGGGACAGGCGGCTCGCCCGGCAGCGACGGCAGCTGCCCGGCAAGCCTGACCTTCCTGGTCGGGACGGTCTCCGGCGCCTTCAATGCCCTGGTCACCGGGGGCAACGGTGGAACCGGCGGCAATGGCGGCAATGGCGGCGCGGGCGGAAGCGGCGGTGCCGGCGCCAGCGTGGTCGGCTGCTGCCAGGGCCAGTACGGGGCCAGCATGCCGGCCGGCCAGACCGGCAACGGCGGCAACGGCGCCAATGGCGGCGCAGGCGGCAACGGCGCGGCCATCGGCACCGCCATCGTCGTTCTGTACGACGAGATCGTCGGCTCGCCGACCTACAGCCTCAATGCGACGACGTTCGGCCAGGGGGGGGGCGGCGGCTCCGGCGGCTATGCCGGCGGCGCGGGCGGCAGCCCGGGATCGCCCGGCGCCACCGGCAAGAACACGCCGGCCGGCCAGGGACCGACGATGACCATGCGGCCCAACAACGGCTGACGCCACCCCACGAACATCGTCGAGAACGGACACCTGACATGACGAACTCGATCAACGCTCAGATCCTGATCAGCGGATCCGGTGGAACCAACGGCGCAGCCGGCACGGCCGGCGGCGCCGGACCTTCGGGCGTGCCCGGCAACCCCGGAAGCGCCACTCCCAAGAAGGGCTGCTGCGGCACCACCTACACCTGCACCTGCGCCACCAACGGCACGGCCGGCGGCGGCGGTTCGGTCGGAGGCTCCGGCACCCCCGGCACCTCCGGAGGGGCGCCGCCTCCCTTCATCCTTCATTACGGCAGCCTGTCCGGCTCGCTGACCGTCCTGGCCCAGGGCGGCGATGGCGGCAATGGCGGCGACGGCGGTGTCGGCGGTGCCGGCGGCGCCGGCGGCGACGGCGGGAAGAACCAGGCCGTCTGCACCGACAGCAGCGGCAAGAATCCGCAATGCCCCACCACCCAGGGCGGTGCCGGCGGCAACGGCGGCACCGGGGGTGACGGTGCGAACGGCGGCAATGGTGGCAATGGCGGATCGGTGACCGTCTATTGGGACACCGATCCGGGCGACATCCTGGTGCTGACGCCGGGCGGCACCGGCGGGTCCGGCGGCTCTGCCGGCCAGGGCGGCGCCGGTGGTGCCGGTGGTGCGAACGAGGCCGGCGGCAACGCGGTGGCCGGTGCGAACGCCGGCGGCGGCCGTGCGGGAATCCCCGGCAATCCGGGCCAGTCCGGCACCCAGACCATCGTCAGGTATCCCACCACCACGGCATCGGCGGCCTGACCGGCTGCCCGATTGGCGCCCGGGAGCCATCGGCGGGAGGCATCGGGACGCCGTGATCGGCGCGCCCGACGCCTCCCGGCGGACTCTCGCCGCCCCCCTTTCCCCATTCCTCCGCCAACATCCTCACGCCGGGAGCCCTGGTGCCATGGGAAGCGTCAGCCAGTATTCTGCGACCACCGCCAACGCCCTGCTCGATCTGGTCGACATTGCGGGCGGAGACCTCAGCCAAGCCTACCTCCCGGCGACCCTGAATCTCGTGACCACCTTCGCGAATGGCTCCGTCGCATCGGGCGGCGGCCAGGGATTGCTCGCCACCGGCACGGTGGCCGGCATCGACGGGCCCGTCGCGGTGCTGGCGGTCGGGGTCGATTGGCCCACCTTCATCTCGTTCTTCGAGCAGTCCTTCCTCAGCGCCACCACCACGCTACCGCCCTATCTGAAGGTCGGCAGCAACGACTCCCTGATCGCCCTGGGCTATTCGCTGGCCTACAACGCGATCCACGCGCAGATCTGGGCCGCCGTCGCCAAGCTGAAGCTCGTGCCCGGATACGCCTCGAACGTGCCGCTGCTGGTGGTCGGCATGGGGCCGGCCGGGCCGCTGGCGCAGCTGGCCGCCCTCGACCTGCGGCCGGGACAGACCGGCCCGGATGGCAAAGGCGGCTCCATGACCAGCCCGGTCGGCGCGGCCGGCTGCTATTCCTTCTCGACCCCGGCCTACGGCAACGCCTCCTATGCGGCGGCGGTGACGGCGGCGCTGGGATCGGTCTTCCTGTGCAACCTCAATGGGATCGACTTCTATCCGTCGATCGCCGGAGCCCCCGACGGCTTCGCCTTCAGCGGTGCGGCCCAGACGCTGACCGCGTCGGTCCCCCCCTCCGACGTGCCCTGGCTGGAGCGCACGCCGGCCTTCTACCAGACCGCCTACGGCGCGCCGCAGCCGCAGCTGGCCGGAGGCGGAACGGTGACGCCTGTTCCCGCGGGCTACAGCGGCGACCTCGCCTACACGCTGGCTCTGCTGACGACGGCGGCCTATGGGCGCTTCCAGCATCCGGATCTGTCGCAGCCGCTGCCGTCCGGCTACACGCGGGCGGCCGACGTCGTGGTCGGCGGCGTCACCTGGGCGTCGATCTACACGTCCGGTGACCGGACGGTGGTGGCGTCGCGCGGCGCCTGCTCGTGGATCGAGTTGCTGGCCTTCATGGGCAACGGGTCCCTGCTGCCGCTGCCCTGGTTCACCTCCGGCGGCCGTATCCTCCAGGGGCTCTACAGCTTCTATCCAGGCTATGCGGCGGCGCTGTTCACCGCCCTGTCGGGAGTTCCCGGCGTGGCGGGCAAGCCGCTGGTGTTCGCCGGCCATGACTTCGGCGGTGCCCTGGCCGCGCTCGCCGCCTACAACCAGGCGCTGGCTCCCCAAAGCGGCATCCCCGCCGCCGCCGCGGTCTACGGCTTCGGCACCGTCCGTTTCGGCGACTATGCCTTCCAGAGCGCCTACCAGTCGGCGCTCGGCAGCGTCAGCTACCAGCTCCTGCGGCCGAACGACGTGATCGCGGCCAATCCGGGACTGTCGCTGATGGCTCCGCTACCGACGGCCATGCGGCTTTCGGGCGGAATGCTGAGCCCGGTCAACAGCACCACCGGCCATGCGCTCGCCCTCTACACCTCGCTGCTGAACCCCCAGGCCTCGGCGGGCGCGCAATCCTTCGCCATGCAGGCTGCCGCCGGACCGGTGGCCGCATTGCCTGGAAACGCGCGCCGGCTCGGCCTGCTCGCCGCCACCGCCGCGCCGCGCATCGTCGCGTCGACCGAGCCGGAGCTGACGCCCTTCCTGTCCAGGATGGCGGAGTTCCACGGACTCCATCCCGGGCATCTGGCCGGTCCGGTCCTCGACACCGCCGCTCACCAGGGCCGCATCGTGCTCTCCGCCGACCCGAGGGTCAGCACGCTCGCCCCGGCGCAGGTCTTCGCCGGAGGGAGCCGGGTTTTCGCCACCAACGCGATCCTGATCCGGGCCGGACAGAGCCTGCACATCGGCTCGCCCGGGAGCCCGGCCTTTCGCCTGCTCGCCCGCTCCATCCTGCTGGAACCGGGTGCGACCCTGTCGGTCGAAAGCCCGGCGCATCTTGCCGTCGGCTCCATGACCTCCATGGCGGCGAGCGCCGCCGCCAACCCCAATATCATCGTGCAGGGAGCCAACGGGACCAATGGCAGCCCGGGAGGGCAGGGTCCGACAGGGGTTCAAGGTGCTCCCGGTTATCCGGGCGGGAACGGCGGAGCGGGACAAAGCGGGGGGTGGGGGGCCAATGGGATCCTGCCATCGCCCTTTACCTTCTCCGTCGGCACCATCAGCGGCACTTTCGTCGTCCGCGTGGTCGGCGGCCAGGGCGGCGACGGCGGTCAGGGCGGGGCTGGAGGCGCCGGTGGCAATGGCGGCTCGGGTGCCGCCGGCGGCAGGGGCGGCCAGGGCGGCGATGGCGGCCGGGGCGGCAACGGCGCCAACGGCACGGCGATCGTCATCAGATACGACACCATGGAGCCGGGAACCAGCGTGGTCTTCGAGGATTTCGGCGGGCTGCGGGGAGCCGGCGGGGCGAGTGGCACAGGCGGGCCGGGCGGTGCCGGGCAACCTCCGGGCACATCGGGCAATCCCGGCTATCCGGGCCAGCCGGGGCAACCCGGCACCCCGTCGACCCTGCAATTCGTCTCCTCCTCCTCCTGACGGCCGGTTCGGAGCGCTGCCATGCCCACCAAGACCCTGCCCGACAAGGCCGAGGCGTCCGCCGCCGTGCCTGACAGGCCCGCCGTGAAGGCCGGCGTGGTCTCCAGCTGGCCCAGGCCGGCGAGGAACCGGGTGATCGACCCCTTCGACCCGCCCTTGCCGCGCTATTCCGGGCCGCAGACCATCGCCCACGAGGAGATGCCGGCGGATGCCCGCGCCTTCATGGACCGCCAGCTGTCCTTCCACGGCATCGATCCGGAGAGCTTCCGGCGGCGCTGGCTCGACAGCGCCCGGCACGGGCGGGCCATGCGGATCTCCTGGGTGCCCGAACGCTCCTTCGTCGAACCGGCGCAGACCTTCCGCCACACCTGGGTGCGCTATGCGCTGGACGGCATCGTCCTGCGTCCCGGCGCCGAGCTGACGCTGGAAACGCCGTTCGGCGACCCGCTGGAGCTGTATGTGCATCGGCTGACGCTGATGGAGGGCGCGCGGCTGACGGTGCAGGGCGGGGCGGCCCGGCTGGTGGTCGGGCAGCTGGTCGGCGCGCGGCCGGAGACGGCGGACAGCGTCGAACCGGCGACTCTGTTGCTGGCCAGCGCCGACGGCCGCGACGGCGACCCCGGCGCCAGCGGCGGTGCCGGACCGATGGGCAACACCGACCGGCCGGACGGCGGCGGCGGAGGGGGCGGCAAAGCCGGCGAGCCGGGTCTGAACGGCATGCCGCTGCGGGACATGGCGGTCACCGTCCACACGGTGACCGGGCGGTCCCGGCTGCTGGTGCGGCCGGGCCGCGGCGGCCATGGCGGCAGCGGCGGCAGCGGCGGGCCGGGGGCCTACGGCCATGCCGTCGCATTCCACCGGATGGGCCGGGGCGGCGACGGCGGCCATGGCGGCGAAGGCGGCGACGGCGGGGCCGGCGGCGATGCCGGGCTGCTGCGGCTCGACGTGCATGTCCGTCAGCCGGGGTCCGCCTTCGACCTCGACGTCGCGGACGGCGCACCCGGCGCCGGCGGCGCGGGGGGAGCCGGCGGGGCCGGGGGGATCGGCCTTCCCGACGGACTGACAGGACATGCCGGACGCGACGGAGCGCCGGGCCGGCCGGGCCGGCCGGCGCTGGTGCAATGGCTTCGCACAGGGGAGTGACACCCGTGACCATAGAGCCCGAGACCACAGAGACCGCGCGCACCGACATCGTCCCGGCGCGCTCCAATGCGCTGCGGGGGGCCGCAGCCGCGGATCTTCTGGCCGAGAATCTTCTGGCCGTCGACCTGACCAGCGCGACCAGCCCCATCCTGATCGAGGCGGCGGGCGTCGAGGCTCCGGCCATCCAGCTTGCGGTCGCCTGCGGGCTGCTGCTGCCGGTGGATGGGCAGGAGGGCGTCTATCAGCTCAACCCCGACTGGTTCACCGACCCGGTGGGCAAGACCGGCCAGGGAATGAGCGAGAACGCCGTCACGCTGGCCCTGGTGATCGCCCAGCTGATCGGGCAGGCCTCGGGCAGTTCGCTCGGCATTCCGGTGCGGGAGCCGGGGGCGCTGGGAACCTGGTATCCGATCAACAAGCCCGGCACCGACACGCCGAGCGGCCTCTATCTGGCGACCCAGCCGGTGTCGTCCGACAGCAACGGCAGCGGCGAGCCGCCGACGGTGTTCGGCCTCGGCGTGATGTACACCACCACGGTGACGCTGGGGACGGATGAGAAGGCGGAGCTGGATCTGGTGGCCGACGGCCCCTCCAGCATCGACCTGAAGGTCTGGGGCATGGTGCCGGTCGCCCTGCTCGGCAACGGCGGCGTCGAGGTGGTGGTCGGGCAGGCCGGCCATCCCTTCACCATGGGCTTCGAGGTCACCGGCGGCGACGGGCCGCTGATCGACGCGGCCGGCTTCTCCTTCACTGGCGTGCGGCTGACGGTCGACCTGTCGCCCGCGACCGATCCGGCGGTGAACGTCTCGCTGGTCATCACGCAGCTGACCCTGCCCACCGCGCCGGGCGCCCGCGATTTCACGCTGGCCGACCTCCAGGCGATCAGCGGCGCCGAGATCCTGGCGACGGCCGCGGCGCTGGCGGTGACGGCGCTGGGCAAGCTGGTCGGCGACCAGCCGTCGCTGTCCTACCTGCTGCCGGCGCTGGGGCTGGGCGCCAGCGTGCCGGGCGTCGACGGCGTGCTGCTGCCGATCCTGCGCTGGGACAGCTTCATCGCCCTGGCGGTGAGCGGCGGCGACGTGGCGCGGCCCTTCGTCGACTGGTTCACCGCGCTCGCCACCGACGGGCCGACCCTGTCCGCCTGGATGAAGGCGGTGGGCGGCGCCGTCGGCGGGCTGACCGGCACCGACGCCACGGTGTCGGGAAGCGGCACGCGCGACGATCCCTTCGCGGTGCCCGTCCTCAGTGTGAGCAGCGTCGGCACCCTGCGGCTGACCGCCGGCACCGGGACCGACACGGCGGGCTTGCGCCATTTTTATCCCGGTCTGGCCTTCGCCTCCACGGCGCTGGTGCTGGGCAGTTCCAGCGCCGCGGTGACCGGCAGCGCCGGGCTGGAAATCCTCGACTTCACGCTGGCCACCGGCGGCGGGGTAGAGGGCGTGGCCCCCGGCCGCTTCAAGGCCGGCATCCTGCTGGCCAACAAGGACATCGCCCAGCCGCTCTACAGCGGGACCATCCTCGGCGGCACCTACAGCTTCGGCGCGCTGGCCGGCGGCATGTCGGTCATCGTCGCTGCCGGCGGTGCCACGGTTCAGCCCGCCTTCTCGCTGCTGTCGGTGACGACGCCCACCGGCAGCTATCCCACCATCGACCTGACCCAGCCCGGCGACCTCGTCGCGGCGGCCGAGGCCGAACTGAACGCCGCCATCGGCGACGCCTTCAACGCGCTGTTCGGTCTGGGCACCGACAGCGAGGTCGGACCGTCGCTGGCGGCGCTGCTCGGCGTCGCTCCGCCGCAGGGCGCCACCGCCTGGCCGTCGTCGCTGACGCCGCCCTTCAGCCTGTCCGGCCTGCCCAATTCCATCCAGTTTCCCGTCGCGGCGCTGAGCCGCTATTGGGCGGCGCTGATCCGCGGCGACGTCGAGGTCGACGGTCAGCCGCCCTTCTATTTCATGGTGGAAGCGCTGGGCACAGTGCTGCGGCAGGTCGGCGGCAGCAGTGGCGGCGTGACCGGGTCCGGCACCGACAGCGATCCCTGGAGCATGATTCTGGGTCCGGCGGGCAGTCCGGCCGCGCTGGTCGCCTACATCGCCGACGCCCAGACCTCGAATGGTGCGGCCAAGCGGCTGGTGCTGGGCCTCGGCGTCGGCGCGACCCTGCCGATCGCCAGCAACACGCTGGACCTCGCCTTCCGCATCGAGGCGCTGGGACTCGATGCCAGCGCGGCTGCCGGCCAGGGCATCCGGTCGGCGCAGATCCTGCCGGGCATCGGCGTCTACGGCGCGCTGCCGTCCGGCGTCTCGACGCCCGCGGTGGCCGGAGCCTCGTTGCAGATCGACAAGGGCGGGCTGTCGCTTTACTGGAGCCCTTACGACGGCTGGCACTGGTCGATGTCGGTGGCGGCTCCGACCCTGGTGGTCGACGGCGTGCCGGAGCCGGTCGGCACCGACATGAACTATTCCGACGCCACCGGGCTGTCGCAGCTGGTCACCGATCAGGCCGCCACCTTCGGCGCCATCCTGACCGGGGTGCTGGGCGTGGCGCTCTACCGCGCGCAGCGCCGCGGCGGGCTGGCGCTCGACGGCTGGCTGGGGCTGCTGCCCAACCTGGGGCCGTTCATGCCGCAGGGCATCGACTGGCCCGACGGCATGCCGGTGCTGGCCCCCACCAGCTTCACCGATCCCATCGGTCAGGTGCGGGCCCAGCTGAAGGCGGTGCTGTCCACGCCGGACCGCGCCGCCGCGGTGCTGGGCCTGCTGGGCTGGGCAATCGACGGCACCGCCGAAACCGCGGCCCCCGTCGCCGGCACCGGCACCCAGCTGGATCCCTACCGGGTGCCGCTCGACGTGCCGTGGAACCTGCAAGGCACGCTGTGGCAGGATTCCGGCCAGACCATGGCGGTCCCCGGACTGTCGACGCTGCTGTCCTGCACGGCGGGCGACATCACCGCGGTGACCAGCGTGCGGCTGGACCCGATGGGCATCTCCTGGAGCACCGGCGAGCCGGTCGCCGCCTCCGGCGTTCCCGGCCTGTCGGTGCAGACTGTGCTGAGCGGCGCCAATGGCACCCTGGTCACGGTCGACGGCGTCGCCGTCGAGAGCGTGACGCTGGGCGTCGTGCTGACCATGGATCTGTCGGGCGGAACGGCGAGCTTCGCCGCGACCCCGGTCCTGGCGGCGAAGCAGACCGACGGCACGGTGATTGTGCTGGACGGTACGCTCGATCCGTCGGCCAACAGCGCCCTGCTGTCCATCGTCAACGCCGCCATCGGCGTGGCCGCCGCGGCTTTCAAGGGCGACGACACCTTCCAACTGGTCTATGGCGTCCTCGCCGACCTCGGGCTGGCGGTGCCGGCGGCCAGTGCCGACGGTCCCTACGGCATCGACCCCGGCGGCTTCACGGCGCTGGCGTCCAACCCTCTGGGCTTCCTGACCGACCGGCTGATGGCGGCGCTGGCCGACGCGACGGTGCAGCCGCTGCTGTTCCAGGCCATCGACGCGACGCTGGGATTCTCGCTGCCGGCGATGCCGGAGCCGCTGCTGGCGATGCTGGCCGGGCTCGGGCTGGTGACCGACGCGGATCACGGCTATGCCGCCAATGCCGAGGCGATCCTGGCGGTCGCCCGCGCCCCCGCTTCCCAGCTGTCGCAGCGACTGACCGCCCTGCTGTCCGATCCGGATGCCCGCTCGTCGGTCATCGCGGCGATGACGCACGGCTCGCAGAGCTTCACCGTCGGCCCCTGCACCCTGACCACGGCCAACGGCCGGATCATGACGCTGACGCTGCCGCGCGGCGGCTTCACGGTGGGATCATTCCTCGACCCCTCAATGACCGTGCGCGTCGATCTGCAAACCGGCACCATCGCCGCCACGCTGGACTGCTTCCTGCCCGATGCCGGGTTCAGCGTCCTGTCCACCCTGACCTACACGGTCGGCGGCAGCGCACCCACGGTGACGGTCTCGCTGGTCTGGGGCGACGGTTCGGTCCCGCAGCCCACGCCGCTGGTGATCTGGCCCTTCGACCAGAGCGCCTTCATCGACCAGCTCGCCGCCGTCGGTCCGGCCTATGTGCTGGCCACCTTCGTCGCCGAGGCGGTCGACGACATGCTGCTCGCCAAATATCCGCTGGCGCGCAGCCTGTTCCAGGCATTCGGACTGGCCGACCCCGATCCCGACACCGGCGTCTGGCAGATGAAGTCGGCGCTCGGGCTGTTCGAGAATCCGGTGGACTGGCTGCTGTCGGACGCGGTGGTCGGCCAGGACGGGCTGCTGAACATCGCGCAGATCCAGAAGGTGCTGGGCAGCCTGCCGTCCGGGACCGCCGGGGGGCTGACCCTGGCGCAGGCGACAGGCGGCGTGCTGCTGTCCGGCCTGCCCTATGGCTTGCAGGTGACGGTGACCGCCGACCCGGCGACCGGCCTGTTCACGGTGGCGCCGGCTCTCAGCGAGGCGATGCCGCTGCTGGCCGGGGCGGAGTTGCAGTCGATGGGCTTCGGCCTGTCGCTGACCGCCAACTACCAGCCGGGCCTGAGCGGCAGCGGCCGGCTGACCGCCGCCATCCCCGGCCTGGACCAGCCGCTGTTCCTGCAGGGCGGCTACGACAAGGGCTTCACGCTGACGGTCGGCGAGGAGGGTGACGGCAAGCCGGTGCTCGACCTCGTGCCGTTCGGCGGCTGGCAGACCTTCGTCCTCCAGGTCGCCGCCGAAGTGGCGCAGACGCTGTTGCAGACGCTGACCCAGAAGCTGCTCGACCAGCTCGCCGCCGAGGGCGATACGACGCTGACGCAGTTCGTCACGGCGCTGCGCAGCACCGCGGCCTCGCTGGACATCAACGCTCTGGTGCAGTCCCTCATTGCGGCGCAGCCCGACGCGGCGGCGCTGGAGGCGGCGGCGCTGGCATGGCTGCGCGAAAGATTGCAGCCGGAGCAGGCGGCGGCCACCGCGTCGGCCGTCGCCGGCCTGTTGCAGCTGGCGCTGAGCGGCGTGTCGAGCGACGGCGGCCTGCTGGTCTATGCGCCGTCCAAATCGGTGCCGGTCACCGTCATGGCCGGCGTGCGCACCGTCGGCGCCGAGACGCTCGCCGGCATCTGGGCGACCCTGTCGGTCACCGCCGCCGACAGCGTGGTGGTGGCGCTGGCCCCGACCGGCGTCGGCGTGCCGCTGACCGGCACGCCCGAGGCGCGCGTGCAGTTCGGGCTGTCGGCCCAGGCGATCATCGCGCTCGGCCAGGGGCCGGGCCTGACGGTGTCCTACGACAGTGCCGGCGGCGGTGTCGCGGCGGCGGTCGATCCCCTGATGAAGGCCGGCGTCTCCAGCAGCCTGAACGCCGAGCTGCTGCCGCTGCCGTTCGGCGTGGCGACGGGCGACGGCTATGCCGGCCGGCTTGAGGCGGCGCTCGCCGTCTGGCTGGAAGGGGTGATGGTGCAGGTGCTGCCGCGCTACGTCTCGGTCGTGGTGCTGAACACCCAGACGGTGGTCAGCTGGCTGAACGCACCGCTGTTCACCGGCTCGACCCTGACGGCGGGGCAGGTGCTGACCGCGTCGCAGCTTCTGGTGACCGAGGATGGGGCCTATGCGCTGAACGATCTGGCGTCGTTGCAGTCGCTCGGCGTCGAAGGCTTCCTGGCCGGCTTCCTCAAGGCGCTGACCCAGACGCAGATCCAGGTGCTATCCTTCCCCGACGGCGGCGGCATCTGGCTGGAACCCGGACCGGCGGGCAGCTATGGCGTGCGCTTCGCCGCCACCGGCCTGTCCTTGAAGCAGGTGCCCTATCTGGTCTTCCAGTTGGGCGCCACCGACACCGAATGGATCGCGCTGACCGGGGCGGACCCGTCGCAGTACCAGCCCGGCGTCGCGGCCTATCTGCCGGTCGACGGGCTGATCCCCGACTTCACCGCGGTCAAGCTGCGCCTGATCAACATCGGCGTCGATTTCCAGGGCAAGACGGGCGCGCCGCTGGTCGATTTCAGCCGCTTCCAGCTGGCGAAGATCAAGCCGCGCGGCCTGCTGACCTTCGACTTCGCCCAGTCCGCTCCGATCACCGCCTATGGCGGCGGCGTCGATGTCGAGGACATCGCCATCTCGCTGGCCCCCGACACGCTGACGCCGGGCGCCAACACCAACCCGGTCGCGCAGAACCTGCTGGGATCGGGCGACACCGCCTCGGCTGGCAATCCGGCGGCTAATCCCGGCTTCTCCATGCGTGCCGGCTGGATGTCGGGCCATGACCTGGGCGTCGACCTGTACGACAGCAGCGGCAGCAGCCAGACGCGCATCTGGCTGCCGGTGCAGCGCAGCTTCGGCCCGGTCCATGCCAACAAGGTCGGCATCGGCTGGGACAACCCGACCAAGATCGGCAGCGTCCTGTTCGACGGCGGCCTGACGCTGGCCGGGCTGGACGTCGAGCTGATCGACCTGTCGGTGAGCGTGAACGTCACCCAGATCACCGACTACAGCCAGTACAGCCTGGATCTGGCGGGATTGTCGGTGTCGTTCAGCGGCGGTTCGGTCAGCGTGTCGGGCGGGCTGCTGAAGCAGAACGACCCGCTGCGCTACGACGGCCAGCTTCTGGTCAAGGCGGGCAGCTTCTCGCTCTACGCCGTCGGCTCCTTCGCGCTGATCCCGGTCGATCCGGACAAGCCCGACGGCGACAAGGCGGTGTCCTTCTTCGTCTTCCTGAACCTGAACGCGCCGCTGGGCGGCGTGCCGGCCTTCTTCGTCAACGGCGTGGCCGGCGGCTTCTCGGTCAACCGCAACATCATCGTTCCCGATGCCGGGAACATCATGTCCTTCCCGCTGATCCAGGGCGCCATTTCCCAGGCGACCTTCGGCAGCGACCCGACGCCGGCCAGCGCGCTCGCCGTGCTGTCGCAGGACGTCTACCCGCAGATCGGCAGCTATTGGGTCGCCGCCGGCCTGAAATTCTCCAGCTTCCAGATCCTCGACGTCTTCGCCATGCTGCTGGTAAAGTTCGGGCGGGAGTTCGAGATCGACGTCATCGGCGTCGCCACCGCCACCCTGCCGCCGCAGGTCTCGCCCTCCTCGGCGCTGGCCTACATCGAGCTGGCGCTGGTCGCCTCGTTCAAGCCGGACGAGGGCGAGATCTCGGTCACCGCCCAGCTCACCCCCAGCTCGTTCCTGCTGGCGAAGGACTGCAAGCTGACCGGCGGCTTCGCCGCGAAATTCTGGTTCGGCTCGAACCCCTATGCCGGCGACTTCGTCATCACGCTGGGCGGCTACAACCCGTCCTTCCAGCCGCCGGACCATTACCCCAACGTGCCGCGGCTGGGCTTCGACTGGCCGGTGCTGAGCACGTCGGTCATGACGGTCGGCGTGTCGGGCGGCACCTATTTCGCCCTGACGCCGTCGATGATCATGGCCGGCGGCTATCTGAAGGCGCTGTTCAAGGCCGGGCCGCTCAAGGCCTGGTTCAACGCCGGGGCCGACTTCCTGATCGCCTGGCAGCCCTTCTATTACTATGCCGGGGTGCAGGTGTCGGTCGGCGTGTCCTTCGGCTTCGAGGTCGCCGGCGTCAAGGTGACGCTGACCGCCGAGCTGGGGGCCGGGCTGGAGCTGTGGGGGCCGCCCACCGCCGGCAAGGTCAAGGTCAGCTGGTACGTCATCTCCTTCACCATCCCCTTCGGCGACCAGGATCAGGACCTGTCCAGCACCCAGCCGCTGAGCTGGGAGGAGTTCGAGGCGCGGATGCTGCCGCAGCCGGACTCGCAGACGGCTCCACAGGCTTCCGCGCGCGCGGCGTCGATGATGCTGGCGGCGGCGGAGGGGGACGGCACCTCCTCCGGCAACACGGACGGTGCGGACGCCACCCAGGTGGTCGTCAACATCCAGGTCAGCAGCGGCCTGCTGAGCGATACCGGTGAGTTCGGGCCGACGGTCCAGTCCGCCCCCTTCGCCATCGACCTGCGGTCGGTGATGCCGGCCTCGACCGTCACCGTGGCGGAGTCCAGCTATCAGGCCTCCAGCCCGTCGCTCGGCATTCCGCCGATGGATCTGCCGGACATCGCGACCGGGATGGCCGTCACGCTGGAATCGCAGGACGATCAGGGGGTCTGGACCACCCTGTCCATCGACCGGCCCGGCCTGACGCCGGCAACCCTGTCGGGCGGTGCGGCGGCGGCAATGTGGTCGACGCAGGCCTTCGACCCGGTGGGCAAGCCGTCCTCCGACTTCATCGCCGGTGCCGCCTTCGGCATGACCCTGGCCGCCACCGGCGACCATGTGGTCGACACGCTGGAGCCGATGGACCTGCTCACCTCCTTCGGCTACGAGCAGGCCGACCCGCTGCCGCTGCCCTTCGCCGTCACCCCCGTCTACACCGCACCGGCGGCGCTGTCGCAGGACGGCCGCTTCGCCGTTCTGATGGGAAGCATCATGGCGCCGACGCCCTCGACCCTGCGCAGCCAGGTGATGCAGGCGCTTGAGGACGCCCAGGTCGCGGTCATCGTCGACCAGAACCTGTCGGTGATGGCGAGCTTCGCCGACCAGATCTTCCAGGCGGCGCCCAGCCTCGCCAAGCTCGGCTTCGACCTTGCGACCTCCGGTCCGCAGGCGCTGGCGGCGCCGCAGCCCAAGCGCGCCGCCCGGGTTGCGGCGGTGGAGGCACCGCTCGCCCCGCGGCTGCTCGGCACCTCGCAGGCCTACGCGCTGCCCGCAGCGGCGCCGCGGCGCATCCAGTCGGCCAGCGCTGCGGCTGTCGGTGCGGCCGGGGGGAGCGCCCGCAAGGGATCGGTGCTGCTGCCGACGCCGCGGGTGACGATGCGCTGGGCCGATGCCGACGTCCGCCCGACGCGCGGCGGTGCCCGGACGCTCGCCGGTACAGGGACCGCGCCGTCCGCCATCGAGGCCGGCCTCAGCCTCCAGCCGGGATCCGTCGCGGTGTTCGATGCCGGACGGGGGGCGGGAGCGCCGATGCTGGAACTGACGGGCGGAACCCCGGTGATGGTCCACGCCTTCGACAAGGCCGGCCGCATCCTGTCCAGCCGTCTGGTCTCGCCGGCCGGCAGCACTGCCGAGGCTTTGCCCGAAGACACCGCCCAGGTGACGCTGGTCGGGGTGGACAGTGCCGGAACGGCGGCGGTCGCGGGCTGGAACCGGCACAGCACGCTGGTCCAGGCCGGCCGTTACACCCTGCTCGGCAGCGGCTGCACCGTGCGGCCCCAGGCCGGACCGCGCCCGCAGCGCGGCTCGCGCGATGCGGCACCAATTGCTGCACGGGGGCCGGTGGAAGGGGCGGCGATGCTGACCCGCAACCGCATCCAGACCGGTGTCGGCAGCACCGCGCCGGGCTGGGTGGAGACCGTCTTCGGCCACACCGTCGGGACCGTCGCGGTGGTGCTGGACCGCAGGGCGGATGCCGATGCGGTGACGGTGAAGATCGCCGCGACCGGTTCCCCCTGGACGGTCGAGTACGGCGTCGCGGCGACCCCGGTGGCCCGGATCGCGGCCGGCGACGGCACCATCCTGCTCTACGACGCGTCGTCGTTCACGGCGGTGCCCGCCGAAGCCGCCGGTGACGGCGAGCGGCATGCCGTCCTGGTGCGCGGCGTCGAGGGGCTGGCCGGCGTCTACGGGCTGGCCGGCGTCTACGGGCTGGCCGGCACGCCGGCCGAGGTGGAGGCCGGCTGGGACGGGCTGTCGCTCCCGGCGCTGGGACGCAGCGTGGCGCCGCGTCCGGGCCTGGGCCAAGGCCTGGGACAAGCCGGATCGGCGAAGGCCGGCAGCCCGACCCTGCTGCGGTTCGTCCGTAGCGAGGCGGCGTAGGGGTGCGGGTGCCCCCGCCCCGGCGGGGTGGGGGCGATTGGCAGGACAGGTTCGTGAGGAAGGGGATCCCACATGTCGAACGCGATCGCGCTGGCCGGTGACGGCGACGCGCTGCAACCCGGCCAGATCCGGTTCAGCCAGGCGGCCCTGCCGCCGCTGCCTGCCGGGACCTATCGGCTGAGCGCCACCCAGACCGTGGATGGCATCAAGGATCAGGACACGCCCCCCACCTACACGGCGGTGCAGACCTTGCAGATCCAGGGGCCGCGCTTCGCCCTGGCGCCCGGCGACCTGCAATCGGTGATGCCGCCGGCCAACCAGACGGGCTCCTGGGAGAACACGCTGCCCAATGTGGTGCTGCGCCGGCGCACGCTGCCGTGGGAACGCACGCTGGACGGCAGCGTCCCGCCGGCGGACAGCGTTCCGGCGCCGTGGATCGGCCTGCTCACGGTGACCGCCGCCGAGCTGGGCGGCGATGCCGGCTCGGTCGCCGCCCCCTCGCCCGTGCACAGCGGGACGGTGTCCGATCTGGTCCAGCCGACGAACCCGGCGGTGTTGGGACCGCAGCTGTCGGGCGTCTCGCAGGCCGAGATGCAGACGGGCCTGCTGCTGCTGGATTTGCCGGTGGCGCTGTTCCAGTCGGTGGCCCCGACGCTGGCCGACCTGTCCTGGCTGGCCCATGTGCGCGAGGTCAACACCGATCACAAGGAGATCCTGGGGCTCGACGAGGATGGCACCTTCTCCATCGTCGTCGGCAACCGGACGCTTCAGCCGGGGGCGGTGAATTACCTGTTCCTGGTCTCGCTGGAGGGGCACCAGGACCATCTGGCCGGCAGCACCATTCCCTCCACCTACACCACCATCCGCTTCGCGTCGCTGGCGTGGTGGAAGGTGCAGGCCGATGTGTCGAAGGGCGACTTCATCGAGATCATGCAGGCCCTGCCCGACAATGGCGGCGTCGATCTGGTGCAGATGCCCCATTTGCCGATCCCGGCCTCCGGCAACGGCAACGGTTCGGGGGACGCCGACGACCCGTCCTCCATCGCCGCCATGGGGCTCGGGATGGGCTATGTGCCGCTGACCTACCGCATGCGGGTGGGCGAGCAGGCGACGGCCTGGTATCGCGGCCCGGCCAGTGCGGTGCCGACCAAGGCCGACGGGCTGGGACCGTTCGTCTTCAGCGATCAGGCGATCCGCTACGACCCGACCACGGCGCTGTTCGACGTGTCGCAGGCCGCAGCCTGGCAGATCGGCCGGCTGCTCGCCCTGTCGGACTCCACCTTCGCCCGCCTGATGTTCCTGTGGCGCAAGGAGTTCCACCAGGCGGTCGCCGCCAATGTGGTGCTCGGGCAGGTCGCCGATGCGCTGCCGGTCACGGCGGAGACGATGCGCGCGCTGCCGGCCGCCGGGCCGGGGAGCGGCGGGCGCACGTTGGCCCTCTCGCACCAGACCGCCGCCGTGGCGCTGGCCGAAGCGTTCGCCGGGCTGGCGGGGCGGGCGGCGGTGGTTCCCGCCGCCGACGGCGGAAGCCTGTCCGGCATTCCCCGCCGGATCCGCCGCGAGGACCGGCCGCCGGTCGCGGCGGCTCCCGGCCTGCAAAGTAACGGCCTGCGGAGTGCCGGCGTGAAGGCTGCCGCTGCCGCGGAGTCCGCGGCGGGCGCCGCCGATCCGCTGGAGGCGCTGCTCGACCACGTATTCGGCCCTTCCGCGGAGTGATCGTCATGGACCGTGCCATCAGCAACCGCGCCGCCACCTTGCAGGCGCTCATCGACACGGCGACCGCCCCGGCGCTGGCCGCGCTGCGCTCCGGCCCGGCGCACGCCCGCGTCGCCCTGCCGGCCGCCGTCGCTCCCGCCGCCTCCGGTGCGGCGGCCACGCAGCCCACCGTCGAGCTGCCGGACCCGCCTCCCGCCGTCATCGACTGGCTGGCCCGCGCGGCGCTGCTCTACGGCGTGCCGTTCGAGTACATCACGCCCGACGGGCGGATGCTGCCCAAGGAGTCGATCCGCTTCTTCTATGTCGACCTCAACTGGATCCACCGGCTGCTGGAGGGCGCGGTGAGCATCGGGCTGTCGACCAGCGCCGATTCCGTGCAGATGATGGCGACCATCGAACAGCTGGTCGATCAGGCGCTGTCGCACAGCTCGACGGTGCGTCCGTCGCTGCGCGCCAAGGCGACCAGCGGCCACAGCCGCGCCGGTGCCGCGCTGAAGGCCGCCGCGGCCCAATCCAGCGCCGACGGCGGAACGGCGACCGGTCCGATCACCGGGCTGCTGATCCGCTCTGCCGCGGTTTCCGGCTGGCCGGGGGTGGAGGTCAGCGCCTATGCCGACGATGCCGCCACCCAGAAGCTGCCGCTCCTGCGGCTCGACCGCCTGTCGGACGATGTGCTGATCGCCCTGTTCGACGGGCTGCCCCGGGTGGTGAACTTCCTCCAGCCGCCGGAAAGCCTGCATTTCGGCGTCCGTCCGACCACCAGCTTCGCCAGCGGCTACATGAGCTTCCTGCGCGGACTCGGCTATGGCGGCTATCCCGCCGGCCAGCAGATCCAGGGCCAGCAGGCGGCGGTCTCCATGCGCAGCGGTGCGGCGGCCGGCGTGCTCGACGTCGCCACCTCGGCCGCGTCGCTTCAGACGGCCATGAAGACGCTGGGCGCGCTGGACAGCGCCGGCACCTTCACCGCCGCCGAGTTCGCCGTGCAGATGGTGCGGGCGGCCGGCATGCAGTCCTTCCAATGGGGCGTTACCGCCCCAACGGGCCAGTGGGGCGTCAGCGCCCCGGCCGAAGCCACCGCCCCCGCCGTGGGCCGGATCGCGGGTTGATCGGAGCGCAGACCATGACGGATATCCAGTCCAACACCGCCGCCGCCTCTGCCGCTGCCGCGTCCGACACCATCGTCGATCCGCTGTGGCCCGGTCCCAGCCTGTTCGTGCCGATCGGCATCGAATGCCTGCTGGTCGGCGTTCCCAACCAGCAGGGCAGCTGGGCTGAGCTCGCCATCGACTACCGCAAGGTCCCGGCGAACGTCGATCCCGAGCCGCAACCCTTCCAGCTCCGTCCCACCAACGCCCCGCCCGGCACCGGCGCCCATTTGCAGGCGACCCTGCCGATGGGCTACCGCCAGGGCCAGCAGCAGCCCGACGGATCGGTCCTGTTCCCGCCGATCCCGAACCGCTGGCTGGTGGCCCGCTCGGTGGTCGCCACGCCCGGCACCGCTCCGGTGTTCACCGTGTGGGTGCTGCAGGGCGATTTCCTGGGCGACATGGGGGAGGGCAGCAACACCTATCCCGATCCCGTCCAGACCGGCAACACCCAGTGGGTCGGCCGCGCCTTCACCTTCGACAATTGGACCAATCCCGCCGGTCCGGCGCAGCCGCTGCTGCGGTCGGTCGGGCCGGGCTCCGTCAGCTGGGTCGTCACCTACGACAACACGCTGAACGTCCTGAGCTTCTACGACAGCCTGTCGGACGTGTCCTCGGGCAGCGTCACCTACGCCATGCTCGGCTGGTACAGCCCCTCGGGCTTCGATCCGCTGCTGGGCGTCACCGATGCCGACCCGCAGGGCTTCACCACCGAGGACGAGTGGCAATCGATCCTGAACACGCTGCTGCTCAACGTCCATGGCGAGTCCGGGCTGGCGGCGGCGGAGGCGGCCTGGCAGGACTGGCAGGCGGCCAATCCGATCAGCGGGGGTGCGACCATCCCGGCGATCCAGATGCAGCTCGCCAGCCAGACGCTGTGCCATGGCATGGTGTTCGGCATGGCGTGGAACGGACCGCAGCAGAGCTACCCGCGCGACCTGGTGCTGAACGGCCAGAATCCGGTGTCGGTCGCCGTCGGCGGCACCGGCGTCGAGGCGATTGCCGCCTGGATGGCCACCATCCTGAACCAGCCCGATCTGGAGGATTTGATCCTCGCGGTGCAGCAGGATCTGGTGTTCGACTATCTCCAGCAGCCCTCGGTGTTCGCCACCCGGACGCTGGAGGCGCGCTTCGCCAAGGCCGACGGCGGCACCGTCTGGCTGGTGGCGCGGCCCGACTACGATCCCTCCGACCGCGGCCGGACCCTGCAGACGGTGGACCTGTCGCCGGCCCAGACCCAGGCGCTGACCGCGCTGAACGACGATCAGGCGGCGCTCGACGGCACCAGCCAGCTGATCGCCTCGAATGTCTGGCAGCTCTTCGCGCTGGTCTACAAGCTCCAGCAGCTCGGCCCCTTCTCGCCGGATACCCAGACGGTCCAGGACGCCATCGACGCCGTCATGGCCACCCTGACGACGCTCGACGCCCAGCGCACCGTCCAGGCCGCCGCCGTCGAGACCGACAAAACGGCGCTGCTGGGCCTGCTCGGCAGCGAATTCGTGCTGTCCAGCAACGGGAACACGCGGTTCCACGCCCCGGCGGCGACGACGGTCATGGTGGCCGGCGCCCAGCAGGACACCCGCCTGCTGCCTCCCGGAACCGACGGCGGCCCCGAGGACAGCCTATTCAGCCGCTTCACCGGCCAGACGGTGTCGGCGCTGACGGTGATCGAGCCGGTCGGCGGCACCACCCAGACCATCGATGCCAACGATCTCACCAGCCGCGTCCCCACCCTGCCGCCGGCCAGTTCCGGCGTGCCGAAGGAGATGACCGACTATCTGGTCGAGGTGATGCTGTTCGACACCTCGAACGCGCGCTTCCTGGCCGCCATCGCCTATCAGAAGGCCGGGGTCACGCCGACATCCGCGCAGCTGGACACGCTGGCCGCCACCATCGCCGCCCAGCAGACCGCACCGTGGAACGCCACCCCCGCCACCCCCTACACCGAGGAGACGGTGGGGGCCGCCGTCGGCTTCACCGGCGTCGTGCCGCTGAAGCGGTCGGTTCTGCCCTGGTCGCCGCCCTGGACGCCGCTCTACATCGACTGGCAGGTCACCTGGTATCCGACCGCCGCCGCCGCCGCCGGCATGCTCGACGGCTGGACGCTGGAGGGGTTCGACTACAGCTGGACCGGCACCGCCATCGGCACCGCGAGCGAGACCATCAGCGGCCGGTCGCTGGTGGGCACCCAGATCGCCGCCGGGCTGGCGGAGAAACTGAACGATCTGGTCACGCTCAATCCCAATTTCGACGAGCTGCCGCAGTATCAGCAGGACGCCCTGACCCAGGCCGCCGCCGACATCGCCGAGTATGACATCGTCACCGAGGCGCTGAGCGGCTTCGGCGGCTTCATGCTGATGCAGCAGGGCCAGATGACGGAGCTGACCAGCGACGACCCGGCGGTCGAATCCTGGCTGGAGCTGGCGCCGTCCGTCGTGCCGCTGCCGGGCAGCGGGACCGACGGCAGCGCGCCGGGCTTCTACCCGGTTCGGTCCGGCCATTACGTCATCAACCAGCTCTGGGTGGTGGACGCCTTCGGACAGATCCTGCGCACCACCAACCCCGGCGAGGACGTGCTGCCGATCCGCTCCAAGAGCGTCGCCACCCCCGACGCCGGCGGCCAGGACAACAAGCGCTTCGTCCAGGTGGCGCCGCGCATCCAGCAGCCGGCCCGCGTGGCGCTGACCCTGCTGGACGCCGAGGACGATGCGATACCCACCAACTCGTCCAACCTGACCAGCCCGGTCGCCGGCTGGCTGCTGCCCAACCATCTGGACAACAGCGTGCAGGTATTCGCCGCCGACGGGACGCCGCTGGGCGAGATCCTGCCGGTGGAGACCGACAACGGCCGCGGCATCCGCTGGGATCCAGCGCCGGGGCTGAACCTGCCTCTGGGGTCGCCGCCGGCCATCGGCAACGCCCATCTTCTCGGCTTCGTGCAGGGGCTGCTGGCCCAGGGGCCGGTCTCCGGCGATCAGGCGTTGCAGGATCTGCTGGACGTGATCGACGTCACGCTGTGGCGCACCACGGCGACGCCGCAGCCGGACGGCGACAATCTCGCGGTGCTGATCGGGCAGCCGGTGGCGGTGGTGCGGGCGGACATCGCCCTTCATCTCGACGGCGACCCGGCCTACGACCAGTCCTGGGCGGCCACCAGCCAGAACGACGACGGCGGCGTCACCGCCATGCCCTTCCCCGTCTATGTCGGCGACATCGCCTATGACGGCAACGGTGCGCTCGGCTTCTTCCTCGACGACGATTACTCGCTGCTGAATCCGCTGCGCGGCTTCGACACCGCCTTCGGCACCGTGCGCCGCGCCCTGTCCTCGCGGACCGGCAACCCGCGCAGCAACCTCGGCAGGGCGATGGCGCGGCTGCCGGCTTTGCTGGCGGCGGACAGCCCGGCCACGACCTCGGGCTATCTGAACCCCGACCCGTCCTTCACCCTGCTGCCCGACGGGCCGGTCCACCGGCTGACGGTGCTGATGGACCCGCGCGGGTCCATCCCCGCCGTCTCGGGCATCCTGCCGGTGGAGACGGTCTCGCTGCCGCCGGGGGTCGTTTCGGCGATGAACACCCTGCTGGCGACCTTCCGTGTCGGCCCACTGCTGATCGACCCGCGCGAGGTGCAGATGCCGCTGCCCGGCAACGTCTCCGGCACCTGGTCGTGGATCGCCAGGACCGGCGTCACCGTGTGGGAGACGGTCGCGAACCTGAAGAGCAGCCAGCCCCAGGCGCTTCTGCCGACGGCCATACCGGCGGCGCGCGAAGGCTGGCTGGGGCTGGTTCCCACCCCCTCCAGCAGCCAGTCCGGCGGCTCGCCCATGACGACCCGGGCCGTCGCCGACCAGAAACTCGCCCACATGCAGTTCCACGAGAGGTACAAAGCCATGGCAGCGGCCCCCACAGCGACCACGCCGCCCTATTACCAATACCGGTTCGACCCCAACAGTCTGATCGTCGGCGCGACGACCGCGCCGACGCTGACCGTCACTAACCCCAACGCGACGACCGCGCTGACGGGCACCCAGACCATCTACGTCAAGATTCCGGTGGGCAGCGGCGCCGACGCCATCGCCACCAGCCTGGGCGGGGTTTCGGTGACCACCAGCACCCCGACGTGGCTGGCCCTGCCCTTCTTCAGCACCAACCCGCCCTACATCAAGCTGACCGGCCCGGCCCTGGCGGCGGGAGCAAGCCTGTCGGTCTACTTCAACAATCTGGTGGTCAACGATGCGGTCGGCACCGCCGCCTTCCCGATCCAGGAAAGCTTCACCGGCGGCGGCACCACGGCCGTCACCATCGCCAAAACCAACCAGCCGCTGGCGATCCAGCAATTCTACACCAACCCCATCACCGTCGCGCAGGGGCAGTCGACGACGCTGAACTGGACGGTTTCGGGCGGCAGCTACGTGCTGATCCAGCCCGGCAACATCAAGCGCCCGGTGCAGGGCAGCAGCTTCACCGACAGTCTGCAGATGCCGGTGTCGCAGGCACAGACGATCTACACGCTCCAGCTCTACACCGACGACCGTCAGTTCAAGCAGGACGTCACCACCGCCTATCTCGGGCCGGTCAGCGCCACGCTGTCCTGCGATCCCAGCGGCCCGATCGACACCGACGCCAGCGCGGTGTTGAACTGGAGCAGCACCTACGCCGTCACCCCGCTCTATCTGTCCACCCCCAGCGGTGCGCAGCGCGTCGGCGCCCAGGGGCAGCAGACCGTGGTTCCCGGCAGCTACCTGACCGGCAACCAGTCCAGCGTGACCTTCTCGTTGCAGGCTCTGGGCTATCAGGGGCCGGTCAACCGGACGGCGACGGTCACCTTCAACCCGGTGCGGATCCGCTGGTTCCGCTACACCGACTCCACCCTGACCCAGGTCACCTACAACGTGGTCAATCCGTCTCCCGGATCGCCGACCGTGAGCAGCAGCGGTCAGGACTATACGCTGACCGCCTATGGTCCGGGTGCGGGAAGCGGGCCGCTGGTCGCCCATCTCGGTCCGGGGCCGTATCTCCAGGTCCAGCTCCTCAGCGCGACGCCGAGCCCGGCCACCCCGGGCGCCACCGTGACGGTCAGCTACCAGACATTGAACGCGACGTCGGCAACCCTGGCAATCGGCAACCAATCCGCGATATCGGTTCCGCTCGACACGATAAAACAGACGGGACAGACAACCATTACAGCGCCATCGGCCTCGACTGTGCTAACATTGACCATCTCCGGTAACGGACAGGCGCCGGTCTCCAGCGAGCTGGACCTGCCGGTCACCACCGGCTGACCCGGCCCGCGCCGCCATCCTGATCCCTGATCCCTGATCCCTGATCCCCGATACCCGATCGACCTCAACCGAAGGAACGCCGATGCCCGACTCCACCCCCTTCGCCGACAGCCCGGTCTGGGGCGGTATCAAGGACTGTATCGTCAAGGTCGTGCCCAGCCTGCGTGAGACCGAGTTCACTCCCGACACCCGCTTCGACCGGCTGGGGCTGGCGTCGATCCAGGTCATCACCATCACCTTCGAGATCGAGGAGCTGTTCGGCGTCGGCATCGTCGACGAGGGGCTGGATGTCTTCGAGACCTGCGGCGAGCTGGAGGTGCTGGTCCGGCGTCTGGCCGCCACCAGAGAGGTGACGGCATGACAGGCGGTCGGTACCGCCGCCCCGACGGCTCGCACCGGGTGGTGGTGACCGGCGTGGGCGCCGTCACCGGCTTCGGCGTCGGCCTTCCCGCCTTCTGGCAGGGCGTGACCGAGGCGCGCACGGCCATCCAGCCCACCCGCCGGACCTTCGAGGCGATGGAGGTCGTCCGTCCGGCCGCGACCGTCGCCGGCTACCGGCCGCTGGATCATTTCAGCGAGGCGCAGCTGCTGACCTGCGAACCCTTCGTGCAGTATGCGCTGCTGGCGGCCCGGGAGGCCATCGCCGGGGCCGGCCTGACCTCCGTCGACCTGACCGATGCGGCCATCGTGCTCGGCTGCGGCGGCGGCGGCGAGATCTCGCGCGAAGAGACGGCCATCCATCTGTTCGCCAACCGCCGGCCGCGCGCCCATCCGACCACGGTGCCGCGCACCAACCATCAGGCCGCCTGCGGCATGATCGCCATCGAGCATGAAATCCTCGGGCCGTCCTTCGTCATCGCCACCGGCTGCGCCTCGGGGTCGCACGCCATCTCGCAGGCGACGACGATGGTGCGTCACGGCTATGCCGAACGCGCGCTGACCGGCGGGACCGAAGCCAACGTCATCTATGCGGTGATGCGCGCCTTCGACGCGGCCCGGACCATCGCCTCCGACACCTGCCGCCCCTTCTCCACCGGCCGCTCCGGGCTGGCGCTGGGCGAAGGCTCCGGCATCCTGGTCATCGAGACGATGGAGTCCGCCGACAGGCGCGGCGCCCCGGTGCTGGCGGAGATCGCCGGTTTCGGCATGTCGAGCGACGCCACCGACACCGTGCAGCCGACGATCCGCGGCCCGGTCCGGGCGGTGATGCAGGCCCTGGCCGACGCCGGGCTCAACACCGATGAGATCGGCTATCTCAGTGCCCACGGCACCGGGACACCGCTGAACGACCGGGTGGAAACGGCGGTGGCCCATGCGGTGTTCGGTCCCCATGCGGCGCGGCTGATGATGTCCTCCACCAAATCGCAGATCGGCCACACCTTCGGCGCCGCCGGTGCGCTGGAGCTGATCGCCACCATCCTCGGCCTCGCCCGTGGCGTGGTGCCGCCGACCGTCAATTACCAGGGCGCCGACCCCGACTGCGACATCGACTGCGTTCCCAACGAGGCGCGCGCCCATCGCTTCGACGCCGCCGTCTCGCAGTCCTT
This sequence comes from Azospirillum sp. A29, assembly GCF_042604625.1. Lineage (NCBI taxonomy): Bacteria > Pseudomonadati > Pseudomonadota > Alphaproteobacteria > Rhodospirillales > Azospirillaceae > Azospirillum > Azospirillum sp. A29. The sequence continues at coordinate 789,380 of NZ_CP170460.1, forward strand.
CGCCTTCGGCGGCGTCAATGCGGCGATTGCCGTGCGGGCGGTGTGAGGCGGCGATGGCGGGGCTTCTGAACTGGCTCGACCATGGCGGGGCGGCAGGCGACCCGCTGTGGCATTTTCCCGCCGAAGGGATGGACCGGCGGCTTTCGGAGCTGCGGACCCGCTCCGGCGCCATCGCCGCCGGGCTGGCAGCCCGCGGCATCCGGCCGGGCGACCGCGTGGTGATGCTGCTCGACACCGGCTCGTCCGCGGTCTGCCTGCTGCTGGCGCTGTGGCAGCTGCAAGCCGTGCCGGTGCCGCTGCGGCCCCTGTCGGGAATGACCTCGGGAACGGCTTCGGAGATGGCTGGCGGCACCGACCGGGGCGGCGGCTTCCTGCGCTTCCTGCTGGAGGTGACGCGGCGAAGCGATGCCCGGCTGGTGGTGACCGACCGTCCCGTCGCCGTTCCGCAGCTCGACCCTTTGTTGACCACGGTGGAGGCGCTGGAGGCGCCGCTCGAGCGGTCGCCTCCGACCGGCGGCGATGGCGAGTGCAGGGCCGACGGGCTGGCGCTGATCCAGTTCAGTTCGGGCAGCACCGGGCAGCCCAAGGGCGTGATGGTCACCCACGCCATGGCGATGGCGCAGCTCCGCCAGCTCGCCGACAATTATGCGGCTGCCGGCAGCGGCCGGCCGCCGCGTTCCATCGCGTCCTGGCTGCCCTTCTATCACGACATGGGGCTGTTCATCGGCATTCTGCTGCCGCTGTTCACCGGCGCCGATGCCATGGTGGCACCCCCCGCCTGGTACATGCGCAATCCGGCACGCTGGTTCGCCGCGATGGCCGCGCGGGGCAGCGATCTGGCTTTCTCCACCAGTTCGGTGCTGGCGGCGACGCTGCGCGGGGTGCGCCGCCTGCATGGCCGCGGCTGCGATCTGTCGGCGCTGGTCCTCTATGTCGCCGCCGAGAAGATCAGCCCGGCGGTGCTGGACGAGGCGGCGGCGGTGCTGGCGCCGCTGGGGATGCCGCCATCGCAGCTGCGCGCCGGCTACGGCATGGCGGAATACACGCTGGGCTGCACCCACAGTCGCGAACCGGGGCTGCGCCGGCTGCGCGTGCGCATCGCTCCGGGGGGCCGGGTGCTGACCGGCGATGACGGCGATGATGGTGGTGACGGTGAAGCGCTGGAACTCGTCTCGGTCGGCCGGCCCAACGATGCCTGCGACCTCGTCGTGCGCGACGAGGCGGGATGTCCGCTCGGCGAGCTGAGGCTGGGCGAGATCACGGTCGCCGGCCCCTGCCTCACCCCCGGCTACTGGCGGGACGAGGCGATGACGCAGCGGGCGCTCGGCCGGGGATGGATGCGCTCCGGCGATCTGGGCTTCTTGCACGATGGCGAGCTGTTCTTCGTCGCCCGCAAGGACGAGATGCTGGTGGTGGGCGGCCGCAACGTCATCCCCGCCGATGTCGAGCTGGAGGTCGAATCGCTGCCGTTCGTCGGCCCTGGACGTGCGGTGCTGTTCGCCGCCGACGAGCCCGGCGGGCCGCGTCAGGTGCTGCTGGTCGAAGGAAACGCCACGTCGCCGCCGCCGGTCGTGAGCGGACGGCTGACGGCGATCCGGCGTTGCATCCTCGACGGCTTCGGCTTCGTGCCGACCGACATCGCCGTCGTGCCGAAGGGAACCATCGAGAAGACCTCCAGCGGCAAGAAGCGCACCGCGGTCATCCGCCGCCGCTGGCAGGCCGGTGCGATCCCGCAGCTGGCCTGACCGGGATCGCGGCGGACCGCCGGGTCAGGCGGCAGGCGCTTGAGGCTGGAGGGCGATCCGCTCCCCCGGCTGGGCGAGACTCATCCGCGTGTCGGCAGCGCAGGCGGCGGCCAGCCGGTCCCGTTCGCCCATGCGGACATGATAGAGGCGCATCGCGCGGACGCCGAGCCGTTCGGGGAAATCGGCAAGCTGGCTGAAGGCGGCGTGGAAGGGCTGAAGCGGATCCGGCTCCACCGTCAGGCACTCGTGGAACAGCAGGTCGGCACCGCGGAAGAGATCTTCCGACTCCGGCGTGGCGCGGCCGTCGCCGGAATGGGCGAAGGCGACGCCGCCCGCCTCCAGCCGGATGGCGCGGTTGGGCATGGAGTGGCGGGTGAGGGCGGTGCGCAGGTGGAAGGGGCCGAGCGTGCCGTCTTCCTGGGTTTCTATCCAGCGCAGCGGAAAGGAGAGCGACCGCTCGGGATCGGTGGCGCCGGCCTGGAACAGCAGGGCCAGCTGCTTCCACCCGCCGATGGTGGTGACGATGTCCAGCGGCTTGCTGCGGCGGTCGTCGGTCCAGCGGATCAGCGTCGGCACCAGACCGAAGCAATGGTCGGGGTGATGGTGGGTGAAATAGAGCGCGTCGATGGCGTCGGGGTCCGGCACTTCGCGCCACAGGACGGGCGGCACCGAATGGCCGCAGTCGATCATCAGGCGGAAGCCGTTGGCGGCGACGATCAGCGAGGAATTGGCGAAGGAGGGGTCGGCCGCTTCGCCGACGCCCAGAGCCTGGATGTCCATGGGGGTCAATGTCCGACTTTGGCCAGCACGTCGGCCTTCAGGAAACGTTCGATCACCAGCATGAAGCCCACCGAGGGTACCAGCAGGATCAGGGCGGTGATGGCGGCGATCTGGAAATTGCCGCCCATGCCGGCGTTGAACATGAGCAGCGGCAGGGTGGAGATGTCGGGCACCCCGACGAAATAGGTGCCGGTGAACTCGTCCAGCGATTCCAGGAAGACGAAGATGGAGCTTGCCATCACCCCCGGCGCCGCCAGCGGCAGGGTGATGCCGAAGAAGGTCCGCAGGGGGCCGGCGCCCATGTCGCGCGCCGCCTCCTCCAGCGAGCGGTCGACGGCGGCGAAGGCGGCGGCGGTGATCCAGACGGAGAAGACCAGCCCATGGACGGTGTGGACGAGAACCACGCCGGCCACCGTCCCGTTCAGCCCCAGCGTGTAGAAGATGCGCGCCACGTTGATGTAGACGGCGACGCTGGGAAAGGCCTGCGGCAGCAGGAAGGCCAGCAGGATCGCGCCCCGCCAGGGCAGCCGCAGCCGGGCCAGCGCATAGCCGGCGGGAACCGAGACGATGAGGCAGGCCGCCACCGTCAGCAGCGCGATGGTGACGCTGGTCGCCAGCGACGCCATGGCGTTGGAGCGCGGGGCGAACACCCGCTCCCAGAAGGAGAAGCCGTATTGCAGGGGCAGGGTGTGGGGGAAGTACCATTTCTCCGCCACCGCCCACAGGCCGAGGTTGGTCAGCGGCCCGAAGATGACGAAGGCCAGTAGTCCAAGGGCCAGCCCGCGCGGAATCCAGGCGAGCGCCCGTGTTGGAATGAAGGAGGTCATCGCGCACCGCCCTGGCGCACGCCGTGCCGCAGGTAGAACCAGCCGACCAGACCGGCCATGGCGTAGGAGACGAAGCCGAGAGCATTGGCAACGCCGTAATCGCCGTGGGCGTTGATGCGATAGGCCATGTCCACCGTGATCATCGTCGGGCTGTTGGGGTTGATCATCATCGGCACCGACATCACCGACAGCATGGTCACGAAGCTGAGGATCAGCCCGACGACCAGCGTCGGCCGGACCTGGGGAACGACGATTTCGGCCAGGATGCGCAGCCGCCCGGCGCCGAGATCGCGCGCCGCCTCGATGGTCGAGCGGTCGAGCGAGGCCATGGCACCTGCCACCATCAGCGCCACGAAGGGCGTCTGCTTCCAGACGAAGGTCACCACCACGCCGCGCCAGTCGAGCAGGCTCGCCGCCTGCAACGGCTCGATGATGCCGCCGCCGATCAGCAGGTTGTTCATCAACCCGTTCTTGGCGAGGAAGGAGCGCATCATCTGGGCGGCGACGATGAAGGGGATGAACAGCGGCCAGCGGTAGAGCCAGCGCAGCAGGGTGACCGCCAGCCGGTTCTCGCCGAGCGTCAGATAGCCGCCGATGGCCACCGACAGCACGGCCACCAGCGCCGAGGACAGCAGCACGATGGCCAGCGTGAAGGCCATGTCGAGGCTGTACAGCTCAAACGCCTTGGCGATGTTCGCCAGCGTCCAGCCGCCGTCGCGGCCCTGGAAGGCGCTGACCGCCGACAGGCCGAGCGGATAGAGGAAGAACAGCGCCACCATCGCCAGCGCCGGCAGGACCAGAAGCACGCCCCACAGCCAGTCGGGAACGATCCTGGCGGCGGGCAGGGCGGGGGCGCCGTCTCCCCCGCGCGAGCGGGGGAGGGCAGCCGGACGGCCGGCCGCCTCAGTTAGCAACGGTGCGCTCATAGGCTTCCATGATGTCGGTGAAGTAGTCCGACAGCGGGAAGGGCTTGCCCTTGCTCGCCAGCTCGTCCGGCTTCACGTCGGTGAACAGCTTGGCCCAGGTCTGCGCATCCAGCTTCGGCTGCACGTAGGTGGCATCGATGCCCGGATACCAGTTGAAGCGCTTGACGATGCCGTCGGCCTGCACCTCGGGGCTGGTCGCCAGCTCGATGAATTTGCGGGCGGCGTCCTGGTTGGCGGCCTTGGCCGGGACCGTGTAGTACATCGGCTGGCCGGGCATGCCCGGACCGATCAGCTGGAGCTTCATCGCCGGGTTGAGGCGGCCGTCGGCCTGCCAGCTGTAGAACATGTCGACCCACACCGGCCCCATGGCGATCTCGCCGCGGTTCAGCATGTCGAGCGTGCCGGCATTGCCGGGGGTCAGCGTGACGCTTTTGTTGAACTCCTTCAGGCCGGACAGCGCCTTCTCGATCGCCGGCTTCATCGCGGCGTCGTAGGGGCCCTTCTCCAGCCTTGTGGCATCGCCGATGTTGGCGGCGGCCCAGCCGGTGACGAAGCCGACGCCCGACATGCCGCCCTTGATGCCGTTGTAGCCGAAGGATTTCGGATTGGCCTTCACCCATTCCGCCAGCTCGGCGTAGGTCTTCGGCGGCGCCTTCACCAGGTCCGGGTTGTAGGCCAGCGCGATCTGGCTGTGGAACATCGGCAGGACATAGCCGGTGACGTCGGTGCCGAGCGCGTTGCGCGCGCTGTCGCGGCTGGCGAGCGTGCCGGTCTTGACGTCGCCGACATAGGCCGAGAGCATCTTCTCCTGCACCATCTGGCCGGCCATCTTCTGGTGGATGACGGCGACGTCGACATCCCACTTGGCGGCCCCGGCGGCGGCCTCGGCGCTCAGCTTCTCGTATATCTTCTGCGATCCGCCGTCGCCCGGCCCGGTGCCGGTGGCGCGCACCTTCACGCCCGGATTCTGCGCTTCGAACTTCGGCGCCAGATACTCGTTGACGTAATCGACCATGTTCTGGTCGCCGGCGGTGAGCACGGTAAGCACCGTCTCGGCCCTCAGCGGTGCGGCGGAAAGACCGGCGGCGAGCGCCAGACCGGCGGCCCCGGCGAGCAGCGTCCTCAGCGTCGTGAGCGTCATGGAAAAATCCCCCTTCTTTCCCGATGGTGGACCGGATGGTTGAGATCGCCTCAGGCCGTTCCCGCCGCCTCCCGGCGGAGCGGGAAGCAATGCAGGGCCGAAGGCGGGATGACGATGGCGACGGCGTCGCCGACCGTGCGGCGGTTGTCGTCGTCGACCAGAAAGACCGTGCCGCCGACCGCGACGCCGTAGCGCCAGCGGCCGCCGGGATAGGCTGCCTGCGTGATGCGGCCGCGCAGGACCAGCGCATCGGGCGGAACCTGTCCGGCCGCTGCCAGCCGCACGGACTCGGTGCGGAAATGCGCGGCGACCGGGCCGCTGCCCGGCATCTCGACCTGTGCGCCGTCTTCGCCGAGCGGCAGGCTGACGGCGTCGTGGTCCGGGCCGGCGGCGATCTCCAGCGTCCGCTCCGTCCGCGTCGCCTGCAAGGGCACCACATTGTCGGCGCCGAGGAAGCTGGCGACGAAGGCGCTGGCCGGACGGCGGTAGATCTCTTCCGGCGTGCCGATCTGGGCGATGCTGCCGGCGTTCAGGATGACGATGCGGTCGGCCATCACCATCGCCTCCTCGCGGTCGTGCGTCACATGGACCGCGGTGATGCCAAGCCGCTGTTGCAGCGCGCGGATTTCGTGGCGCAGTTCGAGCCGGATGCGGGCGTCGAGGTTGGACAGCGGTTCGTCCAGCAGCAGGATGTCGGGATTGATCGCCAGAGCCCGGCCGAGCGCCACGCGCTGGCGCTGGCCGCCCGACAGCTGGGTGACGTTGCGGTCGGCCAGCCCGTCGAGCTTCAGCAGCCGCAGCATCTCGGCCACCCGCTCGGCGATGCGCGGGCGCTGCCAGCGGCGCAGCTTCAGGCCGTAGCCGATGTTCTGGGCGGTGGTCATGTGCGGCCACAGCGCATAGGACTGGAAGACCATCGCGGTGTCGCGGCGCTCCGGCGGGGCGCGGGTCACGTCGCGACCGGCGATAGCGATGCGCCCGCCATCCACCGGCACGAAGCCCGACACCGCCCGCAGCAGCGTGGTCTTGCCGCAGCCCGACGATCCCAGCAGCGCCACGAACTCGCCGGGGCGGACATGCAGGCTGACGCCGTTCAGCACGCGCGACCCACCATAGGCGACGGTCAGATTCTCGACATGCAATTCCGCCATCGCCGCAGACTTCCCGCATTTCCCGAAGTGGTCAGCGCCCTTGCATGCGTATGCAAAGCCACTGACGCAGGGTTTAGGGATGAAGCGTGAAGCCCGAATGATGGAATTGTGATGCTTTGGTGAATGCGGTCCTGCCGCCTGTCAAAGGCGCGCCGATCCCCGCCTGACCAGCAGCGGGGCCGGGCGGTGCAGGACCGGCGGGGCGTCGGGGTCCGCCAGCCGCCGCTCCAGCATGTCGAGCAGGGTGGCCACGATCTCCTCGACCGGATTGCGGATGGTGGTCAGGGCGAAGCTCGGCCAGCCGGCCATCGGCACGTCGTCAAACCCCACGATGGACAGGTCTTCCGGCACCCGGAGGCCGAGGGCGGTGCGGGCGGCGTCGAGCGCGCCGAAGGCCATGGCGTCGTTGCCGCAGAATAGGGCGTCCGGACGGTCCGGACCGGCCAGCAGCCGCAGGGCCTCGCGATGGCCGCTGTCGTAGGTGTAGTCGCCCTCTCCCGCGGCGGCCAGCGGCAGCCCAAGCTCCGCCAAGGCCGCGCGGAAGGCGCTGCCGCGCTCCTGCTCGGAAAAGGCGGTTGGGCGTCCGCCGAGATAGGCGATGCGGCGGTGGCCGGCGGCGACCAGAGCCTGCGCCACCAGACGGGCGCCGAGCGGGTTGTCGCAACAGATGCTGTCCACCCCGTCCGCCTCCACCGCCCGGCCGTAGAGAAGCAAGGGGACGCCGAGCGCCATCAGGCCGCGGATCGCCGCCGGAGAGACGCTGCCGGCGGTCACCACCACCGCGTCCACCTGATAGTCGAGGGCGGCCATCGCCGTGCCGTCCAGCGCATCCGCCGGGTCGCCGCGCACCAGCAGCGGCTGTTTGCCGCGCGAGGCCAGACCGCGGGTGAGCGTTTCGAACAGATAGGGCTGGAACGGCCCGTCCAGATCGCCCATGACGACGCCAATCAGGTTGGTGCGCCGGGTCGTCAGGCTGCGCGCGATGGCGTTCGGGCGGTAGGACAGCCGCCGTGCCGCCTCCAGCACGCGGCTGCGCGTTTCCGCCGAAACGCTGGCCCCCTCGGTAAAGCACCGTGACACGGCGGACTGCGATACCCCCGCCAGCCGCGCCACATCCACTGCGGTCGCCCGCCTCCGCTCCCCCGTCACTGTTCCTCCGGCCGCTCGGTCGCGGAGCGAGTGTAAGGGCTTCGCGGCCGGGGTGCCAGACTGCCGACACTGGGGACATGGCATGATCGGCGACAGGTCTTTGACAGCTGCGGTCTTTACCATGGTGTCCGGCACGATGTCCGTGGGCCGGATGCACCGGCGAACGATCCGGCGGTCGGCCTTTTCCGAAGTCGAGGTGATCTTATGATTGGGGTCAATGCCATGGTGGATGGCGGTCTGGTATTCGATCGGGCCGTCGAGGTTCTCGGCACGGCCGAGCGCGCGGCGGAGTGGATGGGCTGCAAGGAAAGCCTGCTCGGGGCCAAGCCCGGCGAACTGGTGGAGACCGGCGACGGGACGGCGCGGGTGCTGCACTGCCTGCGCAGGATCGAGCTGGGCCAGCCTGTCTGAAGCGGCGCCGGAGGCTTGTTCAGGACAGGGCACCGGCGATCCGCGCCTTTTGATGGTGTCGCGACGCGCGGTTCCCCCGCGCCCGCAGCGGCACGGCCGGTTCTGTCGACGGAGGCTGGTAACATGCGCATATTGGTGGTCGAGGACACCGAGGATCTCGCCGACGCGATCATCCAGCGCCTGCGCAAGCATGGCTACGCCATCGATTGGGCCGCCGACGGCTATCAGGCGGAGGAGCTGCTGGCGGGCGAGACCTATCAGCTCGTCATCCTCGACCTGATGCTGCCCGGCCCGGACGGACAGACGCTGTTGCGCCAGCTGCGCCGCAAGGGCGACCAGACGCCGGTGCTGGTGGTCACCGCCCGGTCGCGCGTCGACACCAAGGTCGATGCGCTCGACCTCGGCGCCGACGATTATGTCGTCAAGCCCTTCGACTTCCGCGAGCTTGAGGCGCGCTGCCGCGCCCTGCTACGCCGTCATCACGGCATCGCCGCCTCCGAACAGGTCTTCGGCAACATGGTTTTCGACACCGCCACCAAGAAGGTGACGGTCGAGGCGCAGGCGGTGGATCTCAGCGCGCGGGAGTTCCGCCTGCTGGAGCTGTTCCTGTCGAACCTGAACCGGGTGATGGCCAAGGACACGCTGATCGACCGGCTGTGCAGCCTCGACCAGCCGGTGGCGCCCAACGCCATCGAGCTTTACGTCTCCCGTCTCCGCCGCAAGCTGGAGCACGCGTCCGTCGTCATCCGCACCGTGCATGGCCAGGGCTATGTCGCGGAAAAGCAGGATACCCGACCAGATGGACGGCAAGATGCCCCCTGACGGCCGGACCGCGGGGTCGCTGCAACGGCGGCTGATGGTGCGGCTGGTGCTTGTGCTGGCGCTGGTGGCCGGATGCCTGTTCCTGCTGATCCGCAGCGATGCGCGGCGTGCCGCCGACGGCGCCTACGACCAGCTTCTCCTCGCCTCCGCGCTCGCCATCGCCGATGCCGTGCGGGTGGAGGAGGGGGCCGTGGTGGTCGATCTGCCCTATTCCTCGCTCGGCATCCTCGCCATGGCGCAACGCGACCGCGCCTTCTACAAGGTGCTGGACACCGACGGCAGCCCGGTCATCGGCTATCGCGACCTGCCCGGCGCCGTGCGGCAGGACGACGTCGCCAGCTTCACCGACACCGTCTATCGCGGGGAGCCGGTGCGCGTCGTCGCCCTGGGCCATCTGATCGTCCAGGCGCGGCGGACCAACTGGGTGACCATCGTCGTCGCCCAAACGCGGGAGGAGCGCGACACGCTGGCCCGCGGGTTCTTCATGAACTCCTTCCTGCCGGTGATGCTGATGCTGCTGGTCAGCATCGGGCTGGTGTGGTTCGGCGTGCGGCAGGCCCTGGCGCCGCTGGGTTTTCTGGAGCGGCTGATCCATGCCCGCCGGCCCAACGATTTCAGCGCCATCGACGTGTCGGCCCCGGCGGAGGTGCGCCAGCTTCTGGGCGCCATCAACATTCTGATGGCGCGGCTGCACGGCAATCTGGAATCGACCAAGACCTTCCTGGCCGACATGGCGCACCAGATCCGGACGCCGTTGGCCGCACTCCGCTCGCAATCGGAACTGGCGTCGGAGGAGACCGATCCCGCCCGGCTCCAGCGCATCGTCGGCCGCATCCACCGCAACGCCGTCGAGGCGAGCGAGCTGACGACCCAGCTTCTCAGCCATGCCATGGTGGTCCACCGCAGCGAGGCGCTGCACCCCGACTTCGTCGACCTGACGGTGCTGGCCCGGCAGGTGGTGCAGCGGGCCTCCGCCATCGCCGAGGACACCACGCTGCGCGTCGAGCAGGAGGGCGCGGACAACATCGCCGTCTGCGGCGACGGGGTCATCCTGCGCGAGGCGCTGGTCAATCTCGTGGACAACGCCATCAAATATGGCGGCGACGCCGGGGCGGTGATGGTCCGGCTGTGCCCTGCCAACGGCGAGCGCGGCCCGGTGGTCGAGGTCGCCGACCGCGGCCCCGGCGTTCCCGACGACGAGAAGCCCAAGGTGTTGAGCCGGTTCGGCCGCGGCAGTTCGGCGGCGGGGACGGTGGGCAGCGGGCTGGGGCTCGCCATCGTCGCGGCGGTCGCCGATGGGCATGGCGCGTCCTTCTCGCTGGTCGACCGCCCCGGCGGCGGGCTGATCGCCCGCATGGCGTTCCCGCTCGACCATCGCTGCCACGCCTGCCGGACCGGAGAAGGGGCGGAAGGCCGGGAAGGGCATGGCGACAAGGGGCAAACGGCGGGAAAGGCGGAGCGCCTCTGGCTGCCGTCGCTGATCCTGCTGCTGTCGATCCTGCTGCTCTGGCCGGGGGAGAGTTTCGCCAAGCGCACCCTCTATGCGGCGGAGGGAGCCGGCACCGCGACGCTCGTCATCGCCTCCACCACCGACCGGCCGGTGATGGAAGGGCTGATCCAGGATTTCCAGCACCGCCATCCCGGCATCGCCATCCAGTATGACGAGATGACGGCGGTCGAGCTTTACGACGGCATCGTCAATCCCGGCGAACGGCTGCCCGATCTGGTCATCAGCTCCTCGGCCGATTTGCAGGTGAAGCTGGTCAATGACGGCTACATGCAGCGCCATCTGTCGCCGGCGACGGCGGTCCTGCCGCGCTGGGCCAACTGGCGGGACGAGGCGTTCAGTTTCGCCCAGGAACCGGCGGTCATCGTCTACAACCGCGACCGGGTGCCGGAGAGCGACGTGCCGCGCACCCGCGACGACCTGATTCGGCTGATCCGCCAGAAGGACGTCTATGACGGCCGCATCGTCACCTACGACATTGCCCAGAGCGGCATCGGCTTTCTGCTCGCCACCCAGGATTCGGTGCTGAACAGCCAGTTCTGGCAGCTGGTGGACGCCATGGCCGACCGCCACATGGACCAGCGCTGCTGCACCGGCGAGATGCTGGACCAGATCGAGCGCGGCGAGCGGCTGATCGGCTACAATCTGCTGGGATCCTACGCGCGGGCCCGGCAGCTGGCGGGGGCTCCCATCGGCATCGTGCTGCCCAGCGACTACACGTTGGTCACCTCGCGCGTCGCCTCCATTCCCAAGGGGGCGGCACTCGCCGGGCTGGGCGGGCTGTTCATCGACTATCTGCTGTCGCAGGAGGGGCAGACGCAGATCGCCAACAGGACGCCCTTCTACGCCATCTCGCCCAGCGTGGACGGGCCCTTCTCGGCGGCGCATCTGCTGGCCGAGCTGAACGGTCCGCTTCAGCACACCACGCTGAATCCCGGCCTTCTCGTCTTTCTGGACGACAGCAAGCGCGCCCGCTTCCTGCGACAATGGCGCATGATGACCAACAGGTACTGACAGGCTTCTGACAGATATCGCGCCTATAACCCCAAGACTTCGTCAAAAAGCGGGCAGGCAAGCCGCAGAAATGCCGCCTTCGGCATCGATATGCGTCCGCGAGACAATCAATATTGGGGAATGCCATGTCGGGCGATCTGAAGGAGCGCGCACTCGATTACCATCGTCTGGGGAAACCGGGCAAGCTGGCGATCGTGCCCACCAAGCCGATGATGACGCAGCGCGATCTGGCGCTGGCCTATTCGCCCGGTGTGGCCTTCGCCTGCACCGACATCGTCGCCGACCCCGCCAACGCGGCGGAGGTGACGGCGCGGGGTAATCTGGTGGCGGTGATCTCCAACGGCACCGCCGTGCTGGGGCTGGGCGACATCGGCCCGCTGGCCGCCAAGCCGGTGATGGAGGGCAAGGCGGTCCTGTTCAAGAAATTCGCCGACATCGACGTCTTCGACATTGAGGTCGATGAGAAGGACGTCGATGCGCTGGTCGACACCATCGCCCGGCTGGAGCCGACCTTCGGCGCCATCAATCTGGAAGACATCGGCGCCCCCGCCTGCTTCGAGGTCGAACGCCGGCTGAAGGAGCGGATGAAGATCCCGGTCTTCCACGACGACCAGCATGGCACCGCCATCGTCGTCGCCGCGGCCGTCTACAACGCCCTTCAGGTCGTCGGCAAACGCATCGGCGACGTGCGCGTCGTCTCCACCGGCGGCGGGGCGGCGGGCATCGCCTGCCTCGATCTGCTGGTCGGCATGGGGGTGAAGCGCGCCAACATCATCCTGGCCGACCGCGAGGGCGTCGTCTATCAGGGCCGCAATGCCGGCATGAACCCCTACAAGGACCGCTACGCCACCGCAGGCGCGGTGCGCAGCCTGGACGAGGCGATGGTCGGCGCCGACATCTTCCTCGGCCTGTCGGGGCCGGGCGTGCTGACCGGCGCGATGGTCAAGACGATGGCGGCCAAGCCGCTGATCCTGGCGCTGGCCAACCCCGATCCGGAGATCACGCCGGAGGAGGCGCACGCCGCCCGCCTCGACGCCATCATTGCCACCGGCCGCTCCGATTATCCCAATCAGGTCAACAATGTCCTGTGCTTCCCCTTCATCTTCCGCGGCGCGCTGGATGTCGGGGCGACCACCATCAACGAGGCGATGAAGATCGCCTGCGTCAAGGCCATCGCCGACATGGCGCGCATCGAGGCCTCCGACGTGGTGGCCGCCGCCTACACCGGCGAACAGCTGCGCTTTGGCCCCGACTATATCCTGCCCAAGCCCTTCGACCCGCGCCTGATCGTCGATGTGGCGTCCGCCGTCGCCGAGGCGGCGATGGAGAGCGGCGTCGCCACCCGGCCGATTGCCGATCTGCGCGCCTACCGTGAGCGTCTGGGCCAGTATGTCTTCCGTTCCGGCCTCGTGATGAAGCCGGTGTTCCACAAGGCGGCCCAGGCGCCCAAGCGCGTCGTCTATGCCGAGGGCGAGGACGAGCGCGTCCTGCGCGCCGCCCAGGTGGCGGTGGACGAAGGCATCGCCCGGCCGATCCTGCTCGGCCGTGACGAGGTGGTGGCGTGGCGGATCGAGCAGCTCGGCCTGCGGCTGGTCCCCGGCCGCGACGTCACGGTGGTCGATCCGGTGCGCGATCCGCGCTGTCACGAGTATGCCGACGTGTACCGGCAGGCGATGGGCCGGCGCGGCGTGTCGCCGACTTTCGCCGCCACCATGGTGCGGGCCGACGCCACCGTCTTCGCCAGCCTGATGGTGCGGCGCGGCGCAGCCGACGCCATGGTCTGCGGCACCGCCGGGCGCTATGCCGAGCATCACCGCCACATCCGCGACCTGCTGGGCCGCCGCGGCGATGCGCCGGTCTCCGCGGCGATGACGCTGCTGATCCTGGGCAAGGGCACCTATTTCCTGACCGACACCCACGTCAACCCCGACCCGAGTGCCGGGGAGATCGCCGAAATCGCCATGCTGGCGGCGGAGAAGGTCCGCCATTTCGGCATCGAGCCGAAGGTGGCGCTGCTGTCCCACTCCAATTTCGGCAGTTCGGACTCGCCGTCGGCGCAGAAGATGCGGGCGGCCTGCGACCTGCTGCGCCGGCGGGCGCCGGAGCTGGAGGCGGATGGCGAGATGCAGGCGGGTGCCGCCCTGTGCGAGGCGGTGCGCGACGCGGCCCTGCCCAACGGCCGGCTGCGCGGACAGGCCAACCTGCTGGTGATGCCGACGCTGGACGCCGCCAACATCGCCTTGGAGATGCTGAAGGTGCTGAGCGATGGCCTGTCGGTCGGCCCGATCCTGCTCGGCGTCAGCGCCCCGGCGCACATCGTGACGCCGGAGATCACCACCCGCGGCATCGTCAACGTCACGGCACTGGCCGTCGTCGACGCCCAGATCGACACCACCCCGGTTCCGCTGCGTCAGGCTGCGGAATAAGGGGCAGCGGCTTTGCGGGCCGGTGGCGACGCCGGTCCGCGAGCCCGCGACAAAATGGACCACAAGGCGAACCGGGCCTGACAGCGATTTGACAGAAGTCCGGTCCACACTGGGTCATATCGGGCGCCCCGGAGGCGTCGTTACCCGGCGCGGGGGAAGGGAGTGCCCGACCCATGAAACACCGCGACCACCCTGTCGGAAGCTCCAGAAGGAGCATGAATCCGTGACTGACGAACTCGACTTCTACGCCGTCGATCCCACGGCCAGCGCCAGGGAGCGCCGGGACATCAGAGCGCTGCTGGGCCGCTGCGGCCTGGATTACGAGGAGCACATCCAGGTCTTCGTGGTCTGCCGCGACGCCGGCCGGCTGGTGGCCTGCGCCGGGCTGGAAAGCAACATCGTCAAATGCTGCGCCATCGATCCGGACCTGCGCGGCGGGTCGCTGAGCCTGACGCTGCTGAGCGAGGTGGTCCATCTCGCCTATGAGCGCGGCCATTCGCACCTGTTCCTCTACACCCGGCCGGAAAACGTCTCCTTCTTCCAGGGCTGTGGCTTCTATGCGCTGGCCGAGGTGCCGGGCTACGTCACGCTGATGGAGAACACGCCGGTCGGCATCCGCGCCTATTGCGACCGGCTGCGCGCCCTGCGCCCGCCGGGCCTGCGGGCGGACGCCAGAATCGGCGGCATCGTCATCAACGCCAACCCCTTCACGCTGGGCCACCAGTATCTGGTGAAGCTGGCGGCGGCGCAGTGCGACTGGCTGCACCTGTTCGTGGTCAGCGAGGACGCCTCCTTCGTCTCCTACCGCGACCGCTACGCGCTGGTCGAGCAGGGGGTGCGCGGGATCGAGCGGCTGACCCTGCATCACGGTTCGCAATACATGGTCTCGCGCGCCACCTTCCCCGACTATTTCTTCAAGGAGAAGGGGGTGGTCGGCGACTGCTGCACGGCGATCGACCTGCTGCTGTTCCGCAACCACATCGCGCCGGCGCTCGGCATCACCCACCGCTTCGTCGGCACCGAGCCCTTCTGCGAGACCACGCGCAAATACAACGCCGACATGAAGTTCTGGCTGCAGGGGGCCGGCAGCACGGCCCCGGCGGTGACGGTGATCGAGGAGGCGCGCACCCGTTCGGGCGGCACGCCGATCTCGGCGTCGGAGGTGCGGCGCCTTCTGCGCAGCCGCGACCTCGACCGCATCCGCGCCCTGGTGCCGGCGCCGACCTTCGAGCTGCTGCGCGAGAAATACCTGTCGAAAATCCTGCCGTTCGCCCCCGACCCGCTGGGTCACGGCGGTGAGCCCGACGCGCCGGCGCGCCGGGCCGTGGCGGCCGGCATCTGAACCGGCCCGGTGGTGTGACGCTTGGTGCGTCCGCCGCCGGGCCATCTGGAGTGGGACCGATGAAGATCGTGAAGGAGGCCCTGGCGGGCACGCTCGAATCGAGCGACCTGCTGGTCAAGGTATCGCCCGGCTCGGGCACCGGGCTGGAAGTCGTCATCAGCAGCGAGGTCATGCAGCAGTTCGGTCTCCAGATCGACCGCGTCGTGCGCGACACGCTGGCCCGGCTCGGCGTCACCGCCGGGCTGGTGGTGGTCGAGGACAAGGGCGCGCTCGACTGCGCCATCCAGGCCCGCGTCCAGACGGCGGTGATGCGCGGGGCCGAGGCCCAAACCATCGACTGGAGTGCGCTGTCATGAAGCTCCGCCGCAGCATGCTTTTCCTGCCCGGCGCCAACGCCGCGATGCTCAGCACCGCGTTCGTCTACAAGCCGGACTCGATCATGTTCGACCTGGAGGACGCGGTCTCGCTGCGCGAGAAGGATTCCGCCCGCATCCTGGTCTTCCACGCCCTGCAACTGCCGGTCTACCGCGAGATCGAGACGGTGGTGCGCATCAACCCGCTCAACACGCCCTTCGGTCATCTTGACCTGGAGGCGGCGGTGCGGGCCGGCGTCGATGTGGTCCGCCTGCCCAAAACCGACTGCGCCGAGGATGTCGAACTGCTGGAGCGCGAGGTCGAGCGCATCGAGCGCGCCTGCGGCCGCGAGGTCGGATCGACGAAGCTGATGGCGGCCATCGAAAGCGCCAGCGGCGTCATCAACGCGCTGTCCATCGCCAAGGCGTCGCCGCGGCTGATCGGCATCGCGCTGGCCGGCTTCGACTATGTCATGGACATGCAGACCGAGCGCGGCGACGGCACCGAGCTGTTCTATGCCCGCTGCGCCGTGCTGCATGCTGCCCGTGCCGCGAAGATCGACGCCTTCGACGTGGTGTGGTCCGACCTGAACGACGAGGCCGGTTTCCTCAAGGAGGTCGACCTGATCAAGCGGCTGGGCTTCAACGGCAAGTCGCTGATCAACCCGCGCCAGATCGAGCTTCTGCACAACGCCTACGCCCCGACCGAGGAAGAGGTCGAGTATGCCGGCCGCGTCGTCGCGGCGGCGGCGGAGGGCGAGCGCAAGGGGCTGGGCGTCGTCTCGCTCAACGGAAAGATGATCGACGGTCCCGTCATCGACCACGCGCGCCGTGTGCTGCAGCGGGCCGAGGCGTCGGGAACCCGCAAGTGAACTGGAGTGCTCTGCCGTGACCGACCTCGCTTTCGACCTGCTGGACCGGCTGCCCCGCTTCGACGGGTTCGCCAGCCGGACCCCCTACCTGAAGGACCCGGAGCTGAAGCGCTCCCGCAAGGTCTGCCCGTCGCTGGAGGACGCCATCCGGCGCTCCGGCCTGAAGGACGGGATGACCATCTCCTTCCATCACGCCTTCCGCGAAGGCGACAAGACGATCAACACCGTGGTCGATCTGCTGGCCCGCCTGGGCTTCAGGGATCTGACGCTGGCGCCGTCGTCGCTGCTCAGCTGCAACGCGCCGCTGATCGAGCATATCCGCAACGGCGTCATCAGCCGCATCTACACCTCCGGCATGCGCGGCAAGCTGGCCGAGGCGATCAGCCACGGGCTGATGGCGCATCCGGTCAACATCCACTCGCACGGCGGGCGGGTGAAGCTGATCCAGGACGGCGAGCTTAAGATCGACGTCGCCTTCCTCGGCGTGTCGACCGCCGACTGCTTCGGCAACGCCAACGGCATCAGCGGACGCTCGCGCTGCGGCTCGCTCGGCTATGCCAAGGTGGATGCCCGCCATGCCGGCACCGTGATCCTGCTGGCCGAGGAGATCGTGCCCTTCCCCAACGCGCCGGCCAGCATTTCGCAGGACGAGGTCGATTATGTGGTCAAGGTCGAGCAGATCGGCGACCCGTCGAAGATCAGCGTCGGCGCCGCCCGCATCACCACCAACCCGCGTGAACTGTTGATCGCCCGGCTGTCGGCCGAGGTGATGGTGCATTCCGGCTATTTCGAGCAGGGCTTCTCGATGCAGACCGGCTCCGGCGCATCGGCAACGGCGACGACGCGCTTCCTCGAAGGCTACATGCGCAAGAAGGGGATCACCGCCAGCTTCGCGCTGGGCGGCATCACCGGCGGCATCGTCGATCTGCACAGGAAGGGCCTGATCGAACGGGTGATCGACACCCAGAGCTTCGACGGCGACGCGGCGGAATCGCTGCGCACCTCGCCCAACCACATCGAGATCTCGACCAACGAATATGCCAATGCCGGCTCCAAGGGCGCCTATGTCGACCAGATGGATCTGGTGATCCTGAGCGCCCTGGAGATCGACGTCGATTTCAACGTCAACGTCATCACCGGGTCGGACGGGGTGATGCGCGGGGCGTCGGGCGGCCATTCCGACGTGGCGGCGGCGGCCAACCTGTCCATCGTGGTGGCGCCGCTGATCCGCAGCCGCATCCCGACGGTGGTGCGCCGCTGCACCACGGTGGTCACGCCGGGCGAATGCATCGGCGTGCTGGTCACCGACCACGGCATCGCCGTCAACCCGCGCCGGCCGGAGATCGCCCAGCGGCTGAAGGCCGCCGGCCTGCCGGTGATGACCATCGAGGCGTTGCAGCAGCGCGCCGAATCCCTGACCGGGGAACCGCGGCCCATCGAGTTCCTCGACAAGGTGGTCGGGATCGTCCGCTACCGCGACGGCAGCGTGATCGACATCGTCCGGCAGGTGAAGGGCTGACCGTCATGCACGGGATAGCCGTCTCGCTGGCCGACATGCTGGAGGCGCGCGACCGCCGCGCCGCCCGCCAGCAGGCGCTGTTCGCCCGCCATGGCCTGCCGCTGCTGTCGGTGACGCTGGTGACGCCGGGGCCGGTCAAGGTGACCGGGACCAGCCGCTTCGTGATGGAGACGGCGGCGGCGGAGTTGGACCGGCTGTTTCGCCGCACCGGCTGGCCGGTGGCGGCCCATCTGCCGGTGCGGGCACCGACCGGGCTGGAGGCGCTCTATGCCGTCGATACCGAGGCCCGCGTGCTGAAATGGGCGGCAGCGACCCTGGAGGACGACCATCCGCTGGGCCGGCTGTGGGATCTGGACGTGCTCTGTCCGATGCAGGGCGGCCTGTCGCGCAGTGCGCTGGGGATGGGACCGCGGCGCTGTCTGGTGTGCGGGGAGCCGGCCCATGGCTGCGCCCGCTCGCGCCGCCATCCGCTGGACGAGCTTCTGGCGGCCATCGAGGAGAGGGTGAATGCCTATCGCACCCATTGAAGAGCGGATCGGGGCTGTCGGGGAGCCGCTTGCGGCCCCTGGTCCCGGCGGGATGGAGGGCGAGCGCTCGCTCGGTTTCGACCTCGCGCATCTGGCCCACCGCTCGCTGTTGCGTGAGGTACTGCTGACGCCGAAGCCGGGGCTGGTGGACCGCCGCAATTGCGGCTCTCACCGCGACATGGACCTGTCGAGCTTCCTGGCGTCGGCCCGTGCCATCGCCCCGTGGTTCCGCCGGTTCTTCCAGCGCGGACTGGACGGTTGCGCCGTGCCGGCCGAGCTGTTCCTGGCGGGGATCCGCGCCGACGGCATGGCCTGCGAGAGGGCCATGCTGCATGCCACCGGCGGGGTCAACACCCACAAGGGCAGCATCTTCGCCTTCGGCCTGCTCTGTGCCGCCGCCGGCCGGCTGGTGGGGCAGGGGCGGGCGCTGCACCGCGATCCGCTGTGCGCGGAGGTGGCAGCGGTCTGCGCCGAGGTGGTCGAGGAATTGCGGCGGCCGGGGGAGGCCGGGACGGCGGGCGAGCATCTTTACCGCCGCCATGGCCTGACCGGAGCGCGCGGCGAGGCGGCCTCCGGCTTCGCCATTGTGCGGAACCACGCGCTGCCGGCCTTCGAACGGCTGCGCGCCCATGGGTCGCGGACGGCATTGCATGGGGCGCTGCTGGAACTGCTGGCCTTCAACCCCGACACCAATGTGGTGTCGCGCGGCGGACTGGTGGGGCTGGAGTTTCTCCAGGGCGAGGCGATGCATCTGCGCCGCGACGGCGGGGTTGCGGCACCGGACTATCTGCGCCGGCTGGCGGTGCTGGACGACGAGGCGATCCGCCGCAACCTCAGCCCCGGCGGAAGCGCCGACCTGCTGGCGGTGACGTGGTTCCTGGCCCACCTGCCGGCGACGATGCCCTGTCAGGCGCCGTACCGCTGGGCGCCGTGCCACCGGGTGCCATGCCATTGACCGTTGCGGACAAGAAGGGGGCGGGTCGACGACCGCCGGGGCCGATGGAATTCGATCACATGCGCGAGGTGGATGCGGCCCTGATGGAGGCGTCGGCGCGCTACAGCTTCGTGCTGGTGCCGGGCCTCTATGACAGCGGCCCGGAACATTGGCAGAGCTTCTGGCAGGCCCGCCACCCCTTCTGGCTGCGCATCACCCAGAGCAACTGGAACGTCCCCGACATCGAATGCTGGGTCGGCGCCGTCCGCCGTCTGCTCGGCCAGCGGGCGCGTCCGGCCATCCTGGTCGGGCACAGTTTCGGGGCGCTGGCCTCCTGCTGCGTGGCCGGCGACCGCAGTCACGACATCGCCGGGCTGATGCTGGTCGCGCCCGCCGAGCCCTCGCGCTTCGAAGCGGAGGAGCGGGTGCCTTCGCTGGCGCTCGGCGTGCCCGCCGTGGTGGTGGCGAGTCACAACGACCCGGTGATGCGCTTTCCGCGCGCCGTCCATTGGTCGGGCGTCTGGCAGGCCGATCTGGTCGATCTCGGCGAGGCCGGGCACATCAACGCCGAAGCCGGCTTCGGTCCCTGGCCCTACGGCCTCCGGATTCTGCATGCCCTGGTCGGCCATATCGAGGCCGCCCGCATCCAGGGCCAGTGAGTTTGTCAAAATTTTCTTCGGTCTTCCCTGCGCTGACAGGCTTCTGACAGTTCCAAGTGATAGAAGAAATCATTGGGTGTTCTGAGGAACAAGCGTCAGTCAATGAATAAAATCAGAAGATATGGATGCGTTATTACTCGATCTAACATCGATATACGACATTCTTTGGTAAGAAGAGCGGCATTTTTCCCGTCCAATCGTCACGCCTTGTTTTTTCGCGATTGAATCGCAGCGCTGCGAAACGCTCTGCACCGACTGTTTCCAACCCTCCAGCCCAGGACCGGACCCGGCAGCGTCCCGTCCCGTCTTTGCCGACCGCTGCCGGAGCACAAACAAAACCGAATGTCCGGAGGACACCATGCCCAGTGAAGTCTCTCTTTCCTCCCTTGCCCTCGACGAGCCCGTCTCGTCCGTGTCCGCCGCCCGCCGGTCCTGGCGCGAGGTCTGGTGGGGGCTGCTCGACCAGCGCGTCGGCATCGTTCCAGTCCCGGTGTTCGTGGTTCTGCTCGCGGTGTTCGCCGGGGCGGTCGCGACCGGATCGCTGACCCACGAGATCAACATGATGATCGCCGTGCTGGCGGTCTGCGGCTTCAGCTGCGGCGAGCTGGGCAAGCGTCTTCCGGTCTTCCGCCACATCGGCGCCGCGGCGATCTTCGCCACCTTCATCCCCTCCGCCCTGGCCTATTACCAGGTGCTGCCGGCGCCGATGCTGAAGGCGGTGGTCGATTTCACCAAATTCACCAACTTCCTCTATCTGTTCATCGCCTGCATCATCGTCGGCAGCGTGCTCAGCATGAACCGCGACGCGCTGGTGAAGGGCTTCTTCAAGATCTTCGCGCCGCTCGCCAGCGGTGCCGTCGCCGCCGCCTGCGTCGGCACGCTGGTCGGCAGCCTGCTCGGCCTCGATCCCAAGCACACCTTCTTCTTCATCGTCGTTCCGATCATGTCGGGCGGTGTCGGCGAAGGGGCCATCCCGCTGTCGATGGGCTATGCCGAGATCATGAACGGCAACCAGGGTGAGATCTTCGCGCAGGTGCTGCCGATGGTCATGCTGGGCAGCCTGATGGCGATCCTGATGTCGGGCCTGCTGAACTTCATCGGCAAGCGCATGCCGCAGCTGACCGGCAACGGCCAACTCCAGCCCGGCGGCGCCGATTTCACCAAGACGGCCGCCAGGAGCAGCGGCCCCGTGGATGCCAACACCGTCGCCGCCGCCGGGCTGTTCGCCGTCACCCTCTATCTGATGGGCGTCATGGCCCAGAAGATCGTCGGCCTGCCGGCCCCGGTGGCGATGCTGTTCATCGCCGTGCTGATCAAGGTGTTCCAGCTCGCCTCTCCCTCGCTGGAGGCCGGCGCCGGCGTCGTCTACAAGTTCTTCCAGGTCGCGGTCACCTATCCGCTGCTGTTCGCCATGGGTGTCGCGGTGACGCCGTGGGACAAGCTGATGTCCGCCTTCACCATCCAGAACCTGATCATCATCTTCTGCACGGTGGCGACGCACATGAGCGTCGGCTTCATCGTCGGCCGCATGGTCAAGATGTACCCGATCGAAACCGCGATCATCAATTCCTGCAACTGCGGCCAGGGCGGCACCGGCGACGTGGCCATCCTGACGGCGGCCAACCGGATGCAGCTGATGCCCTTCGCCCAGGTTGCGACCCGGATCGGCGGCGCCATCACCGTCACCCTGTCGCTGATCGCGATGGCGAAGCTGATGTGACCGCCGCAAACGGCTGTCATTCCACCGCCACCGGACGTCCCGCTTCCCAAGGAGCGGGACGTCCGTCGTTCAGGGACACGAGGGCGGCGGCCTCAGTCGTCCGGCTGCACCGGAATGCCGTGCTTGCGCAGCTTTGCGTAGAGGTTGGTGCGCGACAGGCCGAGGCTGCGGGCGGCCTCCAGCTTGTTGCCCCGGCAGTCGGCGAGCGCCTCTAGGATCAGCGACCGTTCCAGATCGTCCATCGCGGCGGCCAGCGGGCGTCTTCCCTCCACCGGGGCGGGGCGGTCGAGGGGAGCGTCCGGCAGGATGTCGGCGAAGTCGTCGGCGAGGATGCGGTCGCCTTCGGTGCGCACATAGACCTGTTCGATGACGTTGGCCAGTTCGCGGATGTTGCCGGGCCAGTCGTGGCGTCGCAGTGCGTCGAGCGCCGACGGGGTGAGGTCGCGCATCGGCTGGTCGAGGCTGAGCGCGACCTTCTCCGAAAACAGCGAGGCGAGGATTTCCAGATCGTCCCTGCGGTCGCGCAGCGCCGGCAGCTGGATCGGGAAGACGTTCAGCCGGTAATAGAGGTCCGGCCGGAAGGCGCCGCTGCGCACCATCTCGGCCAGCGGCCGGCTGGTCGCCGCGATAATGCGGACATCGACCTTGACCACTTGGTTGGATCCCAGCGGCTCGACCTCGCGTTCCTGCAGGGCGCGCAGCAGCTTGGCCTGCAACGGCAGCGGCATGTCGCCGATCTCGTCGAGGAACAGGGTGCCGCCGTCGGCCAGCTGGAACTTGCCGGGGCGCGGCTGGCGGCCGGCACCGGTATAGGCGCCGGGGGCGACGCCGAAGAACTCCGCCTCCAGCAGGTTTTCCGGGATGGCGGCGGTGTTGACGCCGACGAAGGGGCGGTGGGCGCGGTCGGAGCAGGCATGGATCGACTGCGCCACCAGCTCCTTGCCGGTGCCGGTCTCGCCCAGCAGCAGCACCGCCGAGGCGATCTGGCCGGCCCGGCGCACCAGCCGCTTGACCTGGAGCATCGCCGGGCTGAAGCCGATCAGGTTCTCGACCGTGTATTTCGACGCCCGGCTGGCCGCCAGCTCCTGTTCGACCCGGGTCAGCCGGGATTGCAGCTTGTTGAAGCGGTCGGCGATGGGGCGGAGATAGGTCAGGCTGTTCTTCAGGGCGAAGGCAAGGGCGCCGATGACCTCGCCGGTCTCGTCACGCAGCGGCAGGCGGCTGACCAGCAGCGTGTGTTCGCCATAGCGCATGATGTCGAGCGGCATCGACCGGCCGGTTTCCACCACCTCGCGCATCCGGCTGTGCGGGATGACGCGCTCCACCGGCAGGCCGATGGCGTCCGCCCGTGACTGGAGTCCCAGCTGCGCCATCAGCTTTTCAGTGAACCAGACATGCCTGTCGTTCGACCAGACGATGCGGGCGTCGCGGTCGACCAGCAGGGCGCCATCGATCATCTCGTCGACCATCGCCATCAACGCGCATGCCGCAGCGAACTGCTCGCTTCGATCCGTTGGCATTCCCAGCCCTCCCTTGTGCGGACTGTCAATATTACGCACAGTATCTGTCAGAAAAATGAACACGATGGAAGGGCTGATTTCCTGGGAAACCGGGGATCCTGGTGGGCCGGACTGTGCGCACTCGCAAACACCGGGACGGCATGCTTGAGCAGGCTTTCAACAAAATCCTGACTTAACAGCCACTTGGCTCCCTGGCACAACCATTGCTTACCAAGCATTCCAAACAGCGTCTATGGCGAACAATCAGGGCAGCGCTTTATGGGCGCCGGTCAAGCGGGACGGGGGAATGCACAGACCATGACACACCAGCGCATCGCCATCATCGGCGCCGGGATGATGGGGCAGGGGATCGCGCAGGCGTTCGCCGTTGCCGGCCATCGCGTCGAGATCCAGGAACCCGATGCCGTTCGCCGGGCCGGCATCCTCGACCGTATCCGCCGGACCCTCGGTGACCAATCCCTTGGCGGTCTGGGCCAGGACACCGCGATCGTCGACCGTATCCGGCCGCACGAGACGCTGGAGGCGGCGGTCGCCGCCGCCGACATCGTCATCGAGGCGGTGCCGGAAGACCTCGCCCTCAAGCAGCGCATCCTGGCGGCGGCGGAAGCGGCGGCACCGTCCCATGCGCTCCTCGCCAGCAACACGTCGGTTATCCCGATCACCCGGATCATGGAACCGCTGCGCGACCGCACCCGCGCGCTCGGCACCCATTGGTGGAACCCGGCCCATCTGATCCCGCTGGTCGAGGTGGTGCGGACGCGCGACACCGCCGATGCGGCGGTCGCCGCGATGACCGGCCTGCTGAGGTCCATCGGCAAGCTGCCGGTGGAGGTCCGCAAGGATGTTCCCGGCTTCATCGGCAACCGCCTTCAGCATGCGCTGTGGCGCGAGGCCATTGCGCTGGTTCAGGACGGCGTGTGCGACGCCGAGACGGTCGACACCGTGGTCAAGGCCAGCTTCGGCCGGCGGCTCGCCGTGCTGGGGCCGCTGGAGAACGCCGATCTGGTCGGCACCGACCTGACGCTGGCGGTCCACGGCCATGTCCTGCCCGACCTCGACCGCACGCCGGGGCCGCAGCCCCTTCTCAGCGAGCTGGTCGCCTCCGGGCGGCTCGGCATGAAGACCGGCGCCGGTTTCCGGGTCTGGAGCGAGGGACAGCGGGAGGAGGTCGCCGCCCGTCTCGCCGCCCATCTCCAGCGCCTGGACGAGCTTGAGCGTGGATAGCCGCCCCCCGCCGAACACCGCCGAATATCTCGAATCGTCCGGGCCTTCCCGCCCGGAGCAGCACAGGAGGGCCTTGCATGGCCGCATCGAAGAAAAAGGTCATCATCAGCTGCGCGCTGACCGGATCGATCCACACCCCCACCATGTCGGACGCCCTGCCGGTGACGCCCGACGAGATCGTCGAGCAGGGCGTCGGCGCGGCGGAGGCCGGGGCGGCGATCCTGCATCTGCACGCCCGCGATCCCCGCACCGGCCAGCCGACGCCCGACCCGGCGGTGTTCATGGAGTTCCTGCCGCGGCTGAAACAGTCCACCGACGCGGTGCTGAACATCACCACCGGCGGCTCGCTCAACATGACGGTGCAGGAACGCCTCGCCGCCCCGCTGCTGGCCAAGCCGGAGATGTGCTCGCTCAACATGGGGTCGATGAATTTCGGCATCTTCCCGCTGGCCGACCGCTACAAGAACTGGAAGCACGATTGGGAGGAACCCTATCTGCGCAGCACCGACGACTTCATCTTCCGCAACACCTTCCGCGACATCGCCTATATCCTCGAACATCTCGGCGAGGGCTGCGGCACCCGGTTCGAGTTCGAGTGCTACGATGTCGGGCATCTGTACAATCTCGCGCATTTCCTCGACCGCGGGCTGGTGAAGACGCCGCTGTTCATCCAGACCATCTTCGGCATTCTTGGCGGCATCGGGGCGGAGGAACGCAACCTCGTCTTCATGCGCGAGACTGCCGACCGGCTGTTCGGCAAGGATTACGAATGGTCGGTGCTGGCCGCCGGCCGCCACCAGATCCCCTTCACCACCATGGCCGCAGTGATGGGCGGCAACGTTCGCGTCGGGCTGGAGGACAGCCTCTATCTCGCCAAGGGCCGGCTGGCCCGCAACAGCGCCGAGCAGGTGGCGAAGATCCGCCGCATCCTGGAGGAGCTGTCGCTGGAGGTCGCCACCCCGGAAGAGGCGCGCGCCATGCTCGACTTGAAGGGCGCCGATCAGGTGGCGTTCTGACGCGCCATCATCCGACCGAGGAACGAAGAGAGATGCAGAACAGAATTGCTGTTGTCACCGGCTCCACCAGCGGCATCGGGCTGGCGACGGTGCGGGAGCTTGCCGGCCGCGGCTGCGACGTGATGGTCAACGGCTTCGGCGACCGTGCGGAGATCGACCGCAACTGCGCCGAAATCGCCGAACGGACCGGCCGCCGGATCGTCTATTCCGCCGCCGACCTCAGCCGGCCGGAGGAGGTGCGCGCCATGATGGCCGACGCCGCCGACCGGCTGGGACCGGTCGACATCCTGGTGAACAATGCCGGCATCCAGCATGTCGCAGCACTGGACGAGTTCCCCGACGACAAGTGGGACCTGCTGCTGGCGGTCAACCTCAGCGCCGCCTTCCATGCCATCAAGGCGGCGGTGCCGTCGATGCGGGAGCGGGGCTGGGGGCGCATCGTCAACACCGCGTCGGTGCTGGGCATGGTGGGCGCACCGCACAAACCGGCCTATGTCGCCGCCAAGCATGGCATCATCGGCCTGACCAAGTCGGTGTCGATCGAGCTGGCGCCCCACGGCATCACCTGCAACGCGATCTGCCCCGGAACGGTGCTGACACCGATCATCGAGCGCCAGATCGCCCAGCAGGCGCAGGTCACCGGCCTGCCTGAGGATCAGGTGCTGCGGGCGGTGTTCCTGGAGAGAATGCCGACCGGCCGGCTGATCGCGCCGGAGGAGGTCGCGTCCGCCATCGCCTTCCTGTGTTCCGACGCCGCGGGGTCGATCACCGGAGCAGCCCTTCCCGTCGATGGCGGCTATACCACCCATTGATCTCCGCCTCCCGGCCGTCCAGCCGGGACTGGTGTCCGAAACAGCAAAACCAAAACACCAAAAACCGTCCAATTGGGGAGCGAACCATGCGTAAACCGCTTGTTGCCGGGCTTCTCGCCGGCATCGCCCTGGCCGTCCTGGCGTCCGGCGCCGCCCAGGCCCAGATGTCCGACAACGTCATCAAGATCGGCATGCTGTCCGACCGCTCCGGCATCTACGCCGACATCAACGGCGAGGGATCGGCGGTGGCGGCCCGGATGGCCGCTGAGGAGTTCGGCAATGCCGTGAACGGCACGAAGATCGAGATCATCGTCGGCGACCACCAGAACAAGGCGGACATCGCCGCCAACCTGGCCCGCCAGTGGATCGATACCGAGAAGGTCGATGTCGTCGCCGACGTGCCGAACTCCGCCGCAGCGCTGGCGGTGCAGGCGATCACGCGCGACAAGAAGCGCCTGTTCCTGATGTCCGGCCCCGGCTCGACCGACCTGACCGGCAAGGAGTGCAGCCCCTACGGCTTCCAGTGGACCTGGGACAACCATGCCGTGGCTTCCGCCACCGCCCGCGCGCTGGTCGAGCAGGGCCGCAAGAGCTGGTTCTTCATCACCGCCGACTACGCCTTCGGCCATTCGCTGGAAGCCGAGGCGGCCACCACGGTCAAGCAGCTGGGCGGCACCATCAAGGGCAGTGTGCGCCATCCGCTGGGGGCGTCCGACTTCTCCTCCTACCTGTTGCAGGCGCAGGCATCGGGGGCCGAGGTGGTCGCCTTCGCCAATGCCGGCGGCGACACCATCAACGGCGTCAAGCAGGCGGCCGAGTTCGGCATTCCCCAGGGCGGCCAGACGCTGGCGGGGCTACTGCTGAACATCAACGACATCCAGGCGCTCGGGCTGGAAACCTCGCAGGGGCTGATGCTGGCGAACTCCTTCTACTGGGACATGACCGAGGAAACCCGCGGCTGGTCGAAGAAGTTCGAGGAGCGGACCGGCCGCAAGCCGTCGATGAACCAGGCCGGCGTCTATTCGTCGGTCCGCCATTACCTGAAGGCGGTGCAGGAGCTGGGCACCGACGATCCCGACAAGGTGGCGGCGAAGATGCGCGCCATGCCGGTCACCGACATGATGATGAAGGAGGTGAAGATCGCCGCCAACGGCCGCGTCTTCGACGACATGTATCTGGCGCAGGTGAAGACGCCTGCAGAGTCGAAGTACGCCTGGGACTATTTCAAGATCCTGAAGACCGTTCCCGGCGCGCAGGCCTACATCGACCCGAAGGACAGCGGCTGCCCGCTCGTCAAGTGATGCCCGGCAAAGGGCTGTGATGCCACGGGCCGTCCGGACGGCGGCCCTTGGCCTTCCCGCCGCTCTTGCCCCGCCGCTCTTGCGGGTGACGCCGGTTTCAATGACCGGGACCGTCCCCATGTCTACGGCTCCCGGTCGCGGCTCCCGTCCGCAGCCGGGGCGTGTCATTCGCAGCCGGTAGGGAAGGGAACGATGAGCAACCTGAGCAAAGTCCTCGGCGTCATCCTGGCCAACGGGCTGGCCGGCCGCACCGGTCGCGGGCCGGCCTTCGCCGCCGCCATGCCCCTGCTCCTCGGCAAGAAGGGCAAAAAGAAGATGAAGGGCTATTACGGCCACGGCCATGGCATGCCCCATGTTCCGGCAGCCGGTTCGGGGTTGCTGCAGAAGGCGGGCCTCGCCTCGCTCGCCTATCTCGCCTACCGG